>CAZWZL010000030.1:0-38920 GCA_964638515.1 uncultured Phycisphaeraceae bacterium
GGCTGTCGGACCGCGTTCGACGTGAACACCGTCGGCGCCGTCAACGCCTACGACACCCCCGCGTAGCTCGCGGCGCCGACGGACATCGACACGTCCGGCTCGCCCACCGACCGAGACCTCCGCGCCCTCATCCACGGCGTAGCCACCTGGCCAAACCCCCAGTGACGCCCTCCTCCTCCTCCACCTGACCAACCCCCACAACCCATCCGCTCCCACCACGCGGCGCGCCGAAGTCGACCCCCGGCGCGCCGCCTCTCCGCGCGCGCATCACTCGCCATCCCTCCGACGCCCCCGTGCCCTCCCTCATGCGCGCTGCCCGATGCCCGTGCCCTTCTCGTCTCCCCTCACGCCGCCAACTGCCGCTCCAGCCGCTCCACCTGCACGGCTCGGCTCAGCGCCTCCTCCCGCGAAATCACCCCAGCCAGATACAACTCCGATATCGCCGCATCCAGCGTCCGCATCCCCAGCGCCTTGTTCGTCTCGATCACGTTCGGAATCTCGAACGTCCTCGACTCCCGAACAATGTTCCGCACCGCCGGCGTCGTCACCAGGATCTCCACCGCCGCCGCCATCCCCGTCCCGTCCATCCGCGGGATCAACGTCTGACTCACCACCCCCTGCAGCGTGTCCGACAGCATCGCCCGCACCTGGTTCTGCTGATCACCCGGGAACATGTCGATGATCCGCTCCACCGTCCGCGACGCATCCAGCGTGTGCAGCGTCGCAAACACCAAGTGCCCCGTCTCGGCCGCCGAGATCGCGAGCGCGGCCGTGTCGTAGTCACGCATCTCGCCCACCAGGATCACGTCCGGGTCCTGACGCAGCACGTGCCGCAACGCGCTCGAGAAACTCGGCGTGTCCCGCCCAAGCTCCCGCTGCTCGATCAAGCACTGCTTCGACTCAAACAGAAACTCGATCGGGTCCTCCAGCGTGATGATGTGCTTCCGATCACGCAGGTTCATCTCCTCCACCATGCCCGCCAGCGTCGTCGTCTTCCCCGAACCCGTGTGACCCGTCACCAGCACCAGCCCGCGCGTCAAGCGCGTCAGCTTCTCAACCGCCGGCGGCAGCCCCAACGCGCTCAGTCTCGGCGGATTCGCCGCCACCCGACGCATCGACAACCCCATCCCCTCGCGGTGGCGATGGGCATTCACCCGGTACCTCGCGCCACCTTCGCACTGCCACGAGAAGTCCGCGTCCTGATGCGCCGCGAACGCCTCGCGCGCCCCCGCATCCGACATCAACGCGAACGCACCCTCCACCTCCTCCGCCGTCAGCGCGCTCCGCGGCAGTTCCGTCATCGACCCGTGCACCCGAGCCGTCGGCGGCCGACCCACAACAAGGTGCAGGTCCGACGCCTTCATCGACTCGCCCATGTCCAGAATCGCATCAAGCATCACGTGCCGCGCCTCCCTGCCGTGCAGCAATCTCTCTCGCCCGGCCGGAACGCCCCGGCCCGTATCTCCATCGGACGGCGCACAACCCCCGTCCATGCAGCCCCGCGGCGAACACACGCCCCCTTGCCGCGGATCGCCCCCATCCGGTACCCTCACCCACAAATGAACCGAGATTCACGCGGTTTTCGGACCATTTTCCTTGCCCCCATAACCGTGGCGCCGTACCTTGCACTCCGCTCGGCCCCGCACACCGAGCCAGGATTGGGGAGAAAGAAACGCGGATGAGCACTTCACTCCGCCGTCATTCCATCGAGATCAAGCCGCGGGGTTTCTTCGAGAAAAACGCGGATTCCGCACGCGCCGACCTCGCGCTCAACGACGCCGAACGAGACATGCTCGCGCCAGATCTCGCCCACCTCACCGCGCGCGAGCGACAGGTCGTCTTCGCCATCTGTGAGGGTGGCAGCAACGAGGCGCTCGCCGAGCGGCTCTTCGTCGCCCTGCCCACCCTCCGCACACATCTGATGCGCATCCACCAAAAACTAGGTGTCCGCAGCAAGGCCGACGTCGTCCGCCTCGTCTCCGGCCGCCTGCTCGCCGCGTACCGCGCCGGACGAGGCCCCTCGGATGGGGCGGAAGGGGCGAGAAAAATCATCGATTCCGATGATGACAGGGGTTTTTAGGGCATGAGAATGGGGAGAAGTTTGTAGGCACTTGGTTAGATGGGTCGATTCGAAGGGACGGGTGGAGAGAGTGTCCGTGTTGCTGCGCTCGATGTCGGGCGTGGTTTTGGATTGTGGATAGGCGCCGCTGGCGGGCGCGTGGTGTTCCGAAAACGAGTAATCTGTCGCTAACTAACGAAAACGTGAAGCCTTCCTGGCGCTCCGGATTGCACGGGGGCGGGGGGCTCGAGAACGAGGAAGTCAACCCCGTGAATCGGTTGCAGGAGAAGAAAGGAACCATCCTCATGAGGCGTCTTGAACTGAATTCTTGGTCGTGGCGGCGAGTGTCCGCGGCGGCCACGGTGCTTGCGGCGGGCGTGACGGCGTCCGTGGCCGGCGCTGCGGGCCAAACGTTGGCGCAGCTGAATGGCGGCCCCTCGGCTCAGACCATTCCCACGGCGAACAACGAAGCCGCGTTGACTCTGCGCTATCCGCGCGAGTTGGTGAACGCTTCGGTGACCGGCCCGAACGTGCCGCTGCCGGCGAACCTGAACAACAACGGTCTTTCGATCGAGCAGTCGGGCTCGACGACGACCGGCATCCGTTGGCGCAGCCGCTCGGTGCTGCAGACGATCAATTTCAACTCCAACGCGGAGTTTGCGATCGTCGGCAACCCGGCGTTCGACGGCGACGCGAGCGAGTCGTACATCGCGTTCCTGCCCTGGTCCACGGCGTCGACCATCACGACGCTTGCGGAGCTCGAGGCGGTCGTGGGCGCGGGCTCTGCGAACGGCGCCAGCCCCGGCACGGCGTACGTGAAGTACCTGCTCTCGAACGCCGCGTTCGGCCCCCTGGCCGACGGCGACGTCGAGGCGGCGGACTTCAACACGGGCAACGGCGTGGCCCTCACGCTGGGCCAGCTCGACGCGGCGACGCCGAATGGCGGCGGCGCGGTGGGTGACTGGGAGAACTTCGAGGTCGCGATCATCGTGATCGAGGACGTGGCCGGCGGCAATCAGACCACGGACCTTGTGTCGGAGTGGATCTGTGTCCGCAACCCCAACCAGCAGGTGTTCCCCTCCGCGGCCGCGACCACGGTCAACGGCTCGGGCGAGATCACGGCGATCACGATCGCCACGAATCTCCAGCTGATCGACGACGACACGGCCAACCCGGCTCACACGGGCGCGATCGCCGGAACGGATATCCGTATTCGTCCGGGCGGCGTTGGCGCGGTGTCGCAGTTCAACGCGTTCCTGGCCACGCTCACGGGTCCTCCCGTGATCGGCGCCATCTCGGTGACGGGCGCGAGCGACAGCGATTTCAACAAGATCATCACGATCCCGTTCACCACGCCGGTCGTGGCGGCGGACGCGGCGACGGTGCAGAACTCGACGATCGGCTTCGGCTCCTCGTCGAACATCTTCGGCGTGTCGGGCGAGACGCCCAGCGCCAACGTGTCGACGTACCAGGCCTTGGGCGAGGCTCAGGCGCTGGAAGTGTCGAGCGTGAATCTGCTGCAGGGCAACGGCCCGGTGGTGAATCAGGGCGCGAGCCAGATCTGGGTTGAGGTCAACTTCGGCGCGTCGGTGACGACGGTCGGCGACAACAATCAGTTCCAGCTCGAGGACGAAGACGGCAACGTGATTGCCACAAGCAACCTCGTGCAGGCCGCGCTCCCGACGACCGGTCAGGTGCCCGGCATCAACGACACGAACCTCGACGGCACGACGACGGACCCCGTCACGGCGACGGGCTCGTCTCGCCTGTTCGCTCGATTCACGCTGGCCGACAGCGACGACGCGATCAACTCGGACGGCACCTACTCGAACGAGGGCTCCGACGACTATCGTCGGCGCAACGTTCGCGAGGCCGTGACGCTCGTCCGTAACTCGGGCGGCGGCATCACCTACGCGGCGAATATCCTCGGCGGCTCCCTGAGCTCGGACACCGAAGTCACGCTTGGTGACAAGGCTCGTCCGCTCGCGGTGGCGTTCGAGGCTCGCGCGGCCGGCAACATCTCCGGCGTGGCGAACCCGCTGTGCTCGTTGATCGACCAGCTGACGGTGGTGTTCGACGAGACGGTGACGGGCCCGACCCAGAACCGTTTCGCGAGCGGCTACTTCCCCGGCGAGACGATCAATGACCTGACGGCCGGGCTGGCTGCCGGCCTGCAGCTTCGTGAGGCCGAGACCGCGGCCGCCGCGAACTTCGCGGCTCGCGTGTTCGCGTCTCCCACGAGCACCAACCTGCTCACCACGGGCACGTCGAATGACACCGTTGGCTTCACGGCTCCGCTGCTGCCGCTCACGGCGAACGCGGCGGACGGGACGCTGGCGGCCACGGGCATTCGCTCGGGCACGGGCTTCCCTAACAATCCCCCGTACTTCGTGGCGGTCAACAACAACGCGGTGTCCACGGCCGGCGGCCTGGGCAACGTGATCACGCCCGGCGCGACGTTCACGGCGGACGTGCTGACGGCTCACTCGTCTCCGGACGAGGCGATCGACCGTGCTCCCCCGGCGCTGATCGCGGCGACGGTGGATGATGGCCTCGACGATGTGCTCCTGGGCTTCAGCGAGGACAATGTCGGGACGACGGGCCCGAGCACGGGTGAGGGCGAGTCGTACTTCTTCATCTGGGAGAACAACTCGACCGCGCGTCGTGTGAACATCCAGGACTCGTTTGCCGGTTGGAACGGCGACAACACGGTGGAGTTGGAACTCGACGATCCGTTGGACGAGGCTCTCGTGGTCACGCCCGGCTATCGCGTGAACGTGTTCAACCCCGGCTTCGACATCGTTGACAACGAAGACAACGTGATTAATCCGAACAAGGCGAAGGATCCCTCTCGCGGCATCCTGATCACGTCCCCCGCGGGCGAGTTCAAGGACACCGCGGTTGCGGAGCTCGACGCCGCGTCGAACCGCGTGACGCTGGTTCGTCTCAAGACGACGCGTCAGGTGGAGATCGTGGGCAGCGCCACCAGCCTTCTGGAGCGCTTCTACGTTCGTGGCGACGGCGACGGCAATGCCGGTCGGAAGGAGTCGCTTGCGAGCCTTCTGGCGAGCATCGACGCTCCGTCCACGACGCCGGACAGCAACGGCTGCTTCACCCTGATTGTTCGTTTCCCGAGCGGCATGCTCTTCCCGCAGGACTCCTTCACGATCGAGTACGTCGATCCTTCGGATCAGACGAACCCGGCGGGAACGTTCCTGCGTGAGGTCGGCGGCACGGCGCAGAACATTCCTTCGACGTCGAACCTGCCCGGCGATCACATCTTCGTTCGCGTGATCCGTCCGATCACGGTTGACCCGCAAGGCAACCCGCTGACCATGACGTTCACAGGCACGCTGCGTCTGGGCGCCTCGGGCGACCCGACCAACGACGGCCTGGGCACGCTCATCAAGGCGTACGTCCTCAAGCCGGTCGGCGAAGAGGGCACGATTCAGTTCGTGTACAAGGGCATCACGTACCGTGGCACGGTCACGGGCGACAACGGCGACGAGGTTCTCTTCGGCGCCAACTCGATGCGCTACTTCCACCCGCAGCTCGTCGGCCAGGGCGGCCCGCTGGACAGCGAGGCGTTCCTCCAGCCGCAGGGCATCCTCAACACGATTCCTGACCTGCAGCTGTACGCCACGGCGAACGTGCAGTCGGGGAACAATCCCAATAACAACCAGCAGGTTCTGCTTTATCAGAATCTGAACAGCCTCTCGAACGTGGTGCAGCCGATCAAGATCACCTTCAACCCGGTGACCAATGACCCCTCGCGGTTCACGGGCACGGGCGTGGGTATCAGCGACTGCACGATCACGTTCAAGCCGGCCTTCGAGCTGATCGGCGAGGTGGTCGTCACCAACGCGGCGGACTCCAACAACGCCCGTCGGTGGACGATGCACACGTCCGGTCACAAGTCCTACAAGGGTTGCCCGGTGATCTTCGTGATTTGCCCGGACGAGGACATCTCGGGCCGGACGCCGTTCATGGCGAACAACGCGGTGGCTCGTCGTGTGACGTTCCTCTCGGATATCGATCGTCGCGGGTCCGGCACGGGCTCGTCGGCGACGGCCGGGGCCGCGGCGCCGGTGAACTTCAACATCGATCTGGACAACATCGGGATGTTCCAGGTTCGTCCGATGACGCTTGACGGCTTCGCGGGCCTGCCTCTGGATCGTGACAACGCGGGCCAGGATTTCCTCGGCTCGGGTGTGAGCCCGAACCGTCTGCAGATCCCGGGCTCGGGCACCACGTTCGTCAATCTCAACAGCAGCGTGGCGCTGCCGATCGGCGGCTCGACCTCCGGCACGGCCTCCACCAACGCGTCCGGCTTCTTCATCTTCCTCGAGGACGATGGAACGGGCTCGTACCCGCGCTGCCTCGACGTTGACCTGGCGCTGGCGATCGACTCGGCGGGCGTGTACTGCGGATCGCTCCGTGGTCTCAACCGCATCGTGTCGGGCTACTCGGTGTTCCTGGAGTTTGCCTCCACGCCGGGCAGCGACATCTACTTCAACACGTTCGGTCGTCGTATCTCGTCGATCGCGGGCCCGGCCCGTCTGGTCGTCACGAATTCGACGCAGAACGGCGGCTGGTCGACGATCACCAACTTCCGCAACGCGGCGGTGACGGCGAACGACATGCCCGGCACCATCGCGATCGCGATGAGCCGCTCACTCGGCGTGCTGATCGGCGGCGAGGACGTTCCGAGCGGCGTTGGCGACCTCGGGTCGGTCAGCGCATCGGAGGCGGCGATCGTGTTCGTGCGTCCCGGCAACTCGGCCACCTTCTCGGCCCAGTAAACCGGTTTCGCAAGGCTTGATCTGAGTTCACACGCGGGCGTCCTTCGGGACGCCCGCTTTCTTTTTGCGCGGGGTGGCTGGATCGGCGTGTGCGGCCCGGGCGTATCATGTCGGGCCGGGCGAGCCAGGGAGCGGACGACGTGGCGCGAGGGATGATGTGGGCGCTGGTGACGGTGTTCGGCCTGCTGTGGAGCGGGGGCGCGATGGCGCAAACGGGCGGGGGCACGACACCGCCGCCGCAGCAGTTCTTTCAGATCTTCAACGGGCGAGTGTCGTCGCGCACGGCGGCGCCGATTCGTGCGGGAGATCAGGTGGTGGCCGTGGTGGGGGGGCAGACGTTCACATCGAGCATCGATGTCGCGGGTGAGTTTCAGGGGTTGACGATCATCCGGTCGAGCAATGACCCGACACCGATCACGTTCGAGATTCGGCGCGGGTCGGCTCGGTTTGCGTATGTTCGTACGGAGACGGACACCGAGGCCATCACGGTGGCGTTCTCCGGCTCCAACAACCCGTTGTCGGCGGCATTCGGCGCGCAGACGCTGACGGGCTTCATCGGGCCTTCGCTGACGGGGAACGGCGGGAACGGCGGAACGGGGGGCAACGACAATCGGGATCGCGGGGACGTGGACGGGGATGGGCTGATCACGAGAGAGGATGCGCGGCTGGTGCTGCGGTTCATCGTCGGGCACCGGGTCGATGGTGTGGCGGCGACGCAGTACGACGTCGATCGTGACGGTCGCGTGACGACGGACGACGTGATCGCGATTCTGCGTCGCAACGGCGAGGCCGCGATTGTGCCGGCGCCGACGACGGGGGGCACAACGCCCTGAGCGCGATGAGCCTTCAACGACGGGCGCGGCGGTGGACGGGCGCATCGTGGGGGCGTGGTGTGACTTTGCTGGAGCTGTTGGTCGTTCTGGCTATCGTGGCGCTGGCCGGGGCTGTGGTGCTGCCGTCGCTCGTGCGCGCGCGCGGTGGGGACGACGCGGCGCGGGTGCGTGATCGGGTGGTGGGGCTGGTGCGTCATGCGCAGGCCGAATCGTCGAGGCGCGGCGCGCCGATATCGGTGGTGTTTGATGCGGGGACGGGGGTTTTGCGGGCGGGGGAGGAGCGGTTCACGGCGCCGAGAGGTTGGAAGGTGTGGGTGATTCCCGAGGGGGGGTCGACTGGGGCGTGGCGCCTGGTGAAGGAGGAGATGGGTGATGTGGCGTTGGTGACGTGGAGCCCGGGGCGGCTGGCGTCGGCGTGCGCGGCGCGGCTGACAGGCCCCGGGGGTCGCGAGGTGGTGGTGATGGGTGACGCGATTGACGGTGTTCGGGTGTCGCAATAATGTCGGGATCGGGCGGGGGGAAAGGCGAGGGAGAGATGAAGGGAGCGGTGATGAGACGAGGAAGGCGGGGCTTCACGCTGTTGGAAATGCTGATCGTGCTGGGGATCATCGCGCTGCTGGCCGCGGTGGCGGCGCCCAACCTGCTGAAGGTGTTCGGCAAGTCGGCGGTTCCGGTGACGAAGCAGCAGATCAGCAACACGGAGACGGCGCTCACGCAGTTTCGACTGGATGTGGGTCGGTTCCCGACGACGGAGGAGGGATTGAGCGCGCTGCTGGAGAAGAAGGGGATCGAGAGATGGGCCGGGCCGTATCTCTCGAAGAAGGGGCTTCCCAAGGACGGGTGGAAGCGCACGTTGCGGTATCGATCTCCGGCGAGCGCGGAGGGGTTTGAGTTCGAGGTGTATTCGCTGGGGTCGGACGACAAGGAGGGCGGCACGGGGGACGCCAGGGACATCTACAACTGGTCGGCGGACGAGGAGTAGCGCGCGGCGCGAACGGATGAGCGTGAGCACGGCGAGCACGAGGTCGGACGGCGTGGCCGCGAACGCGGACGCGCTGGATCGCGCGATTCTCGAGGACCTGGTGCAGCGGCGGAAGGTGAGCGCGGGTGACGGTGAGCGGCTCGTGGAGCTGCGTCGGACGCAGGGGCAGCGATTGTCGAGGTTATTGATCTCGGCGGGATTGCTGAGCCAGGAGGGGTTTCGTGACGCGGCCGCGGATTTGTTGGGATGGGAGCGATGGGAGGCGCCGACGGAATGGGAGGAGATGGATGCGGCGTTGGCGGGTGTGTTTCCGGCGCCGTTCCTGAGGTTCAACGCGGTGGCGCCGGTGCGTATGGAGGGCGGAGCGTTGACGGTGGCGCTGGCGTGGCCGCCGGATGAGAGCCTTGTGGATTCGATGCGTCAGGCGCTGGGGCGGGAGATCCGCGTGGCCGTGGGGACGCAGCGCGATGTGGAGGGGGCGATTGCGCACGTGACGGCGGGGACGGACGTGGAGGGTGAGAGTTCGGATCGGGACGTTCGCGCGTTGGATGAGGGGACGCTGCGGGATCTGGCGTCGGAGGCGCCGGTGGTGCAGTATCTGTCGGAGGTGTTCGAGCGCGCGGTGTCGCTGGGTGCGTCGGACATTCACCTTGAGCGCACGGAGCGGCGCGCGCGGCTGCGGTATCGGCTGGACGGGGACCTGGTGGACGCGGTGCCGCCTGCGCTGTCGCTGCACGCGGGGGTGATCTCGCGGATCAAGATCATGGCGCGGCTGGACGTGGGAGAGCGTCGATTGCCGCAGGACGGGCGGATCAATCTGCAGGTGTCGGGGCGCGAGGTGGACATGCGCGTGTCGGTGCTGCCGTCGGTGCATGGCGAGGAGGTGGTGCTGCGCATTCTGGACCGTGGCTCCGTGCGGCTGGACCTGGATGAGCTTGGGTTGTCGTTGGATCAGCGCGAGCGGTTCCGCCGATTGATCCGGCGGCCGGAGGGCATGGTGCTGCTGACGGGGCCCACGGGGAGCGGCAAGACGACGACGTTGTACTCGGCGCTCAAGGAGGTTTCGAGCCCCGCGGTGAAGGTGGTGACGGTGGAAGACCCCGTGGAGTATCACCTTGACGGGGTGAACCAGATCCCGGCGCGATCGGAGATCGGGCTGGACTTTGCGCGGTGTCTGCGGTCGATTCTGCGGCATGATCCGGACGTGATCATGGTGGGCGAGATCCGGGACCGGGAGACGGCGGGGATGGCGGTGCAGTCGGCGCTCACGGGTCACCTGGTGCTGTCGACGCTGCACACGAACTCGGCGAGCGCGGCGTTCGCTCGTCTGCTGGACATGGGAGTGGAGGATTACCTGATCGCGTCCGCGGTGATCGGTGTGATGGCGCAGCGGCTGGTTCGGAAGCTGTGCGCGGAGTGTGCGGAGTCCTACACGCCGGACCTGTCGATTCGGGAGCGATTCGGGCTCGGGGAGGATGCGCGGTTTCACCGGGCCAAGGGATGCCGAGCGTGTCTGAACATGGGGTATCGGGGACGGACGGTGGTGGCAGAGCTGCTGGAGGTCACGGAGGGGGTGCAGCGCGCGGTGCTGGACAGGGCGCCGAGCGCGGAGGTGCTGCGCGCGGCGCGGAAGGGGGCGGGCATGCGCACGTTGTGGGAGCACGCGATCGAGAAGGTGATGGCGGGGGAGACGTCCTACGAGCAGGTGGTGGAGCACATCCAGGAGTAGGGTCGGCAGGGTGACGGCGTTGACGACGAGCCAGAGATTCGCGTATCGCGCGATGTCCGCGGGCGCGGGCGTTGCGCTCGGCGAGGTGGAGGCATCGTCGCCGGAGCGCGCGCGGGAGGAGCTGCGTCGGCAGGGGCTGGTGGTCGTGGAGCTGCGGCCGCTGCAGGGGCGGGGCCGCGGGATCGCGCGTCGCGGGGGATCGAGAGAGACGTCGGATCGGTCGGGCGAGCGTGGCGTGCGGTCGGGGGCGTGGCGGCGCGCGCGGGCCGAGGTGTTCGGGGAGTTGTCATTGCTGCTGGGCTCGGGGATGGCGTTGGACGCGGCGCTCGAATCGGTGGTTGGTGTAGCGCGGAAGCGCGAGCATCGGGAGACACTGGAGACGCTCGCGCGTTCGGTGCGCGAGGGGCGAACGCTGGCCGAGGGAGTGCGGGAGTTGCGCGGGTGGTTTCCGCCGGTGCACGCGGCCATGCTGCAGGTGGGGGAGGAATCGGGCACGCTTCCGGAGGCGCTGCTGAAGCTGAACGAGCAGGAAGAGCGATCGGCGCGGATGCGTCAGCAGGTCGCGTCGGCGCTGACGTACCCGGTCATCCTGCTCGGGGTCGGCACGGTGATGCTGGCGGGCATCGTGGGGTTTGTCGTGCCGAGATTCGCGGTGATCTTCGATGACATGGGGGTGCAGCCTCCCTGGTTCTCGCGCGTGGTGATCGAGGGATGCCTGAGCATCGGTCGTTGGGGTCCCATCGGGCTGGTGATGGTCGTTGCGGGGATGTTGTGGCTGCGGTGGCACGTCTCGAACGACGATCGGCGCGCGTCGCTCGAGCGTTGGGTCCTCGCCCGCACGCCGCCGGGCGCGCTCTGGTGGAAGCACCAGGCGGCGGGCTTCTGCGGGTCGATGGGCATGATGCTGAGCGCGGGCACGCCGCTCCTGAGAGCGCTGGAGATCGGGACCTCGGCCTGGACGAGCGTCGAATTGCGTCGGCGGCTGGATGCGGCGGTGGGGAGGGTCCGGGAGGGCGGGCGACTGTCCGAAGCCATCCGCACGACGGGCCTGCTGCCCGACCGGATGGAGAAGCTGGTGGCCGTGGGAGAGGAGTCGGGGACGCTCGGAAAGGTGTTTGATCGGCTCGGGGAATCGCTCGAGCACGAGGTTGGGTCGCGCACGAAGCGTGCTTTGACCCTGCTGGAGCCCGCGGCTATTTTGGCGATCGGGCTCGTTGTCGGCGCGGTGGTGGTGGCGATGCTGCTGGCCATCTTCAGCATCAACAACCTGCAAACGGTGTAGACAGACTTGATTGGCTCGCGCCGGGGCGGGCGGAAGCGACGAGGCGGGCATGACGGCAACACGGCGGATCGGATTGGCGAGTGTCATCGCGGGCGTGGCCGGCACGTTGGGCTGCGCAACGGAGCCGCCGCCGGCGCCCAGCGCGCAGCGGCCTTGGGCGTCGCCGATGCGCTCACTGCAGCCTGGCCAGAGCGGTCGCGAGTACGACGTCATGCTGCCCGGGGGGCCTGAGGCGGCAACGAGCCGCCATCCGAAGCGTGTCGCGCCGGAGGACCTGTCTCCCCGATCCGGAGTTTCGATGGCGCCCGCCGCGGGAGCGCCCGCGGACGACCGGCTGCTCGACGTCACGCTGAATTTCAAGCAAGCCGACCCTTCGGAAGTCTTCGCGGCCGTGTTCGACCGCGCGCTGCAGGTCAACTACGTTCTCGCGGCCGATCTGCAGAACAAGCCGATGTCGTTCGTGCTCGAGGGGCGGCTCTCGCACGACGAGCTGATCCGCTCGCTGGACAGCGTGTGCGAGGCGTACGGCTGGGCGCTGGTGCGGTCCGGTGATGTCATCCACGTGGTGAACGGCGCGAGCGCACCGAAGCGGCCGGGCGAGCTGCGGATCGGTCTTGATCGCGCCGCCGACCTGCTCGCCACCGGGACATACGTTCTGCCGCTTCGGAGCGTGAGCGCCAAGGACCTCGAGACGACGTTCACGAAGCTCGTGAGCGAGCGGGGCGCGCTCGTCACCGTTCCCAATACGAATGTCCTGATTCTGGTCGAATCCCCCGCGAACGCCTCGCGCCTCATCGAGATCATCCGCGAGTTTGATCGCCCGTTCTTCGCGAACAAGTCCGTGCGGCTGTACTCCCCCAGCTATCTCAAGGCCAGCGAGCTGGTCAAGACGTTCAACGAGTTTGCGCTCGGGCTCGGCGTCAAGGGCGGAGAGGGCGGGTCGTACACCGCCACGGCCCTCGAACGATCCCAGCAGGTGATGGTGACGACGTCGCTCCGCGAGATGGTCCCCGTGTTCGACGCGTGGTTTGATCGGATGGATGTTCCGGTGGACCCTGATCTGACGCGCGTGCACCTCTATACGCCGCAGCACTCCTCCGCGGCCACCATCCAAACGGCGATTCTCGCGGCGTTCGGTGGGACCGGGGAGGAGGGCGTCAAGCCGCCGGTCGCGGTGACGGTGCTCGAAGGGGGCGCGGCCACGGGCGGTGGGGGGGGCTTCGGGCTCACGCCTCCGGTCACGGGCGGCGCGGGGAGTCCTTCCGGGCGCAATCAGAACGCCAATGCGAGCAACACGCAGGGCAACACGTCCGGGTTCGGCACGTTCGGGAGCGGTGGAGGGGGCGGCGCGCCGACCGGCTCCGAGCCCACCCGTCTCTTGATCGCCGCGACACCGCCCGTGTACCGGCAGGTTCGCGCGCTGATCGAGCAGCTCGATGTGCCGCCCAAGCAGGTCTATCTGCAGGTGGTCATCGCGGAGGTGGTGCTCAGCGGCGACCTGCAGTTCGGCGTCGAGCTGTTCACGCGGCAGGAGATCGACGGGAACATCGTCGAATTGCGCTCCGCGGCGAGCGCACTGACGTCGGCCGCGGTGGGCAGCGCGTTCATTCTGTCGGAAAACGCGCTGGCGCTCGTGGAGGCGGCCGCGACGGACGGGCAGGTTCGCGTGCTCTCGGCGCCGTACACCATCGCCACCTCTGGGCGCTCCGCGTCGCTCAACGTCGGGTCCGAAGTGCCGATCATCACGCAGCAGATTTCCGGCTCGGTGGACGCGACCGATCCGAACCGCATCAATCAGGCCATCGAGTACCGCAAGACGGGTGTCATTCTCACGGTGACGCCGGTCGTGAACGACCGGGGCGAAGTCTCCATGCGGATCCAGCAGGAGGTTTCGAACGTGGTGGAGCCCGCGTCGGGCGCGGCCATTCAGTCTCCCTCATTCACGCAGCGGCAGATTCAGACGGAGATCACAGTGCCCACGGGCGACACCGCGGTGATGGGGGGCATCCGGCTGGATCGCGAGGCCTCGTCCGTCTCCAAGATTCCGTTTCTGGGCGACCTGCCCCTGCTGGGCATCCCGTTCCGCAGCAAGAACGTGTTCCGGGAGCAGACCGAGCTCGTGATCCTGGTGACGCCGACGATCATGTTCAACCCGGGAGATCTCGCGGCGGCCACGCCGCACTTCCTCGAGGGGATGGTCAACATCGGGCTCATCGACCAGCTGATCGACACGAAGATCGACACCAATGAAATGCTCTTTCGGTAAACGCGCTCGCGCAGGGACGGGGCGCGGGCGCCGGCGTGCGCTCACGCTGCTGGAGGTGATGGTCGCCATGGCGATCGCGTCGGCCGGCTTTGCCGCGGTGGCGGGAGGGCTCGTGCAGGCGCAGCGGGCGCGCCTGCGCAGCACGCAGGCGGAGGCGGAGCTGGCGCTGGCGCGCGCGCTCACGGAGGAGGCGTACCTCGGGCTGATGCCGGAGGAGCAGGCCGACCGAACGGATCCGGGCGTTCGTCGATGGACGGGCTTGCGCGAAGGTTTGGCGTGGGAGGTGAAGATCTCGTTGCAAGCGGTGAAGGGCTTGCAGGCGGCGCGCGCGGGGGAGGCCGCGGGCCCCGCGCCGGGCGGGTTGAACACCCCGATGCTGGCCATGGACGTGATCGAGACGAGCGTGGGCCGGGTTGAACTCATGACGGTGCGATGGTGACGCGCACGAAGCGCTGCTCACGACGCTCCTGCCGGCGCGCCCTGACGCTGCTGGAGTTGCTGATCGCGCTGGCGATTGCTTCGTTGGTCATGCTGCTCGCGGGCGGCGCGCTGCGGACCACGTCGCGACTGGTCGGTGATGCGCGGTTCGACGAGCAGCGGGGGACGCGTGAGTCCCGGGTGCTCACGCTGTTGTCGGCGCAGATCGGATGGATTCGGATCTCCGACGAGGGCGAGGCCGGGCGATTCATCGGGACATCGAGCGAGCTGGAGCTCGAGACGCTGGTGTCGATCCGACGTCCGGAGCGGCGCGAGCCCGTGGCGGCGCGATACCGGGTGGAGCGGAAGGACGAGGTGGCATCGATCGTCTACGAAGAGCAGCCGGGCCGGCACGGAGGCGCGCCGGAAAAAGGGCGTGTCCTGCTCACGGGGCTCAAGGATGTCTCGTTCGAGTACCTGTACTACGAGCCGGGGTCCGGGGCGGCCTGGCGCGAGGGGTGGACCACCTCCGCGCTGCCGCGCGCCATTCGATGGACCATCACCAAGGAGAAAGGAGAGCCGGTTCGGTGGGTGATCCCCGTCGTGGCTACGTTCTGATCGGCGTGCTCGTGGCGCTCTCGCTGTGCACGGCTCTCGCGGCCACGTACGCGATCTCATCGCGTCGCGCGGTCGAGCAGGCCACCGCGGAGATCGATCGCGCGAGCGCGCAGTTCCTCGCGCGGGGCGCGTGCGTGCAGGCCGTGAAAGACCTCGGCACGGCGCTCGGGGCGCAGTGGCCGGAGTTCACGTCCTACGGGGGCAGCTCGGGTGATGCGATGGCGCGGGGCCCGCAGGCGGGGACTTCGATCCCGGGACTGCCGTCGTTTCCCGCGGAAATGTCCGCGGCCGGTGGGCTGCTTGGCCGCATCGCGGAGCGCATGGCGCAGGTCCAGCAGGAGCAGCAGCGTCAATCGTCATCGCGGGGCGGTCGGCGCAATGAGGGAGATACGTCGGCGCAGGCCGAGGAAGCCGAGCGTGCACGCCGGCGAGCGGAAGAGGCCGCTACGGCGGAGCGTCCGGCGCCGTTGGTGCTCACGGGCGAGGCGCAGTTGATGATCAATGGGCGGGCTGCGACCGTGTGGTTCGAATCTGAATCGGGCAAGATCAATCTGAATCGGGCGCCCCGGCGCGATCTTCGGGGACTATTGCTCGCGATGGGCGAATCCGCGGCAAGCGCGGATGCGATTCTGAACGCGATCGAGGACTTCAGGATCGCGCGCTCGGAGGAGTCATCGGTTGACCGGCGATTCGTGTCGTTGCGGCTTGCGGATGAGCCGCTCCAGGGCGACAGGATGGAGCGGATGGAGATGCTCCTGAGCGTGCCCGGGATGACGACGGCGCTCTACGAGCGTCTCACACCCCACATGACAACGATGTCGGGCGCATCCGGTGTGGATCCGAATTACGCGTCGAGCGTCGTGCTTCGGGCGATCGGCTTGCGCGAGCCCCGCGCGTTGGACCGCGTGGCGGACGCGCAGCGTCGTCTGGAGCGGCTCACGCGGGTGACGTTCCGAGACATCGTCGGTCCGGGCGTGTTTCCCGAGTTGGAGAGCTCGGTGGAGTTCAACATCGATCCCGTGTACACCGTTCGGGCGCGGGCCGAGACGGGCCGCTCGACGGGCCGGTACATGATCCGGGTGAGGCTCGATGACAACGGATTGGCTCGTCTGGTGGAGTCGAGAGAGGGGTGGCTCTAGAGTGGGTGTCATGGCGCGGAATGCGGGAACGAATCGAAGGGGCGGCGTGGGAGTCGTGCGCGTCGCGGACGACGCGATCGTCGTGGACGCCACGTGCGCAGGCTCGAGAGTGTCATGGCGCGCACGACGGCTGGCGGGCGTGTTCGGGAGCGAGTTCCGTGGCGCGGGGGATCCGCCGGTGCGTGGCGCCACGCTGGCCGTCCCCGTGTGTCGGCTTTGGAGACGTGACATCGAGCTGACCGGGCAGAGCGCGGACGAGTTGCGGGACGCCGTCAGCGCGAATCTGTCGGCGTTCTTCCCCGTCGCCGCCGGCACGCGGCTGCTGTGGGACGTGGTGGAGCTGCGCCGAACCGGGAATGAAGCCGGGCGCGCGAGCGTGCTTGCGATGCGCGCTGAGGATGTGGAATCGGACGTGGCTCGCCTCGCGGAGGCGGGTGTCGAAGTGACGCGGGTTGTGCCGAGCGCGGAGTGCTTTTCCGTGCTGATGGCGGAGGCCGGGGAGGGCGCGGAGCTGCTCGAGGTGACGGACGCGGGCGCGATGCGCCATCGGTTCGCCGGGCTGGGTTGGGCTGGGTCGGTCAAGGCGGAGCGTGCGGACGAGGCGTCTCGGGTGTGCGATTGGAGCGTGAGCGTTCCCGAGGGGGGCGGAGGGCCGGGCGGGGTGTGGGGCGCGGAGCATGTCGCGCTGGGGGCGGCGCTGATCGGGGTTCGGTTTGGCGGGATCGATCGCGAACGCCACCCGGCGCCCTCGTGCGATCTGCTCCATCGGCGCGCGGGGCGGAAGCGAGTCGCGCCCCGGTGGCTTCGGGTCGCGGCCGTCGCGGCGATGCTGGTGGCGGGGCTCTCACTGCTGGCCTCGTCCTGGCGGGATCGTGAGTTTGCGGAGCGCGACGCGCTCGCGGCCGCGATGGAGGAAGCCAAGCCGCGGGCGGACGAGGTGGATCGAATGCGATCGACGACCCTCGGGATTGTCGCGTCGCACGATCGGTTGCGGCGGTTCGAGGACGGGTATGTGGAGCGCTGGCGGGTGCTGGCGGCCATCACCGAGGCGCTCCCGGATTCGTCCTGGGCGGAGCGCGTGGAACTGCTCGATGAATCGGTGACGATTGACGTGGCCGCGACGTCGGTGGCGGATGTTGTGCGGTCAATCGAGGCGCACCCGGGGTTTGAGCAGGCTCGTCAGGTGGGGGCGGAGACGCTCGGCGGCGCGCAGGGCACGGCCAAGGCCCGCATCGACGCGAGGCTGACGCGGGCGCACTTCGTGTCGCCCGTCGACGGAGCGCAGGGCACGCCGGCGGCGCTCGCGGCTCGCGAAGGGGGCGGATCATGAGGCGATTTGACGCGCCGCCCATCGTGCGCACGCTCACCTCCGGACGCTGGCCGTACGCTTGGCTGGCGATCCTCACGCTGTTCGGCGTGGTGCAATGGGTGGTCCCGCCGAGCGTGGAAGCGGTCGAGACTCGAGCGGAAAACGCGCAGGAACGCGATCTTGTGCGCTCGTACCGCTCGCTCGCGGGCGAGGAGCCCGCGGAGCGGGTGCGCCACGAGACGGCGCGCGCGTGGTGGACCGACCACGGCCCGGGGCGGGCTCGGGGCACGTCGATGGCGCTGGCCGCGTCCAACGCGCAAGAGCGCTTGCGCGGGTTGATCGAGGGCGCCGGCTGCACGGTGACCAAGCTCGAGGCGATGCCGCCCGAGAAGGTGTCGGACGGCCCACGATCGGGCACGGCTCGGCTCAACGTGCAGTTCGCCGCGGATCGGATGGAGACGCTTGCGAACGTGCTGACGTCCATCGAATCACCCGCTCAGGGAGCGGCGGCCCCGTGGTTCCGAATCGGAAACACCACCGTGTCCCGCTCGGCATACTCGGCGATCACGGGCGTCATCGTCGACGCAACCGTGTACGTCTGGCTGGAGCCGGCATCCTGAACATGGCAAGGCACACGCTTCAACTCGCGGCCTATCGGGTGCCCTTCTGGCGTCGGCGGGGACTGTGGCTCTCACTCGGACTGGGAGTGGCTCTGGCTCCGGCCGTGGCTGCGCTGGGCGTCCGCCTTCTGCCTGACAGGCCGGCGCCTGAGGCGCGTGAGAGGCCGCCGCAAGCTCCGCTGGTCCTGCGCCCGCTCTCCCGGCCTCCCGCCGCGGAAGGGGCCTGGGAGTCGCTCGCCCTCTCCAACGCGTTCTCGCCCGATCGGAAGGACTGGGCCAAGCCCCCCTCGGTGGAGACGGCCGGTGGCGACCCCGCCGGGGAGGATCGGCTCAAACTCGCGTCTGACGCTCTGGACCGCCTGACCTTCGTCGGCGTCATTCGGGTGGCGGACGAATGGAAGGCCATGGTTGACCCGGGCGGTCGAAAACCCGGCGAGGACTACCTCATGCCGGGGCCCGGGGAGGAAGTCGCCGGGTGGACGGTGAAGGCCGTGAGCCGGGAGGGAGCCACGCTGGGCTTCGAGGAGACGGAGCGGGTGGTGGCGTGGGGGCCCAAGCCCAAGCCGGTTACGCCGGCGCCGGGCCAGCCCACCGGCCGGCTCGTCGTCGATGTTCGGGAAGCGCCCGGGGCGGTGTTGGTTGATCCGCCCATCTCGATCGAGGAGGCTCGCCGCAGGCTGCATCGGGATCTGACCCCGGGGGACGAGAATTTGCGGCGCATGCTCGACGAGTTGCTCGAGTCCCTCAAGAATGAACGTCGCTCCGGTGGGGCCTGACCACAAGCCGAAGGAGAATATTCAGATGGCCAAGAGGCGAGAGATTGCGGCGCTGACGCTCGCGTTATTCGCGGCGACCGTCGCGGGTTGCGGAAAAAAGGAATCGGGCTCCAAGCCCGCCAGGACGGAGCAGAGCGCGAAAGCGCTGGGCGCGACTTCGGCGACTCCAGCCGCCAAGCCCTCGACCACTCCCGCCGACCTGCGCGCGACTCCCGTCGCAGCGGCGGAATCGATCCGAAAGATCGCGTCCTCCTCCCTCGACCCGACGGCCCTGGCGCCGTTCTTTGATCCATCACAGGCCTCGAACACCTCGACGGTCCTGGCCCCGATGCTCGTCTACTTCGCTCGCCTGGCCGATCTGCGCCGCGCCGCCCACGAGGCGTTCGGCAGCGGCGCGGGCGACGTGGTGTCCTCGTCCGCCGCGTACACCGTGGAGTTCGGGAACGGCATCCGCGAGATGTTCGATGCTCATCACTTCGAGGACGTGCGTCGGCACGCCGACAAGGCCTACGTCATGGCCACGCTCGCCGACGGGCAGCCCATCGGCGCGCCCATCGTGTTCCGCGAGCATCAGGGCGAGTGGCTGCTGCTGCTCTGCAACGGCGATGATCCGTGGCCCGAGTCGCGCCTCGCTACGTACGGCTCCACGCTCGCCGGCCCGCTCAAGGGCGCGCTGGAAGACGCCAAGGCGTTCGAGAGCCTCGTGTCCCGCATCCGTTCGGGCGAGATCGCCACGCTCGAAGCGCTCACCGCGGCCATGGGGGCGATTCGGCAGGGCTGAGCGCTCCGTTCAGCCTCGACGCCACGCGCTCGAGCGCGCCCATGGCGCTCGCCATGTCCCACCGTTGTCGCGCGCGATCGCCCGTCGTGTTGCTCAGCGCCCGAATCTCCGTGAACGGCACGCCCATCCGGTGCGCCACTAGAGCCACGGCCGCGCCCTCCATGGCCTCCACCATCGCGCCGCTTCGGCGCGCAATCTCCTGCGCGAGCGCGTCCGTCCCCGAGCAGGTGGACACCGTCGCCACACACCCGACCGCGTCCACAATCGCCCGCAAGGGCCGCAGCGAGCGGCGATCCGTCGGCATGGCCACGCCCTGCACTCCCGGCGCCGGGGGGAAACCCAGCGCCCCCACGTCCACGAACGCCCCCGGTGTTGCCGCGCCCTCGTCGGCAAACACGCTCGATGTGGCGAGCACCGTTGCCCCCAGCGCCGCGTCGTGCCCCGGCAGCAGTCCGCCGACGCCCAGTGAGATCACCAGCCGGTGGCGCAGCGGCTGAATCGCTCTCGACGCCGCGCCCGCCGCATTGGCCTTGCCCACCCCGGTGATGATCAGGTCGAGTGATTCGGACGACCCCGGCGCACGCAGCAGCGTCCAGTCAGGAGCATGGGCCGCGCTCTCCGGCGCGCCGAGCCCCTTGAGCACCGCCTCGGCCTCTTGGTGCGACGCCACGCACAGCAGCGCCGGCAGCAAGTGATTCGATCCTTCGTGCGCGCTCATCGGGAGCCTCGTCCTCGCCTCAACGGTTCGCTCCGAATGCGGTACAAGAAGGCCTCACGATCAGCCAGCCGCAGCCAAGGAGCATACGGAATGGGCCCCGAACACGCGCGAGCCGTCATGCAGGAGTGGACCGAGAGCCCTTCGCTGCGGGCGCACATGGAAGCGGTCGGGGCCTGCATGCGAACCTATGCCGCGCGTCTCGCGCCCGGTCAGGAAGACCGATGGGAGGCCGCCGGCCTGCTGCACGACATGGATTACGAGAAGCACCCTTCGAGGGAGGAGCACCCGCGCGTGGGCGTCGCGCACCTCGAACAGCTGGGCGTGGACGCCGAGACGCGCGAAGCCATCCTCGGGCATGCCGAGTACACCGGCGTGGCGCGCATCACCCCCATGGCCAAGGCGCTCTTCGCGGTCGATGAGCTTGCCGGCTTCATCGTGGCGTGCGCCAAGGTCCGCCCCGACGGCATCGCGTCGCTCGAAGCGAAGTCGGTGAAGAAGAAGCTCAAGGACAAGGCGTTCGCGGCCGCGGTGTCGCGAGAAGATATCGCCGCCGGGCTGGCCGACCTCGCGAGCGTGATCGAGGGGCTCGACGACGGCGCGCACATCGCGACCTGCATCGAAGCCATCCGCGGCGTGCGCGAGCGCATCGGCGTGTGAACACAAGGAGACAGGCATGGCGCACGACGCGAGGGTGTACCGCTGGACCGACATGGAGACCGACCGTCCCATGCCCCTGATCGAGCGCCAGCGCGTCATGGGCGCGCAGGCGATGCTCTCGCGCGTGGCGCTCGCCAAGGGGTTCTCGGTGGAAACCCACAGCCACTCCAACGAACAGTTCGCGGTCGTGCTCTCGGGGAAGATCCGCTTTCGAATCGGCGAGCCGGGCGCCGGCGCCGGCCCTCGTGAGGTGACGCTTGTTGGCGGGGAGGTGCTGCACCTCCCGTCGAATGTGCCCCACAGCGCGGATGCGATCGAGGACACCGTCGTGCTCGACGTGTTCAGCCCCCCCAGCGCCACCACGGGCGTCGATCGCAAGTGACGCGCGGGAACGCGCCCCGCCGCCCTCAATCCCTCATGCCGAGCGCGTTCCGCTTCTCGCGCATGAACTTCATGTGATGGTCGAGGTGCCGAACGTACACCTGCACCTCGTCGCCCAGCGTGAGCAAACCCCGCTCCGAATGCACGCCCACCCGCAGGAACGCCTCGTCCGGAAGGTCGCGAAGCAGCGCTCCCATCAGCTGGCGGTTCGCTTCGAACGCGCGCGCGGCCAGCGCGGCGTCCGCGCTCTCGTAGTGCAGCCCCTTGATGTACGAGTTCTCGTCGTACCCCATGAGCAGCGGCCGCTCCATCGCGATGATCCGGCGCATCCGGTCCGCCCCAACGAGGTCGCTGTCGAACAGATGGAGCACCAGCTGCTGCACGCTCCACGTGCCGGGGACGGGGTACGTGAGCAGCTGCTCGCGCGTCAGACCCTTGATGGCTTGGATCAGGGCCCCGGCGCCGGCGAGGTACTTGTCGATCACGGTTCGGTCCATGCGGCTCCTCCTGTATCGCGCAGCATAGGACCGAACTATCCCCAAACGCCGCGTTGACGGACACCTCGAATCCGGGGATCATCGCGGCATCCGGGTTCACCCGCGCGGGCTGCGGAGGCCCGCCCGGGGAGCCCCGTTGGAGCCCCCGCCATGCCCATGCACGACGTCGCGTTGACCGAATTGTGGCTGCCGATCCTGCTGAGCGCCGTGGGAGTCTTTGTCGCGTCGTCGTTGCTGTGGATGGTCATCCCGATCCACAAGAAGGACTACAAGCAGCTGCCCGACGAGGATGGATTCATGAACGCCGTGCGCGCGCAGGGCGCGGGGCCCGGGCTCTACTTCTTCCCGTACTGCAAGCAAGGCCCGGAAATGAAGGAGCCCGCGTTCCTCGAGAAAATGAAGGCGGGCCCCTGGGGCACCCTCATCGTCTTCGGCGCCGCCCCCAACATGGGCAAGACGCTCCCCCTCTGGTTCGTCAACAACATCATCCTCGCCGTGATCGCCGCCCACGTCGCCACGCTCGCGGCCGGCGCGGGCGCGTCGTTCATGACGGTCTTTGCGCCCGTCGCCGCGGCCACGTTGCTCGCCTACGGCGGCAGCACGCTCACCAACATCCTCTGGAAAGGTGAGCCGGTCTCCAACTCGCTCAGGTGCCTCTTCGACGCGGCGGTGTACGCAGCCGTCGTCGGCTCCATCTTCGGCGCGATGTGGCCCGCCGTGGAAGCGGCCGTGCCCGCCCTCATCACCCCTTAACGCGATTCCAGAAACGAAACCACGCGCGCCGCGGGCTCGCCGCCCTTCCTGGCGTGCGCGATCAACGTGATGCCGTGCGGTCCGAGCGCGCTCGCGCTCGAGGGGCGCGCCTCGATCGCCGCGCGCACGATCTCGAGGTGCCCGAGCATCGCCGCGCAGAACAGGTCGATCCGCGCCCCGCGCTCCAGCAGGAACGTCGCGATGTCCGCGCGCCCCATGTGCGAGGCGCCGCCCAGCGCCGTCTCGAAGTCGCCCCCGCCCCAATCCCACGTCGCGTTCAGCAGGCCGGGCGTGGTGTCGAGCATGGTTCGGGTCTTGTCCATGTTTCCGTGGGCCGCGCCCACGAATTCGCGCACCAAGTCGGGCTCCAACGCGGGCGGTCGCTGGGGACGCGCCGGCGCATCCTGGCGCGCCAGCGAGGGAGATCCCAGGATGGCGACGAATCCGCTCAGAAGCGCGGTGCGGCGGTCAAGCGTCAAGGGCATGGGGTGCTCCGATCGCAGTGTGGTGGGGGAATGGCCGAGGGTGTGCTACCCCCCGGCGCCCCCGGACGTTGCATCCCGCGGCCGCCAAACACCACATCGCCGTTGCGAGCGAGGCTGTTCCCTCGTACGCCGCGACCGCGTATGCTGATCGTTCACAAACTTCATCAGGGAGATCACTAATGGCGATTCAACTCGGCGACGTTGCCCCCGATTTTTCGCAGGAATCCACCGAGGGGACGATCAAGTTCCACGACTGGCTCGGGAACTCCTGGGGCGTGCTCTTCTCGCACCCCAAGGACTTCACGCCCGTCTGCACCACGGAGCTCGGCACGGTCGCACGGCTCAAGCCCGAGTTTGACAAGCGCAACGTCAAGGTGGTCGGGCTCTCTGTCGACCCCCTCAAGGACCACAAGGAGTGGGCCAAGGACATCGAGGAGACGCAGAAGGTCAAGCTCAATTTTCCGCTGCTCGCCGACGGTGACCGCAAGGTGTCGAATCTCTACGGCATGATCCATCCGCAGGCCAACGACACGTTCACCGTTCGCTCGGTCTACATCGTCGGGCCCGACAAGAAGATCAAGCTCACGCTGACGTACCCCGCGTCCACCGGGCGCAACTTCGACGAGCTGCTCCGCGTCATCGACTCGCTGCAGCTGACCGCGGAATACAAGGTCGCGACACCGGCGGATTGGAAGAACGGGCAGGACTGCATCATCGTCCCGGCCGTCACGGACGAGGAGGCGAAGAAGGCGTTCCCGAAGGGCTTCGTCACCGTGAAGCCGTACCTGCGGTATACGCCGCAGCCGAACAAGTAAGCGTCGAGAACGCGGCTCGGAAGCGAAGTGGCGAATCCGGCGGCGGCGCCGCCGCATGTTACATCGGCTTCTTGCTGATCGTCACGTCGTAGACGTTCAGCAGCTTCTCTTTGTCGAACACCATTTCCTGGCGCGACAGGCCCACCACGTCGTACTCGGGCGTGAGTTCGATGGCGTCCACCGGGCAGGCCTCCTCGCACATCCCGCAGAAGATGCAGCGCAGCTCGTCGATCTCGAACTTGGCCGGGTACTTTTCGCGGTCGTCCCACGGGCTCTCCGCCGCGTCGATGTGGATGCAGCGCGCCGGGCAGATCGTCGGGCACATCATGCACGCGACACACTTCACTCTGCCCTGCTCGTCCCGGTTCAGCCGGTGCACGCCGCGGAAGTTGCTCGCGTTCTGCCCGCCCTTCTCCACCGGCATCTGCTCGCGCCGCTGTTCGGGATACTGGATCGTGCGGCTCGTCTTCCCCTGCCCGAACGAGGTCACGAAGTGGCGCATCGTCGTCCCGAATCCCTTGACGATCTCGGGGATGTACACCGCCTCGCTCCGCTTCATGGGCGGGGCCGAGAGCCGAACGATGTCCTCCTCACGAATCGTCATGCGCCGTGGTCTCCAGGGCCGAGGGTTCGCGGCCCGTCCTTGGGGTTGAATCCGGGGGCCGCGGGAGATTCTAACCGGAGAGGCTATCCCGCTGGGAGCCCTCCCGCCGCGTCGTTCATCCCCGTGGAACGCGCGAAGTGAGCGAGAGGATGTGCCCGTCCGGATCGTGGAACGGCGCCGCGTACAGATTGTGCGTGGCGTCCGACGAGGCCAGCATCGGCTTCTCCCCGCAGAGAAACACCACTCCCGCGCTCCGCAGCCGCGCGAACTCGCCCTGGATGTTGGGCGTGTCGAAGGAGACCTCCGTGAGCGCGTGGAGCGACTTCAGGTCCGACGGCGGGCTCCCGACCTTGTGCAGCGCGAGCGTCGCCGCGCCGCCATCGAAGAACACGAACGATCCCTCGGCGCGCCCCGTCTCTCGCAGCCCGAGCATGCCGCCGTAGAACGCGCACGCCCGCTCGAGGTCGGCGACACGGAGCAGGACGGTTCCGATGGTCAGGCCGGCTGACATGGTGGGCATGGTGAATCTCCTCGGCGCCTTGGCGCAAGGGTAGGAATCCCGCGCGCCAAGAGGCAGGTCACCCCGTCGCCGGCGGCCTGAGCCAATCGCGCACCGCGCCGTGGGCCGCGGCCTCGAGCCGTTCACTCGCGCGCCGGAGCGCCTCATCCTTCGGCAGATCTGACGGCGAGATGGGGCGAGCATCGTCGAACACGCCGCCCCGCTCGCGCATCGTGGATTCCCAACCCTCTCCCAGGGAGCCGGGCAGCACGATGACGTGCGCGCCGGCCTCCCTCGCGCGCCGCCCGACCTCGAACGTCGCTTTGCCCGAGCGCGACTGCCCATCCAGCCGCCCCTCGCCCGTCAGCAGCAGGGTCGGATGCGCGGATCGGAGGAGTGCATCGAAGCTCATCGCGTCGAGCACCAACGCGGCCCCGGGAGTCAGGCGCGCGTTGCAGAACGCGGCGAGCCCGAACGCGATTCCTCCCGCCGCGCCCATGCCCGGCGCTTCGGGGTCGGCCTTGAGCCCCGTTTGCGCCACGCGATTCGCGTAGTTCCGCAGGCCTCTGTCGAGCCGCTCGATCTGCTCGGAAGTCGCGCCCTTCTGCGGCCCGAACACGCGAGCCGAGCCTTCCGGCCCGAACAGCGGATTCTTGACGTCACACGCGACGATCACCTCGACGCCGTCGAGGCGCGTGTCGAGCCCGCTGGTGTCGACGCGCGCGATGCGGTGCAGGTCGCCCCCGGCCGGGCGCTTGATCAACCGCTCGTGCTCGTCGTAAAACCTCGCGCCCAGCGCGCTCGCCAGCCCCGCGCCCCCGTCGGTCGTGCCGCTGTTGCCGATGCCGATGAGGATCGTCCGCACGTCCTCGTCGAGGGCCGCGCGGATCAGCTCGCCGACGCCGAAGGTGGTGGTGCGCTCGGGGTCACGTCGGTCGTTGGGCACGAGCGCGAGTCCCGCGGCCGACGACATCTCCAGCGCCGCCGTCTCGAATCGCGCACCGGATCGGAGCAACGGGTGCAGCAGGAACGCGGCGGCAAACCCGAGCATCCCGGCGGCCGCGCCCGCAAAGAAACCGCCCCACGAGCCCACGATGAGGCCGGCGATCGACCCGGCCGCGCCCGCCCGAATCACGATCGGCGGGATGCGTCGTTCCGCGCCGCTGGGCGCCGGCTTGAGCAGCAACGAGGCCCGCACACGCTCGTCCAGAGGCCCGCACACGTCGATCTGACGCAGCGCGTCGGTGCGTTCATGGCGCAGCGCGAGCACGAAACCCGCGCCGCCGTCGGAGATCGGCGCGTCGATGATCTCGCAGGAAACGCCGGCCTCGCGGGCGGCTCGCTCGGCGCCGGCGCGCATGGCACGGAGCGCGTCGCGCGCGGAAAGCGACTCTTTGTAGGCGTCGGGAGCGAGGACGATGCGCCGGGACGGGGTTGGATCGGATGGCGCCATGGGCAGCGGGCCACGGTAGCGTTGGGAGTGGATTTGGGGGGAAGCTCGAATGTTCGCCGCGGAGCCCTATCTCCGGGCTGGGTGCGCACGAATGCGGCGTTACGCCCCTGCGTAGCGGGTGATGCCCCAGCGGTCGCCCAGGGCGATCGCGTCGGTGATTCGTTCGTCGCGCACGACGTCCTCCCAGAAGCGCCTCATGTCGGGCGACCAGCCGATGTCGTCGAAGATGACGATTGCGCCGGGTCGGACGCAAGAGGAGAGCAGGCGGTGGTAGCCCATGGTGGCCTGCCAGGTGTGCTCGGCGTCCACGAAGGCGAGGTCCGGGCCGGGGGAAGCGCCGTCGACGATTTCCGGGAGCAGGTCTTCGATGCGGCCGGCGTGGATGCGGCCGGCGCGGGGATGCAGTTGGGTCAGACCTTCTTGCGCGATCTTCGCGCGCCAGGGTTCGTACTCGATCCCGTCGATGCGGGTGGAGGCGTCGGCGTCGAGCGCGGCGGCCATGGCGAGCGAGCCGATGCCGAACGCGCTGCCGAGTTCGAGGATCCATTGGGGTTGGTGGATGCGGACGAGTTCGTGGAGGAGGGCCTTGCCTCGGCGGGGCGAGGAGACGCGGGTGCAGACCTGCGCGGCGTCGGCGAGCGCGACGGTGTTGCGGAACGAGGTTTCACGGACGACGCCGTGGAGGCTCTTGTGCAGATCGTGCTCGCGCTCGAAGACGGGTTTGAGGGCGTCGGGGAGTTGGCGGGCGCCGTTGGTGTGGACCCACTGGACGAGCGGGTCGAAGGGCCATTGTGCGGAGCGCTTCTGGACGTGCAGGGTCTTGGAAAGCGGCGGCGCGAAGCGTCGCACGGCGCCGACGACAACGTTGATGGCCAGGAGTTTGCCGGGGAAGACGCGCTTGGGGGCGTGGTGGGGCGCGGCGTGATCGCCGGCGGCCCGTGCGGGGGCCGCGTCGGGCGGCGTGACTTCCTTCTGCTCGGTGGCGAGCGTGGTCATGAAGGGCGGATCGTAGACGATCCGGAGGGGTCAGGAAGTTTGGTGTTTATTGGGACTTTGGCCCGATCGTGCGGTCGAGGAATCGGACGACGCGCTCGTAGAAGACGATGCGGTTGTCGAGCTTGGCGAAGCCGTGGCCCTCGTCGGGGAAGAACACGAGTTCGGGGTCGTAGCCGCGCTTCTGGAGGCCGACGGCGAGCTGCATGGCTTCTCCGACGGGCACGCGTGGATCGTTCAGGCCGTGGGCGATGAGCATGGGGACCTTGATCTCGTCGAGGCGGTGGATGGGGGAGACGGAGTCGAGGAACTCGGAGTCGGTGAGGGGGCCGTACTCGACCTCGCGGAGCTTGCGTCGGTAGCCCTTGGTCTGCTCGAGGAAGGTGCGCATGTTGACGATGCCGACGATGTTGACGGATGCGCCGAAGACGTCGGCGCCTTCGATGATGGTGGCGTTGGCCATGTAGCCGCCGTAGGAGCCGCCGTAGGCGGAGATCTTCTTGGGGAGCGCGTACCCGTTGGACACGAGCCATCGCGCGGCCTCGGCGCCGTCCTTCACGCTGTTCCAGCGGTTCTTGTAGTTGTCGAGCCGGTGGAAGTCTCGGCCGTAGCCGGTGGAGCCTCGGACGTTGGGGAGCATGACGCCGTAGCCGTTGGCCACGAGGTGCTGTGTGGCTGCGGAGAAGGTGGGTCGTGACTGACCCTCGGGGCCGCCGTGGAAGATGATGACGAAGGGGATGGGGGTTCCCTTCTTGTAGGTCGCGGGGAGGTAGAGAAAGGCGGGGATCTCGAGCCCGTCGAAGGATTTGTACTTGACGAGGGAGGGGAGCAGGAAGGAGTTGAGATCGATGGGCTCGCTGTCCATGCGCGCGGTGAGCGGCTTGGGCGCGGCCTTGGCGTCGAGGTCGTAGAGGTAATCGATGGACGGGGTGCGGGCGTTGTTGATGGTGTAGACGATGCGGGGGCCTCGGAAGAAACCGGAGGAGACGACGCCCTTGTCGATCTTGGGGAGGGCGACGGGCTTCAGGTCGGGGACGGTGAACACGCGGAGCGTCGAGTAGCCGTCTTCGTTGTGATTGGTGGCGAGAAACGTGCGCTCGGGGTTAAGGGAGGCGGAGTCGAGTTCGAGCCCGGCCAGATCGGGCAGGGGCTCCTTGAGGGGCTGGCCGACGAGATCGCCGGCGGGGGTCAGATCGCGCACGTAGAGGCGCATGAGCCCGTCGTTGACGTCGGTGGCCATGAGCACGGCCGTCTCGCCGGGCAGGTATCCGACGGCGTTGTTGGCCGACTCGGTTCCGTCGGGGGTGGCTGAGAGGTCGCGGATGGCGCCGGTTGCTAGATCGAGTTCGTAGACGCGGGAATCGGAGACGGAGCGGTATTGCGAGACGATTGCCCGAGAGAGATCGTTGGTGACATCATCGCAGCCCCAGAATCCGGGCTTGTCGAGGATCTTCCGGGACGCGCCGGTGGCGAGATCGAAGGTGTAGAGGTGGAAGTCGTTTGGGGAGTCGTCGTTGGCGCGGTAGATGAAGCCGGAAGAATCCGGGAGCCACTCGCTGATGGCGTACTGGACCTCGAGATTCTGGAGGATTGGCGTGGTCTTGGAGGTGGCGATGTCGAAGCGCCAGAGGTTTGTGTTCTCGTTTCCGCCGACGGCGGCCGAGAGGATGATGGTCTTGCCGTCGGGTGAGAGGGAGTAACCGGAGAGCCCGTCCTTGAAGTCGGTGAGGCGTTCGGTGGGGGCCTTGGGATCGTCGGCGTTCGCGCGACGGTAGAGCTGGTTCACTCCGTCCGGCCAGTCTCGGAGGTAGACGGCGCCGTCGGCGGCGATCGACACGCCTGAGGGCGTTCGGATCTTGAGGAAGGAGGCGATCGAGGGGGATTGGGTCGAGGCGAACGTCGGGGAGACGAGTGCGACCAGGGTGAGGGCGGCGTTGAGGGGGCGCAGCATGGATGGGCTCCTGTGGACGGGTCGTTCGCGTCGACTATACCCGTGGGTGGAAGGCGGGTGGCGGGGCGTTTTCAGGGCGAGAGGAAGATTGTGTGGCCGTTTTCGTGGTCGCGCCGGCCTTCGACGCAGTCGAGGATGACGGTGGCGACGGCGTCGGGTGAGAGGCAGGCCGAGGTTGGGAGGGTGGCGGTGTCGAAGAGCGCGCGGAGCATGGGTGTTTCGACGGCGCCGGGCGCGACGGAGAAGGCGCGGATGTTGTGTGGCGCACCCTCGTTGGCTGCGGATCTGGCGAGGAGGTTCACGGCGGCCTTGGAAGCGGCGTAGCCAAAGAAGCCCGGGAAGGGGTCGCGTGTGCCCAGCGTGGAGACGTTGACGATGACGGCCCGGCGTTGCCGGCAGAACTGGGGCCAGCAGGCGGCGATGGCTCGGGCGGGGGCGATGGCGTTGATCGCGAAGGTGCGTTGGAGGGTTGATTCGTCGTGCTGATCGATGGGGGCGAGCGGGGCGATGCCGGCGTTGTTGACGAGCGCGTCGATGCGGGCGAAGTGGGCGAGGGCGGCTTGGACGAACCGGTCTGCGGCTCCGGGGCCGGCGAGGTCGCAGGGAATGGTCAGGTGATGGGCGTTGTCGGGCTGCTGGAGCGTGGCGAGCGCGTGGTCGAGCCGGCCCGGGTCGCGCGCGACCAGCGCGATGCGCCAGCCTTTGGCGGCGAGTTGTTGCGCGGTGGCGAGACCGATGCCTGAGGAGGCGCCGGTGACGATCGCGACGGGGTTGAGTCCGGCGGTCATGGCGGCATGCTACCGGGTGATCGCGCGGACTCGGTAGAATCATGTTCGTGCAGGGAACGGGCGAGCGAAACGTGCATCTGGAGCGTCCTCCGCTGACGCGGATTGTTGCGACGCTGGGTCCTGCCACGGATCAGATGGATGAGTTGTTGCGCGTGGTGGCGAGCGGCGCGACGATCTTCCGGCTGAACTTCTCGCATGGGAGTGTGGAGGATCACGAGCGGCGGCTGACGATGGTTCGGGGGGCGGCGACGCGGACGGGGCGTGTGCTGGCGGTGCTTGGGGATCTGTGCGGGCCCAAGATCCGTGTGGGGAAGGTGGAGGCGCCGGGCATTCAGGCGCACTCGGGGCAGGACGTGGTCATCGATCCGAGCGTGCCGGTGTCGCGCGACGGGGATGTGCCGACGCTCTCGTGCACGTATCCGGAGATTGCGGGGGAGGTGGAGCCGGGGTCGCGCGTGCTGATCAACGACGGCGCGGTGCGCATGTTGGCGGTGGAGCGCGAGGGGACGGGGCTTCGCTGCCGCGTGACGGTGGGGGGGCTGATCAGCAGCGGCAAGGGGATCAATCTTCCGGATTCGACGATCTCGGCGCCCGCGGTGACGGGCGAGGATCGGACGTGGGCGTCGTGGGCGTTGTCTCACGGCATTGATTTTCTTGCGCTGTCATTCGTGCGCCGGGCCGAGGATGTGCGCGAGCTGCGGGAGTGGCTCTCGGCGTCGGAGCGGGGCGAGTCGGCGAATGACTCGTGCGCGGTCGGCGAGGTGATGCCGATCGTGGCGAAGATCGAGAAGCCGGAGGCCCTCGAGAACATCGACAGCATTCTCAAAGAGGCGGATGGGATCATGGTGGCGCGGGGCGATCTTGGGGTTGAGTTGGACGTGGCGCGGGTGCCGGTGGCGCAGAAGCAGTTGATTGCGCGGGCGCGTGCGTTCGGCAAGCCTTGCATCGTGGCGACGCAGATGCTGGAGTCGATGATCGAACGGGCGGGCCCGACGCGGGCCGAGGCTAGCGACGTGGCGAACGCGATTCTGGACGGCGCGGACGCGGTGATGTTGTCGGGGGAGACGGCGGTGGGGAGGCATGCGGCGTTGGCGGTGGAGACGATGCGTCGGATCGCGTTCGCGACGGAGGGGCACCTGCGGACGGAGCGTCGGCGGTTCGGGCTTCCGGCGATGTGGCGGGAGGCGCGGGACGTGCCCGCGGCGATTGCGCATGCGGCGTGGACGTTGTACGACGACCTGGATGCGGCGTTGGTGATCGTGTGGTCCGAGGGCGGGGGCACGGCGCGTCGGCTGTCGCAGAACTCGATCAACGTGCCGATCCTGGCGTTTTCGTCGGACCCGGTGGCGGTGCGCCGGATGGCGATTCTGCGCGGGGTGCACCCGATTCTCAGTCGGGAGCTTCCTCAGCATCGATCGGAGTTTGCGCAGATGGCGGACGTGGAGGCGGTGCGCGGCGGATGGGCTCGGGCGGGGCAGCCCGTGGTGCTGGTGGGCGGGAAGCCGTTCGGCGTGCCGGGCACGGCGAACACGGTGGCGATTCGGATCGCGGGCGCCCTGGCGGGAAGCGTCGAGGAATGAGCGGTTCGTCGCACGAGCGGGCGGCGATCGTGTCGATCGGGGATGAGATCTGTCTGGGCCAGAGCCTGGACACGAACTCGAAGTGGCTTGCTGAGCGGCTTTCGGACGTGGGCGTGCTGGTGGGTGAGCACGCGAGCGTGCCGGATGACGGCGGGTTGATCGGCGCGACGTTCGTGCGGTTGGCGCGCGACCACGACTTGATTCTCTCGACGGGGGGGCTTGGGCCGACGGCGGACGATCTGACGCGCGCGGGGCTCGGGGAGGCCTTGGGATCGGCGCTCGAGGAGGACGGCGGCGCGCTGGAGTGGATCACGGCGTGGCTTGCGGCGCGCGGGAGAACGATGACGGAGACGCAGCGGGTGCAGGCGATGCGGCCGAGGGGAGCGCGTTGCCTGCGGAACGAAGCCGGGACGGCGCCCGGGCTCTCGGGGCGGGTTGGGGCGTGTGACGTGGTGTGTCTGCCCGGGCCGCCCCGCGAGATGCGGCCGATGTACGCGGCGTGGGCGGAGGGGGGTTTGCGCGTGCCGGAGGGCCGGCGTGTGCGGACGCGGTTCGTGCAGGCGTGCGGGATTGCCGAGGCGGACGCGGCGGAGCGGCTCGGGTGTTTGCTGGCGCGAGATCGGAATCCGATGGTGGGGATCACGGTGTCGGAGACGGTGTTGACGTTGCGGATGCGCTGGCGCGGGGAGGAGGGCGAGGCGGGGGCGCGGCTTGACGCGACGGAGGCGGGCGTGCGCGAAGCGCTGGGAGCGCATGTGTTCGGCGTCGGTGATGAGACGTTGGCGGCGAGCGTGCTTCGGAGGTTGGTGGATCGAGGGGAGACGTTGGCGTGCGCGGAGTCGTGCACGGCGGGGATGTTGGGGTCGGTGCTGGGTGATGTGGCGGGCGCGTCGGGCGCGTTTGTGGGGGGGTGGGTGACGTATTCGAACGAGATGAAGGCGATGGAATTGGGCGTGCCGAGGGAGTTGGTGGCGAGGGTCGGGGCGGTGTCGGAGGAGGTGGCGCGGGGGATGAGTGAGGGGGCGTTGATCAACGCGGACGCGGATCACGCGTTGGCGGTGACGGGGGTGGCCGGGCCGAGCGGGGGCTCGGCGGAGAAGCCAGTGGGGACGGTGTTCATCGCGCGATCGTGGCGCGAGGATGGGATGGCGCGCGCGGAGGTTCGGCGATTTTTGTTTTTGGGTGAACGCGCGATGGTGCGGCTGCGGTCGGTGCAGAGCGCGCTGGCGATGCTGCACTTCGGCTTGGAGGGGGTGGAGGGCGTGAGGTTGCTGGGGGAGCGGGACTCGCGCGGGGGCTGAGGCGCTCAGAGTGCGACGTGGGCGCCGGGCTCGATGGCGCTCGGGAGGGAGGAGAGAGATCGGAGGTCTTCGGCCTCGAGGGCGGAAAGTGGCGAGATCTCGAGGATGCACTCGGGGGAGCCGTCTTCGCGTCGGGGGATGCCGACGCCGATGCGCTCGAGCCAGCGGGCGGCGCGCTCGGTTTGGATCGCGGCGCAAGAGGACGGGGAGTCGGCGCCGTCGGCGTTCTTGATGGGCGCGAATTCCTCGACGCGGTCGGTCTCGAGGACGATGGAGGACTGGGCGAGGGGGATGGCGTCGAAGACGAAGGTCTCGAGCTTCACGGCGTTGGGAGTGGCGGGCTCGACGATGCGCCCGGATTCAAGATCGACGTGGGGTGACTTCTTTTCGGCGCGGTGGTAGGGGAGTGAGAACGCGCTGCCCTCGGTGAGCCGCTCGACGAAGGCGCGCGCGAGGATGTGCACGGCGATGGAGCCGGCGTTGAAGCGGAGGCGGCCATCGTCGTCGACGGCTTCGGCGAGGGAGGGCGGGAGATCGGAGTATTCGATGACCTGCGTCTTGCCGTCGGCGCGACAGAAGACGCCGACTTTTTCGCGAGCGTTTGCTTTGGCGACCATCTTGGAGGACATCTCGGCGGAGGAGTCTTCGGCGTGGGCGTGCAGGCCGAGGAAGACGGGGTCGATGACGCGGACGAGCGGGTTATCGATCTGGGTGTAGGAGATGTGCTCGATGCCTCGGCGGCGCATGTCGTCGAGTGCGCCGGAAACTCGGAGAGCGCGGAGAGATCCGCCGTGGCCGTCGGGATTGACGGCGAGTTCGGCGCGGCCGGCGAGGAGAATTCGCCCGGAGCCCATTTCGAAGGTGGGGAGCACCCCTTGGGGGAAGAACATGACGTCGGCGCGATCGAGCCCGAGGAAGTTGTGTGATTCGAAGAAGCCGACGGTGGCGGCGTGATTGAGGGGGGAGGTCATGATGTACCAGGGGATGCGGGTGTCGTAGCGGCGTGCGGTGGCGAGGACGGACTCGGCGAGGAAGGCGAAGAGTGGTTTTTGGGTGACGGCGCCGGCCTGGTAGACGCCCTTGGGCCCGTCGAAGCCGAGGCGCGAGCCCTGGCCGCCCGCGACGGTGAACGCGGCGACTTTTCCGGCGCGGATGAGTTGTTCGCCGAGCGCGCGAAAGCGGTGGCGATCCCAGGTAGAGCCGGCGCGTCGGCCGTCGAGGGCGTAGGCGTGAACGGGTTCGATGGATGTGGGGGCCGGGTGGGCGGGCTTGGCGCGGACGTAGGAGTTGATGAGTCGTTGGAGTGAGGGGAGGTCGAGCGCGTTGATCTGCTTGAGGAGGCCGGCGCGCGCGTCGTCGGAGAGTTCGTCGGCGAATCTCAGCAGGTGGTCCTGCGAGAAGGCCTGGAGAGTGCGGCGTGCGGCGTCGACGTCCGTGGGCATGAACAAGACTCCGGCGTCAGGGCTGAAGTGGTCCGATCGAAGGGCTAGCGGGGCTGAACTGGGCTCGTCCACTTGCCGCCCTCGTGTCGGACGATGGCTCCCGTGGCGAGGTAGATCACCTGTTCGGCGATGTTGGAGCAGTGATCGGCGATGCGATCGAGGGACGCGGCCATCTCGTGCAGCGCGAAGCCGGTATCGACGGAGCGGGTGCCCGCGGCGAGCGCGGCCTCGGTTTCGAGGAGCAGGGCTTTCTTGAAGGCCAGGGCCGTGTCTTCGCTGGCGAGCACGATGCGGGCCTGCTCGGTGTCGAGGACGTCGAAGGCGCGGAGGGCGGCTTCGAAGATCCCGATGACGGAGTTGGCCATGACACGGAACGCTTCGGGTGGGCGGGCTGCGATGGAGACGAAGTGGGAGGTCTGCTCGGCGATGGCGACGGCGGCGTCGGCGATGCGTTCGAGCTCGTTGTTGAGCTTGACGATGGTGAGGACCATGCGGAGCTGGTCGTCCTTCAGGGCGGCGCCGTCGCGTGTGGCGTCGGCCAGGAGGGCGACGCAGGCTTTTTCGATGTTGACGTCGACGCGATCGATCTCGTGGTCCTGCTGGACGACCCACTCGGCTTTTCGGTCGGAGGGCTCGAACGCGGCCTCGACGGCTCGTTCGATCACCGCGTGCACCCGTCGGCCCTGATCGGTGAGATCGGCCTTCAGGCGGTCGAGCCGTTTGGCGAAGCCTTCGGGGGTGGTTGGCATGGCGCGCGATTCCTTGAGGTCACGATATCACCGGTGAGGCGCTCGGGGGGCGGCGGGTGCGGCAAAAGTGTGGCTGTATGATCGTCGCCCGGCTCGCCCGGCGGGGCGAGCGTTGGGGAGAGCAGCCACGAGGAGGCGTCGGATGTCGATGGAGTTTGAGATCGTTGCGGTGCGGGCGCGGCAGGTGCTGGACTCGCGCGGGAATCCGACGGTGGAGGCCGAGGTGGATCTGGCGGGGGGCGCCATGGGGCGCGCGGCGGCGCCGTCGGGCGCGTCGACCGGTGAGCACGAGGCGGTGGAGCTGCGCGACGGGGACAAGCGACGGTGGATGGGCAAGGGGGTGTCGCAGGCGGTGCGGAACGTGGCGGAGAAGATCGCGCCGGAGATCATCGGACGGGATGCGCGCGATCAGCGCGGGATTGACGGCGCGATGCTCTCGCTCGACGCGACCGCCAACAAGCATCGGCTGGGCGCGAATTCGATCCTGTCGGTTTCGCTCGCGACGGCGAAGGCCGCGGCATCGGCGAGCGGGCTGCCGCTGTACCGCTACATCGGCGGGGCGAATGCGTGCGTGCTGCCGGCGCCCATGTTCAACGTGCTCAACGGGGGCAAGCACGCGGACAACACCGTCGATTTTCAGGAGTTCATGGTGCAGCCCTGGGGCTTCGATTCGTTCGAGGAGGGGCTGCGGGCGTCGGTCGAGGTGTATCACGCGTTGCGATCGGTGCTGCACGACCAGCACCTGTCGACGGCCGTGGGGGATGAGGGCGGGTTTGCGCCGGACCTCAAGGACAACGAGGATGCGTTGCGCCTGCTCGAGAAGGCGACGACGAAGGCGGGCTACAAGTGGGGCGAGCAGATCTTTGTCGCGCTGGATCCCGCCACCTCGGAGCTTTGGAACGAGGCGAAGGCCCGGGGCAAGGAGGGGTACTGCTTCTTCAAGTCGAACCCCGATCGGATCGCGAGTTCGGACGAGATGATCGATCTGTGGGATGGCTGGCGGAAGAACTACCCGGTGCGGTCGATCGAGGATGGGCTCGCCGAGAACGACTGGGCGGGCTGGAAGCGGTTGACTTCGCGGGTGGGCGATCGCGTGCAGCTTGTCGGGGATGATCTGTTCGTCACGAACACGTCGTTTCTGCAGCGCGGGTTGGACGAGGCGTGCGCGAACGCGATTCTCGTGAAGGTGAATCAGATCGGGTCGTTGTCGGAGGCGCTGGACGCCGTGGGATTGGCGATGCGTCACTCGTACAGCGCGGTGCTGTCGCACCGGTCTGGCGAGACGGAGGACGCGACGATCGCGGACCTGGCGGTGGCGACGAATTGCGGTCAGATCAAGACGGGCGCACCGGCGCGTTCGGACCGCAACGCCAAGTACAACCAGTTGATCCGCATTGCTGAGGAGTTGGGCGATTCGGGGGTGTACGGCGCGTCGATGTGGTCGCGGGGCTGAGTCAGCCGGCTCGGCGTCGGCGCGAGGCCGCGAATGCTCCCGCGATCAGCGCGATGGAGATGGGTCCGGGGCTGGGGGTTTCCGGGGGGTCTTCGGGCGGGTTGTCGGTGTGTGGCGTGCGAGGTTGCGGGCCGGGGGGCGAGCCGGGATCGTCGCGGACGGGCGTCGAGGAGAAGATCTGGGACCGCGCGGCGTGCCAGAGCGAGGCGGTGGCCCCGAGGGCCTGGCGCAGGAAGGACGCGGCGGCGGCCCCGCTGGAGGCATCCTCGACGAGCATGATCTTGACGGGCGCGAATTGGTCTGGGTCTCGTTCGTAGTCGAGCACGATGCCTGCGCAGACGGCGTTCGGGGGAACATCGCCGGATTCGTTCCAGGCGTCGACGTCGAGGCCCACGCCGAAGAAGGAGCGTCCTCCCACGCTGATGGAAGAGACGGGCGATTCGGAGAGTGTCATGCGTCGGCCGAGGATCACTTCGCCGGTTCGAGCGACGTAGACGGTGCGGACGCCGGCGTTGGTTGTGTGGGGTGAGAGTGAGAACACGAAGACATCTGGCCCGGCGACGGCGGGTCGGATGCGTTGGGTGAACACGACCGAGAGTTCTTGCCGGCCTTCGTCGGGCTGATCGGGGGTGGTTGCGAAGTCCATGTCCGAGAACCGGGGACAGGCTCTGGGTGGCGAGGTCGTGAGGGACCAATCGGGCTCGAAGGTGACGATGTCGGGGGCGCGGACCCAGGTGCGGCCGAATGCGCTGGTCACATCGGATGCGAGGGCGCGTGTGGCGGACGCCTCTCCGGCGTTGACGCGGATCACCTCCGAGAACGCGCCGCGCGTGTTGTCGGCGAGCGCGAGGGGCGCCAGAGCCAATGCGATGGATACGATCGTGAATCTGGGGGACTCCATGCCGTCTCTCCTGTGCCGGGAGACGGAGAGCAAGACCCGGGCCGCGGGAATGCACTTCTCGGAGCGGCCCTTCTCGGACGGGCGGACGGAGGCGCGAGGCGATGCGAGCACACCTGGTGCAGATGGATGCTGTGTGGGAGGACCCGGCGGCGAACCGCGCGCGGGTGGAGGAGCTGATCGAGGGCGCCGGGGTGGCGCCGGGCGATCTTGTCGCGCTGCCGGAGATGTTCGAGACGGGGTTTTCGATGAACATCGAGCGGACGGCGGATGCGCGCGGGGAGGGCGCGGCGTGGCTTGGGGGATTGGCGGCGCGGCTGAGAGCCACGGTGGTCGGGGGCATCACGGTTCGGCGTGAGGACGGTTGGGGCCTGAATCGGGCGTTGGTGTTCGACGGGCGCGGCGTCGAGATCGCGCGGTATGACAAGACGCACCCGTTCTCGTTTGGGCGGGAAGCGGAGCGTTTTCGAGGGGGTGATCGAGTGGTGGTGTTTCCGTGGGAGCGCGGCTCCGAGCGGGTGATGGTGTGCCCGATCGTGTGCTACGACCTTCGGTTTCCGGAGTTATTCCGGGCGGGGCGGATGTTGGGGTGCGAAGCGTTCGTGGTGATCGCCAACTGGCCGATCGCGCGGGTGGAGCATTGGTTGGCGCTGCTGCGCGCACGGGCGTTGGAGAATCAGGCCTTGGTTCTGGGGATCAATCGCGTGGGGAATGACCCGCTCTTGTCGTATCCCGGCGCGAGCGTGGCGTTTGACGCCCTGGGTGAGCGTGTTGCATGGGGTGGAGATCGTGAGTGCGTGGTGAGGGTGGAAGTGGATATCGGAGCGTGCCGCGCGTGGCGTGCTTCGTTCCCGGCCTGGGCGGATGCGAGAGCGGGTTTGTTGCCACGGATCGATGCTGCGGGTGTGATTCGTGACGAGGTGTGAAGCGGGGCAAACCACGAGTGATCGCGGTTGCGTGAAACGGGGAAAGATCTGCCAGAAAAACGGTCTGGAGGGGCTTGACCGGCGGCTGGATGCTGGTATGTTGAGAGTCGTTGAGGAAGCACAGGCGTGGCCTAACGGGCCGCGACCTGCAAGACAATTCTGGAGAGAGGGAAGCAACTCTCTTCGACAATCTGGACGGACGGCACACAGCCTTGCTGCTGTTGTGTTGAAGCGGTTGACTCCTCCGTGGCGCTTGCTGCTGCGCGGTGCAATGCCGAATGCGGCGGCGAGGTAAAGACCCACGGAATCCCTGTGCCCGCTTCGTCGGTGTTAATTCATCGACGAAGCGGTTAGACAACACGAC
>CAZWZL010000031.1:0-34334 GCA_964638515.1 uncultured Phycisphaeraceae bacterium
ATTCGTCGGAGTCGTCCGCGCGCGCGCACTTCGAGGCGCGCGGGTCGTCGGAGTCGGCGGGATCCGGCGCGGGCGCGGGCTTCTGGTGCGCGCTGGGGGGGGGGGAGGCGGAATCGTCGGGGTCGGTGAGTTGGGAGGAGGGGACGCCTTCCATCATGGAGGATTCGTCGGAGGAGGAGGCGCGCTGGGCGTTTGGCGAGGCGGCCGGGGGGGCGATGACGGCGGGCTGGCCGTTGAGTTGGACGACGAAGGTGATATTGCCGACGGTGAGGCGGTCGCCGGCGGCCAGGTTGGCTTCCTGGACGCGGACGTCGTTGAGGAAGGTGCCGTTGGATGAGCCGAGGTCGCGCACCTTGATGGCGCCGTCGGTGATGGTGAGTTCGCAATGCTTGCGTGAGACGGCGGCGGAGGGGATGCGGAGGTTGCAATCGGGCTTGCGGCCGATGGTGTAGGGGGAGGAGGCGACGCGGAAGTCGCGTCGTTCGCCGGAGGATCGGAAGGCGATGAGAAGTACGTTCATGCGGCTTGGGGATGGGCGTGCGTGCGGGGTGGGTTGGAACGGGAATAATACACGGCTGCGTGTGGGGGGTCGCGGGGTGAGGAGCGGGCGTGACTGGACGAGGCACGGCGAGGGCGGATTCGGCGCGGGATGCACTTGGGCAGGGGCATGCGCCGGCGCGGAGTCTGTACGTGCACGTGCCGTTCTGCTTTCACAAGTGCCACTACTGCGACTTCTACTCGTTCGTGGATTCGAGGGATCGGCAGGGGGCGTTTGCCGAGCGGCTGATTGAGGAGCTGGCGTTTCTGAGCGAGCACGCCGGCGCGCTGCGGACGGTGTTCGTGGGGGGCGGGACGCCGACGCTGTTGAAGGTGGAATTGTGGGAGCGGTTGCTGAGGGCGATGGGGGGGTTGTTTGATCTGCGCGCGTTGGAAGAGTTCACGGTGGAGTGTAATCCGGAGACGGCGAGCGCAGAGTTATTCCAGGTGTTGAAAGCGGGGGGCGTGGATCGTGTGAGCGTGGGGGCGCAGAGCTTTGAGCCGAGGCATTTGAAGACGCTGGAGCGGTGGCACGAGCCGGGGAATGTGGGTAGGGCGCTGGAGCTGGCGGCTCAGGCGGGGATCGCGCGGCGGAGTGTGGATCTGATTTATGGCGTGCCGGGGCAGACGTTGGAGGAGTGGCAGCGGGATGTGGAGACGGCGCTGGGTTTGCGCGCGGGGGGCGGGGCGGGGGTGGAGCATTTGTCGTGCTATGCGCTCACGTATGAGCCGAACACGGCGATGACGGCGCGGCTCAAGCGGGGGGAGTTCTGCAAAGCGGATGAGGATGTCGAGGCGGACATGTACGAGTGGACGGTGGAGCGTTTGCGCGCTGCGGGGATGGGGCGGTATGAGGTGAGCAATTTTGCGCGCGCGGGGGGAGAAGCGCGGCACAACATGGTGTATTGGAGGCAGGAGGGATGGCTGGCGGCCGGGCCGAGCGCTTCGGGGCATGTTGTGGCGGATGGCGGCGGGTGGCGGTGGAAGAACGTGCCGCGGTTGACGGATTGGATGGAAGGGGTGGGAGCGAACGGGGGCGCGAGCCCGGTGGTCGATGTTGAGGCGCCGGAGCCGCGGAGAGCGCTGCGCGAGCGGTTGATGATGGGGTTGCGGCTGGAGGAGGGGTTGGATGAGGGCGCGTTGTATGCGGAGGCGCGCGCGGCGGGGTGCGAGGAGGGGGTGCGTTCGGCTATTGCGCGCGAGAGGGAGAGCGGGTTGATTGCGGAGGAGGGGGATGGGAGGGTGCGGGTGACGGCGCGGGGGATGCTGATGGCGGATGGGGTGGCGCGGCGGGTGATGGGGGAGGTGGGAGAGGCGGAAGGGCGATAGGGAATAGGCGCCGGCAGAGGCGGGAGGCGGAGGGGTAGAGGAGAAAGAGGCCATGGAGCCCTCACCCTGCCCTCTCCTACGCGTCGCGAGAACGCGGCTTGCAAGAGTGGAAGGGGGAGGCGAGATCACGAGGGGCGATTCGATCGCACTCGTCGCTGGGCTACCAGCCGCCGGCGCCGGCCCGGGAGGCGATGCTCCCCGCGTCGGCACGCGGTGAGGCGGTTACACTCACTCTGAAGGTGGACTAACACGTGGGGGCAGGTCCGGCATGGAAACCCACGACTCGTCCGCGGGCATCAGTCGGCGACTTGCTCTTCTGGAATCTCGTTGGCGTACGACTCGCCCCACTCGCCCATGGCGAGCAGGACGGACTCAAGACTCTCGCCGAGTACCGTTAGTGAGTAATCGACGCGCGGGGGAATCACCGGGTACACCTCTCGGTGAACGATCCCGTCCACCTCCAGTTCGCGAAGCTGCTTGGCCAGCGTGCGTGACGAGATCCCGACGAGCAAACGCTGGAGTTCGTTGAACCGCTTTGTGCCGTCAAGCAGGTAGTGGAGCACCAGCACCTTCCACCTGCCCCCGATGACGCGGAGGGTTGTTTCAACGGGGCAGCTCACTGCTTTACGGGACTTCGACATGCTGAACACTATCCACAGTGTAAGTATAGGGCGTGCATGTGCGTACTAGACAATGGTACAGTGCTTCCCTACTCTCGGCCACTGACGGAGAACCACATGGCCGATACAAAGCAAGTCCAGACGATCCTGCCCAGCCCCGCGACTCATTGGGTCGGGGACGGGTTTCCGGTGAAGTCAGTCGTGTCTCCCCAGTCGGTGGGCAATCGCTTGAGCCCGCTGGTGCTGATGGACTACGCGGGTCCAGCCCCATTTGAGCCATCGGATCGGCCCCGCGGGGTCGACTCCCATCCCCATCGGGGGTTTGAGACTGTCACCGTGGTCTATCAGGGAGAGCTTGAGCACCGTGATTCTGCTGGCAATAGCGGCAAGATCGGTCCGGGTGATGTGCAGTGGATGACGGCGGCATCCGGCGTGCTGCACGAGGAGAAGCACTCGGACGGATTCACGCAACAAGGTGGGGTGCTTGAGATGGCGCAGCTGTGGATCAATCTCCCTGCTCGACACAAGATGGGTCCCCCGCGCTATCAGGAGCTGCGGGCAGCAGATATCCCGACAGTGACCTTGCCCAACGGCGCGGGCAGCGTGCGGGTGATCGCGGGTGACTTCGGCCGCGAGTCTGGAGCCGCACGCACGCATACCCCGGTGGTCTTGTGGGATGTATCGCTTCGTGCAGGCAGCGAGGCAGAGTTGCCGCTAGAGGAGGGCTACTGCGCAGCCATCTTTGTGCGCTCGGGTGCAGTTGAGGTCGACGGCAATCAAATCGGCTGGCGCGAGCTTGCGGTGCTGACTCAAATCGGCCGGGGAGTCGCTGTTCGCGTGGAGAGCGACTCGGAGCTTCTGGTCGTGGGCGGCGAGCCGATTGACGAACCGGTCGTGGCGCACGGCCCATTCGTGATGAACACGACAGAAGAGATTCGCATCGCAGTCAAAGACCTTCAAGCAGGAAAGTTCGGAGTGCTTGACTAGCAGCGTTGTAGCTGCGTCGCGTAACGAGAAGTGCTCAAAGAGCAACACACAAGCAGAGCAAAGGATAGTGGCATGACGACCAACTTCAAGTATCGCAGACTCGACAAGCAGGACGCGGCGGTTCTGCTCGTAGATCATCAATCTGGCCTGATCTCCCTGGTTCAGGACCAGTCACCCGGAGAGTTCCAGAACAATGTCTTGGCACTGGCCGCTGTCTCAAAGTTCTTCGAACTTCCGACGATTCTCACGACCAGCTTCGAGGACGGACCGAATGGTCCCATCGTGCCGGAGCTCAAGGAGATGTTCCCTGACGCTCCGTTCTTTGCTCGACCGGGGCAGATCAATGCGTGGGACAACAAGGAGTTCGTTCAGGCGGTGAAGGCCACTGGCAAGAAGCAGCTGATCATCGCCGGAGTGGTGACGGACGTGTGCGTAGCGTTTCCGACGCTGTCGGCCCTTGAAGAGGGCTACGAGGTATTCGTTGTGGTCGACTCATCGGGGACCTTCAATGAGACGATCCGCAATGCCGCGATCACTCGGATGGCCCACGCTGGCGCCCAGATCATGAACTGGTTCAGCGTTGCCTGCGAGTTGCATCGTGACTGGAGAAACGACATCGAGGGATTGGGCAGCCTGCTCTCGTCGCACATCCCGAATTACCGAAACCTGATGACGAGCTACTTCGCGCTCCAGGGCAAGGACGCATAGTCGCCCGGTCCACGCACTGCCCGTGCGCGACCATTATCGCTCGGCCGCTGCGAGAGCAAGGGGCACGAGCGCTTTCCTGACCGGCTCCGGATGGCCGCTTATGGAATCATGTGTACAAATGGGGACTACAAAAGCGGTGACGGGTGATACTGTGACCCATGAGTCGAATCAAAAAAAGAACGTTGGCTGTGGAGGATGATTGTCATGCAGGTTTCCAACTCTGGTGCAGGCGCGATTCTGGCAGCTTTTGCGATTGGGATCACGCTCATAGTGGCAGTCTGCGGCGCCAGTGCCGCGAGTGATCAATACGATTATCGTGATCTACTTGGCGCATTTTAACGAAAGGAGATCGTGGCCGGAGACACCGCCATGGCGGTCTTGCGCAAGCAAGTTGGTGCTAAGCCCGTTTCTCAGGTAAGTCGAGTGCGGCCCGACGGCAAGCGATGTACCATGAATGCTTATTGTTATCGTGCATCGATGCTTATTATTCATTAGTGTGACGATCACGTGTTTTCGGCGTAACATGTTGAGGGCCGTACTGTAAACATCGGGCCCGAGGTGTGGTGTTTCTGCGACACCGAGCTTTTGTCCGAGTACACAAAACTGTCCGCGGTGGCTGCGGCGCCGTAAGCGTTGTGTCACATGTCATCGCACAACTCAAACTTGACGGGTTGCGGCAGCACAGTGATGTCGTGGTGCACGTGTGGGATCTTGATCACTATAGTTGTTGTCGAGGGCTCGTTCGAGGCGCAGGGCGAAATGGCGCAGCCCCAAGGGCGCGAGCAATTCGTCGGGGTAGCTTCCGGTGATAGCCCGATGTCGCAATCGATGGCCATCGCCGGAGACTTGGAGCTCTCGCGCTTCGTCGAAATCATGAGAACCACGGTCGGCGCCTCCATCGAGTACCAGCCCGCGGAACTGTCCAAGCGTGTCACGCTCCGTCTGCGCGAGGCGATGACCCCCACCGAACTCTGGGACGCCATGGCAGCGACGCTTGAGGCGAATGGCGTCGCGATCATCGATACTGGCAAGCCCGGTCTCTTCAAGGCGCTGCCCATCGTGCAGGCGCCGCAGGCCGCGCGCGTGCTGCTGCCGCACGAGGCCGAAGTCGAACTCTTCGGCGAGCGCGCGGCGTCGGGGGGGAGGGGCGGGAGTAGGATCGCGGCGTGACACGCTCGGAGGCGGCCAAGAAGGTTGCGCGGGTTCGGCTTCGCGAGGTGCGGGAGGAGGATCTTCCCGCGTTGTTTCGGCACCAGGCCGATCCGGAATCGTGCCGCGTGGCCGGGGTGCGGGCGCGGGACGAGGCGACGTTTCGTGCGTTGTGGGACGGGATCTTCAAGGATTCGAAGGTGATCGCGCGGGCGATTGAGGCGGACGGGGAGTTGGCGGGTCAGATCTCGTGTTATTCGATGGAGGGGCGGGACGGGGTTGGATATGCGATCGCCAGGGAGTTCTGGGGGCGGGGGATTGCGACACGGGCGCTGTCGCTTTTCCTGAACGAGGTGGGCTTGCGGCCGCTGCATGCGGACGTCGCGGTGGAGAACGGCGCGTCGATCCGGGTGTTAGAGCGGAACGGGTTTGTTGAGACCCGCAGGGAGTATTCGGCGGGGACGGAGCGGTATCTGGCGGGGATGGTGGCGAGCTTCGTGTTGGAGTGACGGGCTTAGCGGCCGGAGAAGAACTTCTTGATGGAGTGGATGGTGACGGCGCGGCCGTCGGCAGCGATGGACTCGGTGAGTGGGATTTCCTTGGGGCAGACTTTGACGCAGTTCTGCGCGTTGCCGCAGTCGGAGACTCCGCCGGGCCCGGCGAGCGCATCGAGCCGCTCAGAGGCGAGTGACTTACCGGTTTCGTGCATGTTGAAGAGGCGAGCTTGTGAGAGGGCGTGGGCGCCGAGGAAGGCCGTGTCCCAGGTCTTGGGGTCCGGCTCGAGATTGAACTGCGGGCATGCGTCGAGGCAGCATCCGCAGGACATGCATGTGGAGAGGACGTATCGGGTTTCCTGATGCTCGATGGGTTCGCGGGGGCCTGGGCCGAGGTCGTAGGTTCCGTCGATGGGGACCCACGCGCGGACGCGTTTGAGGTTGTGGAAGAGTCGTGATCGATCGACGCAGAGGTCGCGAATCACGGGGAACTTGGCCATGGGTTCGAGGGTGATTTCGGGGGAGGGGGCGTCGGCCGGGGCGAGCTGGTCGATGAGCGCGGTGCATGACTGCCGGACGCGGCCGTTGATGATCATGGTGCACGAGCCGCAGACTTCCTCAAGGCATGCGGCGTCGTAGCAGGGTGGAGTGGAGGGCTTGCCGTCGGAGGTTGTTGGGTTGGCGGCGATGTGTTGGAGGCCGGAGATGACGTTGGCGCCGGGTTCGACGGGGACGTTGAAGGTGTCCCATCGAGCGGGTTTGCCGGGGCCGTCGCATCGCTTGATGCGGAAGCGGACGGTGCGGGTGCGAGAGGAGGCTGCTTTGGCGTCGCTGGAGTTGGTCATGGCGTTTCGTGTGCTTCAGTGTGCTGCCGCGTGGGCGGGCTTTGTCGAGGCGTCGGTGTCCTTGCGCCCGTAGGTTCGTTTGCGAGGCTGGACGATGCCTTCGGGGATGGGCTCGAAGGAGATGGCGTTGGTCTTGTCGGCGGGGTTGAAGCGGGCGACGGTGGTGGCGAGGAAGTGGGCGTCGTCGCGCTCGGTGAAATCGGTGCGGTAGTGGGCGCCTCGGGATTCCTTGCGGGCGAGTCCGCCCCTGAGGATGACGTCGGCGAGGACGAGCATGTCGCTGACGGCGCGCGCGTGTGCGAGGTTCTGGTTGGTCCACATGCCCTTGTCGGCGAGGGAGATGTGCTTGAAGCGGTCGCGGAGGGAGGCGATGATTTCGATGGCCTGTTCGAGTCGCGGGCCGGACTTGACCACGGTGGAGGCGGCGGTCATCTCGCCGCCCATCTCGATGCCGATGGTGTAGGGGTTCTCGGCGCCGGAGGCGTCGACGAGGGCCTTGGTCTTTCGGGTTTCCTGCTCGGTGAGCGCGTCGTAGAGAGATTGGGGCTCGTCGGGGGAGCGTTTGACGAGATCGCGGCAGTAGTTGACGACGCCGACGCCGCAGAAGATGCCGTCGAAGATGCAGGAAAGGAGGGCGTTGGCGCCGAGGCGGTTGGCGCCGTGGTACTGGAAGTTGACCTCTCCGAACGCGTAGAGGCCTGGGATGGAGGTCATCATGGAGTTTGGCGCGCCGGGGAGCATTCCCTTGTTGTCGGGCTTGGGTGTGTAGGTGGTCCAGAGCCCGCCCATGGAGTAGTGGACGCCCGGGAAGATTTTCATGGGGACTTCGGCGGGATCCTCGCCGACGAACTTGCGGTAGATCTCGATGATGCCCTTGAGTTTTCGGTCAAGGTAGTCGGCGCCGAGGTGGGTGAGGTCGAGATAGACCATGTTTCCGCCGGCGACGCCGAGGCCGTCCATGCAGACGTTGAAGATCTCGCGCGTGGCGATGTCGCGCGGGACGATGTTTCCGTACTTGGGGTATCGCTCTTCAAGGAAGTAGTAGCGTTCGTTGTCGGGGATCTGCCGGGGGTCGCGCGATGGGTCCGGATGGCGCGACCATGCGCCGTCGGAGGATTTGACGGCGGGGACCCATACGCGTCCGCCCTCGCCTCGGGCGGACTCGGACATGAGGCGCAGTTTGTCGGCGCCGGGGATGGCGGTGGGGTGGACCTGGATGAATTCGCCGTTGGCGTAGTGTGCGCCGGCCTGATAGCAGCGTGCGGCGGCGGCGCCGGTGCACATGACGGAGTTGGTGGATTGGCCGAAGACGAGCCCGCAGCCGCCGGTGGCCATGACGACGGCGTCGGCGCGGAACGCGCGGACCTGCATGGTTCGGAGGTCCTGCGCGACGATGCCCTTGCAGGCTCCGTCGGCGGCGATGACGGGCCAAAGGAACTCCCAGTGCTCGTATTTCGTGACCTTTCCTTCGGATTCGTACCGGCGGACCTGCTCGTCGAGGGCGTAGAGGAGTTGCTGGCCGGTGGTGGCGCCGGCGAAGTGGGTGCGTTTGTAGAGCGAGCCGCCGAAGAGGCGGAGATCCCGGAAGCCCTCTGCGGTCCGGTTGAACGGGACGCCCATGCGGTCGAGGAGATCGATGATGCGCGGCGCCCAGTGGGCCATTTCGTAGACGGGGGGCTGGTGGGCGAGGAAGTCTCCGCCATAGATGGTTTCGTCGAAGTGTTCGTACTCGGAGTAGCCCTGTTGGCGCGCGACTTCGTTGCAGGCGTTGATGCCGCCCTGCGCGCAGACGGAGTGCGACCGCTTGACGGGGACGATGGAAAAGAGGTCGACCGCGAGGCCGGCTTCGGCGATGCGCGCGGCGGCGGCGAGTCCGGCGAGGCCTCCGCCGACGACGATGACTCGTTGCTGTGCGGATGTGCTCATGGTTGGGTCCGGGGAAGTGGTGGGGAGAGGTGTCGTGGGCTGAGTGGATCAGTGGGTTTGGGGGCGCGCGTTGGTGAGCACGGGGGTGTTGTGCTCGCCTCGGAGCATGGCTTCTTCGACGGCGCGGGCCTTGGCCGGGTCGAGGGTGACAAACCCGATGACGGCGGACCAGGCCATGAGGGTGAGGGCTACGCCGAGCGCGGCGCAGATGTACCCCCAGCGTCTCATGGCGTTTTGTGAGACGGTGATCCCCCAGGTGATTGCGGCGGTCCAGAGGCCGTTTGCGAGATGGAACACGAGGAGCGTGACGCCCAGCATGTAGAAGGCAGAGACGGCGAAGCCTGCGACGGTGATCTGGTCGGCGTGGCCCCGGAGGGCGAGGGCGAGCGTGGAGGCGGCGTATTCGGCGGACCACTTTGTGCCGCCTGGGATGAGGAAGGTCCATCCCCATCGGAGGGTGGCGACGTGATAGAAGATGAACAAGACGCCGAGGTATCCGGAGAGGCGTTGGAGCGTGTACCGCCAGTTATCGCGGTATGGGTATGCGCCGAGGTTGGATTTTCCGGTGGTGGCGTAATAGACGCCGAGGACGGAGTGGAAGACGATGGGCAGCCACAGGCCGAAGATCTCGATGAGGATGAGGAATGGGAGTGAATGGATGAAGTTCACTTCGTGTTGGAAGGTGGCGACTCCGGCGCCTTGGGGGCCTGCGACGTCGGCGTGCGAGCCGAGCAGGCGTCCCCAGAGGATGGAGGAGTTGGTGGTGAGGTGGGTGATGAGAAAGACGCCGATAGGCATGATTCCCGTGAGGGAGTGCAGGCGTCGGAGCAGCAGGTGGTGTTTTTGAAGAATCGGGCGATCGTCGCCTATTGGATGAGCCAAGGAGATCACTCCGGTGGAGGCTGTGGGTGCTGCGAGAATCCGGGGGAGGTTGGCTGGTGTGAAGGGGATGGTGAGAACGGGAAGGGGGCAGTGTATCGGGGGCTGGAATGAGGCCGGTCAGGTGGTGGGGCCGGGGTTTGAGAGGCGCGCGCTGGAATGACTCTGGAGATCGCGTGCTTCGGCGCGGGAGAGGGCTTCGGTGATCTGGACGAAGCGGAGGCGCAGGTCGTGCGCGACTTCGCGGAGTTCGGTTGTTTCTTCGGGCGTGAGATTGCCCTTGGTCTTCTCTTCGAGGAGCGCGATGAGATCGATGTAGTGCTGCGCGAGATCGAGGGCGACCATGGCGCGGCCTGTTTCGGGATCAGGGAAGCCGCCGAGGTAGAGCAGGGCTTGCGTGGCCAGCGAGCCGATGAGCGTGCGGAAGTCGGCTGGGGGGAGATCATCGGGGCTGCCGGCGCCGGACGGGCGGGCGGCGCCGGAGGGCTTCTGCGGGGTTGCGGCTTCCTTGGAGGCGAGTCGCTCCTTCTCGGCCTGGGCCTGGGATTTCCAGTCGGAATCGACGATGATCTTCGGGGCGTCGGTCTTGTCGGGGGTGTCGGGCATGGGGGCCTCGAGTGTGGGTGAGAGAATCGTGGACTCGCGGTACTCTACGGCGCATGATGCGAACGGGTCGGCAAGGATGCGGTCGGTGGTTGGGGGTGGGCGCGCTAGGGGTCTCATTGTTGGCGGTGGTGTCGTGCGGGGGATCGGGAGAGAAGGGCGCGAGCCCCGCGACGTTGCGCGCTGAGGATTTCGCGGCGAGCGGGGGTGTTGCGCCGGTGGCGCGGAAGGGAGCGGAGCCGAGCACGCGGACGGTGGGGCGTGTGGCGGCGTCAGGGGGGATTGACGACGTGATGGTGGTGGTGGGTGAGCCGGGGCTGCCGGCGCGGCGCGCGGCGGAGCCTGAGGCCGTCGAGGCGGCTCTGGAGGGCGCGGCGCCGACGGGAACGAGCGGGGCTTCGGCGGGCGCGCGGATCGAGACGATGATCGGGCAGATCAACGGGCGCCCGGTGTACGCGTCGGACTTCTTCGCGCCGATGGACAGCCGTCTTCGGGCGGAGCTTTCGAAGCGGGCGCCGGCGGAGTGGATGCGCTACATGCGCGAGCAGGTGTGGAACGCGCTGCGAGACCGAGTGCGCGACGAGCTGCTGCTCGCGGAGTTTCAGGCGTCGCTGACGCCGGAGCAGAAGCTGGGCGTGCTCGCGTTCGCGGAGACGCTTCGGAGCGGGCTGATCCGGGAGAACCTGGGGAGTTCGGAGCTGGCCAATCGCCGGTATCTCGAGGAGGAGGGCCTCACTCTCGAGGACAAGATCCGGCTCGAGCGCGACAAGGAGTTGATCCGCGCGCAGATCCGCAAGGTGATCGGTGATCGTGCGTACGTTGCGTGGCGGGAGGTCGTGCTGGCGTACGAGCGCGAAGAGGAGTTTTTCCGGCCGCCGGCCAGGGCGACGTTCCGGATCGTGCAGGTTCCGACGGGAGATGTGGATCGATTGGAGCGGGTGAAGACGGCGCTGGCGAGCGGTGAGTCGGTCGAGGCGGTGGCGAGACGAGAGAGCGCGTTCAATGCGAGCGACGGCGGGTTGGTGCAAGTCACGGCGCCCGGGGTGTGGGAGGAGGCCTCCGTGTTCGCGGCGGATGAGCTGAACGTGGCAGCGCGTGGGCTGTCGGCCGGGATGACGAGCGAGCCGTTCGAGTGGAGCGGGTCGATGGTGTGGCTGCATCTGGAAACGTTGGATCGGCCTCCCGCGAAGTCCTTGTACGAAGCGCAGGGCGAGGTGTACGACGTGCTGCGTCGTGCGCAGGTTTCGAAGGAAGAGGCGCGGTATTTCGATCAGATTCTCTCCCGGGCGAGCGTGAGTGATCTGAACAAGATGCGAGCGGACCTGGAGGCGATCGCGGTGGAGCGCTACCTCGGGGTTGCGCAGCGATAGGGGGCCCGGAATGTTCGGGTGGATGCGTGGATGGAGCGGCGCGAGTCTTGGGGTGCGTGGCGAGCGCGCGGCCGCGACACGGCTGCGGACGATGGGGTTCCGGATCCTCGCGCGCAATGTTCGGTCTCGGGTGGGCGAGGTGGACTTGATCGCGTTAGACCCGGATGGGCGGACGATCGTGTTTGTCGAGGTGAAGACTCGAGTCGGGGGTGGCGGCGTGCGGGGCGAGGCGAGCGTCGGGGCGACCAAACGGGAGAAGCTGCGTCGGCTTGCGGAGTTGGAGTCGAAGCGCCGAGGCTGGTCGGGTCGGCCGTTACGGATCGACGTGGTGGGTGTGGATTGGCCGAGCGAGAAGGGGGGACGGCCGGAGGTGCGTTGGCACCGCGGGGCCGTTTCAGGCTGAGGGCGGGGGCGTGAAGCCTGGGGGCGTGACGGGGAGGATGAGACTGAACATGGAGCCTGAGCCGTGCGCGGAGACGAGCTGGATTTCCGCTGAGAGCGCGTTGGCAAGTTCGCGGGCGATGGCGAGGCCGAGCCCGGTGCCGCCGGCGGACCGGGTGTGGGAAGACTCGAGTTGGCGGAACTTCTCGAAAATCACCTGGTGGTCTTCCTCGCGGATGCCGGGGCCGGTGTCGATGACGGAAACTCGGATTCTGGCGGGCTGATTGTCAACGGGCGGCGTGAGCGTTTCGGCGCGGAGCGTGACGCAGCCCTCGTCGGGGGTGAACTTCACCGCGTTGCTGAGGAAGTTGAAGATGATCTGCTGGAACTTTCGGTGATCGGTCCAGACGACGGGCAGGGCTCCGTCGGCCGTCGTCGAGGTTGGGACGTCGAGGATAAGGCGGATGGAGGATCGCTCAGCCTGCGGGCGGATCATGGCCAGGAGCGCTTCGCAGGTCGCGAGCACGGACATGGGTTCGATACGGAGCTGGACCTTGCCGGCTTCGATTCGCGCCATCTCGAGGAGTTCATTGATCATCTCGAGCAGGGATCGGCCGGCCGTGACGATGTTGTCGAGATATCGCTCGCGTCGGGCGCGTGCGGCGATGCGGATATCGTCGGGCACGGGGCTGCTCGACTCCTGCGAGACGATGGACTGGAGCAGTTCGGCGAATCCGATGATGGAGTTGAGGGGCGTGCGGAGTTCGTGGGACACGTTTGCGAGGAACTCGGCCTTGACCTGGTTGGCTTCGTTGAGCGCCACGTTGGAGCGCGCGAGTTCGTGGACTCGCAGGTCCAGCGATTGGTTGGCGGTGCGGAGCGCTTCCTGCGAGGTGAGGAGCGCGTCGAGCATGGCGTTGAAGGCGTCAGAGAGATCCTCAAATTCGTCGCCGGTTGTGAGTGAGGAGCGGGTGGACAGGTCACCTTCGCGGACGGCATCGGCCGTGCGGCGAAGTTTGCGAACGGGCGAAAGGAAGATGCGGGTGGTGATGACATGGAAGAGCACAACGGCAAGCGCCCAGGCTCCGGCGCCGGCGACGATCACGTAGACCCGGTTGAGAAGGAGCAGCCCTTCGGCCTGGGGGGAGCGGCGTTCGACGAAGGTGATGGCCAGCAGGTCGCCGGAAGAAGGGTCTCGCTCGGCGTCGGCGTAGAGGTAGAGCCGATCGCCGGAGGTCCAGATCGCCTCGAAGTGCTCATGGACCGCGCGTCGGCCCTGGGGCGAGGCTTCGAAGCGGGCGATGGCGGCGGCCAGGAAGGGCGAGGCCTTGGAGGCGTCGTCGAACTGCTCGGCTGCGTATCGGCGGATGCGGGGGCGGGCGGCGGCTTCGCCGGGTTCGACGGCTGGGGGGCCGAAGAGGGGAGAGAGGGAGGCGCCTTCGGCGATCGCGGCGTCGAAGAGTCGGGCGAGTCTTCTGGAGGTTTCGAGTTGGGAGGCGTCGACGACGGCGCTCAGACGGACCCAAGGGACGAGGAGGGCGGCCGCAATGAGCACGAACGCGGCGGCGCCGAAGAGGAGCTGAGTTTTGGTTGCGAGGCTGGCGCCGGCGAGTCTGCCGCGCTCGGGGGCGCGTTCGGCAAGCGTCCAGAGCCTGCCGGTGGCGTTGCGCAGGCGTCGGAAGACGGATTGATGTTCAGGGTCCGGGGTCATACCGGATCACGCGGTCGACGGTGTTGTCGGGTCGCATGATGGCGACGCGGGGGCGGTTTTGTCGGTATTCCTCGTCGGTCATCAGGGCGAAGTGGAGGATGATGAGTCGGTCGCCGGGCTCGACGAGATGGGCCGCGGCGCCATTGACCTCGATTTTGCGCGAGCCGGGCTCGCCTCGGAACACGTAGGTTTCAAAACGGTTTCCATTGCGGTGATTGGCGACGAGCACGGCGTCGTTGACCCGGAGGCCGATGGTTTCGAGGAGATCGGCGTCGATGGTGATGGAGCCGACGTAGTCGGGCAGGGCCGCGGTGACGGTGGCCAGGTGGATCTTGTTGTGCAGGACCTTGCGGAGCACGGGATCAGTTTCCGGGTCGTCTCGAGGTTGGCGTTGCGGGCTCGGTGCGGGGCCAGGGGACGCGCTCGGCGTCACCCCAGAGGAGTTCCAGATCGTAATACGCCCGGGCTTCGGGCGCAAAGACGTGCACGACCACGTCGACGAAGTCGAGCAGGATCCAGGTCTGTGAGGGCTCGCGGAGATTGGAGCGGAAGAGGGTGAAGTCGTGGGTTCCGGCCATGTCGGCCACGTGCTCGCCGGCTGAGCGCATCTGGCGATCGGAGGCGCCGGTGGCGATGACAAAGTAGTCCGTGACCTGCGATCGTCCCTGGAGATCGAGGACCATGACGTGCTCGCACTTGTCGTCGGCCAGGGATCTGGCTGCTTCGACGGCGAAGGCGCGCGCGGCCTTGGCTCGGGCGGGGTCACGGGGAGGCGGCTTGGGCGTGCTTGGTTCCGTCATGTGGGGTGGGAGGGTAGGGGGGTAGGGGGAGGATTGCCCGCGCTGGCGGGATCGAATCTGAGGGTTAGCCGTGTCCGGGGCCGGCGTGTTCGCCGATCTGCATGCCGTAGAAGGATCGCCAGACGAAGAAGAGGGTCACAGCGAAGAAGGCGGCGGCGAGGACGTGGGTGAGCATGGTGTCGCCCTGCTTCGCGGTGAGCAGCACGGCCAGCTCGACGGCCAGGAGGCCGAAGAGCGTCGTGAACTTGATCACGGGGTTCATGGCGACGGAGGAGGTGTCCTTGAAGGGGTCGCCCACGGTGTCGCCGACGACGGACGCGGCGTGGAGGTCTGTGCCTTTCATTTTGAGTTCGACTTCGACGATCTTCTTGGCGTTATCCCAGGCGCCGCCGGCGTTGGCCATGAAGATGGCCTGGAAGAGGCCGAAGAGCGCGATGGAGATGAGGTACCCGATGAAGAAGAAGGGTTCGAAGAACGCGAAGGCGAGGGTGCCGAAGAAGACGGCCAGGAAGATGTTGAACATGCCCTTCTGGGCGTACTGAGTGCAGATCTCGACGACTTTCTTGGAGTCTTCGACGGACGCTTTCTCGGCGCCGTCGAGCTTGATGTTGGCTTTGATAAACTCCACGGCGCGATAGGCGCCGGTGGTGACGGCCTGTGTCGAGGCGCCGGTGAACCAGTAGATCATGGCGCCGCCGACGAGGAGGCCGAGGAAGAATGGCGGATGGAGGATGGAGAGCCGTCCGACGTTTTCAGTGAGGCCGTGGGTGAGGCCCATGATGATGGAAAAGATCATGGTGGTGGCGCCGACGACGGCGGTGCCGATGAGGACGGGCTTGGCGGTGGCTTTGAAGGTGTTGCCGGCGCCGTCGTTTTCTTCGAGGAATTGCTTGGCCTTTTCGAATTCGGGCGTGAATCCGAATTCGCGGGAGAGTTCCTCACGGATGGCGGGGAGCGATTCGATGGTGGAGAGTTCGTAGACGGACTGGGCGTTGTCGGTGACGGGGCCGTAGGAATCGACGGCGATGGTGACGGGGCCCATGCTGAGGAATCCGAAGGCAACGAGGCCGAATGCGAAGACGGCCGGGGCGATCATGAGCGAGCCGACGCCCATGTTGGAGACGAGGTACGCGACGCCCATGAGCGCGGTGATGACGATGCCGAGCCAGAACGCGGAGAAGTTCCCGGCGACGAGCCCGGAGAGGATGTTGAGCGAGGCGCCGCCCTGCGAAGAGGACGTGACGACTTCGCGCACGTGGCGGGACTCGGTGGAGGTGAAGATCTTGACGAGCTCGGGGATGATGGCGCCGGCGAGCGTGCCACAGTTGATGATGGTCGCGAGCTTCCACCAGAGGGATGGGTTGCCGGCGAGGTCGGGGACGAGGAGATACGAGGCGGCGTAGGTGAGCAGAACGGAGATGATCGAGGTGAGCCACACGAGTTTGGTGAGCGGCTTCTCGAAGTTCATGGTGTCGGCGTCGCGGTAATACGCGGCGGCCATGCGCTCGTTGAGGAGATAGGCGGCGCCGGAAGCAATCACCATCAGGATGCGCATGGCGAAGATCCACACCAGGAGCTGGACCTGGACGGTGGGGTCCTGCACGGCGAGCATGATGAAGGTGATGAGGGCGACGCCGGTGACGCCGTAGGTCTCAAAGCCGTCGGCGCTCGGGCCGACTGAATCGCCGGCGTTGTCGCCGGTGCAATCCGCGATCACGCCCGGGTTGCGGGCGTCGTCTTCCTTGATGCCGAAAACGATCTTCATGAGGTCGGCGCCGATGTCGGCGATCTTGGTGAAGATGCCGCCAGCGATGCGGAGTGCGGCGGCGCCGAGGGATTCACCGATGGCGAATCCGATGAAGCAGGCGCCGGCGAGATACCCGGGGATGAAGAGCAGGATGACGAGCATGAGGAGGAGCTCTACGGAGATGAGCGCCATGCCGATGGACATGCCCGCCTTGAGCGGGATGGCGTAACAGGGGAAAGGTTTGCCTCGGAGCGCGGCGAAGGCGGTCCGGGAGTTGGCGAAGGTGTTGACGCGGATGCCGAACCAGGCCACGGCGAAGGAGCCGCCCATGCCAATAAAGCCGAACAGCAGGATGATGGCGACCTTGTACGCCTCAAAGTCCATGAGCACGCCGAAGTAGAGAAGGATGATGGCGCCGATGAATGCGTACAGGATGAGAAGGAATTTGCCCTGCTGGAGGAGGTACGTCTTGCAGGTGGCGTAGATCAGCTCGGAGATCTCGAGCATCGACCTGTGGACGGGCATGTTCTTCAGCTGCGCGTATGAGGCGAAACCGAAGAAGAGCCCGGCGGCGCAGACGATGATCCCGGCCAGCAGGAGAGTGTGGCCTCCCATGCCGAGGAACTCAACGGAGTTGAGATCGGGGAGCTCGAGGTTGGCTTCGCCACCCGGCTTGTGGGCGGGAGCGGCATTTGCTGCGTGCTGAGTTGCTTGGGCCGCGGCGGCTGCCGGATCGGGCGCGTGGTCTTGGGCGCGGGAGGCGCCGGAGGAGACGACGATCGCGAGGCTGAGGGCGATCGCCGGGACAAGGAAGCGACGCAGGAAAACGCCGGGCTTGGACACGAGGGGAACTCCGGTGACAGATCGATCGGTGCGTCTGTGTGTTGGGGGGAGCGAGCGAAACCCGTGCCCGGCTTGCCCTTTCGTGGCGGCCGGACACGAGGGCGCGCGACCGCCCGAGGACAACGACGAGGCGTGGTGATATCGACAAACCCCCCCTGCTGCAAGCAAACCGGGGGGGGCGCCGGGGTCCGGCTAGTTCAGACCGATCAGGCCGCCAATGACGGGGCCGAACTTCACGACCAGGCCGGCGAACACGACGGAGACGATGGAAATGAGCTTGATGAGGATATTGAGGGAGGGGCCTGAGGTGTCCTTGAAGGGGTCGCCCACGGTGTCGCCGACGACGGCGGCCTTATGGTCGTCCGAGCCCTTGCCGTAGACGTACGACTTGCCCTTGCCTGCGGCGCGGTAGTCGCTGGCGCGGCGGGCGATGTCGTCCCGGATCTCGGCCGGGATCTTTTCTCGCGTCGCGGCGTCGTCGAGGAAGTCATCGGCGGAGATGCGCCCGTAGGACTCGATCAGCTTCTTGGCGTTGTCCCAGGCGCCGCCGGCGTTGGCCATGAAGATGGCCACGGCGAAGCCGGAGGTGAGACCGCCCGCGAGCATGCCGACCACTCCGGGAACGGAGAGGACCAGCCCGACGAGGATGGGGACGAGGATGGCGAGGATCGCGGGCACGATCATCTCGCGCTGCGCACCGGCCGTGGAGATCGACACGCAGCTCGCGTAGTCGGGGTACTCCTTGCCGTCGATGATGACTCGCTTGGGCCAGCGCTCGGGGTCCGCGATGTCGCTCTCGGACATTCCCTGTTTGCGGAAGCCTTCCCGCATGATGCCGAACTGCCGGCGGCACTCGACCATCATCGAGTTGGCGGCGCGGCCGACGGCGGACATGGTGAGGGCGCAGAACAGGAAGGTGAGCAGCACGCCGATGAAGAGACCACCGAGGGTCTGCGGGTTGGTGAGCGTGATGTCATAGAAACGGAGGACGTCGGAGAGCGAGCCTCGACGGGCGGCCACGATCTCGAACTCCACGGGGTTGGAGGCGTCGGCGTTGGCGAGGCGGAGGAGGCGGGCGCGGGAGGGATCGGTCCCTTCCTCTTCCGGCGCATCGCCGATGGAGAAGATCGCGCCCTTGGTGAGGCTTGCGGATTCCTTGGCGCTGATGAGGGCGCGATCGGCAATGATGCCGCCGTCCACCGAACGCGAGCCGTCGGCGCCGGTGAAGACGAGCGCGAACTTGCCGTATCCCTCGTACACGGCGTGCGGCCCGGCCGGCGCTGTGTAGGTGTGGGTGCGCAGGAAGCCCTCGGCCTGGGAGGTGAGCTGGGTCTGGACGATCTGGATGTACGCGGCGAAGAGCGCGAGCGCGGTGAGCGCGGCGGAGCCGATGGCGAAGCCCTTGCCCGTTGCGGCCGTGGTGTTGCCGAGCGAATCGAGCATGTCGGTGCGCTTGCGGACCTCGGGGGGCTGGCCGGACATCTCGGCGTTGCCGCCGGCGTTGTCGGCGATGGGGCCGTAGGCGTCGGTGGCGAGAGTGATGCCGAGCGTGGCGAGCATGCCGACGGCGGCGATGCCGACGCCGTAGAGGCCCATGAGGAAGTTGTCGGCGCCGCCCGCGAAGACGAAGGCCGCGATGATGGCGATGACGGTGGTGAGGAGCGAGGCCCAGGTGGACTTCATGCCCTCGGCGATGCCGGCGATGATGACGGTTGCGGGGCCGGTAAGGGCCTGGAGCGCAATGCGCTTTGTGGGCGGGTGCTCGTAGGAGGTGTAGTACTCGGTGGCGTGGGCGATGACAAGACCGGCGGTGAGGCCGGACACGATGGAAAGGAGGATGCCCCACCACTTGAACGGAAGCAACGCGGCGTCGGCATTGCTCGGTCCGAGCAGCCACAGAAGTGCGCCGAAGGCGGCCAGAATGATCAGGCCTGAAGCGACGTAGACGCCCTTGTGGAGTCCCTTGAGGAGCTGTGCGAACGAGGCGCCTTCCTTCGCGCGGACGGTGAAGATCCCGATGATGGAGCAGAGGATGCCGAGCCCCGCCAGCGCGAGCGGCGTCGTGGCGAGCAGCATCGCCAGGCGTGCGGATTGAGCGGATTCGAGATTCGGGATCGTGAAGGCCGCGGCGGCGCCGAGGGCCATGGTCGCGAGCATCGAGCCGTAATAGGACTCGTAGAGGTCGGCGCCCATGCCTGCCACGTCGCCGACGTTGTCGCCGACGTTGTCCGCGATAGTGGCGGGGTTGCGGGCGTCATCTTCAGGAATGCCGGCTTCGACCTTGCCGACGAGGTCCGCCCCGACGTCCGCGGCTTTGGTGTAGATGCCGCCTCCGACGCGGGCGAAGAGAGCCTGCGTCGAAGCGCCCATGCCGAAGGAGAGCATGATGGTGGTGATGACGCGGAGATCTGGCTCGACGCCGATGCGTTCGCCGAAGGTGTTCAGGATGTAGAACCAAGCGGAGGCGTCGAGCAGCGCGAAGCCGACGACGACGAGGCCCATGACGGCGCCGGCGCGAAACGCGACGGTGAGACCGTCGTTGAGGGAGTTCTTTGCGGCGGCCGCGGTGCGTGCGGAGGCGTTGGTGGCCATGCGCATGCCGAACCAGCCGCAGAGGCCCGAGAGGAGCCCTGCGATCGGCACGCCGATGACGGAGAGCACGGGTTGGAGGTGGAGGCCGAAGGAGATCGCGGCAAGCACGCCGACGAGCACCACGAACACGCCGAAGACCACGCGGTATTGGCGGAAGAGGTAGGCCATGGCGCCGGTGCGCACGGCCTGCGCGATGCGCTTCATCTCGTCGTCGCCCTCGGAGTGGGCCATGACGGATCGCGAGAACACGAACGCCATGACGAGCGCGACGATCGCGCCGATCGGCGCGAGAAAGTAGGCCGCGGGGAGGTCGGCGGCGAGGGTCGGGAGCCACAGCGAGGGAGCGAGCGTGGATTGAGCCACAGCGGGTCTCCTGGGTTGTTCCGGGTGCGCCGACGCTCTTGCGCGGGCGTTGGGGTGACGGGGGGAGGGGGATGGGAAATGAAAAATCGCCGCGGGAGCGCGGCGACGCATGGACAGTTTGGATCAGGCGCGCGGGGGTCGGCCGCCTCCGCCGCCGCCACCACCACCGCCGGGCCCACGTCGTGGACCGCCCGGGCCGCCGCGCTTCATCTTGGGGGGCAGCAGGCCGGCTTTCGCGAGCAGGAGCATCTCGGCGCGTTTCTCGGCGCGACGGAGGTCACGGCGCGCGCGCTCGGAGGGCTTTTCGTAGTACTGCCTGCGCTTGACCTCTTTGGTGAGGCCTTCCTTCTCGCAGAGCTTCTTGAAGCGGCGCATCATCTGCTCCACACCTTCGCCGCCACGTGACTTGATACGGATCGCCATCCGGTGCTTACGTCCTGCCTGGGGTGAATCGCGGACCCGGGTCGGCGTACGTTCGCCGTTCGGGGTCGGGGAGTATCCGCGAATGGGTCGGGCTTGGCAAGCCCCTTTGGGGCGCCTTCACTGGGGCCTTGTGGTCATCGTCGATACTTACAACGTGCTGGGGGTGGAAGGGGTGCTCGACGGAGAGCGCGCCGGGCTGGACCTTCGAGGGCTGGTTGCCCTGATTTCGGGGTCGAGGCTGGCCGGAAAGCGCGTTTTGCTGGTCTGTGACGGGGCGCCAGGCCCGAAGATGCCAACCGGTCGGATCGGGAACATCGAGATCGTGTTCTCGGGGGGTGGGAGGGACGCGGATTCGCTGATCGCACTCCGGCTGCGGGAGTTCGGCGGAGGGAGAGGGGTGTTAGTCGTCAGTTCGGACCGTGCCGTTCGAACGTCGGCGCGACGTCGGGGCGCCAAGGAGATCAGCAGCGAGGAGTTTCTGGCGGGCCTGCGCGGGGTGGCGCGAACGACGAAGGAGAGTCGGGCTTCGAGCGCTCTGCGTCGGAGTGTGCCGCTGCCGGATTCCGCCGTGCGCGCGTGGATCGACGAGTTCGGACTCCGAGCGAGCGACTTGATGAGCATCGCGGGCGCTGCGGCCGGCGCGTCGGACGATGTCCATGAGGCCCCGCCAGCACGCCGCGCGACCCGGCCCGATCAATCTGCTCGCGAGCAAGCCTTACCGGCTGCGAGCGGTTTCGTGCACGAGGCGGCAGGCCCGACGCAGATGTGGCCGACGTCGGGAGGAGCCATTGACCCGAGCGAGCTGGAAATGTCGCGCTGGCTGGACGGGGTTACCCGTCTCAGACCCAGGGACGCGTGAGGTGAACTCGATGGACGTTCAGCCGCGGTCTTTGAGAGGGACGTAGGCGACGTCGTGGGGCCCGATGTACTCGGCGCTCGGGCGGATCAGTCGGTTGGCGGCGAGCTGCTCGATGCAGTGCCCGGCCCAACCGGAGATTCGCGAGAGCGCGAACATGGGAGTGAAGAGGTCGAGCTTGAGGCCGAGGGAGTGGTATGTGGTGGCCGAATAGAAATCGACGTTTGGGTAGATGCCTTTGGCGGCGACGGCGTCGTGCATCAGTTTTTCGATGCGTGCGGACATGGCGTAGAGCTTCTCGTTGCCGGTGTCCTTGGAGAGTTGTTCGGCGAGGGTCTTGAGGTAGGTCGCGCGGGGGTCATAGGCCTTGTAGACGCGGTGGCCGAAGCCCATGATCTTCTTCTTGTTTTCGAGGGCGTCCTTGACGAACGCGTCGACCTTTTCGAGCGAGCCGATCTCGTTGAGCGTGACCATGACGCCCTCGTTCGCGCCGCCGTGGAGCGGGCCGCGGAGAGCGCCGATGGCGCCGGACATGACGGAGTAGATATCGCTGAGGGTGGAGGCGATGACTCGGCCGGTGAAGGTTGAGGCGTTGAGCCCGTGGTCGGCGTGGAGGATCATGCAGACGTCAAAGGCGCGCTCCATGGTCTGGGTGGGCTTGGCGCCGTTGAGCATGTAGAGAAAGTTTGCGGCAAACGACAGGGATGAGTCGGGCTTGACGGAGTCCTTGCCGCTGCGGTGTCGATCGAAGACGGCGATCATGGCCGGGGCTTTGCCCAGCAGCGCGAGGCCCTTCTTTCTGAACGCCTCGACATCGGTGGAATTCGGATCGGGATCGAGCATCGCCATCGCTGAGACGGCGGTGCGGAGCACGTGCATGGGCTGCGCGGACTTGGGGAACGATCTGATGATCGCCTCGATTTCCGAGGGGAGTGAGTACTGGGCGCGGAGTTCCTTGACGAACGCGTCGAGTTCGGCCTTGCGGGGCAGCCGACCGTTCCAGAGCAGATAGACGGTTTCCTCGAAGGAAGAGTTGCGGGCCAGATCGTCGATCGCGATGCCGACGTATTCGAGGACGCCCTTCTCGCCGTCGATGAACGACATTCGAGTCTCGGCGGCGACAACTCCTTCCAGCCCCTTGGTCGCGGTGCTCATAATCTGACTTTCTCTCGTATGCGGATCGAGTAGCGATGGTGTGTGGCGGATCGACGCCCGGTGCTCGGCCCCGTCGGGGCGTCGGGAGGGCGACTATAGAGAGCGTGGGGGGGTGGGGCAACGCGGCGCGGCGGTGCTACGCTGGGCGCGAACCATGCTCATCCAGGGACTGCTGCTTCGGGATCCTTCCCAGCCGCCCACGCCGGGATGGCTGCGCGTGGAGCGCGGGCGGATCGCGGAGTTGGGCGAGGGGGATCCTTCGAGAAGCCGGCGGCCCGACGCGGGTGGCCCCGGACGGATCATCTGCCCGGCGTTCATCGATGCGCACACGCATCTTCCCCAGTTTCCGGCGGTGGGTTGCGACGGCATGGAGCTGCTGGCCTGGTTGGACCGGGTGGTGTATCCGGCGGAGCGATGGTGGGGGGCGGGGGGATGGCGCAACGTGCTTGGGGCGGCATTGCACGGACTGGTGCGAGAAGGAACGTTGGGCTTCGCGGCGTACCTGACGAGTCATGCGGAGGCGTCGCGTGGAGCACTGGACGTGCTCGCGCGAACGGGGCTTCGCGGCGTGGCGGGACGAGTGCAGATGGATCGCGGCGCGCCAGATGACCTGACGGCGGAGGATCGATGGCGCCGAGAGCAGCGTCCGATCCCTTGTGCTGTTATGGATGTTGCCGCATTGCGGGGCGCGCGCGTGGAAGCATCGGCCAATCCGCGGTTCGCTCCGGCGTGTTCGGAAGAGCTGCTCGCTGAAGTTGGGTGGCTTCGAGGGGAACGACCAGGGCTCGTGGTGCAGACGCATCTGGCGGAGGATCGTGCCGAAGTGGAGGCGGTGTCGCGCCTCTTTCCAGATTCGCCGCACTACTTGGGCGTGTACGAGCGGGCCGGGCTGCTCGGCGAGCGGACGCTGCTTGCACATTGCTGTCATCTCGTGGCGGATGAATGGGCGCGGATCGCTTCGAGCCGCAGCGTGGTGGTGCATTGCCCGACGGCGAACGTGTTTCTTCGTTCGGGAGTGTTTGACCTGACGGCCGCGCGGGACCACGGCGTGCGGCTGGCCCTGGGGAGCGACGTGGCGGCCGGGGCGGATGTGGCCATGCCGAGAGTGGCGCGCGCGATGATTGAGACGGCGAAGCTGCGGCAGATGCTGACCGGAAAGGTCGGCGTGGTTCCCACGCCTGAGGAGGCTTGGCGGTTGATTACGCGGGATAACGCCGAGGCGGTCGGCTGGCCGGATGCCGGTCTGATTGAGGTGGGGGCCAGCGCGGATCTCCTGGTGCTGCGCCCACCGGAGACGTGGCTGGATGAGCATCTGATCGGTCGATTGCTTTACGGCTGGGAATCGGGGCTGATCGAGGCTCGCGTGCTCGGCGCCGGGGAGGGGAGGATCGTGTCGCCCGGTACGATTCTGACCGCGTGATCCTTCCCCTCGGCACAGACCGTCCGCTGAAGCGCCCGACCGTGGTGACGTTCGTGCTCATCGCGCTCAATGCGCTCGTGTTCATCGGCGAGATCGTGAGTGGGGGACGCGGGGGGGGCGGGGGCGATCTGCGGCAACTTGCGCTCGATCCGGAGGCGATCCGGTGGTGGGGCTTTCTCAGCTACCAGTTCCTGCACGCGGACGTGCTGCACATCGCGGGCAACATGCTGTTCTTGTGGTGTTTCGGGCCGAGCGTGGAGGACCGGCTCGGGCGTTGGTGGTTCGTGGGGTTTTACCTTCTGGGCGGGAGCGCGGCGGGAGGCTTGCACGCGGCGTTCAGTTCACATCCGGTGATCGGGGCGAGCGGCGCGATCGCGGCGGTGACGGGCGCGTTTCTCGTGCTCTTCCCTCGGACGCACGTGAAGGTGTTCATGCTGTTCTTCCTGATCGGCATTTTTCAGATTCCCGCGGCGTGGTTCCTGGGAGCGTCCATCGCATGGGACATTCTGTTCAACTCGCGGGGAGACAGCGGCGTCGCGGTGGGCGCGCACATCGGCGGGTATCTCTTCGGGGCCGGGGTGTCGTTCGGACTGCTGGGTTCCGGGCTGCTCAAGCGCGAGCCGTACGACCTGTTTTCGATCGCGAAGCAGGCGCATCGTCGGCGCGTGTTCAAGGGTGAGGTTTCCAAGGGGCGGGCCGCGTGGTCGAACGAGCATGGGCTGCAGCACCATTCGAGGCGCGAGAGCGACGCCGCGCCGGCGGATGCGCCGCAGCGGGCCGAGTTGTTCAGCGCGATCGAGACGGGGAACGTCGAAACGATGGCCTCGGCGTATCGGGCGCTGCTGGGCATCGCATCTCAGCGCGGCCTCCCTCGTGACACCCTGCTGGATCTGGCGAACCGGCTGTATGGGGGCGGCGAGAAGGACCTGGCCGCGTCGGCGTACCAGTCCTTCCTGGCTCGACACGCCAAGGACGTCGAGGCGCCGCTGGTGCGCGTGATGCTCGCGTTGCTTTGCGCGCGTCACTTGAATGATCCGGTTCGGGCAAAGTCGCTGATTGCGGAAGCCAAGGCCGGCCGGCTCACTTCGGATCAACGCGAGCTTGCGGAACAACTGCTCTCGGAACTTGGTTGAATTGACGGAGCCCCTCATGTTCGCTCGAACGCGCATCAAGATCTGCGGCATTCGTGACTCCGAAGGCGCGCTGGCCGCCATTGACGCGGGCGCGGATGCGCTCGGATTCGTCTTCCACGAGGGCTCGCCCCGGTACATCCGTCCTGTGGAAGCGTATTCCCTGGTTCGGGGCCTTCCTCCGATGATCGCCTCGGTAGGGCTATTCGTGAACGCGCCGATCGACACGTTCGAGGCTATCAGCCAGGTTTGTCCGACGGATTACGCGCAGCTTCATGGACAGGAGGATGCGGCGCTCGTCGAGGCGTGCGGGCCTCGGATCATCAAGGCGGTTCGATTCGATGCTGCGACGATCGGCGCAGATCTCGAGCGATGGGCTGCGCTGGATGCGGTCGACGCCATTCTGGTGGACGGCTCGTCCGGCGGACGGGGTACGGCCTTCGACTGGTCGGCTCTGGATGCGGCTCGCGAGGCGGCTTCGGACCGGCCGCTGATCCTCGCCGGTGGGCTGACGCCGGAGAACGTCGGAGAAGCCATTCTGGCTGCAAGGCCGTATGCGGTGGACGTTTCCAGCGGCGTCGAGCATCCGGATCGGCCCGGCGTCAAGGACGCCGCGCGGATTCGTGCGTTCTGCGCCGCGGTGCGTTCGGCGGACATGGAATCTTGTTGACTTGTCGAGCGAGGCGCGCTATGAAACTCTAGCTGCGAACCTCGGGGTGTTTTGGGGCGGGCGGCGTCCAACCACGTGCCTTGCGGTCGGTGGCGCGAAGGAGCGCATGCCGTCAGGTGGGCTTTGGAGAAAGCCATGTCGCGCACCATTGAAAAGCAGGAGGGCCGCGAGCGGCCTGACCTCACTCCGACGAGCCAGCCTCGCGTGAATCACAACGAGGTGGTTGCGGAATTCGACGGGGTGTGCAGCACGCGAAACGTTCGCGTTTGGGAGCGCACTCGGCCGTCTGGTGAGATGGTTCGGGGCACGCGCGAGATCGGGCGCGTGTCCGAGCCGATGTCGTAAGCGCACTCAGGACGAAGGTGTAAAGGTCGCGCCGGGCGTCAGATCGCAGGCCACGAACTGGCCGGGCTTGAACTGGGCCGCGCGCTGCGCTTCGTTCGTGCGGCAGACGACCGGCATGGATTCATGAGGGCAGATGGTCACCGTGTCGGCTGCGGCGTCGACGGCGAGAACCGTGCCCTGGATTCGGCGCGGACGGCCGTAGACCGGGTCGATGAACCGGCCACCGGTGGACACGACGTCGATACGCTGGGCCTGTGCTCGCACCGTGCCCGCGATCCGTTTCCCGACGCTCACGGTCGGCGCGGCGTCAGAAATGAGTTGCACTCGATATTCGCTCGTCGGCAGCGCGAGCACGACGCGGCCTTCCGTGGATTCGGCAAGCGTCGCTCTGGTGAGCGCGACGGATTGGGCGGCTGGAGTCGTTTCGGGCATGCTGGTCGGCGCTCCTGATTCTGCGTCAACGATCATCGTATCGAAGACAGGCCGAGGGCTGCGCCCGGCCGGCGCATCGCCAGGAAGTTCGCGAGCAGGCGCGGCCCATCGATGGTGAGGAATGACTCCGGGTGGAACTGCACGCCTTCGAGCGGGGCGAGTTCGGTCGTCGAGGCGGCGTCGGTGGGTCGCTCCCGTTCGGGGGTTGTGGCCCAATCACGCCTCAGGCCCATGACCACGCGCCCTGTGCCGCCCGGCTCGCGTTCGTCCGGCTCATCGGTCCACGCGGAGACCGTCCACCCCCGCTGAGGAACCGTGTGCGGGAGCACGCAAAGGCTGTGGTACCGCGTGGCGACGAACGGGTTGGGCAGGCCGACGAAAAGCCCGGTGTCGTCGTGGTAGATGGGGCTGGTCTTGCCGTGCATGACCCTGGGCGCCCGATCGACCGTCATGCCGGAGGTGAAGCCGATGCACTGGTGGCCGAGACAGACGCCCAGGATGGGGACGAGGCCTGCGAAGCGTGTGAGGATGTCATTGGAGACGCCGGCTTCGGTGGGTGAGGCGGGTCCTGGGGAGATGATGATGTGGGAGGGGTTGAGGGCCTCGGCCTGGTCGGGGGTGATCTCGTCGTTTCGCACGACGCGCACCGCAAGGGATGGGTCGAGCTCGCCGAGCCTCTGCACGAGGTTCCACGTGAAGGAATCGTAGTTGTCGATCAGCAGGATCATGGTTCGAACACTCACATCGGAGGCTGGTATGGACGCAAGGGTAGTGCGTGCGGCGCTCGAATGTCGAGACGCCCGGCCGAGCGCGCCTGCGAACTCAAGGCGCGCCCGCCGGGCGCGTGTGCGTGCACCGGAGTGCGATTCCGGGGGTGTTCGAGCTCAGGCCGCCGCTTCGGCGACGCCGTCCAGCGTGACGTAGAAGAGGCGGTTGGTGATCGGGTACGGGAGGCGCTTGAAGTCGTGATCGACGCGTCCCTTGAGGCGGTCGACGAAAGGGGTTGGGTTCCGGGAGATGGCCAGGAACATGTCCCGCGCCGGAGTGGCGACAAGAAAGTCGCCCCCCAGCTTCGGAGCGAGCTCATGATGCAGGTTGGAGAGCAGGAGCCTCGCGGCGTCGTAGCCATCCTGTTGCGTCAGGATGAACGCTCGCCCGCCTTCCTTGGACTCCACCATCTGGAACCGCAGTTTCGGCGCGTATGCGTCGAGGTTGTGGCGGGAGATCGCCTCGAGGTCTTCCGGGGTGATGCCCCAGCGCACCATCTGCTCCGTCGTGATGCTCACGGTCATGTTCGGAAGATCGATGACAAAGAGCACGACCGTGCCGTTGACGTACGGCACATGCGCGACCAGATCTTTGGTGAGTCGATTGAAGATCGACTCCGGCTGGATTCGGGGCATGATCCGCGGGCGAGCCAGGTCGAGCGGCATGGACGCCGCGGACATGGTGTCCCCTGCAAAGAGGTGCTCGAGGAACTGCTCGACGATCTCGGCCCCGTGGTCCGGGTCATGGGCCACGAGTCGATAGAGGTTTTCCAGATCGAGCCGCCGACCATCGACGATCAGCTCGCTCGGTCCGACGAGATCGACGTGTAGTTCCGGGTGCAGGCGACGGAGCATGACCGTCACCTGTTCTGCGAACGCTTCCGGCTCTTTGGGCATCGCGGCCATGGAGCGACTCTCCCCTCGCGTCGGGTGACGTCCCGAGGCGAATGACACCAGAGGGGATCCATCGGAAGAAAGGCGCGCCCGATGCACACGGGCTGTCAGAGATTATGCTCCCTCTTGGGCCCGTTTCCGGTCACCCGACGTCTGCCCCTCCAGCAGACACATATTCGCGGGCGTACCCTGAGTGGATGCACCGACTCTGCCGTGTTGGTCCCGCCAGCCAGCCCATAACCGTCGGCCCGGGGCGGCCATTGGCGATCATCGCCGGTCCCTGCGTGCTCGAATCTGAATCCATCTGCCTGGAGATCGGCCGCGCGATGGCTGAAGCGTGCGCGAACGCCGGTCTGCCGTTCATTTTCAAAGCGAGTCTGGACAAGGCCAATCGGTCGAGCGCGGGATCTGCGCGTGGTCCGGGGATGGAACAAGGCATCCGCGCCTTGGCGGCCGTGCGGGACGCGCTTGGAGTTCCCGTCACCACGGATGTGCACCTTCCCGAGCAAGCAGAGCCGGTGGCGGAGGTCGTCGACCTGCTGCAGGTTCCTGCGTTCCTGTGCCGCCAGACTGATCTGTTGGTGGCGTGCGGAGAGGCGGCCGCGCGTCACAAACGCGCGGTGAATGTCAAGAAGGGCCAGTTCATGGCCCCGAGTGAGATGGTGGGCCCGATCGAAAAGCTCGGGCGAGCCGGCTGCCACAACACCCTCATCACCGAACGGGGCACGTTCTTCGGATACCACCGTCTCGTGAACGACTTTGCGGGAGTTGTAGATCTCATGGAGCTGCTTGGGGAGAACTCTCCTCCCGTCTGCTTCGACGCCACGCATTCCACGCAGCTGCCCGGGGGTGGGGCCGGGGTGACGTCGGGGCGGCCTGATCGTGCGGCGCCGCTGGCACGCGCCGCGGTGGCGGTGGGGGCGCACGCTGTGTTCCTGGAGTGCCACCCGGAGCCCGCCAAGGCCTTGAGCGATGCGGCCACGTCACTGCCGCTCGACGAAGCCGTAGCGCTCGTGGCGAGCCTGCGGGCAATCCGCGCCGCGCTCGCGCCGGAATCGGCCTCGTGTGGCTCTTGAGGGGCTGTGAGCCAGATATCGGCTCGCGCAATTTTGCTTTGTTGAGCGCCTCGGCTTCCCTGTGGGGCGGTTCATTCGTGGGCGAGTAGAGCGATTCGCCGTTCAGCCGCCGGCGACCGCGCGCCACGCTCGGCGGGAGCGCCAACACCATGCGTCGAAGCGTTCTCTCCGCTTGTGCGAAGGTGATCGCGGTGATGTTCTTCGTGCCGGGATGCGGCGCTCCCAAGCGCGGCGAAGTGGTCCCGCTCGAGTTTCAAGATTCGGCGGAAGTCGCGGACCTCGGTCCGGGCGTTCGGAAGTGGGGATCTGATCTCAATCCGGCGTTCCAGGCTGTCCTGTTCCGCAGCGTGGAGCGAGAGCGCGCATGGCTCGGACTCACGCCGGATGACCATGCGATGCCGCCGGCGGAATTTCTGGCGATTTCCGGGGGCGGCGCGAACGGGGCGTTCGGGGCAGGATTGATGTGCGGATGGGCCGAGGCCGGGGATTGACCCCAGTTCAAGCTGGCGACCGGGATCTCGACAGGGGCTCTGATGGCTCCGTTCGTGTTTCTCGGGCCGGAATACGACCAGGTCCTGAAAGAGGTCTACACGCAGACGTCCACAAAGAACATCATGAAGTCGCGTGGGCTGTTCGGAGCGCTGTTCGATGACGCTGTCGCGGACAGCAAGCCATTCGCGAATACGCTCGCGCGTTATGTTAACGATGACTTGCTCTCTGCCTTGGCCGCGGAGCATCGCAAGGGTCGCTTGCTTCTGGTCGGCGCCACGAACCTCGACGCACGGCGGGACATGCTCTGGAACATCGGGGAGATCGCGGAAAGGGGAGGGCCCCGGGCCATCGAACTGATCCGGAAGATCCTGATCGCGTCCGCGTCTATTCTCGCGGCCTTTTCCCCGGTGATGATCGACGTGGAGACGGATGGACGGGCATTTCAGAGGTGCACGTGGACGGCGGAGCCATGACGCAGGTGTTCGTCTATCCGCCGTCTCTCAGAGTGAGCGAGATGGCGCGGAAGGCCGGCATCCACCGGCAGCGGCGAGCGTTCATCACCCGAAACGCTCGGCTCGACCCGGCCTGGGCCCAAGTGGAGCGCCGCACGATGCCCATCGCCGGGAGAGCCATCAATTCGCTGATTCAGACGCAGGGCGTCAGCGACCTGTACCGCATCCACCTGGATGCCCGGCGGGACGGAGTGGCGTTCAAACTGGCGTTCAAACCTCCCACGTTCACGGTCAAGGCCAAGGAGGCGTTCGATCAAGAGTACATGACCCAGCTTTTCCAGCTCGGGCGCCGGATGGCCCGAAAGGGGTATCGATGGGACACCACGCCTCCGCACTACGAACCAGCAACGAGTGCCGCCGGAGCGTAAGAGCCCGCACGCCAGCCGCGGTCGCTTGCCGAGCAAGCGGCGATCAATGCGCTAGACTCTGAGCGCCCATGAAGTGTGACTTTGATGGCTGCGAGAACGAGGCGACCGTCCACGAGGTGACGATCAAGGGCGGTAAGAAGGTGGAGAAGCACCTGTGCGATGAGTGCGCGCGCAAGCAGGGCGTCGTCGTCCAGATGTCCACGCCGCCCATCTCTGAGTTGCTCACCAAGTTTCTGGGCGCGTCCGGCGCCCAGGCGCAGGAGGCTGCGGCCGAGCGAGCGGCGTGCGGATCGTGCGGCATGACGTGGGCCAAGTTCCGGCAGGGCGGGCTGCTGGGTTGCGCCGCGTGTTACGACCGATTCGAGCGCGATCTAATCCCGCTCATCGAGCGTGCGCACGAAGGGGGCGCACAGCACGTCGGCAAGACTCCCCACGCCGCAGGAGCCGAGGCCGGGGTTCGGGTCCGCATCGCCGATCTCCGACGGCGGTTGGGGGAGGCCGTGCAGCAGGAGCGCTACGAGGAGGCGGCGTCGCTGCGCGACGAGCTACGCGCGGCCAGCGAGGAGTTGGCCGCCTCCAAGCCAACGGATGATTCGCCGGAGCCGTCGACGCCACGCTCGGCCTCGCCCAAGCCCACACCAAAGCCGCGTGCGACACCGCGCAAGCCGCGCTCCGCTGGGGAGGGCGAGCCATGACCAGTCGGCCGCTGCATCTCGGGGCGGAGTGGATTCGCGCCGTGGGACAGGAGGCGGACGTGGTGATGTCCTCGCGCGTTCGGCTCGCGCGGAACATGAGCGATCTCCCGTTTCCGAACTCGGCAACGCCGGCGCAGAAACGGGAGGTGATGGGCCTGCTCCAACAGGCCATGACCGATGGCTCCATCGAGCCGTCGTTCTCGGAACCCAATCCCGAGGCTCGGCTGCTGTGGATCGACCTTACGCAGATCTCGCCGACCGAGCGGGCCATGCTCTACGAGCGGCACCTGATCTCGAAGCAGCACGCGAAGGGCGATGAGCCGCGGGCCGCGCTGATCTCGGCGCCGGACGAGTGGCTCTCGGTCATGATTAATGAAGAGGATCATCTGCGGATGCAGGTGATGCGGAGCGGGCTCGCGCTGAGCGAGGCGTTCGAGAAGATCAACACCGTGGACGACGCGGTCGAGGCGCGCGTGGCCTACGCGTTCTCACCGAAGTTCGGGCACCTCACCGCGTGCCCGACCAACGTCGGCACGGGGATTCGCGTCTCCGTCATGCTGCACTTGCCCGCGCTGCGCCTGGTCGGCGAGATGGACAAGGTGCGGCGCGCTGCCAAGGCCATGAACCTGGCGGTTCGCGGGTTCTACGGAGAAGGCTCCGAAGCCGCCGGCGATATCTACCAGATCAGCAACCAGACGACGCTCGGGCGATCGGAGACGGACATCCTGCACGATTTCGAGCGGCAGATCGTGCCGCAGGTGATCGATTACGAGCGAGCGGCCCGGGAGGCGCTCTTGCGCAAGCGACGGGTGATGTTTGAGGACAAGGCGCATCGCGCGCTGGGGCTGCTCCGGTCAGCCAGGCTGCTGGCGACGGAGGAAGCGCTGCACGCGCTCAGCCTGGTCCGACTCGGTTTGCATACGCGAGTGCTGACGGGCGTAGACGCGAACGTGGTCAATCAGCTCGTGTTGCTCGTCCAGCCGGCTCATCTTCAACGGTCGGTGGCGCGAGATTTGGATCAGGGCGAGCGACGTGAAGCGCGCGCCATGATGTGCCGGGAGCGACTTACCGGGGGTTGAGTGATGGGCGTTGATCCGGGCACGCAGGGACAGACGCCGACGAAATCCTCGTCGGAGTTCATATGGCCGCCGCGTGCTACGGGCGGCGCGCCCGATGATTCCCCGGAATCGAACCCGACGACCACGCAGAAGCCGACAGCGCATCGCAGGCTTGCGGTGTGGCAGATCATTCGAGACACCACTTGGCTGATGGAGCGTGCATGGCTCGCGCCGACGGCATCGCCGCTCGAGCGCCGCACGGCCGAGACCGGCTGGAAGCCGGACCCGTTCGGCGCGTATTGCGACCGTTGCGGCGACACGGCCGGGCCGTTTGAGACGGGAGAGTTCGGCTGTGCGGCGTGCGCAGGCATCTCAGTGCCGTGGGACAGATTCGTCCGGCTCGGTGTCCACTCGGACGCCTTGCGCGGCTGGATCCACGAAGTGAAGTTTCAGCACAACGCGAGTCTGGGTGTGGAGCTCGGTCGGCAGTTGGGCAAGCGGCTGCGCGAGGCCGGCGTTGGATCACAGGGGGCCGTGCGCGTCGTGCCGACGCCCGCGCATTGGTCGCGACGGATGACGCGAGGCGTTGATCACGCGGGCGTGATCGCGCTGGGAGTGGCGGCCGAGTTGCGAGCGCCCCTCGTTCACGCGCTCGCGCGCCGATTTGGGCGGAGCCAGCGGACGGCGTCGGCGACCGATCGCGCGCGCAACGTGAGGCAGGCGTTTTCGCCGAACGGTCGGTGCGCGCGGCTGGAGGGTGTCACGGTCGTGCTTGTGGACGATGTGCGAACAACCGGCGCCACGCTTCGAGCGTGCGCCCGAGCCCTGGGTCAGAGACCGAAAAAAGCCCCCCTTGCCGGCCTCTGGGTCGCCGTGGTGGGGGTGGCTTCTCACCCACCGGAGGGCGTTGAAGAGGGGTCTGCGGCCGGACTTGTCCACGAGCGAGATCGGGTCGCTTGACAGGCCATTGGGGCTTGCTACCGTATCTGACCCGAAACTCAACGGGCCGGGGTTGGTGTCGGCTGGTGGACGCCCGCCGACATCGTCGTCTTTGGAAAGTGAACAGTCGGGTAACGCCGCGAGAATGGTGCGGGAGCGAACGGCCAGTACGGGCCGGCCCAGCAAGGGCGCTCGCTCTCGTAGACACGCCTCGGGGGGTAACAGCCCCCCCGTGTCGGACCATCTCGTGCCACAAGTCGATTTCTTTTTGAGAAGTCAGATTTGAAGTGATTGTCCGAATCGCGGGGCTTTTGCCGGCCTCGCGGTCCTTCCTGAGACTCTTCGGAGTCGAGGGTTGGACGACCGCCGGCCCTTCGGGAGTGATCCCGGAGGGTTGGGATAGAACAGGCAGACGCTTCTTTTGAGGCTCAACCGCGGGGCTTGCTCCGCGGGCCAAGAAATTCAACTGAAGAGTTTGATCCTGGCTCAGATTGAACGCTGGCGGCGTGGCTAAGGCATGCAAGTCGAACGAGAACCCAGCAATGGGGGACAGTGGCGGAAGGGCGAGTAATGGCTTTCTACGTGCCCCGAGGTGAGGGATAGGCAGGGGAAACTCTGCGTAATACCCCATGTGATCTCCGGATGAAAGGCTTCGGCCGCCTCGGGATCGGGAAAGCTCCTATCAGGTAGTTGGTGAGGTAACGGCTCACCAAGCCGACGACGGGTAGGGGGTGTGAGAGCATGACCCCCCGCATCGGGACTGAGACACTGCCCGGACTCCTACGGGAGGCTGCAGCGACGAATATTCCGCAATGCGCGAAAGCGTGACGGAGCGACGCCGCGTGCAGGATGAAGCGGCTCTGCCGTGTAAACTGCTGTCAGGGGACGGAAACCATGATCATCCCCAAAGGAAGGGCCTGCTAATCTCGTGCCAGCAGCAGCGGTAATACGAGAGGCCCGAGCGTTAATCGGAATCACTGGGCTTAAAGGGTGCGTAGGCGGATCCGAAAGTGTCTTGTGAAATCCCTCGTTTCAAGCGGGGAACTGCGGGGCATACTGCGGATCTTGAGGTTGGTAGAGGCCGTCGGAACGCTAGGTGGAGCGGTGAAATGCGTAGATATCTAGCGGAACGCCAGAGGTGAAGACGGACGGCTGGGCCAATTCTGACGCTGAGGCACGAAAGCGTGGGGAGCAAACAGGATTAGATACCCTGGTAGT
>CAZWZL010000032.1:0-33731 GCA_964638515.1 uncultured Phycisphaeraceae bacterium
GGGCGCCTCAAGTGTTCGCCGCGAGGGGCGAGTTGCGGGCGGCGCGCGCCGAATGGTTGCGAAACGGGGCTTTGGGCGCAGGGCGCGAGACGTGCGCACGGCCCCGGGGGGCGGATCGGTCAGCGCGCGAAGCCGTGCCAGGCATTGAAGACCTCGGCGTTGAGGTGTTCGAGGATCTGCGCGGCTTCCGGGCCGGGGTCGCCGAAGACGCAGAAGCGCGTGATGGAGGCGTGCGCCAGGGCCTTGGGGACGAGGTCCCGGATGACGGGGCCGGTGAGATGCGCGAGGACGGCGTTCGGGTCGGCGTAGGTTTCGACGACGCGGAACTTCGTTCGGTCGGGAGAGAGGAAGAACTCGTACGTGAGCGCGCCGGGCTCGCGCAGCGTGGCTTCGCACATCTCGCGGACGGCGGCCTCGCAGGACGCGAGCTGGCCGTCGTGGATGTCGACTTCGACGAGGAACCAGACGTGTGTGTTCGGCATGGGCGGCTCGGGGGGTGGTGTTGGGGATGTCGTTGGCGATGGTAATGGGGGGAGACGGTCGGGGCTTGACTTGGCGGCACGCGGGGGTATTATTTGCATGATGGTGCAAATACGCAAACGAAAGCGAACGATGTCGCCGGCGAGGGCCGCGTCGTGCAGCCGTCCGGTGGACGGGCTGCTGGACCCGGAGTTGTTCAGGGCGTTGTGCGACCCGACGCGGTGCGCGTTGCTGGCGTGCCTGATCAAGTGCGGGCGGCCGGCGTCGGTGAGCGAGGTGGGCGCGTGCTGCGCGGTGGACCTGTCGGTGGTGTCGCGGCACCTGTCGACGCTGGAGCGTGCGGGGATGCTGGAGATGACCAAGCACGGGCGGAAGGTGCTGTACGCGGTGCGGTACCGGTGGATGTACGAGACGCTTCGCGGGCTGGCTGACGCGATTGAGGAGTGTTGCCCGCCGGGGGGCGCCACTGGGGCGGGGAGCGGGTGCTGCTGAGCGCGAGCGGTGATGCACGCACGAAGGAACCGGAATCAAAGAAAGGAGTGGATCATGCGGGCGAACGAGAAGAGCGAGAGAAACGAACAGGGCGGGTCATGCTGTGGTGATGCATGCTGCGGCGGCCAGGGTGTGAAGGTGGGCGTGGAGCATGTGCGCGAGGACGAGGCGGACGGCGTGCGGGAGAAGGTGCGCGCGGGGTACTCGAGAATCGCGCAGAGCGGGTCGTGGAGCGCGGCTCAGGGGGTCGGACGCTGCGGCGAGGGCGCGGAGACGGTCGGGGAGACGTCCGGGGGCGGGTGCTGTGGGCCGGCGACGTTCTCGTCGGCGCAGTTGGCCCGGGCTATGGGGTACGGGGAGGAGCTTGGGGATGTGCCGCGGGGCGCGAACATGGGGCTCTCTTGCGGGAATCCGACGGCGTTGGCGTCGCTGCGAGAGGGGGAGGTGGTGCTGGATCTTGGCGCGGGTGGCGGGTTTGACTGCTTTGTGGCTGGGCCGAGGGTGGGTCGGACGGGTCGCGTGATCGGTGTGGACATGACGGCGGACATGGTGTCGAAGGCGCGGCGCGGGATCGCGTGGTATCGGGAGCGGACGGGGCTGGACAACGTGGAGTTTCGGCTGGGAGAGATCGAGAATCTGCCGGTGGCGGACGGCAGCGTGGACGTGGTGATCTCGAACTGCGTGCTGAATCTGTCGCCGGACAAGGGGAGGGTGTGGCGGGAGATCTCGCGGGTGCTGCGGGTGGGAGGGAGAGTGGCGGTATCGGATCTGGGGCTGAAGCGCGCGTTGCCTGAGGAAGTGCGTGCGGACGTGGAGGCGTTGGTGGGGTGCGTTGCGGGGGCGGAGCTGATCGGGGAGACGGTGGCGCGGGCGCGTGCGGCGGGGCTGTCGGACGTGCGTGCGGAGGAGAAGGGCGCGTATGTGCGCGCGATGGAGGAGACGGGGGACCCGCTGTACCGGAGGTTGGCGGATCGGCTCGGGCGCGGGATGACAGTGGCGGACTATGTGACGAGCGTGGACGTGACGGCGCGGAAGGGGGCGTGAGGGGTCACACTTCCACGGCTTCGAAGCGCATACGGTCTTCTTCGAGTCGGGCGAAGAACGCGTCGATGTTGGCGATGTTGGTGACGCGGTGCACGAAGGCGGCGGCGCGGACGAGGTCGGCGCGTTGCACGAGTTCGAGCCGGCGGTTTTCGAGGGCGAGTCGTGTGCCGTAGAAGGCGCAGCCCTGGTGGGCGATGAGGACGATGCGCTTGAGGCTGTGGACTTCAGCGAGGAACTTGAGTTCGTCGACGACGCCTTGCTCTTCGAGGTGGGCCTGCGGATGGCCGGCGAGGCATGCGGGCCCGCCCGGGAGGGCGATGCGGTCGTAGCGTGGGAGGGAGAGCCCGTTGTGGAGGAAGTCGTCGAAGTGCTCGCCGACGCGACCGTCGGAGCAATAGATGGCGCCGGCGCCGATGCGCTGAGGGTCATAGGGCAGGGGGGATTCGTAGATCGAGTTCCGTTGCGTCGTCGCGGCTTCGCACATGGGCATTTTCCGGAGGGTCAGTTGAGGAACACGGTGACGAGCGCGTCGGCGATGCCGATGAGCGCGGCGCCTGCGATGACGCCGGCGGCGATGGGCTCCTGGTTGTCGACCCAGAGTTTCCAGCCCTTGCTCTCGGGGTTGCGGTAGATGCGTCCGAGCACCCAGAAGATGAACGCGCCCATGAACATCGCGAAGCAGGTGGTGAATGGGATGACGAAGGCGAGCCCGATCCCGACGGCGGAGAGGGGGAAGCGGTTCTTGGAGCGGATCTTGATGACTTCGAGCACGAGGCCCACGATCGCGCCGATGCCGGCGGCCCAGATGGCGGTGGTGGGCAGCTCGCTGAGCCCCTTGGTGAGGACCTCGGCGACGCCCTTCCAGATGCTGACGGCGGGCATGGGGAACTGCTCGGACTGCATGTTTTCCACGCCGTTTTGAAGGAACAGCACCTTGAAAAGCGGGACGGAGGCGATGGAGCCCGCGGCGATGCCAATGACGTGGGCCATGGCCTGCTGGCGCGGCTTGGCGCCGAGCATGTAGCCGGGCTTGATGTCCATGAGGAGGTTGGAGGCGTTGCCTGCGGCTTCGGCGGTGATGCCGGCGGTCATGATGTTGGTCTTGATGTTGCCGGGGGCGAGGGCGCCAAAGGAGAGCTGGGTGAGCTTGCCGAGCGCGCCGGTGGGGGTGATGGAAGTGAGCGCGGTGGAGTTGGCGCCGATGAGCGTGAAGACGAAGACGAGGGGGATGGCGATGGCGCCCATGAGCCAGGAGACGCCGAAGAAGGTGTGGCCGAGCCATACGACGACGGCGCCGACGAGGGGGATGCCGACGACGAACACGGAGAGCGGGAGTTCGATGTGCTTGAGGACATCGCTCTTGGGTTGCTTGGCGGGGCCGCCGCGGAGGAGGGCCAGGGCGCCGAGGATGACCTGGGGCTTGGCGAAGAAGGCGACGAGTGAGGCGACGGTCATCATGGAGACGCCGCCCCAGAGGGCCCAGGTGGTGATGCGGCGGAAGCCGAAGATCGCTTCGCCCGCGGGGCCGACGGCGCTGTCGATGTCGCCGGGGAAGTACTCGATGATCGCCGGCACGACGATGACGTAGTTGATGATGGCGCCGACGAGGAGCGACATGCCGGTGCGGATGCCCATGAGGGCGCCGGCGCCGAGCATGGGGATGTCGAGTTCTGGTCGGACGGTGAGCTGACGGAGGTCGGTGCCGAGGATGTTGGGGACGATGCCGGACTTGCTTGAACCGAGTGCGGCGTAGAGCCAGCCGTCGAGCATGTCTGGGAACTTCCACGCCAGTTCCTTGAGGCCCATGAGCTTGACCTGCAGCGCGTGCATGATGCCTTCGGACTGCAGGAACTTGAGGCCGCCGGCGGTGAGCGCGGCGCCGACGAGGAGTTTGGCCTTGAACATGCCGACCTTGGCGTCGTCGGAGTGGAGCGTGTCGAGCACGACGCCGCAGGCTCGCCCTTCGGGGAAGGGGTGCTGCTCGTCGTTGATGAACCGGCGCTTCATGGGGAATGCGAAGAGGACGCCCAGCAGCGAGATGGAGCAGAGCCAGGCCATGATGAGCCAGGTGGGGAGTTCCTGGCCGGTGATGACCATGTAGGCGCCGAGGCTGGAGGTCATGGCTGAGGTCATGTATCCCGCGGCGGTGGCGCAGGACTGCATGGCGTTGTTTTCGAGGATGGTGAATTCTCTGCCGAGCCCGATATTTGCGAGCACCTTGTACATGGCGAAGGCGAGGATGACGGAGGTGATGCCGACGCCGAGCGTCCATCCGGTCTTGGCGCCGACGTAGAGGTTGGTGGCGGAGAGGATGCCGCCGAGGATGAATCCGGTGAGCCCGGAGCGGAGGGTGAGTTGCGGCATGTCGCCGCGGTAGACGTTCTCCAGCCACCACCGATCCTTTTGCTCCAGAGTCCAGGTGCGGATCTGTTCTTCGGTGAGGTGCTTGAGCGCCATGCGGGACTCCTTCGCCGGGGGGCAGCGTGGCCTGGCCGCGGCGTTGGGGGCCGAACATACCGCACGCTCGGGCGCGCCCACAACCCGGAACGATTGGCTGCCGGTACGCTGCCCGCCCGATGGCTCGAGCGTCCGCCGTTCAGCGAATCCTGCTCTACGCCCTGATCGGCGTGCTGGGGATCACGCTGCTGTACCCGATCGCGCTCACGCTTCGGACGGGGTTTGCGGAGGACGCCACGACGAACCGGGGCTGGACGCTGCGGCACCTGACGCTGATCGCGCGTGACCCGGTGCTGCGCGCGGGGCTCTTGAACGCGTTGGGGCTGGCGGCGGCGACCACGGCGATCTCGGCGGCGCTTGCGCTGCCGCTGGCCGTGCTCTCGACGCGGTACCGGTTTCCGTTGAAGGGCGTGTGGAACGCGGCGGTGCTTGTTCCGCTGATTCTCCCGCCCTTTGTGGGCGCGATCGGGTTCAAGGCGATTCTCGGGCGCTCGGGCGCGCTCAATGCGCTGCTGGGCACGGAGTGGGACGTGCTCGGATCGTTCCGTTTCTGGGGCGTGGCGGTGGCGCTGGCCCTGCACCTGTACCCGATTCTCTATCTGAACACGACGGCGGCGCTCGCGAACCTGAACCCGGCGTTGGACGAGGCGGCGCGGGTGTTCGCGATCCCGAGGTGGAGGCGGTTCACGTCGATCACGCTGCCGCTGATCCGGCCGGGCGTTTTTGCCGGGGGCGCGATCGTGTTCATCTGGTCGTTTACAGAGTTGGGGACGCCGCTGGTGTTTGATTATTACACCGTGACGTCGGTGCAGATCTTCAACGGGATCAAGCGGATGGACGCGTCGGCGGAGCCGTACGCGCTGACGGCCGTGATGCTGACGGTGGCGATCGCGACGTACCTGCTCGGCAAGACGCTGCTGGGGCGTGATGCGCACGCGGCGTCGACGCGGGCGGCCACGGCGGCGGCGGAGCGTCCGCTCCCGTGGTTTGCGGCGCTCGGCGCGACGGGGTTGTTCGCGCTGGTGACCGCGTTGGCGGTCGTGCCGCACGTTGGTGTGACGCTGAAGGCGTTTGCGCAGCCGGGCGCGTGGTACCGGGACGTGCTGCCGAGCGCGTGGACGGCGCACAACTTCGAGCAGGCGCTGACGCACCCGCTCGCGGCCGGGGCGATCTCGAATTCGATTCTTCTGGCGTCGAGCGCGGCGTTCGTGGACGTGCTGCTGGGGCTGGTGATCGGGTACCTGATCGCGCGCTCGACGTTTCGCGCGCGGCACGTGCTCGATTCGCTGGCGATGCTGCCGCTGGCCGTGCCCGGGCTGGTGCTGGCGTTTGGGTACGTGGCGTTGTCGCTGCGTTGGCCGTTCGGGCGAGGCGACCCGCTCGAGGGGATGATCGACATCGTGGGGGCGAATCCGAATCCGATCCCGTTGTTGATCGTGGCGTACGCGGTGCGGCGGCTGCCGTACGTGGTGCGCGCGACGGTGGCGGGCCTGCAGCAGATCGGCCCGGAGGTTGAGGAGGCGGCGCGCGTGTTCGGGGCGGGGCCGGTGCGCGCGGTTCGTTCGGCGACGCTGCCGTTGATCGCGGCCAACTTGTTCGCGGGGGCGCTGCTGGCGTTCTCGTTCGCGATGCTGGAGGTGTCGGACTCGCTGGTGCTGGCGCAGCAGGAGCGGCATTTCCCGATCACGAAGGCGATCTACACGTTCATTGAGAGGCTGGGGGACGGGGCGTACATCGCGTCGGCGATGGGGGTTTGGGGGATGCTGCTGCTCACGCTGACGCTCATCGGCGTCTCCATTCTGCTCGGGCGCGCGTTGGGGGCGGTGTTCCGGGCGTAAAAAAGGCCGCGGGCGGGGGCGACTTGCGGCGGAAATACGGATATACTTATCTGAAATCTTCCGGGTGCGAGGAGAAGCGTGATGCGTTGTGTGATGGTGCTCGGAGCGGCTTTGGCGCTGTCGGGGTGGTCGTGGGGCGCGACGGTGACTTCGGCGGTTCGGACGTTGGCGACGAACGCCGTCGTGGATTCGGGGGGCACGGTGGTGAGCGACCCGCACGAGGACACGTACATGCTGTCGGGGCCGCGAGAGCACTCGCTGGTCTCTAACGCGGGGCATGGCGACTCGTTCGCGTTCGCGTTGGCGCATCAGCTCTCGAACGTGAGCGACGCGCTCGTGACGATGTCTGCGCAGGCGGATTCGGGCGGGCTGGCCGCGCCCGGGGACGTGGTGCACGCGTTCGCGGAGAGTCAGATGGACGTGTATTTCACGCTCGCGGTTGGCGAGACGTGGCGGATGGACGCGGAGGCGTCGGGCTTCGACAACGCGTACGCGTTCGTGGAGTTGGTTCGAGACGGATCGTCGGTGTTTCTCTTCGACTCTCGTCTGGGGCACACGGGCGAGCTGGAGGTGCTCTCGTTGCCTGCGGGGGACTACTACCTTGGAGTGCGTGTGTCGTCGGAGCTGGATGCGTCGCAAGTCGGCGGGCTGTGGGTGCTCGACCTGGCGTTCGAGCGACTGTCGGCGCCGGCGTGCCCCGGGGACACGAACGGCGACCTGGTCGTGGACTTTCTCGATCTGAACATCGTGCTCTCGGACTTCGGGCAGACGGTGCATCCGGGGATGGGGGGCGACCTGAACGGGGACGGCCACGTGGATTTTCTCGATCTCAACATCGTGCTGTCGTTCTTCGGAACGGCGTGCTGAGGGCAGCGCTTGAGCGAGGCCGGCGCCGGGTCTTTGAAAAAGTCATTGCGGAGCACCGATGGCGCGTTGTAGCATGGGAGTGCGCTGCGACGCGGGAGGACGAACGATGCGACGGATTCTGTGTGGAGTGATGTGCGGGGTGGCGATCGGTGTGTGCGCGACATCGCGCGCCGGGAGCATCGTTTCGGTGAATCGCTCTGCGCAGACGGATGCGCTGATCAAGGCGTTCGCCGGGGGGGGTGTGAGCAATCCGCAGTTCGAGGAGTCGTTCGTAGAGGGGTTGGTCGAATGGGCGCTTTCGTCCAGCGTGTCGCTGGGTGAGTCGTTCGCGTTTGCGAGCGCGCAGCAGCATTCGGACGTGCAGGACGGGCTGTTCACGATGCTCGCTGACGCGGACGCGGGCGGGTTTGCCGGGATGTCCGGCGGTTCGGAAGGCACTCCGATGGGGAAGGACTTTGTGTTGGCGTTCGCGGATTCGGTGATGGACGTCGTGTTCGAGGTGACCGCGGATGAGACATGGACGATCGACGCTGAGGCGTTCGGGTTCGATGAAGGGTTCGCGTTCGTGGAGCTGACGGAGGTGATTCCGATAGATGGTCCGGTGTCGGTGCCGGTCTTTCAGATGGATACGCGGCTCGGTCAGAAGATGCTGCACACGACGGTGACGCTCACGCCCGGCACGTACTTTCTCTCGGCGCGGTGCACGTCGGACTTCGGCCCCTTCACCAGCGGCGGGTTCTGGACGCTGGACATGACGTTCGAGCGGGTCACGGCGACGCCTTGCCCGGGCGATGCGAACGGCGATCGGGTGGTGGACTTCCTGGATCTGAATCTCGTGCTGTCGTTCTTCGGACAGAGCGTGACGGCGGGGACGAGCGGCGATCTGAACGGGGATGGCGCGGTGGATTTCCTGGATCTCAACATTGTGCTGTCATTCTTCGGCACGGCGTGCTGAAGCGGCGATCGGCTCGCCCATGTCGAGAACGCGCCGGTACTGCGCGCGGAAGAAGGCGGTGTAGGCGATGCGGAGTTCGGGCTCGCGCAGGGGATTGCGCCAGTCGTCGCGGATGGGCTTGAATTGCTCGGGCGAAAACTCCACTTCTTGTCCGTCGGCGAAGCGGTGGGGGGGGAGGGCGAAGAACGCGGCCTCCATGCGTGCGGTGAGCGTCTCGTCGCCGGAGGCCTTGGCGCGCGCGATGGCGGCCCAGGCTTGGGTCATCTCGTGATGGATGTCCATGGCGAACGCGCTCATCACTTTGTCGATGAGCGGCCTCCAGCCCTGCAGGGACGCATGGCTCACGATCTCGAAGGGGCGGAGGTCCTGATCGACGAATCGGGCTCGGTGATGCTGGTACATGAATCGGCGCGCGGGCATGCGTCGGAGGGCGAAGCGTTCGGGGCCCATGGCGTCGGCGGGGGATGCGTCGGCCGGCCGCACGGGGAACTGCCAGAGCGCCTGGCCCTGATCGCTGAGCACAAACTCGACGAAGCGCTGGGCGAGCAGGGGGTTGGGGCCGGCGCGCAGGATGGAGATTGGATCGGAGTCGATGAACACGATTCCCGGAGGATCGATGTACCCCATGCGCGCTTCGCCGCCGGCGCTCTTGAGCGCTTGGGATTGATACCGGCCGTAAAACTCGAGCACGGGGCCCGCGGCCGCCTCGCCGGAGCTGATGTCGAGCGGAGGCTTGAGGGACGAGTTGGCGAAGTACCGGGCGTTGGCGGACATGGCGCGGAGGACGCGCCAACCGTGTTCCCAGCCCAGGTTGTTCAGGATGGAGTCGTAGGTGGTCGCCACGGAGCCGGACTGTCTCGGGTCGGTCATGGCGATCCAGCCGGCGTAGCGGGGATCGGTGAGGTCTTCCCACGTGGTCGGCGGGGGAAGATTGAGTTCGCGGAGGAGATCGAGGTTGTAGCCGATGCCGAAGGCGGTGAGCGCGGCGCCCAGCCAGTGGCGATCATCGTCGTAGAGGGCGCCCGCGCCGATCGAGTTCTCGCCGTAGATGTCGTGGAGTTGTTCGGGCGTGAACGCTGCGGGGACGCTCATGGAGAGGCGGACGTCGGCGCCTTGGAGGGTGACGGTCACGCCTCGCTTGACGACGTCGTGCTCGTAGACCCCTCCGCCGAAGAGGATGTCCCATGGCATGGAGGCGGTGGCGGCGCCGTCGGGCGTGATTTCGCCGGTCTTGATGGCGCGGGCGTAGCGGGCCTCCATGAGTCGGCGGATCTCGGTGGTGCCGCCCGGGGCACGCCAGTCGATGCGGACGTCGGTGGCGTGCGTGGCGCGGTGCCATGCGGAAAACGCGCGGGCGAATTCGTAGCGGATCTGCTCGTTATGGGGCGTGAGGACGACGAGCGTGAGGGGCTGGGCGGCCTCGGCGGCGCCGACAGTTTCTCCACCGTCGGGGGATGGCGCGCGGAGAGCCCATGGGGCTGCGAGCAAGACGGCCAGCATGGCGCCCACGAGCGTGAGTTTGGCCTTGCGCATGGGCGGAATGTAGCGGCGTAGCGTGGGACCGGGTCGAGCGGAGAACGCGACACCTTCGCGCAATCCTCATGATCGCGGTTCGACCCTTGTGGGAGGAAGGCCGTACACTACGGCCCTGCCCCGACCCCCGACCTCCGAGTCGGGCGGAGCCGCGAGCCTTGAAACCCGGACGCACTTCATTCCTCGATCGCATGAAGCCGCTCAAGATCACATTGCTGGTGCTCGGCCCGATCGCCCTGATTGTGGGCATCTACCTTGCCATGGCGGGTCGTTCGAGCGGGCTCGCTTCCCGTGTGACGCTGCTGGATGTGACGACCGGCCAGACCAAGACGGTCTCGGCCGGGTCCATCAAGTTCCTGCCTGCGCCCAACGAGTCGGGGGTCATGGCATTGTTTCCGGTGATCCGGAACGAAGCGGGGCAATGGGAGATACCCGATCGGTATCGCGACGCCTTGCGCGATCTCGCCAAAGAGAACCAGATTCAGATCGACCCTGAGACCCTGACCCTCGCCAACGCCCCATGAGCCGTCAATCCCACTGCGTCACATGCCGTCGTCATGCTCTGAGCGCCTTTACGCTCATCGAGCTCCTCGTGGTTGTCTCGATCATCTCGCTGCTGATCGGCATCCTGCTCCCGGCCGTGGGAGGAGCGTTCCGACAGGCCGCGACGACGGTCTGCGGCGCGAATCAGAAACAGATCTTCATGGGGCTGCAGGTGTGGTCGGACGCGAACCGGGATCAGATTCCCGGGATCAATTCGTCCGGGCTGCAGATCAGCAACATGTCGAACACGGCTGAGGCGGTGCGGCTTGCTTCCGAGCGGGCTGATGCCCCGACGCAGACGCTGGACTGGATTTCGCCGTCGCTCGGCGAGGCGCTTCCGTACAACCGCACGGAGCGGCTGTTCGGGATCCTCTCGACGTATCGGTGCCCTTCGCAGCGGGAGCAGGTCCCGGTGTGGACGGGGGCTTCGGACGCGGGCACGGCCGAGGCGATCGCGACGGTGGGTCGTGGAGGGGAGCGGCCGTTCGCCACGTCGTACCTGATGCCGATCGTGTGGCAGTTGTACGGCCTGACGGACAACGTGTCGGTCGGCGGGCTCGGGAGCCTGACGGTGACGCGTTGGGGCTACACGGGCGCGTATCGCGGCACGGCCAGCCCGCCGGCGTCCTACGCGCCGATGACGACGCGGGTCGGGGGGCCGTCGCAGAAGGCCGCGTTTGCGGACGGGTTTCGATTCTTTGACCAGACGCTGAGCGTGGCGGATCTGGATTGCCGCATCAACATCAATCCGACGACGTCCTCGCCCGGCGCGCTGGGGGCGTTCTGCTCTTCGGGTCCGATCTTCAGCCGGGAGCGCGCGTACGGCTCGCGGCTCGACGCGCGGAAGCGGAACATCCCGCTGTCGTTCCGTCACGACGGCCGAATGAACGCGGCTTTCTTCGACGGCCACATCGAGACGTTGTCGGAGAAGCAGGCCCGAAATCCGGTGTACTGGTATCCGAGCGGCAGCCGTCTGAGCACCGCCGCGTCGGAGATTGAGGCTGACACGCTGACCCACATGCCGCTCGGCTCCGAGATCCACTGACCCGATTCCCGATTCCCCGCAGGAGAGACTGAGAGATGAAGACCCGACCCAGCGTGATCAACGCCCTTGCGCTCATCGCCTTTGCCGGCGTGGCGAGCGCGGCCCCCTACGACACGACCGGCCAGGCCGGGAAGTACGACGTGACCAAGTCCGCGACCAAGGTGCGCGGCTCGGGCGGGACGTACGACGCGGTGAAGGTGTGGATTCCCGTGATCTTTGATCGCGAGGATTCATCGCTGAACGCCCCCGTCGTCGGGCTCGATGCGCAGGGCAACCCGGTGGGGGCGTTCACGACGTTCACGCCCGGCGGCGTCAATCTTGCAACCTCGGTTCGTGTGGTGGCCAGCTTCGGCACCACGGATGCGGCGTGGCCCCTGGCCGGCCCCGGCGGCTCGTCGGTGAACGCGTTCCTCTCGGAGGGCGCGAACAACCGGTCCAACTCGTTCGGCGCGCTGACGCCGGACCTGACGGGCGTCTGGCGCGCGAACTTCTCGAGCGGCGTGCAGAACAACCTCGAGTTCCAGACGCTGCCCATCAACGTCAATTCGCCGACGCCGTCTGTGGGCGCGAACCGCGTGTTCGACACGAACGCGCCGGGCATCGACGCCACGTTTGGCGGGTCGGTGTTCCTTGGGGCTCCGGGCGCGGCCAAGAAGGGCGCGACGCTGTACACGGGCGCAACGGCGTTCGACGGCGGAACCGGCGCCGTGCCCGTCGGTACGAACGCGTACACGGGGAGCAACAACAACCCGGTGACGGCGGCGGCGACGTGGGCGCAGCTGTCCACGCCCGTGCCCAACGGCGCCTCGGCGACCGAGACGCGCCAGACGCAGCCCGTGATCGCGGTGGTGAACGCGTGCAACGGCGCGGGCGACCCGTCGATCGCGTTCGGCGTCGGGTTCTCCGGTGGCGGGACGTTCTCGGGCGGCTCGGCCCGCCCGCAGTTCATCGTGGTGGACAAGATCGACGGCGGCGCGTACGGCAACGGCTTCGCGTTCATCGACGCGGACGGCGACAACAACCTGTCGACGGCGCTCAACGACAAGCGGTTCATCTCGACGCAGGCGACCGGCGGCGGCTCGGGCCCCTTCACGGGAAACCAGTTCGCCATGAACGCTCGGGGGCAGGTGGCGGTGATCTGGGAAAGCCGCACGACGGCTCCGTTCGCGTACGAGGTTCGGGTGTATGACCCCATCTTCGACGGCAATTGCAACATCACCGGGTTCTCGGCGCCGCGCGTCATCGCGAGGAACGGGCAGGACACGGTCGTGCCGTTCCTGCAGACGACGATCTATGTGAACAACGCGGGCACGGGCGCGATTACGACGTCGACGCTCGTGCCGTTCTCCGGCGTGGGCATCGACGACGCCGGCAACGTGGCATTCGTGGCGGTGACGGAGACGTTCGAGGAGATCCGCACGGTGATGGAGCCGCCGGGCCAGCCTCCGGCCAGCGGCATGGGCCCTGTGCTCTTGAACACGACCAACACGCTGTTCTTCTACGACGCGGCCGGAGACTCGCTCCACGCCGTGATCAAGGGGGGCCAGAACGGCGAGACGCTCACGAACATGACGGCGGGACAGCCCGCGATCTCGCTCGGGTTCTTCCCGGTGGACAACGCGACCGATGGTTTCATGGCCCAGTCCATCTCCGACACCGGGCGCGTGCTCGGCGTGGCGTTCCGCTCTTGCGGAAACGAGGGCGGCGTTGATCTCGACGGCGACGGCTTCAACGACCGCGGCGGGCTGCTCAATCCGGAGCTCGCGACGGAGCGCGCGGTGCGCGGCATCGCGCTCATCCGCATGGGCGAGCCGACGGCCACGGCCTGCCCGGGCGACGCCAACGGCGATCGGCTCGTGGACTTCCTTGATCTGAACATCGTGCTGTCGTTTTTCGGCCAGAACGTTGCTCCGGGCACGAACGGCGACCTCGACAACAACGGTGTCGTAGACTTCCTCGATCTCAACATCGTCCTGTCGTTCTTCGGACAGGCCTGCTGAGTCGAGGCCGATCGCCACGGACACTTGCGGGGCGGCGGGTTTGCGCCCGTCGCCCCGTCTTTCAGACGGAGAGCCCCACGATGCGCCACGCCACCCTGCTCAGCCTCGGATGCCTGCTCACAGCCTCGACGGTGAGCGCCGGCATCCCTCTTCGGATCGTCACGCTCAACGTGCTGCAGAGCATCGGGGCTCCGGGGGCGCCCGACAGCGTGGCCACGGGCAAGTTCCTGACGACGCTGGATCTGGATGGGCCGGGCCCGAACTCGGGCCTGAACCCCGACATCATCGCCTTGCAGGAGTGCATCAACTCCAAGTGGAACGACGTGCTCGCGTTCCGCGATACGCATTTTCCGGGCTACTCGGCCGTGCGCGTGAACCAGTTCGACGCCGGCGGCCTGCACGCGGCGCTGCTGTTCCGCCCCGACATCGTCATGCTCGACGCCGATGAGATTCATGTTGGGGGTCCTCGGAATCTCCAGCGCGTGACGCTCTCCATCCCGGGCGCCGACCGCCCGCTCACGATGTACAACGCGCACTTCAAGGCCGGGTCGTCGTCGTCGGACCGGGCGCAGCGCACCCTGAACGCGCAGAACTCGGGCATCCAGATCTGGAACGACGTCAATCTCGGGCTCGACCTCAACGACGACGGCGTGCGCGAGACCCCCGCCGGCCACTCCATCTTCGTGGGCGACTTCAACTCCAACAGCAACATCGACGGCACCATCACCGGGGTGTTCACGCATGCGTCGAACGGTCAGCCGACGGGCGTGCTCAATCTGCCGGTGGAGTCGCTCTCGGGGCGCGCGCTGGGCGGCTCGCCGATTCTCGTCACGTTCCCGGCTTCGTTTTCGCGCTACGACTACATCTGCCTCTCGCCTGAGCTGGCCGCGCCGTTCGACACGGACGGCAACGGCTCGTTCTCGCAGGACGAGTACAACGCGATGGGCTTCGTGTACTACTCGGGCGACGACAACGGGCTGCGGTCCAACGGCGACGCGAACGCGACGTCGAACGCGTCGGACCACCGGCCGGTGGTGTTCGACATCGAGCTGCCGACGCCTTGCCCGGGGGACACCAACGGGGATCGGGTGGTCGATTTCATCGATCTCAATAACCTGCTCGGCGTGTTCGGCCAGACGGGCATGACGCTCGGCGCGGACGTCAATCGGGACGGCGCGGTGAACTTCCTCGACCTGAACATCCTGCTTGGGTCGTTCGGCGCGACGTGTCCGGACTGAGCGCGATGAAGCTCGCACGCGGGCTGCTCCTGTGGTGGTTGCTCGCGGGCCCGGCGCTCGGCGAGGCGGTGCGTGTGATGACGTTCAACGTGGGCGACGTGCGCGCGTCCGACCTGCAGGACGCCGAGCACCCGAGGCTTCGCGCGCTCGGCGCGATCATCCGGACGATCCGGCCGGACATCCTGCTGCTCAATGAGATCGCGACGGATCCGTCGCGCCCCGAGGCCGTCGGCGAGCGATTCGTTGCTGAGTTCCTGGCTCGCCCGCAGGCTGACGGTCTGCCGGGGCTGCGGTATCGCGTGTTCGCGGCGCCGTCGAACACGGGCGTGCACGCGGGGCTGGACCTGGATCGGGACGGTCAGGCTGATGCGGGCGCCGCCGGGCGCGCGTTCGCGTGGGATTGCTGGGGTTACGGGGAGTTTCCCGGCCACTACGGCATGGCGTTGCTCGTATTGGAGCCGCTCGCGATCGATCGTGATCGGGCACGGACGTTCCGCACGCTGCGCTGGGCGGACATGCCCGGGGCGATGCTGCCGGCGCGCGAACCGGGCTCGGACGAGGGCTGGTACACCCCCGAGGCGCTCGCCGGACTGCCGCTGTCCTCAAAGTCGCACTGGGACGTTCCGGTGCGGCTGGTGTCCGGCGCGGAGGTGCACGTGCTTGCATCGCACCCGACCCCGCCCGTGTTCGACGGGCCGGAGGACCGCAACGGGCGGCGCAATCACGACGAGATCCGGCTGTGGGGGGAGTATCTCTCGGGCGCCGCGTGGATCGTTGACGATGCCGGGAATGTCGCGCCGTTCCCGCCGCAGGCGCACGGCGTGATCGTCGGCGATCTGAACGCGGACCCGATCGACGGCGATTCGCTGAACAATCCGGTGGGTCGATGGCTGCTCGCGCACCCGAGGCTTGCGCCCGACGTGCGGCCGCGGAGCGCGACACCGATTCCCGGGCTGGACCCGACCGACACCTCCCGGTTTCGGCTTCGCGTCGATTACGTGCTGCCGACCGCCGGGCTTCGAGTGCTCGGCTCTGGGGTGTGGCGTTCGTCCGCGGACAATCCGCCCGGCGTGACGCACATTCCGGCGCTCCCGCCCGCGTTTCCCTCGGACCATTTTCCCGTGTGGGTGGATCTGGATGTGCCCGACCCCGCGCCGGCTCGGTAATCTTCTGACGACGCCTCGAGCAAAGGAAGTCCAATCATGCGCCGAGCTGCCATAGTGGTTCTGACGTTTGTCGTTCTCCTGCCGCTGGCCTGCGCGGAGCCGCCGCGTCTGGGTCGCGCCGAAGCGCCCGTCAAGGCGCCCGGGGCCGTGCGGCTCGCGACGTACAACCTGCTCAATCTGTTCGACCAACGGGATGATCTGTCGCTCCAGGGGAACGAGGACGACATGTCCTCCGTGAAGCCGGAGAGCGAGAAGCAGGCGCTGGCGGAGGCCATTCGTCGGCTGGACGCGGACATTCTCGCGTGTCAGGAGGTGGAGTCGTACGACGCGCTGATCGAGTTCCGGGAGCAGTATCTCCAGGGGATGGGATACAGGCACGTGGTGTCGATCGATGTCGGCGCCGAGCGGGGCATCGAGCAGGCGGTGCTCTCGCGGTTCCCGATCACCGAAGCGCTCGTGTGGCCGACGCTGGCGCTCGAGGGCGTGCATCCCGAGCTGTTCGGATCGGAGCCCAATCGGTACGCGGGGCAGCCGCTTGATTGCCGTCGTTCACCGCTGCGCGTCACCGTGGATGTCCCATCGGCTGACGCCGGCGCCCCGTATCGGCTTACGCTGTTCGTGGTGCATCACAAGTCGGGCCGGCACAACAATTACTGGCGCGAGGCCGAGGCGGCGAACTTCGTCGATCGCATCGCGGAGCTGCAGGCCGCGAGCCCCAACCGAAACATCGCGATCCTCGGCGACTTCAACGCCCTCCCGACGGACGCCTCCGTCGAGACGTATGTTTCGAGCGGGCTCATCGACGTCCTCGCGCCGCGAACGGCGCGCGATCCGCTCACCACGACGCACGAATCCGGGCGCGCGATCGACTTCATCTTCGTGAACCCGGCGTTCTTGAAGGACCTCGTGCCGTCGTCGGCGTTCGTCCTCGGGACGCCCCTCCGACCGGCCGGCGCGGACTATCGAACCACGCCCGCGCCGGCGGGCTTCGCGTCGGACCACCTCCCCGTGGCCGTGGACTTTCTGCCGCGCGACAACTGAGCCCGTTGGTTGGGTACTCTGCCGACCATGCCCCACGGCGAGCGGCTCGTATTCGGGTTCATGACGGGGACGTCGATCGACGCCCTGGATGGCTCCGCCGTTCGCGTGCTGTCGCACGGGCCGGACCTGCGCGCGGAGCCGTTGCACCACGTGTCGCTGTCGCTCGGCGAACTCGCGCCTCGATTGCGGGCGCTGGCTTCGGGGGTTCCGTGCTCCGCGTGTGACATCGCGGCGCTGGCCCGGGACTTTGCTCTGCTGCACGCGGCCGGGGCGCAGGAACTCGCGGCGCGGTGCGGCCCTCCGAGCGTGATGGTCGTGCACGGGCAGACCGTGTTTCACGCCCCGCCCCTCTCGTGGCAGCTGTTCAACCCCGCGCCGTTGGCCGCGGCCCTGAACGCGCCGGTGATTCACGATCTTCGCGGCGCCGATCTCGCTCACGGAGGGCAGGGTGCGCCCATCACGCCGCTGGCGGACTGGGTTCTGTTCCGATCGGCGAGCGAGTCCCGGGCGGTGGTCAATCTGGGCGGGTTCTGCAACGCCACGATGCTCCCTCGAGGCGCCTCGCCGCGGGATGTTCTGGGCTTCGACGTGTGCGCATGCAATCACGTGCTCGACGAAGTGGCCCGCCGGGCGCTCGGCGCGCCATTCGATCTCGATGGCGCCGCGGCCTCCACGGGCCGGGCGCAGACAGGGGCGGTCGATGAGCTGTGCACCGTGCTCGGCGCGCAGCGCGAGCAGCGTCGCTCCCTGGGCTCGGGAGATGAATCGTCCCAGTGGGTCGAGCGGTGGGGGGGGCGCGGCGTTTCCGGCCCTGATCTGGCCGCGACCGCCGTGGACGCCATCGCGCGCGTGATCGCGGGCTCGATCGCGTCGCACGCGCCCGAGCGTGTGCTGCTCGCCGGCGGGGGCGCGCACAATCGGGCGCTCGTGGCCGCTCTCGCGCGGCACGTGCCAAGCTGTGTCGAAGCCACCGACGGCCACGGCGTGCCGATTGCGCACCGTGAATCCACCGCCATTGCTGTGCTCGGTGCGCTCTGCGAGGATCAGACGCCGATCACCCTTGTACAAGTCACCGGAACGATCGCCCCCGCGCTGCTGTCCGGTTGCTTCACGCCGCGGCCAAGGCCCGAATGACGCCCCACCCACCCGATCGCTCCCACGTGCTGACCGAGCAGCGCAATCCGCGCTCCCGGGACCTCGATGCGCTCTCCATCCCGGAGATCGTCGCGCTCCTCAACGCGGAGGACCGCACCGTTCCCGAAGCGCTGGCGCGCGCGGGCGGCGCCCTGAGCGCGTTCATTGCCGATGTGGAGCCGCGCATGCGCCGGCGGGGCCGCCTCATCTATCTCGGCGCCGGCACATCGGGCCGCCTGGGCGTCCTTGACGCCTCGGAGTGCCCTCCCACGTTCCAGACACCGCCCGAGCTGGTCGTCGCCCTGATCGCCGGCGGAGACGGTGCGCTGCGGCGGTCCTCCGAATCCAAGGAGGATGACCCTCGGGGCGCCCACGCCGAGCTGGAGGCTCTCGGGCTCACGCTGAACGACACGGTGCTCGGCATCGCGGCCGGGGGAACGACGCCGTACGTGCTCGGCGCGCTGGCCTATGCCCGCGAGCGGTCGGCGCTGAGCGCGCTGCTCACCTGCACCACCCTCGCAGAGCCGCCGCCCGTGGACCACCTCATCACGCTGCACACGGGGCCCGAGGTGCTCACGGGCTCCACCCGGATGAAGGCGGGCACGGCCACGAAGCTCGCGCTAAACACGATCTCCACCACGCTCATGGTCCGCATGGGCAAGTGCTACGAGAATCTCATGGTCGATCTTCGCGCGACGAACGCCAAGCTGCGAGATCGGGCCGCCCGCATCATTTCGACGCTTACCGGGCTGTCTCGCGAGGACGCGTTCGTGCTTTTGGACCGGGCCGAGGGCCGGGTGAAGCCCGCCATTCTCATGCATCGCACGGGGTGTTCCCTGCCCGAAGCGCTCGCCCGGCTCGACCGTCACGCGGGCAGCCTTCGTGGCGCGCTGGCCGCGGACTGACCCCGTCGGCAACCCGAACCGAGGCCTTTACCCCCGGGGAGCCTCCTGCGCCGATATTGCCTTCCGAACCCATGGAACGCTTCGCCGCACTCGACTGGGCCGTGCTTCTCACCTACCTCGCGGGGATGCTGTTCGTTGGCCTGTATTTCGCACGCCGGCAGAAATCGCTCGCGGAGTTCTTCCTCGCGTCCCGCTCGGTGCCCGTGTGGGCCGCGTCGCTGGCGATCGTGGCCACGTCCGTGTCCGCGGTGACGTTTCTGGGCGCTCCGGAGGACGCGTACCGCGGCAACCTGACCTATCTGTCCCTGAACATCGCGGCGTTGATCGCCGTCGTCGTCGTGGCTGTCCTGTTCATCCCCGCGTTCTACGGCAACCATGCCGCGACGATCTACCAGCTCATCGGAGACCGTCTTGGCCCCGGCGCGCAAAGAGCGACATCCGCCGCATTCATGGGCGGGCGATTGCTCGCCTCCGGCGCCCGCCTGTACGTCGCGGCGATCCCTCTGTCCCTGCTCTGGTACGGCGATCTGGAGCCGGGGCATCTCTACCGCGCGATTCTCGTGATCACGCTCATCGCCACGCTCTACACGGTGAGCGGGGGCATCCATGCCGTGATCTGGACGGAAGTTCCGCAGGCGATTCTTTTTTTCGCCGCGGCTGTGGCCGCGCTCGTGCTGCTCTGGATGCGCATCGACCTTCCCGCGTCCGAGATGCTCGCGGCGCTCCGCGAAGCCAAGGCCTCGGACGGGTCCTCCAAGCTGACGATGCTCGACACACGCTGGGACCCGATGCTCGCCTTCTCGCTCCCCTCGGCGTTGCTGGGGTTCACGCTCTTCAACATGGCGGTGTACGGCGCCGACCACGATCTCGCGCAGCGCATGCTCACCTGCAAGACCGCCGTGCGCGGCGCCTGGTCCGCCATCCTCTCCAACATCATCGGGTTCGTGGTGGCGCTGCTCTTTCTCGCCATCGGCCTGCTGCTCTTCCTCTATTACCAGCGGCCCGATCTGGCGCAGAATGCGCCGGCCGCGCCCCCCGACGACTCGCGCCAGATCTTCCTCCACTTCATCCTCACCGAGATCCCCTCCGGCCTGCGCGGGCTCATGATCGCCGGCGTCGTCGCCGCCGCGATGTCCTCCCTCGCGTCATCGCTGTCCGCCATGTCCTCCACGCTCGTGTGCGACTTCTACAAGCCGCTGCGTCCGAACCGCCCCGAGCGAGACTACGTGCGGGCCTCGCGCGCCGCGGTGCTGCTCTGGTCCGTCCTGCTGGCCGCGGTGGCCTGTTTCTGCGTCGCGTGGCAGCAGGCGTCGAACGAGTCGCTGCTTCAGTTCGCCATCGGCGTGATGATCTTCGCGTATGCCGGCCTGCTGGCCGTGTTTCTCACCGCCCTGCTGACGCGCCGAGGCAACGCGGCTTCCGCGGCGGCCGCCCTCCTGGTCGGCGCGCTCGTCGTCGCCGCGCTCAAGTTCCCGAATGCGTTCCACCTGCCCGAACGCGTTCTCGGCCTGCCTCTGCGCCTCTCGTCCGGATATCAGATGCTCGTGGCCACCGCGCTCGCGTGGCTCGTTTGCGTGAGTGGTCGTCGACCGCACTCCGAGCCGCGCACATGACCAGTCGGGCCAGGTCAGCCTCAAGCGATGCCGCCGGCGAGATCATCGGCCGGCTCGTCATGGTCGGCATTCGCGGCGTCACGCCCTCCGATCCCGTGCTCCGCGCGGACCTCGAGGCCTGCCGCGAGGCCCGTTGTCGCGCCGTGATCCTGTTTGACGTCGATCTGCCGTCGATGGATGCGCTTCGCGCGCAGGGCGCGTCGGTTGACCAGGCTCGTGCCCGCGCCACACGGAACATCCTCTCCCCAAACCAACTCGCCGAGCTCACGGACCATGTCCGCGCCACGCTCGGCCCGGGCACGATCATCGCCGTCGACCAGGAGGGCGGACGTGTGGCGAGACTCGCTCCGGCCCGCGGCTTTCCGCCCGCACCCTCCGCGCTCGCCTTCGCGGCGCTCGACGACGATGCGCAGGAGTCCGAGGCCGCGAATCTCGCCTCCGCCGTGGCCGCCGCGGGCATCAACCTCAACTTCGCGCCGTGCGTCGATCTGGCCTCGAACCCGGACAACCCCGTCATCGCGAAGCTCGATCGCGCGTACGGCGCCAAGGCGCGCGTCGTGGTCGAGTGCGCCGAGTGTCTGATCCGCGCCCAGACGCGCGTCGGCGTCATGTCCTGCCTCAAGCACTTCCCGGGCCACGGCTCTTCGTCGTCCGACTCCCACCTCGACCTGCCCGACATCACCCGGACCTTCAGCGGAGAGCTCGAGCTGGCGCCGTACCACGAGCTTCGTACGCGCTGCGCGCGCGACCCGCTCTGGGTCATGACCGCGCATCTGCTGCATCGCGCCATCGACGCCGACCTTCCCGCCTCGCTCTCCCGCGCGCACACCACCGGCCTCCTGCGCAAGCAGGCGCTCTTCGATGGCCCTGTCATCACCGACTCCCTCGATATGCGAGCCATCGCCGACCGCTTCGCGCCCGACGAGGCCGCGCTCCTCGCGATCAACGCCGGCGCCGACATGCTCCTCGACGCGAACAACTCGCCCGGCGCGCCGCGCCCCTGCCCCGCGCCCGCGCTCGCGGAAGCCCTCGCTCGCGCGCTGAAGGGCAACAAGGTCCCCGGGGGGCTCGATCGACTTCGCATCTCCGCGATGCGCATCGATCGCGCGCTCGCCTCGCTTCCGGCGCGAGACCCCGGCTAGGTCCTCATTTCTCCGACTCCCTCGGCCCGCCCAGTTCGCGCAGGAAGAAACCCGCGATGCGCCCGTACAGCGCCCGCGTCACCACCGGGTCCGGCACCATGTGCGTGAACCCCGCGAGCGCGAGAAACTCGTGCCGCTTGCCCGCCTTGAAGAGCGAGTCGCTCATCTTGAGCGCGTGCATGAAATACACGTTGTCGTCCGCCGTGCCGTGCACGATGAGCAGCGGTCGTTCAAGGCCCTTCGCCCACGTCAGTACGTTGGCCGCGTCGTACCCCTTCGTGTTCTCCTGCGGCATGCCCATGTACCGCTCTGTGTAGTGCGTGTCGTAGTCGCGCCAGTCCGCCACGGGCGCCCCGGCCACGCCCGCGTGGAACACGTCCCCCTCGCGCATCACGCCCATGGCCGAGAAATACCCGCCGAAGCTCCAGCCGTAGATGCCAACGCGCGAAAGGTCCATCTCTGGATAGCGCTCGCCCAGCGCGAGCAGCGCCGCCTTCTGGTCCGCCAGCGGGATCTCGATCAGGTCGTGCTTGATCGCCCGCTCCCAGTCCCGCCCGCGCGACGGCGTGCCTCTCCCGTCCGCGGCCACCACGATGAAGCCCTGCTCCGCCAGCCACTGGTTGAAGTAGTGCCGGCTCCCGCTCCGCGTCACCACCTGCGCGTGCGGCCCGCCGTACACGCTCACGATCACGGGGTATTTCGTGCTCGGCTCGAAGAAGCTCGGGCGCAGCACCACGGCGTGCATCTGCTGACCGTTCGCATCCACGCGGGCATGTTCCGCACGAACGGCGAACGTCGGACGCTCGCGCAGGCTCCGCAGCTCGCCGACCGCGCTGCCGTCGGCGCGCACGACGCGCATGCTCGAGATTCCATCGGGCCCCTCGTGCGTTTCGACCCTCGTCCTGGTTCCCTTCTGCAGCACCAGCCCGTTCGAGCCCTCGCGCGAAGTGAGCGCACGCGTGCGTCCGTCCTTCAGCGACACCTCGTACACGTGAGACTGTGTCGGGTCTGCGCCTCCCGACACGAACGCGACGCCGGATTCCTCATCGACGCCGACAAGCCCGCTGCGGTAGTTGATCTCCTCCCCGCACAATCGGCGCTTCAGCGTCCCATCTCTGCCCCGCACCTCCAGCGTCCACCACCCGTCCCGCTCGCTGGACCACAGGAACTCCTCCCCGTTGCTGATCCACTTCGGGAAGGATTGGTCAAGATTCACCCACGCGCTGTCCCTCTCGCGCAGCAGTTCCTTCACGGCGCCCGTGCCCGTGTCCACCGTGTAGAGCACTTCCTCCGACTGTGCGCGGTTCTGCACGAGGATCGTCAGGGGCGCACCCTCGTCCCACTTGACGGTCGCGAGATACGGCCACGCCGCGCGGTCCCAGTCCACCCATACGGTCTCGCTCCCCGCCGAGCCCTGCCCGTTCCGCCCCGCGCGCGTCACGCCCAGCCGCACCTCCGCGTTGTTCTCCCCCGCGCGCGGATATGCCCACGTCTGCGCGGGCTTGCTCGGCTCGGTCGGGTCCATGATCGTGAACACCTGCATGCCGGCCGTGTCCGCCTGCGCGTACGCGATCCATTCCCCGTCCGGGCTCCACCAATACCCGCTGTGCCGGCTCATCTCCTCCTGTGCGACGAACTCCGCGAGCCCGTTGGTCTGCGTCTGGCTCGTCTTCGTCGTCAGCCGCCGCTCCTCCCCGCTCGCGACGTCGATCACGTACAGGTCGCCGTCGCGCACCACGCCCACGCGCGATCCATCCTTCGAGAATCTCGCATCGATCGGGTACCCCGCCTCGCTCTTGAGCTCCTTCACGCCGCCCGACGCACGATCCACGAGGAACAGGCGTCCCGACAGCGGCACGAGAATCATCTTCCCATCCTCGCTGACGGAATACCCCGCAATCCCACGCGCGGCCTGACGCATCCGCTCCCGCCGAGCCTTCTCTTCAGCGCTGAGTTCCTCCTCGCCGCCCTTCAGAATCCCATCGGCCGTCAGCAGCACGCGCTCCGTCCCGGAGCGCACGTCAAACTCGTACAGATCGTTCACGAACGACCGCGCCCCGCCCCGCAGGAACAGCACGCTCTCCCCGCCGGGCATCACGCGCACGCTCGAAGGCCCCCCAAGCCGGAACCGGTACGTCGAGGCGTACGCGTCCAGAAACTCCATGTGCCGCACGCCCGCGTCGGCCCGCGCGTCGTACGCGCCGCGCGGGGACGCCGTCGAAGCCGGGCCATGGGATGCGCATCCCGCGGCCATGATCAACGATCCAACCGCCATCACACCCAGCACCGATCGAATCGCTCGCAGCATGGTCGTTTCCTTCCTTCAGCCTCGTCCCTGCATCATTCCGGGACCATCATCGTACCCGCAGCCCCCGTGCTACCCTCGCCGCCCGCCCGAGTTGCTCCACGGAGATTCCCCCGATGCGCCGCCGCAACGCCCCAGCGCTCCTCGCCCTGTTCGCGCACGTCGTCCTGCTCGTTCCCGTGTTCGCGCACGACGAGCAGCCCCCGCCTGCGCCGCACGCGCCCACGACCCACGACGTCGCGCCGCCCGCCCCCGTCGCGCCGCCCCGCCTGTTCACCTCTCCGGAGCGCGCCGCCCGGCACGAGCGCCTCACGCGCATCCTGCTCGACACGCCCTCTCCCGCCTCGCTCCGCGCTTCCCATGACTCGCTCGCCTCCGAGCCCCATATCGCCAACACCCCCGGCGGAGCACGCGGCGCCGAGCGCCTCGCCTCGCTGTTCCGCGCGCTCCATCTCGACGTCGAACTCGCGCAGTACTCCGTCCTGCTTCCGCGCCCCATATCCGCATCCCTCGACATCATCTCCCCCGTGCATGTCTCCCTCCCGCTCCGCGAAGACTCCATCCCCGAAGACCCCGACTCCCGCCATCCCGACCTCACCATCGGCTGGAACGCCTGGTCCGGCTCGGGCGTCGCCACGGGCCACCTCGTGTACGCGAACTACGGGCGCAAGGAGGACTTCGAAACCCTCCGCAAGCTCGGCGTCGACTGCACCAACAAAGTCGTCATCGCGCGCTACGGCGGAAACTTCCGAGGCCACAAGGCGCGATTCGCGCAGGCCGCGGGCGCCGTCGGGCTGATCATCTTCACCGACCCCGCCGACGCGGGCTACGCCGCGGGGCTCCCGTACCCCGAGGGCTCTTACTTCAATGACTCCGCCATCCAGCGCGGCTCCGTCGCCACGCTCGGCTACGACGGTGATCCGCTCACCCCCGGCGTCGCCGCCACGCTCGATCTCCCCGACGATGCTCGCCTCAATGAATCCGGCCTCGCGTTGCCCAGGATCCCCGTGCAGCCCATCGGCTACGCGGCCGCGCGCGAGATCCTCTCCCGGTTCACCGGCCCGCCCGTCCACGACCGCGCCTGGCAGGGCGGCCTCCCCTTCACGTACCGCCTCACCTCCGGCGACACCGTGGCCGTCCGTCTCGCCGTCGAGCAGAAGCGCGAACGCACCACCATCACCAACGTCATCGCGACCCTTCCCGGCGCCACGCACCCCGAGCAATCCATCATCATCGGCGCGCACCACGACGCATGGAACTTCGGCGCCGACGACCCGCTCTCCGGCGCCATCCTTGTCGTCGAGGCCGCGCGAGCCTTCGCCGCCGCGCGCGACGCGGGATTCGTCCCCCAGCGCACGATCCGATTCGCCGGCTGGGACGCCGAGGAGTTCGGCATTGTCGGCTCAACCGAATGGGTCGAGCACCACGCCGAGGACCTCTCGAAAAACTGCGTCGCGTACATCAATCTCGACGCGGCCGTCTCCGGCCCCCGCTTCGGCGCCGCGGCCTCGCCCTCCCTTCAGCCCCTCCTCCGCGCCGTCACCCGCCTCGTCCCCCAACCCCCATTCACGCCCAAACTCAACGAAGAGCCTTCTGCCGAAGGCGCCACCATCTTCGACGACTGGATCAAACGCTCCCCCGCGAAGTTCGATCCCAACCTCACCGCCATCGGCACGCTCGGCGGCGGCTCCGACCACGTCGCCTTCGTCTCCCACCTCGCCATCCCCGCCATCGGCATGAACATGTCCGGCGCGCAAGGCTCCGCATACCACACCAACTACGACAACCTCCGCTGGTACCGACAGATGGTCGGCGACGATTACCTGCCCCACCAGGCCCTCACGCGCGTCGTCGCGCTCACGGCCGCCGCGTTCGCCGACGCGGACGCGCTCCCCCTCGATCCCGCGAACACGCTCGCGGAGGCGCAGCGCCACCTGGCGTCGATCGCCGAGCGTGCCACGGGCGTCCGAATGTCGCTCGACACGACGACTCTCGATGCCGCGTGGTCGGCCTTGCAGTCGCGCGCCGCGGAGAGCCGACGCAGGCTCGATCGGCGGCTGGCGTCCTCCGACGCCCCGCTGACCGATGAGCAACTCGCTCGCGTCAATCGAGCGCTGCTCGACTTCGATCGCGCGTGGATGCACGAGCCCGGCATGCCCGGCAGGCCGTGGCACCGGAACCTGTTTGTCTCACCGGATGAGGATTCAGGTTACGCGTCGTGGCCGCTGCCCATGATTCGCTCTGCGGTAGAGCGTGGCGACGCCGCTGCGCTCGCCGGAGCCGTGGCTGCGTACGCCGAGGCCGCGGCCCGGCTGAGCATCTGCCTCGATGAGCTCGACGCCGCGCTCGCGCTGTAATTCAGCGCGATTCAGCGGCAGACGTCCCGCCGCGCGACGCAGGCGCGAGCACGGCCTGTATCGCCCGCTCCAGCGGCTCATCCCTTCCCGCCCGAAGGGCTTCCGCCGTTCGGATCACCTCGATCGACGGAGCGACTCCAACCCCGTTCACCGCGCTCGTGTCATAGTTCCGCGCCTGCGTGCCCGTGAATCGCAGCCACATCCCCCCCGGCAGGCGGGCGTCGATCGCCCGTCCCGCGCTCCCGCCCGTGCGCTCTCCCACGAGCTCGCCGAGCCTCAAGCCCCGCATCACCACCGCCCCGATCTCCGCCGCGCCCACCGTGCGCGCATCGATCAGCATCGCCACTGCGCCGCCCATCCGTGTTCCCTTGGGCCCGATCTCGCCGGTCTCGTCCCGCCATTTCACCCCGTTCCACTCCGGCAGCATCACCACCGCGCTCCACTCCGGCGCCGCGAGATACACCCCGGTCACCACCCACCCCAGCGCCCGCGCCACGCCCGCGTCCGCATTCCTGGCGTCGATCACCACGCCCCGCGCGCCAGCCAGCCGTTCCATCGCCCGGACAAGTTCCTCCCCATCGGCCTCGCCCACCCGAACCACGCGCACGCCGGACTCCAGTTCACGAACTTCCAGCTTCGGCGGAGCGTCCTCGATCACGCCCGTCTCGACCGCCACTCGCTCCCCGGCGCGCTCCACAACCCACGGCACGCGCTCGTCCCGGTTCGCGTTGCACAGCACGCTCAGCGCCCGCGCCCAGCGAGCAGACTCGGTGGCGCCCGCGGACAGCGGCATCACGACGTCCACGCCCTCCCCCACGGGCCTTCCGCGAATCTCGATCACCTCGTCGCCCACACGCAGGCCCGACTCGGCATCGTCCACCCGTTCGACGAACACGCGCCCCTCGCCCCACACGAGCGAAACGCCGACACGCCACGCCCGCGATCCCCCGCGCCGCGCCATTCCCTGTCCGTCACCCGCGCGGGCGATCAGCGCGCGCATCCCGCGATCGAGCCCCTCCTCGCTCTCCAAGGCGCCGGCAATCGTCTCCCGCAGCCCGGCTTCCCAATCCACCTCGCGCGCGTGGCCGATCACCGAAAAGTGCCGCAGCGCCGCCCACCCCGTGGCCGCGCTCGCCAACCGAGTCGCCACGTCCTCCAGCCCGCGAGCGTTCTCTCCGCCCCTGTACGGCTCTCCGGGCGGCATGGACTTGATCTTTGAATCCACCAGCACCGAGACCGGCATCGCCACGCGAAGCCCGCTCCCGAGAGATTCATCGATCTCCGTGCGCGGGTCGGGCACGCGTTCGAACGCCTTCGGGTCTGTGAGGCTCACGCCCATGCGGTCGCTGCGATACCACGCGCCCGCCGGTCGAACACCGATGCACAAGCCCACATGCTCCCAGGCCGCGACCAGCGACGCCGTCGCTCCCGGCGACGGCGCCTCGGCCGGACGCTGAGGCGCGGCCCCGCCTTCCTCGTACACCCGGACCAGCGGCGCCACGCGCCCGATCACCCCGTTCAACCGAGCCGCGAGATCCTCCGCGCTCTCGGCTCCGATCGCCTCATCCATCACCCGCACCGACAACGCGTCCCAGTCCGACTTCCACACCCCGTCGTTCGCGTGAAAGAACCGGACGTATCCCAGCAGCCTCGCGCACGCCTGGGCGTGATCCTCCCGGCGCGTGCCGTCCGCGCCCAGCGCCCCCCACGCGCACGACATCGCCACGACCGCCGCCAGCCAACGCCCAGTTTTCACGCCCATCCCGCCTCCATCATCCCCGCGCTAGTTGCAGATCGCCCCGAACGCGCCAAGCACAATGTTCAAGTCGACGAAGTTCACCACTCCGTCCCCGGTCACGTCGCCCGCCAGCCCGATGCCCGATTGTCCGAACTGGCTCAGCACCGTGTTCAGGTCCTGGAAGTCCACACGCCGATCACCGTTTGTGTCGCCCGGGCACGGCGCTTGGCAATTCACTCGACGGTACACCACCTGGAACACCCAGTCCCCCGTCACGCCCAGCGAGCATGCGTCCCGCCAGAATCCCGGGAAACTGAACGACCCGACCGTGTTCCGCCCCGCGATGCACCCGTTGCCGTCATGAACCACGCTCGGCGACATCACCATGCCCGCGTTCGTCACACCGAACACCAGTGTCACCATGAACTTGCCCGACGGGATGATCCGGTTCCCCGCCAACCCCGACAGATCAAACTCGTTGATGAACCCGTCGCGAAGCAGCGGCCCGAGCGTCTCGAACTGCTCGATGCCCGGGTTCGGCAAACCGCCCGGGTAGATGCGAATCGCGTCCTCCAGGCTGTCCGGCTGCCCGCCGAGCGCCGAGCCCCACCCGATCCCTACGCGCAGAATCTCGATCGGATAGTGGCTCGCCGGCGCCTGGAAGATCGAGCCGGCCTCCTCCGAAATCGCAAAGCACGGGCACACGATCGATCCCGCGCCCTGCCAGTTCATCAGCGGGGGCTCGTCAGGGCACGTCGTCCCGTCCGGGCTCCCGGCCCGCAGCACGAACACCTCATCACCCTCGAACCCCGCCACGCCGCCCCGCAACGTCTCGACGATGGGCCGCGAACTCCACTGCTCCATCCCCTGAAACCCGGCGGGACGCATGACATCACCCCCCAACGCCGCCCCGGCGCCCGCCGACATCGCCATGATCAACACCATCGATCGCATCGTCCTCGCTCCTCTCTCCGCATCCACAGCGCGGCCACCGCGCTCCTCCAAAGCACGCACTACCCCATCAACATACCCCGCGTTTGCCCGCGGGGTTCCCCCAACGAGCCAACGTCCGCGAACATCCCCATCCGCACGCCCGCCCATTGACTTACCGCCGCCTTGCCTCACAATCTGCATGTTCGGTCCGCACTCGTAGGGAGTCCCCTGATGCCGCGCGCTGTCCTCGCTCTTCTGGTTGCCCTCTGCCTCGCGTGCGCCACCTACGCCGAGCCGGCTCGATACGACCACCACAGCGTCGTCCGCGCCACCATCCGCACCGTGGAAGATCTGCAAACGCTCCAGCAACTCTCCCCCGACGTCTGGTCGCACCGGACGGACCTGGGTGAGGTCGATTTCCGCATCCCCCCGGAAAATCTTGCGGCGCTCGAAGCCTCGGGCGTTCCCTTCCGAGTGCTCATCGAAAACGTCCAGGCGCTGATCGACGCCGAGCGAGCCTCGCTGGCCGCCGACGGTCCCGCCGCCGGGATCTTCGACAACTTTCGAACCTACAGCGAAGTCGTCGCGTTCCTCGACTCCCTCGCGGCCCTCAACCCGGACCTCGCCTCCCGCGTCGACATCGGACAGTCCATCGAGGGTCGGCCCATCCCCGCGCTGCTCCTCCGCTCTCCCGCCTCAACGACGCCCCGCTGCGGGTCGGATCGTCCCGCCATTCTCATCAACGGTTGCCAGCACGCGCGCGAGTGGGTCTCCGTCATGGTGCCCCTGTTCATCGCGAACCACCTCACCACCAACTACGGCAGCGATCCCGCCATCACCAACCTCCTCGACAACCTCGACGTCTACATCGTCCCCATCGTGAATCCCGACGGCTACACACACTCCTGGTCCGGCGAACGGCTCTGGAGAAAAAACCGCCGACCCAATCTCAACGGCTCCTTCGGCGTCGACAACAACCGCAACTGGGGCTACGAGTGGGGCGGCGCCGGCGCGTCCACCAATCCCGGCGATGAAACCTACCGAGGCACGGCCCCGTTCTCCGAGCCCGAAACACGGGCCATGCGAGACTTCTTCCTCGCACACCCCAACATCCGCGCCACGATCGACTTTCACGCCTACTCCCAGCTCATCCTCTCACCCTGGGCGTACAGCCTCATCCCCACCCCCGACGCCGTCGAATACCACGCCATCGGCCAGTCCATGGCCACTGCCATCGCAGCCACGCCCGGCGGGCTCCCCTACACCGTCGGCCCAGTGGCCAGCACCCTCTACATCGCCTCCGGCGGCTCCGTTGACTGGACCTACGGCTCGCAAGGCGTGTTCTCCTGGACCATCGAACTCCGGGACACCGGCGTGAACGGATTCATCCTCCCCGCCTCCCAGATCCTCCCGACCTGCAACGAGAACCTCTCAGCGTTCCTCACGCTCGCCAACTGGGCGCACACCACCGACTGCTTCCGCATGGAGATGAGCGCGCCGACGCTCGCCGCACCGAACACTCCAACCCCCGTTGACCTCAGCATCCGATCACTCCCCGGCGCAACCCTCAATCCCCAGTCCGTCTCCATCCTCGCGCGATCAAACCCTTCCGCGCCGTTCTCGCCCGTGGCCATCGCGCAGTCGTCCGCGGCCATGTTCACCGGTTCGCTCCCCGCCGCATCCTGCGGCCACACGCTCGAGTTTTACGCCTCAGCCTCATCCGTCAACGCGATCACATCCACGCTTCCCCCAAATGCGCCCGCCTCCGTCTTCTCGCTGCCCGTCGTCGTCGAGACCACCACCGCGCTCGATGAACTCGAAGCCCCGTCCCCCGTCTGGACGGTCGGCGCGCCCGGCGACACCGCCACCACCGGCATCTGGATCCGTGCCGACCCCGTCGGCACCTCGGCCCAGCCCGAAGACGATCACACTCCTGCGCCGGGCGTGAACTGCTACGTTACCGGCAACGCCGCGCCGGGCGCATCCGCCGGCTCGAACGACGTCGACAACGGCGCCACCACGCTCACCTCGCCCACGCTCGACGCCTCCGGCCCGGGCGACCATTTCATCTCCGCCTGGATCTGGTACCACAACGGCGGCAGCGCCGACACCTTCCCCATCAGCCTCTCCAACGACAACGGCGCCACCTGGACGCAGATCGCACTCCTCAACGCCAACACCGGCGGATGGGTCCAGCGCACCTGGCGCATCGCCGATCACATGACCCCGACCTCCACCATGAAGATCCGCTTCGTCGCCCGCGACGACGCCCCCGGCTCCATCGTCGAAGCCGCCGTGGACGATGTCCGCATCTTCCGCCGCGCCTGCGACTCGCTCCCCGGCGACCTCAACGGCGACGGCGCCGTCAACTTCGCCGACCTCAACATCGTCCTCTCCAACTTCGGCGCCACCGGCGCCCCAGGCATCCCAGGCGACGCCAACAACGACGGCGTCGTCAACTTCGCCGACCTCAACATCGTCCTCTCCAACTTCGGGCAGAGCATCTAACTCCACTCCCGACACGCGCTTCCGCGCCCTCGCCCGTCGACAGACCGCGGGCGAGCCGACGTTGCGCCGACAAAAACTTCCCGGCCGAGCCGATCCGCCCGCTCCGCCCGCCCGTATCCCCCTCCGACACCGGAGGAATGAACATGCGCAACCGGGCCGGGCTTCGGGGAATCGTCCTCACCACCATCTGCATCGCCCTCGGGGCGGTTTTCACCGCCGACGCGGATCCCTCCGTGCCCCCGGGCATGGAGCGCGTCTACTACGACGCCGCGTCTCCCGATGGGTCGCTCCGGGGCGGCTCCACGCTGCGCCCGTTCGTCGATCCCGCGCTCCTCCTGGCCGTCGATGCTCCGCCCGCCGCCGTAACCACCATCCTCAATCAAGGCCCATCCTCCAACCGACTCGACGTCGTGTTCCTCGGCGACGGCTACCGCTCCTCCGACCTCAACAACTATGCACAGCACGTCCAACGCACCGTCGACGCCCTCTTCAGCACGATCCCGTTCTCGTACTACAAGCCCTACTTCAATGTCCATCGCGTCAGCGTGATCTCGAACGAGTCCGGCGTGGACAACGACCCAAACCTCGGCGTCATGAAGGACACCGCCCTCGACATGGGCTTCTGGTGCAACGGCATCGACCGCCTCCTCTGCGTCGATGTAGCCAAGGCCTACGCCTTCGCCGCCAACGCGCCCGCCGCTGATCTGCTCTACGTTCTCGCAAACTCCTCCCAATACGGCGGCGCCGCGTACGTCTTCTCCCGACTCGCCACCTTCGCCGGCTTCCACCCCAGCGCGCCCGAGATCGCCATCCACGAAACCGGCCACTCCCTCTCCAATCTCGCCGACGAGTACGAGACCGGCGGCTCCGTCAACTACTTCGGCCCCGAGCGGACCGAACCAAACGCATCCATCCACAACGCCGAGACCATGGCCGCGCTCGGCGTCAAGTGGCATCTATGGCTCCGAGAGCTGGGCGGCGTGCTCGATGGGCCCGTGGACACATACCTCGGCTGCCTCTACTCCCACTTCGGCATCTATCGGCCCTCGCCCAACTCGCGAATGCGCGCCCTCCACAACCCGTTCAACGCGCCGAGCGTCGAAGCCCTCATCGTCAGCATCTATCAGCGCGTCCGTCCCATCGACGCGCTCTTCCCCCCGACCTCCACCATCGTCCCGCTCAACGCCACGCTCACCGTCACGCCCGTGCGCCCCCAAAGCCACGCGCTCACCATCCAGTGGTACATCGATGGTCAGCCCATCCCCGGCGCACACGCCGAATCGCTCGCCCTCGCCTCCATCAACATCCCGCAAGGCGCCGACACCGTCTCCGTCAAGGTCTGGGACGACACGCCCATGGTCCGCAATCCCTCGGCCCGCGAACTCTGGCTCTCGCAGACCGCCCAGTGGAGCCTCATCCAGCCGCCCTGCCCCGCCGACATCAACGGCGACGGCGTCGTCAACTTCCCCGATCTCAACATCCTCCTCATCTACTTCGGCCAGCCCGTAACCCTCGGCGTGCGCGGCGACATCAACGGCGACGGCGTCGTCGACTTCCTCGACCTCAACATCCTCCTGGCAAGCTTCGGACAGGTCTGCTGATCCGCTCCCGATCCGCAGTTTGGCGCGCCGATCAGCGCCCGACCCGAGTAAAATGCAATCTCATCCGATCGCGCTCGCGCAAAGGAGCAACGCCCATGCGCCCGATCGCATTGCTGCGCAGCACATCCCTCATCGCCGCCGCCCTCGCTGGCCCCGCGCACGCCTTCGTCGCCAACGGCGGATTCCAGACCGGCGCCCTCGCGCCCTGGGCCATCACCAACACCGCCTCCGGCACAACACTCTTCTCCACCGTCATGATGCACGACATGGACGGCCCCGGCCCGCTCCCGCCCTCCCTCGCCGCATCACTCATGGTCGGCCAGACCACCTTCAACACCGGCCTCCAAGGCGTCACCCTCGCACAGCCCACCTTCCTCGAAGCCGGCCGCTCCTTCGAAATCCGCTTCCGCATCGCCGTCTGGGCCCTCGTCAACGTCTATGGCCGCAGCGGCGGTCACTTCGAACTCGTCGTCGACGGCCAGCCCCTCGCCGCCTTCACCGCCCCCAACACATTCCAGGGCCAGAACGTCTACGCCGCCCTCGGAGCCAATTTCACCGCGACCGAATCCCGCATCCACTCCGTCGGCGTCCGCGTCCGCCGCGACATCATCGCCGGCGAAGAGGTCTTCCAATTCATCGACGACGCCCGCATGCGCCTCGCCTGCCCCGGCGACGTCAACGAGGACGCGTTCGTCAACTTCGGAGACCTCAACCTCATCCTCTCCCAGTTCGGCCTCACCGGCGCACCCGGCCAACTCCCCGCCGACGCGAACTTCGACGGCGTCGTCAACTTCGC
>CAZWZL010000033.1:0-31144 GCA_964638515.1 uncultured Phycisphaeraceae bacterium
CCTAGTTGCGATTCAGTCTCAATAACGGTAGCGTACGCGCCGCCGAAGTTCCCGTCAAACCGCACTCACGCCTGTAAGACCGTAATGAAGACCCTTCCCGCCCGATCCGCGTTCTCGCTCGTCGAGCTGCTCGTGGTGATCGCCATCGTGGCATTGCTCATTGGGCTTCTGCTGCCCACGCTCTCGCGCGCACGGGCGGCCGCCGCGCTCGCCGAGGAACTCTCCCGCGCGCGCCAGCTCTCCTCGGCCTACGTTCAGTCGATCACGGACAACGACGACACGCTCCCCATCGGCTATCGCGCTTCCCCGCCGCTCGCGGCCACCGACGAGACCGGCGCGCCGCTCGCGCTCGCGAACGGCTTCCAGACCGCCGCGGCCCGTGGTCGATACCCCTGGCGCATCGCGCCGTACTTCAACTACCGATTCGAGCTGCTCTACAAGCCCGCCGCGCTTGAGCAGCTCCGCGGGCTGCCACGTGAAGATTACGTGTACGGCGTCTCCGAAGGGCCGGCCTTCGGGCTCAACCAGCGGTTTCTCGGCGGCGACTACAGCGAGTACGGCAACCCGAATCTCCCAGCCAACCAATCCGCCGCCATCGAGCGCGCGTGGGGTGACGACTGGTGCGTGCGTCGTCTTGCGCAGGCCCGTCGTCCCGCCAACCTCCTCGTCTTTGTTTCAGCCACCGACCACAAGCCCTTTCAGGCCGTGGCGGGCGGTGAGCTCATCCATCGAGACGGGTTTTTCCGCGTGAGATCGCCGTACCACATTGCGCGAGACTGGCAGACGCAGGCGCCGACGCCCCGAACGCCCGCGGATCGCCTCGGCGCGGTGCATTTTCGGCACGCGGGCTCCGGCGGCGGGCGCGCGGCCGCGACGTTTCTCGATGCGCACGCCGAGGCGATCGACTGGGAGCAGGCGCAGGACATGCGTCGCTGGGCGAACACGGCCGACAGGCCGGACTACGCGCTGCCGAGGCCTTGACACTCCCTCGCGCTATCGGCTCGTCGGTAATGTACCTGTCCGATGCCCACGCCCCATCTTCTCGACGAGCTCCGATGGCGAGGCCTGCTCCACCAGGCCACGGACGAGCCCGCCCTCCGCGAGCACCTCAACTCCCCCCGCAACATCTACTGCGGCTTCGACCCCACCGCCGACTCCCTCACCATCGGCAATCTCGTCCCCATCATGCTCCTGCGCTTCGTGCAGCTCTGCGGCCACACGCCCATCGTCATCGTCGGCGGCGCCACCGGGCTCATCGGAGACCCCTCCGGGAAGTCCGCCGAGCGCCAACTCATGACGCGAGACATCGTGCAGCGCAACGTCGACGCGCAACGCCCGATCTTCGCCCGCGTGCTCGGCCCATCCGTCAGCGTCCTCAACAATCTCGACTGGACGGAGAATCTCTCGCTGCTCGACGCGCTCCGCGACATCGGCAAGCACTTCTCCGTCAACGTCATGATCCAGAAGGACTCCGTGCGCGATCGCCTGCACAACCGCGATCAGGGCATCTCCTTCACCGAGTTCTCCTACCAGATCCTCCAGGCGTACGACTACCTCATTCTGCGGCGCGATCACAACGTCACCGTCCAGTGCGGCGGCTCGGACCAGTGGGGCAACATCGTCGCGGGCGCCGACCTGTGCCGACGCGTGCTCAGCGACACCGTCTTCGCCTTCACCACGCCGCTCGTCACGAAGGCGGACGGCGGCAAGTTCGGCAAGACGGAATCCGGCGCCGTGTGGCTCACCGCGCCGCGCACCTCTCCCTACGCCTTCTTCCAGTTCTGGCTGAACACCGACGATCGCGACCTCGAGCGGTTTCTCAAGACCTTCACCACGTTCCCGCGTGAGCACATCGAGCAGCTCCTCGCGGATCACGCGCGGGACCCCGGCGCCCGAGCCGCGCACCGTGCGCTCGCGCAGCACGTCACCGCAGCGCTCCACGGCGCCGGCGCCGCGGAGCAGGCCGACGCCGCCTCGCGAGCCCTCTTCTCCGGCGACATCGCCCATCTCGACCTCGCCACGCTCAACGAGGCCTTCGCGGCCGCACCGGCGTCCACGCACGCGCGCAGCGATCTGAATTCCCCCGCAGCCTCGCTCGTCGAGCTGCTCGTCTCCACCGGGCTCGCCAAGAGCAAGCGCGAGGCGCGCGAATTCCTCGCCGCCAACGGCGTGACCGTCAACGGAAAGCCCGCCGCGCCCGACCACACGCTCACCTCGGCGGATCTGCTCCACAACGAGGTGGCGCTCCTCCGGCGCGGTAAGAAGCACTGGCACCTCACGCGCTGGAAATAACGACCCCCGCTCCGATCACCTCGGCTTGGCGCTCGCCCATTCGATCGCGCGCTGCATCGCGGAGACGATCTCCGTGTGCGATCCCCGTCGCGCCGCGTCGAGCGCCGAGTCGCCGTGCTGATTCGTGATGCGCGGGTCGGCGCCGTGGGCGAGCAACAGCCGCGTCATCTCCATGTCCCCCGCGCCAGCGGCGACGTTCAGCGGTTCGCCGCGGGGCCAAACCCCGTTCGGGTCGGCGCCCCGCGTCAGCAGCCATGCCACGCCCTCATGCCAACGCGATCGCACGCAATGCACGAGCAGCGAGTCTCCGTTCCAGCGGATCTCGTCGGGGTGCTTGGCCGTGCGCCGCACCGCATCCTGAAAGGCGCTCAACTCGAATGCCGGAGCAATGAAGCACCGCCAGACCTCAAGTTCACGCGGCGGATAGACGGTCCCGCGGTTTGCGAGCATGTGCTGCGGGAACATCCAACCCGGCCCCACGCCAACGAAGAAGAATAGTGCGATCAGGCCGGTGAGCACCAGCCCGCCCCTGCGCCGCACCCAAAGGCGACCCTTCATAGCTCAAGTGTATCCCAGCCCATTCGGCCGAACTCTCACCCGCGAGCCGCGCCAATCCCGACATTTCGACCGGTTTCTGCTTGGCACGCGGCCTGCGCTCGCGCACAATACGGTTAGAGGAGAGAGAGGACCGTTCGCTGGGGTGAGAGAGCGTCCGCGATTCGTTCGCCGCCGGTGTGTTCCACGCGCGGCGATGTAACAAGGAGACGCCATATGCCCACCGCCAAGGACATCCTCGCCGCCAAGCCCCAGCCCGCGCGCCTGATCTCCATCGCCGACTCCGCCTCCGTGCTCGAAGCCTGCCGGCGCATGAACGAGCACCACGTCGGCGCCCTCGTCGCCACGGACAAGCAAGACCGTCTCTCCGGCGTGTTCACCGAGCGCGATGTCCTCACCCGGGTGGTCGCCCCCGAGCGCAACCCCGCCACCACCACGGTCAAGGACGTCATGACCACCGCCGTCATCGTGGCCCCGTCCGACACGCGGCTCGCCGAACTCCGCGCCATCATGCGTGACAAGCGCGTGCGCCACATCCCCATCATGGACGGCCAGCGGTGCATCGGGCTTATCTCCATCGGCGACGTCAACGCCGCCGAGGCCAACGACATGGCGCTCACCATCCGCTACCTCGAGCAGTACATCACCCCGGCCTGAGTTTCACGCTCACGCGTCCTTTCGCGCAGGGTCGATCTCTCGAAGGTACGACCAGGAGAACAGCCCCGTCTCGTGGCCGTCGCTGAAGCGGATCCGCAAGGCGTAGTTCCCCACCAGTTCCGCGCTCTCGGCGCGCAACGGCGCGCCGCTCGATGCCCGGGCCGCGCTCGCCGGGAGCACCGTCAGCGGGTTCTTCGCCTGGTCCTCCCGCAGCTTCCGCATCTCGGCCGAGGGCGAGAGCCGGCGCAGCAGCGCGATCGGAAAGAACGACGTCGCCCCGTCGCCCCACTCGACCACCAACCCCTCGTCCTTCTTCAGTTCCAGCCGTCTTGGCCCGTCCATCGCCTCGAAACCTCCTGCCCGCAAACGCGTCCCAACCCACGGCTACACTGTCGCCCCTCACCCTCGTTCGGACCCCGAAGCGTACCCCGACGAGCCATGGAGACCCGAATGCTCAGCCCAGTCTCATTCACCGCCGTCGCCCTCATCGCCCAGGCCTCCATCGCCACCGCCCTCACGCCCGTGGCCCACGTCGAGTCCCGAGGCCAAGGCGCCACCACGCTCGTCCTCGTCCCCGGCTGGACCTGCGACTGGACCGTCTGGGACGCCTTCATGGCCCGCAACGCCGACAAGTACACCATGCACGCCCTCACCCTCCCGGGCTTCGGCGGGTCGGCCTCGCCGCCGCTCAACCCCGAAGACAAGGGCACGCCCTGGATCGACAACGGCGCCGACGCCGTGGCCTCGTTCCTCGCCGACCGCAACCTCTCCAACGTGGTGCTCGTCGGCCATTCGATGGGCGCGCACCTGGCCTACCGCGTGGCGATCGAGCACCCCGACCGCGTCGCGAAGGTGATCGCCGTCGACGGCTTCCCCGCGTTCCCCATCGGCGGCCCGCAGTCCCAGTTCACGGCGGAGCAGCGCGCCTCGCTTGTGGACTCCATGCTCGCGCCGCGCATGCGCGAACTCACCGACGAGCAATGGGCCGGACAGCAGCAGACCATGCTCAACTCCATGGTCACCGATCCGTCCCGCGCCGAACAACTCTCCGCCGTCTGCGCCAAGACCGACAAGCAGACCGCCATCGAGTATTACCTCCAGCTCCTCAAGGCCGATCTCACGCCCCGCATCGGCGAACTTAAAGCGCCGACACTCGCCATCGCCGCCATCGATCCCTCCATGAACATCACCGGCCAGGCCGACAACGTGCGCCTCATCTGGCGCAAGCAGCTCGAGCCCGCCGCCGACGCGAAGGTCGTCTTCTTCGAGGCCACGCGCCACTTTGTCATGGACGATCAGCCCGCCGCGCTCGACGCGGCCGTCTCCGCGTTCCTCGCGGGCAAGCCCGTGGAAGGCGTCTCCATGCCCCCTCCCCCCGTCGTGACGCCGCCCGCGCCGGCGCCCGCAACGCCCGGCCCGGCGCCCGAACCCAATCCCCAGTGACCGTCCAGCAGCACTTCGCCGACGCGCTTCTCGCCGCCATCGACCGGCACGCTGCGCCCATCTGCGTCGGGCTCGATCCCGTCCTCGACCGACTCCCGGCCGATCTCGCGCCCAAGCCCGGCGCTTCGAGAGACGTCGCCGCGCGCGCAATCCGAGATTTCTCGATCCACGTTCTTGACGCCATCGCCGGCGTGGCCCCCGCCGTCAAGCCGCAGTCCGCCTGCTTCGAGCGATTCGGCGCGCCCGGACTGGCCGCGCTCGAAGAGGTCTGCCGCGCCGCGCGCGAGCGCGGCCTCATCGTCATCCTCGATGTGAAGCGCGGCGACATCGGCGTCACCGCCGACCACTATGCCCACGCCGCCTTCTCGCCCGACGCCTGCCACGCCCACGCGGCCACCGTCTCGCCATACCTCGGGCTCGACACCCTCGACCCCTGGCTCGCGCCCGCCTATCGCGACCGAGGCCTCTTCGTGCTCGTGCGCACCTCGAATCCGGCCTCCGACACGCTCCAGTCCCTCCCCACCTGCCCCGACAACACCCCCTACGCACACGCCCTCGCCACGCTCCTCGCCAAGCGCGCGGGCGAGCATCTCGGCAGCCGCGGCTTCTCCTCCCTGGGCGCCGTGGTCGCCGCCACCAAGCCCAGCGACGCCGCCGCGCTCCGCGCCCTCATGCCCCGCCAGATCTTCCTCGTGCCCGGCTTCGGCGCGCAGGGCGGCGACGCCGACTCCGTGCGCAACCTCTTCCTCCCCTCAGGGCACGGAGCGGTCATCACGGCCTCCCGCTCCGTCCTATACCCCACCTCCTCGGCCGAGCCCCGGTGGCGCAATTCCGTGCGCGAGGCCGCGCAAGAATTCGCACAGACCATCCGAAACGTCGCCTCACGCTGAGCCATCCACGCTGTTCGCGAAGGCGCAGCAATTGCACACACCTCGGCGCCATGCGCCGATTCCCCATCGCTCTTTTCCTCGTCATGATCCCCGCGCCCGCGAGCGCGTTCTCGCCCTGGTGCCACTACGCCCCCCTCGGCGTTCGCCGGCAGGCCGCGCCCATGACCAATGCCATGTTCGCCTCCGCGCTCGCCCGCCACAATGACCTCTTCCTGGTCGGCGCGCGCGGCGATCCCACCAAGAGACCATTCGCCGGCGCCGCGCACTTTCTCCGGCTCGATTCCGCCGACGCCACCTTCACCACCGAAGCCACCGTCTACGCCTCCGACGCCTTTGACAACGACCTCTTCGGATTCGCCGTCGCCATCCGCGGCAACGTCGCCGCCGTCTCCGCTCCCTTCGACGACGACACCTACTCCTCCTCCGGCTCCGTCTACATCTTCGAGTTCAACGGCGCCGACTGGACCCAGATTCAGAAGCTCCACGCCACCGACCCAGGCGCCTTCCACTACTTCGGACAGGCCCTCGCGCTCGATGACTCGATCCTCCTCGTCGGCGCACGCCAGGCCCACGGCGCCGCCGCCAACTCCGGCGCCGTCTACGCCTTCACCCGCGATCAACCCGCCAACACCTTCACGTTCACCCAGAAGTTCTCGCCCGCCGCCACCGCCCCCGTCGACAACTTCGGCGCCGCCATCGCGCTCGCCCCCGAACGCGCGCTCATCGGTGCGCCCCTGCGCGACGACAACTTTCCAAACGCCGGCGCCGCGTACATCTTCAACCGCAGCGGCCCGCCCAACGCGCCCTTCGTTGAGCACGTCAAGCTGCTCGCCGACAACCCCGCCACCGGATCAAACTTCGGACAAGCCGTCGCTCTCGACGACGATCTCGCCCTCATCGGCGCGCCCTCACACGCCTTCATTCCCCCAGCACCCCCCGGTGGAGCCACCCGCCCGTTCGCGGGCGCGGCCTACCTGTTCCAGCGCAACCCGACCACCGACACCTGGCCCCTCCTCACCCGACTCGATCGGCCAAGCCCCGCCGCGAACGAACGATTCGGTGCGGCCGTCGCCGTGCGCACGTCCACCTCCCCCGACCGCCTCACCGCCGCGCTCCTCGGCGCCCCGGGCGCCGTCGGCTCGTCCTCCATCCCGGGCGCCGCGCACTACTTCGCCATAGACCCCGCCGATTCCGCGTGGAAACAGCGCTGGAAACTCGTCGCGCCCGCCGCGGCGATCAACGACACGCTCGGCGCCGCGGTCGCGCTCGTCGACCAACTCGCCATCGCCGGCGCCCCGACACACGACGCCCCACCCGACAGCTCCAACCCCGCGCGCCCCGACGCCGGAGCCATCTTCTCCTTCGACCTCCGCCCGACCATCGGCCGGGTCGACGTCAACAGCGATGGCCTCGTCAATCAGGCCGACCTCGATCCCGTGCTGAACGACGTCCTGTGGGAGTCCTACAAGCGCGCCGATCTCGTTCCCGATCTCATCGTCGACTTCCTCGACTTTGCGCGCTTCCTCGACGCCTACGGGCAGACCGGCTCCAACCTGCCCGCCGACTTCGATCGCGACGGCGTCGTGAACTTCTTCGATCTCGTTTTTTTCCTCAACGCCTTCACCCACTACCGCTCCACGTACCTGCAACCGACGCTCCAGACCGACGTCGTCCTGAACGGCATCGTCGATCAGGCCGACGTCGACGCCGTCACCGGCGCCCTCGGGCTCATCTGCGCGCCCTGACCGAGCCTCGCCCTCCGCCCGCGCGGGAAGAGCCTCCTTTCTGCAAGGCGTCCCCCTCACTTACGCGCCTTCTGCACGTCCGAGCGCCGACGGCGCCCAGTCCTCGCCGTACCGTTGGTGTGCGACCGCGCGATGACCCGAAGCGCGACGCGCGCATCAGGAGAGAATCATGCGAAACCACGTCTCACGCACACTCATCGCCGGACTCGCTTCCACCCACGCCATCTGCGCATCACCCACGGTGGTCACCCGTCTCGTCGCGGCCACCGGCGACGCTGTCCCCGGAGCCGAGCCCGGAGTCACCCTCGGCTTTCTCACCGCGCCGCTCAACCACTCCCTCATGACCCCCACCATCAACGACCAGGACCTCGTCTCCTTCGCCGCCATCCTCCTCGGCCCGCCCGTCACCATCTCCAACCAGAACGCCTTCTTCGCCGAATCAAACGCCGCACTCACCTTGCGCGTCCGCGACGAACAGGCCTCCCCCATCCCCAACATCCCCATCGACGAACTCCAGAACATCGACCGCGTCCCGATCACCCCGGACTTCACCTCGCAATCCACCCTCTTCGCCGCCACCCTCGACGATCCGCTCCTCGCGCCGATCGATCGTCCCGCCCTCTTCCGCCATACCCCCTCGCAGGGAACGCAACTCATCGCCCGCAACACACAGCAGGCCCCCGGCGTTCCGCAAGGCGTCACGTTTTCCAACATCTCCGGCTCGCAGCAGAACGTTCTGCTCTCCTTCATCGCCCACGCCACGCTCCAGGGCGCCGGCGTCTCCTCGTCAAACAACGACGCCATCTTCATCCACGACGCCGACCTCCACCCTCTCATCCGCGAAGCCGACCCCGCGCCGCTCCTCCCCGCCCTCACGATCTCCCGCCCCGCCTCCAGCCTTTCACCCTTCCCCAATGTTCGGCTCAACGACGAGAACGACGTGCTCGTGCACACCGGCCTCTCCGGCGCCGGCGTGAGCACGTCGAACGACGAGCTCATCTATCTCTACGCGTCCGGCGCGCCATCCATCGTCGTCCGTGAGGGCGACCCCGCGCCCGGCGTGCCTTCCGGCGTCTTCGGCGGAAGCGCCTCGATGACCACCTTCGGCGCTCCCTCGCTCTCCAATGACGGGCGCGTCGCATTCGTCGCGCGCGTCGGATCGCTCATCTCCAACCTGTTCTCCGATCGCTCCGGCGCGCTCGCCCCAATCGCCCTCCAGAACGACCCCGCCCCGGGATTCCCGGCCGGAACACGCTTCTTCGCGTTCTCCGCACCGATCTTGAACGCGGAGCACAACGTCGCCTTCGTCGCCTTTGCAACGACCGGCTCGTCCATCGACGTCCGTCAGGGCCTCTACCTCGACAATGGCTCGGCCCTCTTGCCTCTCCTCGTCGCCGGTCAGCCCGCTCCCGACGCAAACCCCGGCGATCATGTCCACACGCCAACGCCATTCGCCGCCCGTGCGCTCAACGACAACTCGCGAATCGCCGCCGTCGTCAGCATCGCTTCCGGCGCCGCGGTGCGAGACACCCTCTACCTCACCGACCATCAACTCAATTTCCGACGGGTCGTGGCCGTCGGCGACACCATCTCCGTCACAGGCGCCGATCGCACGGTCATCCGCATCGTCCCCGGCCGCTTCAACCACAACAACGCACTCGTCTACCGCCTCGACTTCACCGACGACTCCTCCGCCATCTTCGTCTCGCGCCTCACCATCCCGGGAGACGCCAACCACGACGATGTCGTCAACTTCGCCGACCTCAACCTCGTCCTCTCCTCCTTCGGCGCCACCGGCATCGCGCTCCCGGGCGACGTCAACCTCGACAACGCCGTCGGGTTCGCCGATCTCAACCTCGTCCTCTCTCATTTCGGCGAAGCCGACTGACGCCGCCGCGCCCGCCGCCCACACGCCCCGTCGCCTCCGACCCGGGCTCATCTGCGCGCCGTGAAGCAGCCGCTCGCGGGATCGATGAAACCAGAATGAGGCCCCAACATGCAGGGGTATGGCGGCCTCAATTGCGCGTATGTGTGCCGATCTCCGCATTCTCCGACTGATTCCAGGGTCGTTGCCGCTACATTCACCCCCTGCAAGGCGGGCACGCGCTCGCCGAACGAGTTCGTATGGAACGAGTCGCGCCGGGCCCGTCGCGAACGTGAGGAGAGAGTCGTCATGCGTCAGAGGTTCGTCGTTTCCGCCGCCACGATCGTGACATTCGCCGGGTTTGCCAACGCAGGCGGGATCACCGTCAACTCCGTTCGCGACACGCTCAACATCCCGTTCGCCGCGGGCTCGGGCAACTCTAACACCAACTTCTCCATCTCCCGAGAGACGGAAGCCAACAACAACGTCATCGAGCTCGGCATCAAAGCGAAGGAGCGATTCTTCGGCGACGCCAACGTCGGAGGCGCGGGCACGCTCTATCTCGTGCAGCCCGGCTTCTCCCCGGTCTCCGGCGGCAACCCCGCCCCCAGCCCGCCGCACGCCTGGTGGAACTTCGATTTCTCCATCAACCTCGGCTCGCGCACCTTCTCCAACACAACCGTGACGCTCGACATCACCAACAACGTCAACTCACAGACGCTGTCCATCAACATCTCCGCGCTGCTCATCGCCAACTCGCTCGGCGGACTCTCCATCCTGCAGGACTCTCAGAACCTCGGCTTCACCGGGCTCATCGGCCCGCTCGGATTCAACGCCAACGACGTCGGCACGTATGACTTCTCCCTCAGCGCCGTCGGCGCCCAGGCCGACATGACCGTCCAGGTCGTCCCCCTGCCCACCGCGGCCGGCGTCGCAACGCTCGGCCTCCTCGGGCTCGCCTCCCGTCGACGCCGCTCGCTCTAAGCGCCCTCGAGATCACGTTTGCCAATCCCCACGCGGGGCGCACACACGCGCCTCGCGTTTCTTTTTGGCCCCCGATATCATCATCCCCACAACAAGGAGTCACCCCATGCGATTCGCGCTCACCATCGCCTCCCTCGCCCTGGCCGCATCCACCGCCCTCGCGACCTACATCCCCAAGCAGCCCATCCACCTCAACAAGGGCGACGGCGACGTCAAGTACACCATCACCGGCAACAACACGCTCGGGCCCGTCAACGTCAACATCCGTGACAAGGGAACCTTCTCCGGCTTCCGCGCCGAAGGAAAGAACGCCGACCTCGACGTCAACATCGACGTCTCCTCCGCAGGGCTCGGCGCCGGGTGGATCATCAAGGGCAAGATCGGCCCCGACGAGGTCAACGCCTCCTGCAAGGAAGACGGACCCTTCGCCAAGCACTGGACCCTCAAGGGCAAGGTCGGCGACCGACAGATCGAAACCAAGGTCGACTCCGAGTGGGCCTTCGACCCCGCGGCCCAGGCCATCTTCGCCCTCTTCGACTGCTGCGAAGCAAAGAAGTAACCAATCCCCGCGCGAGCCCGCCCATGCCATCCGTCACCGTCTCCACCACCATCAACGCGCCGCAATCGCGCGTCTTCGAGGTCTTCACCGATCTCCGCGCCGCGGCCGGCCGCCTCTCCGGCCTCAAGTCGCTCGAGGTCCTCACCGATGGGCCCATCGGCCTCGGCACGCGCTTCCGTGAAACCCGCGTCTTCATGGGCAAGGACGCCACCGAGACCATGGAGATCACCTCTTTTTCCCCACCCAACGCCTACGAGGTCACCGCCAACTCCCACGGCTGCGCATACCACTCCATCCTCACCTTCACGCCCAACAGCCCCACCTCCACCACCGCCGCCATGACCTTCTCGGCCACGCCCAACACGCTCCCCGCCAAACTCATGAGCGCGCTCATGGGCTGGATGGTCAAAGGCGCCTGCCGCAAGGCCATGCAGCAGGACTTCGACGACCTCAAACGCGCTATCGAATCCGCGCCCGCTTGATATCTACGCGCCCCGTCGCGCCGCACTCACTCAACCTCCCGAGCCCTCCCACATGAATCTCAAGTCCATCATCATCGTCATCCTCACGGCCGTGCTCGCCGCCGTCATCACCGTCCTCGTCATCAAATCACTCAATATCGGCGGCTCCTCAAGCGTCGCGCCCGCCGTGGGCGGCGCCGTGGGCGGGGCCATCGGCGGCTCCGCCTTCACCATGATGCTCCGCAGCAAAAAGAAGCAAGGCTGACCGGCCGCAATCGGAGGCTCGCCGATCCCGCGCAATCGCTGCGGGTGTTCACCGTGCGCCCGCGCGCCGCTGCCGTTCTCCCTGCCGCTTGGTGTCCGCTTTCCCCGAGTGCCTCACGCCCAGTCCCCGGCGCCCTTCGCTCCGCTCATTCCCCCAACAATCGCTCCACCATCCCCGTCATCTTCTTCTTCAGCTTCTCATGCTCCTCTCCCGTCGCCGGCCCGCTGAACCCCGCGTACGCCGAGCGAATCCTCCCCCGCCCATCCACGAACAGCAGCGTCGGGTACGCCTTCACGGCGTCGATCACCGGCAAGGCCTCCGCGGCCTGCTTCTTGTCCGCCACCCCCGCCAGCAGCACCGGAAACTCCACACCCGTCCGCTCGACATACCGCCGCACCTGCGCCGAGTCCCGCGCCACATCACCACTCACTTCGAACGCCAACCCCACCACCTCGAGCCCGCGTCCCTTGTGCGTCGCGCGCAGCTCGTTCAAGAACGCCGTCGCGTCCTTGCAGTTCGGGCACCACGTCCCGAACACGTACACGATCCGCGCCCGCGCCTTCCCCCCGAGCGACTCTTCCGAGAGCGCCCGCTCCTTCCCATCTACATCCACATACTTCAGCCCGTTCACGTTCCCGCTGCCGATCGCCTTCGTGAACGAGAACCCATCCCGCACCTCGGCCTTCGCGTCCGGAACCGCCGTCCACCCCTCGTGATGCCAATCACCCGACCAGAAATCCCCCGCGAGATTCCCTCTCGCGTCCCGCTTCGCGACGAACAGAAACGCGTGCGCGCCGTCAAACGCCGAGAGCCGAAGCGTTTCCCCGTGGAAGTCCCCGGCTAGAAAACGGTAATCACCCAGCGTCGTCAAGAACGTGCCGCGCGCATCCTCTTCGCTCCCCGCAACCACCAGCACCCCGTCATCACTCCCCGGGAACATCACCCGCCACCGACCCGACACGTCACGATCCGCCGCGGTGCTCGCGCTCCCGTGCCCCGGAGCAAACCGCGCGGCCGCTCCCGCCTCGGCGTGGAACCCCATCTTCGCCCACCCCTCCCCGCGCCGCTTCGTGTACTCCCCGTCCATCCGCTTCCCGTCCGCCCGCACGCGCGCCCTCAGGTGCGCGTCGTAGTAATCCATGCTCAAGAGCAGCTCATCTCCGTCCCACGTCACCACCGGGATCTCGATCTCCTCCGATCCGTTGACGAGCCACGCCGCGATCCCCGCCGGGCGATCGTCCGTCATCGGATGCTCGATGCGGATCTGGAACGGCAGCGCGCCGCCCGGCGCCGCGGGCAGATCAAGCCACGCGCGCCACACCCCGTCCGCAATGCTCGGCTTCTCGCCGGGAACCACCATCACCGCGCCGCACAACACCGCCAGGGCAAGCGTCATCATGCGACAACACTAGGCCCCCGTGCGCACGTCTCGCGTGCATGCGCCATTTCGCCGTGTCGCAACAATTCAGCGCACCGCGCCCGCAACAACGCCCCCGCGGCGAACACTCAGCCCCCCGCGCCGGCCCGTCTCCGCTCCCGCTCCAATCGCGCCAGCGCCATGATCGGAAAGTAGTGCCGGTACAGGTGATACCGCAGGTAAAACACCTTCGGGAAGCCCGTTCCCGTGAACCAGCCCTCTTCCCACGACCCCTCCGGCTCCGCCACCGGATGCGACACCAGCGCCGGCGTCCCCACCCGCTCCAGGAACCCCGCGACCGCCTCTTTCCCGGCCGTTTTCGCGTCAATCCCCACCGGCCCGCGCGCCGGCGCCGGCGCGCCCAACTGCTTGTCCATCAACCACTTGGCCGCGCGCTCCACCGCCTCGTCCTCCGGCCCCGTCCCGTACAACAGCGTCATCAGCCCCCACGCCGTCTGCGACGGCGTGCTCGGCCCGATCCCCTTCAGCCGCTCGTTCAGGTACGAGTCCGCCGTCTCTCCAAACCCCCCGTCCTCGTTCTGCGCCACCCGCAGCCACCGGATCGCGCGCTGCACGGCCGGGTCTTCTTTCGGGATTCCCGCGGCGTTCAGGCCGCCGAGCGCCTGCCATGTGCCGTAGAGAAAATTGCATCCCCACCGTCCCCACCAGCATCCCTCGTCGCGCTGGGCGCGTCGGAGATACGTAATGGCGCGCGTGATGGCGGGATGTGTTGAAGGCACGCCGCAGGTGATGAGCGCTTCGATGGTGCGGCCGGTGATGTCGGCGCAGGAGGGGTCTTGCATCGCGTTGTGGTCCGCGAATGGAACTTTTTCCATCCACGCGCGGTGCTTGGTGCGGTCGAACGCGGCCCAGCCGCCGTCGTCGTTCTGCATGGCCAGGAGCCATCGGGTGGCGCGGGCGGAATGAGAGGAGCCGGTGGAGAACGGCTCGTTGGCGCCGTCGCCGGCGCGGCGGAGGGCCTTGGCGACCATGGCGGTGTCGTCGACGTCGGGGTACCAGTCGTTTCGGTATTCGAAGGCCCAGGCCGCGGCGTTGTCGCCCAGGCGGAGGCTTCGGTCCGGCTTTCGGAGATTGCGGACCCAGTCGCCGGTCATCCTGACTTCGTGCCCACGGAGCCAGTTGCAGCAGCGTCGCACGCGGGCGTCGTTAGCTTCCGTGAGTCCGGCTTCGGTGAGCGCGTAGAGCGCGATGCCGGTGTCCCACACGGGCGAGAAGCAGGGCTGGATTCGGACGTGGTCCTCCTGCTCGATGATGAAGCGGTCGAGTTCTTTTTCGGCGCGATGGATGACGGGGTGATTGCGCGGGTAGCCCATGGCCTGGAAGGCGATCTGCACGTAGACCATGGGCGGGAAGATGGCGCCGAGCCCGTCGGTGGCGTCGGCGGACATGCGTTCGAGGATCCAGGCTTCGGCGACGCGGAGCGCGCGTTTTCGGGTGGGGAAGAAGAGCCCGGCGCGTTGGGCGAGCTTGAGCGCGTGATCGACGACGATGAAGATGTTGGCGAGATCGGCGGGGTTGGCGCGGCTCCACTCCTTGCAGAGCCTGTTCTTGCGCGCGGGGTCGAGGAAGAGTTCGTCGATGCGGAGCCGTTCGGGGAGGGATCGCGCCGGGCGGAGGGCGGTGCAGATGGCCAGTGGCAGGATCATGGTGCGGGTCCACGCGGCCACCTTGTCGAGGTGGAACGGGAACCATCGCGGCAGCAGGGCCGCCTCGGGCGGGATGATGGGGCAGGCGTTCCACGAGACCTGTCCGAGGCAGGCGAGATAGAACATCGAGAAGGTGTTGATGCGCTCGGCGCCGCCCAGCGCGAGGATGGTGTCGCGTGCGCGGATCATGTGTGGCGCGTCGGCGTCGTCGCCGAAGAGCTTGAGCGTGAAGTACGCCTTGACGGTGGCGGAAAGATCGGGCGGCGAGCCGGGGTATTGGCCCCATGCGCCGTCGTCGCGCTGCAGTCTCCGGAGATAGACGAGCATCTTCGGGAAGCGGCGGAGGTCGTCGGGGGTGGCGTTGGGCGGCACGTCGTGCCCGAGGATGACCTTCATCAGCAGGTATTCGGTGATGAGGATCGAATCGCCCTCGAGTTCGGCGCAGAAGTGGCCGTCTTCGCGTTGCTTGGTGAAGAGTGCCTTGACGGCGCGCCGGAGCGAGGCGGCGGTCTGGCTTTGTGCGCGCGGGAGATCGCGAGCGGCGGGCTTTGTCTCGACGATGCGCTCGGATTCGGACTGCGAGAAGAGCGTGGACACGCGTTGGGGTCCTCCGTGACGGGCGTCGGACGATGTGGAGAGGGTACGGGGCGGGTGGGGCCGCGACAATGGCGCCGACGCACCCGGGTCAGGTGGTGGGCGGGCGGTGGCCTCGATCCTTGAGGACGTATCGTCGCCCGGCCCATGCCGTGGCTCGTCCGGATCGAAGATCGCGGGAGGCCTGTGCGAGGATGGAGGCGACGAAGAGCGCGGCGATGGGTTGCAGGAGCGCGGCCCAGATGGGCGCGCGCTGCGCGCGGAGCGTGACGGCCATCGCGAGGAGATAGGCCAGGAGGGCGAGCGCGGCGATGGCTGTGGCTACGATTTCGAGCACGTCGGCGCCGAGATCGCGCGATGGCGCGCGGAGCGCGAGGAGCAGCGCCGCGAGGGCTCCGACGGGCAGCGCGAATGAGGAAAGCGTCACGCGCCAGGCCAGGGACGCGAGCCTCGGGGCGCGCCGGTTGGCGGCTTCGGTGAAGATGCGTTTCCAGCCTCGACGAAAGTCCGGGAAGGACTCGTACATGTGGCACGTCAGGAGCCCTCCGGAGAGGAGGACGCCGGGGCGACGGTCGGCGAAGCCGACGGCGCGCGCGAGCGCGATGTCTTCCAGAAGTTCGTCCTTCACGGCTTCGTGCCCGCCGACGGCGTGATAGGCCTCAGCGCGGAAGAGCAGGAACTGGCCGTTGGCGAACGGCCTCGGGTTGGGGAAACGGTTGGAGGACTGGAGGGGGTATTGGCGGAGGAGTTCGAGCGAGGCCGCGGGCTGGACGACGCGCTCGAACCAGTGGCGTGCTGAGAGCGTGCTGAGGATGGAGAGGAGGTCGAGGGATCGTTGCAGGAGGAGCGCGACGGCGGCGCGAAGGCATGATGGATCGAGCCTGGTGTCGGCGTCGGCGAAGAGCAGCAGGTCGGCCGAGGCCACGCGGGGTGATCGCTGCACGGCCTGCCAGATGGCGTTGGTTTTGCCGGCCCAATCGTCGGGGCAGTCGTTGATCTCGAGGATGGTGATTCGTGATTCCGCGCGTGCCGCGTTGATGGCTTCGCGGGCGAGGCTTGCGGTGTCATCGGTGCAGCGGTCGAGCGCCAAGACGGAGTGGAGATTCGTGTAGTCCTGTGCGGCGAGTGACCGGATGAGCTCGCCGATGTGCTCGGCCTCGTTGTGCGCGGGGATGACCGCGCAGACGTGCGGTGGATCGTCGGGCAGGGACAGGCGGGCGCCGTCTCGGAGTGTGGGGAGTTTTCGCAGGGCGTGCGCGATGCGGCAGAGCGCGGTGGTCCAATACGCCAGGCAGACGCCGGCGACGACCATGAGAATGAACAGCGGTATGGCCAGGGAGGGGTGCATGGGGAGGTGGGTCGGCAGTGTAGGGAAGCGCGGGCGCGGGGTAGACTCGGGGCATGAGCGGAACGGGCGATGTGCTGGTGTTTTCACGGGACGCGATCCGGTTATTGGATCGCGCGGCCGTGGAGGAGTTCGGATTGCCGGGTGTGGTGTTGATGGAGAACGCGGCGGCCGCGGTGGAAGCGGAGGTAGTGGCCGCGGCGGACGCGGACGGCGCGCTGGTGGTGATCGTGTGTGGCGGCGGCAACAACGGGGGTGATGGATTTGCGTGCGCGCGACGGCTGGTGAACGCGGCGCATCGTGGGATGCGCGTGGTGATCGTGCGTTGCGGGGGCGTCGGCGCGGCGCGCGGTGATGCGGGCACGCACGCGCGGGTCGCGGAGCGGATGGGGATCACGATGGTGGACGCGCATGATTCCGGCGCACGGCTTGTGCTCGAGCGCCTTGTGCAGGAGCAGGGCGCGCCGGACATCGTGGTGGATGCGTTGTTCGGCACGGGGCTGGACCGGCCCATCGAGGGTGAAGCGGGAGCGGTGGTGGCGTGGATGAATGCGCAGGGCGAGCGTGGCGCGGTGGTGATCTCGGTGGACATTCCTTCCGGGTTGGATTGCGACACGGGGATGCCGTTGCTGGCGGAGGGCGTGCGGGATGACGTCGCGGCGGTGGTGCGCGCTGACACGACGGTGACATTCGTGGGTCTCAAGCAGGGCTTTGAGGACGAGCGTTCGTGGGATTACGTAGGCGAGGTGGTGGTGGGGGACATCGGGGCGCCGAGGGCGCTGGCGGAGCGGTTCGGGCGTCGCGCGCGGGGCTGAGTGGCGTCAGGGTTGAAGGCGCGTGGCGGTCCATTCGCCGGGGATGAAGTCGGGGGGGGCCGGGGCCAGATGTCGCGTCCAGAGGCCTCGATCGTGGATGCGTCCGGATTGCCCGATCCAGAGTTCGATGGAATCGATCCAGAGGGCGTATCCGCCCCAGTGGGGAGGGCGCGGGATGCGAACGTCCTCGGAGCCGTCGGCCGCGGCTGAGAACTTCGCGGCGACCTCGAGCACCCGATCAAGCAGGGCTTCGCGGGAGTGGATGGGGCGCGATTGATCCGAGGCCCATGCGCCGATGCGTGAAAGGACCCACCGGGTGGCGAAGTAGTCGTCGGAATCGTGGTCGGGGAGGAGCGTGACGGGCCCTTCGACGCGGGCCTGGAGGCTGAGGGCGTCCCAGAAGAAGCAGGCGGCGGCTCGCGGGTTGGCGGCCAGTTCGAGGCCCTTGCGCGATTCGAAGTTGGTGAAGAACATGAGTCGCCCGTCGTCCGTGACCTCTTTGGCGAGAACGATGCGGACGGATGGGCGCGCATCGCGGTCCGCGGTGGCGAGCGCGATGGCGTTTGGGTTGGTGACGATTTTCTTTTCGGTGGCCTCGGCGATCCATTCGCGGAGGATGGCGACCGGATCGAGGGGGAGCGGGTCCGGGAGGGATCGATCGGATTCGAACTGGGGGCTTCTGGTGAAACGGGGCATCGTGGTGTGGAAGGGTATCGGGGTTTCCTGTCGGTGGAGGTCCCGGGGCGTTCGGGCGGTCAATACTTGGTCGGATGACGACGCTGGACGCGAGACAGGGCCTGGGTGGACGCAACGGGGGGCGGGGCGCGCGTTTCGGGGTCGGCGATTCGATGCAGAAGTTGTTCGAGCGCGAGCCGCCGCACGCGGTTGAGGCGGAGATGTGCCTGCTCGGCGCGATGCTTCTGGACCCTCGGGTGATTTCGGAGGTGATCCCGCTGATCTCGTCGGGTGATTGTTTCTACACGGAGCGGCACGCGGCGATCTTCGACGCGATCGTGGAGGTGTACGAGCGGCGGGACGCCGTGGATCTGGTGCAGATCTCGCAGTCGCTTCGGGACCGTGGGATGCTGGACGGGGCGAGCGGGGTGGGCGGGCCGGAGTATCTGGTGCGTCTGGCGGAGCAGGCGCCGGGCAGCGTGAACGCGGTGCATTACGGGCGGATCGTGTCGGAGAAGTATCGGCTTCGCCGCCTGATCGACGCGGCGAGCCAAATTCTGTACGAGGCGTACCACGCGGGGGAGCGCGGGCCTGACGGCACGAAGGAGGTGCTGGACGTCGCGGAGCAGATGGTGTTCGACATCGCGGAGTCGACGGACTCGTCGGACGCGCAGCGATTGTCGGAGTTGCTGCACCTGGCGATGGAGCGGCTCGAGGCGAACGAGGGCCGCGCGATCACGGGCCTCACGACGGGGTTTTACGATCTCGATCAATTGATCGCGGGATTGCAGGACGGGGAGATGTCGATCATCGCGGCGCGTCCGTCGATGGGGAAGACGACGCTGGCGTTGAATCTCGCGGAGCAGGTGGCTCTGGGGGGCGCGATCGGTTCGAGCGAGGACGAGCGCTCGGCGGTGGCGTTCTTCAGCATGGAGATGAGCAAACAGGCCGTGGCGCAGCGCTTGCTCTCGGCGCGTTCGGGCGTGGATGCGCACCTGCTGCGTACGAACAAGATCGGGGAGCAGCACTTCCAGAAGCTGGTTCGCGCGTGCGGGGAGCTTGGCGAAGCGCCGATTTTCATCGATGACACGCCGGGCATGACGGTGCTTCAGCTTCGGGCGCGGGTGCGGCGGATGGTGTCGCAGCACAAGGTGAAATGCGTGTTCGTGGATTACCTGCAGCTGATGACGGCGCCGGGCGCGGCGCGGGAGAGCCGGCAGGTGGAGGTGTCGGCGATCTCTCGCGGGCTGAAGGCGTTGGCGCGGGAGTTGAGCATCCCGGTGGTGTGCATGTCGCAGCTGAATCGCGGGGCCGAGATGCGCGAGGGGCACCGGCCGAGGATGAGTGATCTGCGCGAGTCGGGCTCGATCGAGCAGGACGCCGACGTGGTGATGCTGCTGCACCGTGAGGACTACTACCACGTTGGGGACGAGGCCTGGGCGCGGGAGAATCCGGACAAGATCGGGCTCGCGGAGTTGATCATCGCCAAGCAGCGCAACGGGCCGACGGGGACGGTGGCGCTCACGTGGAACTCGGCGATCACGCGGTTCCAGAACCACGCCGGGAATGCCCGGTTTGAGCCGGATTCGGTGGTGGTGCGGCCGGCGAGCCGGGCGGGTGCGGCGGCGCCGTCGGGCGGCGGGGGCTTTGCGTCGAGCCAGCGGCCTCCGACGGGGCCGGTGTCGGGCCATCGTGATGGCGGCGGGCCGGATCGCGACTCCGGGGACGACGACTACGGCGATCTGCCGATCTGAGGCCGCGCACGGCGGCTCAGCGGAGTTCTTCGCGATCGCGGTGGAAGGCGCGGGCCTGGTCGGTGGCGTTGCCTGAGGGCTGCGCGTTGAAGACGGAGCCGGTGGGAAACCAGTGCGAGGCGTCGGTTTTCGATTCGTTCTCGTTCATGGTCGTCACGTGGCCGTCGAACCACGTGACCACGAGGCGGGCCTTGTGGCGGTACGTGAGATCGCGGTTGTGCGGGTAGACCGAGGGGCCCTGGCCCAGGTAGTTCTCGTCTGGAAACTCGGGGAGATTCGCGGCGGAGCCGAACTCGCGTGATGCACGGTAGATGGGCGAAGAGGAGAGGAACGAGCCGAAGTACTTGGGAGCGGGCGAGATGTCGAAGTCGAGTCGGGAGCGTGAGGCGAGATAGCGGGTCGCATCGGAGAGGAAGACTTTCGAGGCGGGAGGACCGATGCGATCGAGGCGGGGGAAGTAGTCGTCGGGCGGCACGGCGGGGCCGCGCCAGGCAAACGTGCGGAACTTGGCGAGAGGGATGAAGGATCTGCCGGCGAGGTGAAAGGCCGCGGGGGAGAGGTAGGAGACCTGCAGGAATCCGTCGTTGGCGAGGATCGCTTGAAAGTCGGCGGCGTCGGGGGCGTAGCCGAAGAGAGTGTCGTTGTGGCGGGTGGCGGAGGGGCAGGCGAGGTCGTTGAAGATCTGTTGCGTGCGGCGGGCGCGGTTGGTGGAGAAGGAGGCGGTGGGGCCGAGGGATGGGCTGATCCAGTCGAAGACGGAGGTGGGTGTGTGCGAGGTGGTGTCGGCGAGGAGTTCGAAGGTGTGGGGCATCTTGAGGAAGCGGGCGTTGGTGGTGTTGACGCCGGGGATGCGTTCGTCGTCGGACTGGGCGGCGATGATGGCGGCGGCATGGAGCCGGCGCTGCTGCTGGGCGCAGAGCGCGACGCGGGCGGCGGAGCGTGCGGAGCTCAGGGAGGGGAGGAGGACGCCGGCGAGCAGGGCGAGGATGGCGAGGAGCGCGAGCAGCTCGATGACGGTGAAGGCGGCGGCGACGAGGCGGCGGGGGGGCATGGGGCCAAAATAGGGCCGCCATGGCGGTTATCGGGCCACAAAACTGGGTGTTCGACCCTCGTGGAGGGCGTGTGGATGGGCGCCCCTAATTCGGGCGAGAATAGGCTAGACATGGGCCATTTGGCGGTTAGATTGGTGGTGGGCTGAGAGACAGTCCACGACGCCGCCGCGATGGCGGCACTCAGATCTTTGGGAAGGAAACACGTCCATGAGCAAGATGCACTTAGTTGTCGGCGCGGCCGCGCTCGCGGTGAGCGGCGCTGCGATGGCGCAGTTCCGGATCACGCCGGGCGGCGCGAACGCCGGGAACGGTCTGTTCGAGATCACGTCGGCGATCACGACGTCGCTGACGGGCACGGGCCAGGGCGGCGCGAACTTCCGCGCGCTCGGCGCGAGCACGACGGGCAACCCGGATCACATCTTCGCCAGCGCCTGGTGGTTCCGGGTCAACGGCGTGGACACGCGCGAGTACACGTTCGGCAACGGCGCCGCGGCCGGCGGTCCGAGCATGACGGCGGTGCTCGTTGGCGACAACACGGGCAACCTCGACACGGGCGGATACAACTACAACGTGACAGGCCCGGGCGCTGGCGGCCCCGCGTACTCGTTCACGGCCCAGATGCGGTACCAGATCTTCGCGGGCACGGGCGGCCCGGCCGTGATCCAGACGGCGTTGATCACGAACACGGGGCAGACGTCGATGGATCTGTCGCTGTTCTCCTACAACGATTTCGACGTGAACGGCACGGCCGGCACGGACACGTACGTGCACAACGGCAGCTGGTTCAACATCGTGGACGGGCCGTCGACGGTGAACTGGGCCGGGTTCGGCTCGAACGCGTATCAGGCGACGGCGTTCGCGGTGATTCGTGGGCTTCTCGCGAACACGGCGATCAACAACCTGGACAACACGGTTGCCGGCAGCCCCGGCGACTTCACCGGCGCGTATCAGTGGGACGTGCTGCAACTCGGCGCGGGCCAGAGCGTCATGGTGATGGGCTCGTTCGCGCTGAACGGCGACCCGATCCCGGCGCCCGGCGCGGCCGTGGTGTTGGCGCTCGGCGGCCTGGCCGGCGCTCGTCGTCGTCGGTGAGCCACGCGGGTTGATACCGGGGCATTGAGAGATTCGCGCCGCCCGGTCGAAAGGCCGGGCGGCGTTGTTTTTGCGCGGATGTTCGCATGATGTTTGCATGAGAGCGCCTCGGAGCGTGCGTAGGCGGAGAATTGTCTTGGGGGGAGGTACGGCAGTGGGTAGAGTGATGAGCGTCACAGGAGCGGTCGGCACTGCGCGAAGGGAAGAGACGGGCACGGCCTTTTTGGCATCGCGCGGGACTGTGTCGATCGCCGGAAGAGCGAGAGCGATCATGCGAGCGAGGTTTGTAGCCGTTGGCGCCGTGGCTTCTTTGGTGTCAGGTTTGGTACAGGGCGCGCTTTTGCGTGATCAACCGGGCCAAACCACCGAGTTGTTCATCGAGAGCATCCCGTCGGGCTTGACCAGCTCGGCGCTCTCTCCGACGCACCTTCGGCGTGCGCCGTTTGGCTCGAGCCCGAATCACGCTTCCGAGATGCGTTGGTTTTTCCGAGCGTCCGGGTCGCAGGGCGCCGACACGCGCGAGTACGGCTTCGGGAATGGGTCCGTCCCGGGCGGTCCGACGAGCAGCGGGTTTTTCGTGGGGGACCTGAGCGGCAATCTCGATGTCGGCGGCATGGACTTCTTCGTCACGAATCCCACGTCGGGATACTCGTTCTCATCGCAGCAACGCTGGGTCCTGCAGATCGGTCAGGTCGGGAGTTTCAGCGGCATCGTGCTGACGATGAGCAACCGGGTTCAGAATACGGGCTCGGGCGCGATGACGATCCACTCGTATCAGTACAGCAATCTCGATCCGGGCGGGAGCACCAACCATCCGTTCTCGGGGTTTGCGACGCCGCAGACCGTCGGGGCCGAGGTTTCGTTGCGCAACATCGACATGACTTACGGCGCGGCTCCGCCGACGCGCGACGGGGTCGGGTTCTGGTATCAGGTGGCGGGAGACGGCAGCGTTCGGGATTCGCTCTTCGACAACAATGCCACGGTGCTGAACGACAGCGTGACGGGATCGCCGGGGAATCTCGAGGTCGCGACCCAATGGCAGGTCACGCTCGGCGTGGGCGAATCGATGGAGTTTGAGACGTTCGTCTTCTTCGGGCTGATTCCCTCGCCGGGCAGCTCTCTGCTGCTGGGCGCCGGGCTGTTGGCGCTGGGAGGACGAGGCAGGCGGGGCGGGTCGGCCTGAACGCCGCTCAGGCGCTGTTGCAATGCTCGGTCCAGGCTTGGCGGACCACTTGCTCAAATCGGCGGGCGAATGCTGCGCCGTCGCAGATGGGCGCGTCGAGGAATTGACGGCGCAGGGCGCTGCGATCCGAGCGCAACCGACCGACGTCAGAGAGCAGAGCGGTCGCCCGCGCGACATACTGGCGCTCGTCTTGAGCGACGCCATCGTCGCGGCCTGCGGCGCGGAGGATGCTCGCGCCAACGCGCGAGCATGACGATTCGCCGGGCATCGTGACGACGGGGACGCCCATGTGAAGGGCGTCACACGTGGTGGTGGCGCCGTTGAAGGGGAACGGGTCGAGGGCGAGGTCGATCTGGTGGTAGGCCTCGAGGTGCGTTGCGTGGGAAGTGGGTGGGAGCAGGAGGAGGCGAGCGGGGGCGACGCCGGCGTCGGCGAATCGTTGTCGGACGATGGCTCTGCCTTGCTCGTGGGCGAGGGCCGTGTGTTTCAGGATGAGTCGCGCGTCGCCGGCTTCGTGCAGGATTCGTGCCCAGAGATCGACGACCCGCGCGTTCAGCTTGGCGATGGAGTTGAAGGAGCCGAGGGTGGGGGGGTGATCGGCGTGGGTGTTGATCGTGGCCGGCGGGGCGTCGGGGTGTGGCTTGTAGCACAGCGCGCAGGGGTCGAGGCGGAGCAGTCGCTCGGTGTGGAACGCCTCGTTGCCGTCGGGATCGGCGTTGGAGTCCGTGAGTCGGTAGTCCATCTCGGGGACGCCGGTGGTGGCGGGCCAGCCGAGGTAGGTGATCTGGATGGGCGCCAGTCGGAGTTGAAAGAGCGGGAGGGCGTGGCCCGCGCTGTGTCCGGAGAGGTCGAAGAGCACGTCGGGGGCCTCCTGCACGATGGCGCCGGCCATGCTCTGGACGGCGCCGGAGCGCCATCGTCCCACGAGCGATCTGAGTCGGGCTGAGACGCCGTCTTCGCGCGGGGCGGTGGAGAAGGCGAGCGTCTGCACCTTCGCGGCGTCGAGGTGTTCGAGCAGCGGCTCGAGAAACGTGGCGACGGCGTGGGCGCGGAGGTCGGGCGAGAGGAAGCCGATGCGCAGGGGGCGATGCGGATCGAGGTTGCGCGGCGGGAGCGGCGCGCGCCTCGGCGTTCGCTGCTGCAGGACGGCGCCGAAGGCTCTGAAGCCGAGCAAGGCCGCGTGCGGAGCGGCCTCGGGGTCGAAAGGGAGCGTGGAGCAGAGGTCGGTGAGTGGGGCGAGTTCCTCGGGGTGGTTTGCGATGGCGCCGCGCAGCGCTTCCACGGCTTCGGTGGGTCGTCCGGTGGCGGTGAGCGTGTCGGCGCGGCGGGATGCGAGCTTGGACGACTCGGGAAAGCGGGAGAGCGCGTCGGCGAGGGTTCGCTCGGCGTCGATGAATCTTCCGGCCTGGTTGAGGGCCGCGACGAGATGCTCCAGGGGCTGCTCCTCGTCTGGGCGCAGCGCGCCAACGGCTTCGAACTGGGCGGCCGCGTCTTCGGGGCGAGCCAGGTCCATGTAGGAGGCGGCGAGATTCATGCGCAGGTCGGGCGCGTCGGGGCGCGCCGCGACGGCTCGCTCGCCGTAGTACGCGGACCGCTCATACTCACCGGTTTGCGCGAGAACGTAGCAGAGCATCGCGGCGAGGTTCGGGTCGTTCGGGGCGTTCGTGACGGCGCGGAGGAGCGTGGCGCGGGCCTCGTCGAATCGGCGGGATTCGATGTGGGCTTGTGCGCGGGCGATCGGCGTTTGGGGATTCATGAGGCGCCCTCGGGGGAGGCGAGCCAATCGCGCCACGCGTTGCGTACGGCGTGCTCGAATCGGAGCGCGTAGGCCTCGGCGTCGCAGAGCGGGGAGTTGAGGACGCGGGCACGCAGCGTGGCGCGCAACGACACGAGCCGGGCGCCGTCAGCGGCGAGTTCCGAAGCGATGCGCACGTACTCATCAGTGGTCGTGGCGATGAATTCGTGCAGGCCAACGGTCGAGAGCAGGCTCGCACCCACGCGCGCGCCGATGCGGTCGGTGGTCAGCGTGACGATGGGCACGCCCATGAAGAGCGCATCGCACGTGGTGGTGGCGCCGTTGAACGGAAAGGGATCGAGCGCGATATCGACGCGCTGATGGGCGGCGAGGTGCTCTCGGTGGGGGGTTGGGCCGAGTGTGTCGATGCGATCGGCTGGAGCGCCGGCGGCTCGAAGCCTCGCCAGCACCGCCTCGCGTCCCTGATCGGCACGGAACACGGTGTGCTTCAGCAGCAGTCTCGAGTCGGGCACGGCGTCCAGGATGCGGGCGAACGCGCGGAGCACATCATCATTGAGCTTGGGGCCGGCGTTGAAGCAGCCGAAGGTGATGTGGTGGCGCCGCGCGGCGGGGGATGGTCCCGGGTCGGGCGCGTCGGCCAAGGGCTGATAGCAGAGGTAACAGGGGTCGAGCCGGAGCGGTCGTTCTGCCGAGCAGGATTCGGCCTGAGGCGGGTCGACCACGGAATCCGTGATGCGCCAGCCGATTTCCGGGAGCCCTGTGGTGTTGGGCCAGCCGAGCCCGGTGATCTGCACGGGGGCAGGGCGGAGGCGGCAGAGGGGGAGCAGGTTTCGTTCGCTATGTCCGGAGCACTCGAGGAGCACGTCGGCGCGATCGGCACGGATCATCTCGTCGAGCGCGCGCACGGCGCTTGACGCAGATCGCACGGGGACGTGGCGCCACGCCGGAACAAGCGATCGCAGTCGGCGTGAAACATCATCCTCGGCGAGCCCGGTGTAGTAGCACGTGATGTGCAGGCGGGCGGGATCGGCGTGGCGCGCGATGGGTTCGAAGAACGTGGCAACGGGATGAGAGCGCAGGTCCGGCGACACCACGGCGAGGCGGAGCGGCTTTTCGGGATCGCGCGCGAGATCCCATGTGGGCTCGGGAGGGGCTGGATACAGGCGGGCCACGAGCGCGGCGTACTCTCGGTGCAGCGCGAGCGACTCCGAGGCGTTTAGGTTGGGATCGAAGGTGGAGGCGGCGCAGAGGTCGGTGGCCAGGAAGTGGATATCGGGGTGCGCCGCGCGCGCCTCACGCAGGATGCGATTGGCCTCGTCGACCCGTCCGAGGACGTTGAGTGAATCCGACAAGCGCGCTGAAAGGCGCGGGTGCGCGGGGACGACCCGCAGGCGATCGAGCGCCAGTTGCGCGGCGTCCTCGAAGAGCCCTGCGAGATGGAGGGTCATGCAGGCGTCCGCGGCAATCTCGGGATCGTCCGGCGCGAGAGAGGCCGCGAGACGGTGGGCTTCGCACGCTTCCGGGAACCGTCGGAGTTCGGCGAGGGCATCGGCGAGCCGGCCCACGGCTGATGGAGATCTCGGCGCGATGGCGACGGCACGACGGGCGTGATACTCGGCCTGCTGCGCGTTGGCGGTTCGGCTCAACGCCAGCGAGAGGGTGAGGAGGAGTTCGACATCGCGCGGCGCCGAGCGAAGCGCTCGGAGCAATTGCGGGATGGCGTCCTCGTCCTTCCCCCGCGCGAGCAGGGCCTTTGCGACGTCGAGCGCGAGCCGAGCGTCAGCCATGACGGTTGGCTCCGTCGGAGGGCGAGCCGCCGCACCATGACTTCCACATCTCGCGCAGGGCGGCTTCGAACGAGGCGGCGAAGCGGGCGGCATCGCACAGGGGGGAGGCGCGGACGCGCGCGGGCAGATCGGCGCGGAGCGCCGCGAGGCGCGGGGCGTCCGTTGCGAGCGAGCGCACGATCTCGATGAAGTGCGCCTCGTCACGCGCCACGCACTCGTGCAGGCCGGCGCTCGAGAGCAGGCTGAGTCCGACGCGGGAAGCTGAACGTTCGCCCGGGAGCGTGATCACCGGAACGCCCGCGAGGAGTGATTCGCAGGTGGTTGTCCCGCCGTTGAAGGGGAAGGGGTCGAGAGCGACATCGATGCGCGCGTAGGCGTCGAACAATTCGGAGTGCGTGGCGCACGGCGGCTCCGGCCGGATGCGCGACGCTTCGAGCCCGTGTGCTTGGAATCTCGCGATCGTTGATGCTCGAACGTCGGGCTCGCCCAAGGCCGTGTGCTTGAGCACCAGCACGGAGGCGGGCACGGCGTGCATGACGCGGGACCAGAGATCGACCGCTGAATCGGAGAGCTTGGAGAGCGCGTTGAATGAGCCGAGGGTGAAGGGCGCCTCGGGGTTGCGCGGTGGGGGGGAGGCAGGAGCCTCCGAAGAGGGCGTGTAGCAGAGGAACGCGGGCTCGAGGCGCACGAGACGCTCCGAGCTCCAGCGTTGTGATTCCGGGGGGTCGGTGTGCCTGTCGACGAGCCGGTAGCCGACGCGGGAGACGCCCGTGGTATTGAGATAGCCGAGCCAGGTTGCTTGCACGGGGGCCGCGCGAAGGTGCAGCACCGGGAGACGGCTGCCGGCCGTGTGCCCGGAGAGATCGATGAGCACGTCGATGCCGTCGCGCCGGATGGCGGAGGCGAGTTCGCCGATGGAGAGTGAAGCCACGCGGCGCCACTGGTCGGAGCATCCGCGCAGACGGTCGGAGACAGCGTCCTCGGCGGCGGAGGTTGCGAAGCAGGTGACGTGCAGGCGATCGCGTGGGAGCGCGCCGAGGAGCGTCTCGACGAAGTGGCCGACGGGGTGCCATCGAAGGTCGGAGGAGAGCAATCCGAGCCGGATCGTCCGATGTGGGTCAGGGGCGTTGGCATGGGGCTCGGGCTCGGAAGGGGAGAGGCGGTGGAGCAATCGGTCGTAGGCTTCGTGCTCGCGGCGGACATCGTCAGCGGAGAGACCGTCCGCGTAGGTGCAGGCCTGCGCGAGGGCGGTGGCGACGTGGAGATCGTCAGGTCGGCGTTCCCGCACGGCGCGCAGCAGGTCGACCGCGGCGCGGGCCGAGCCTGTTTCCACGAGACACGCGGCGAGATTGCCGGTGAGGCGCGGCTCGTCTGGGAACAGGTCGAGCGATCGCAGCGTGTGCTGACGAGCGTCGGACCACCGGCGCAACACCGTGAGCACGTGCGACTTCGAGACGTGCGTTTCGAGGAATGCAGGGTCAGCCTGGAGGGAGCGGTCGAGCGCGCCGAGGGCGTCGCCCGGGCGGCCGGAGGCGAGCAGGACTTCGGCCAGGGTGTACTGCACGCGGGCGTCGGCGGGGGCGATGGCCGCGGCTTTCTCGGCGTAGAACAGCGCGCGGTCGGGCTCGGCGAGCGCGGTGAACAAGGAGGCCGCCATGGCGTGGGCCTGCGCGTCGCGCGGTGCGCGGGCGAGCGCGCGCAGCGTCGCTTGTCGGGCGTCGTTGTGACGGCCGGCGTCGAGCAGGGCGCGGGCACGTTGGAGTTCAGCGGCGCTCATGGCATCGTCGATCAGGCTGGCCGGGCGGTGGAGTGCGCGCGGGCGCACCAGTCTCGCCACATGACGCGCAGGGCGCCCTCGAATCTTCCGGCGAACGCGGGCGCATCGCACACGGGGGAGGCGAGGAATCGCTCACGGAGCCCGGCGCGGAGCCGTCGAAAGCGGGCGGGGTCGGCGGCGATGGCCCGAGCGAGCGCGACGTACTCGTCTTCTCCGGAGGCCACGAGCTCGCTCAGGCCGGCGGTTTGAAGGATGCTCGCAGCGACGCGTGCGGCGCAGCGGTCACCCGACATGGCCACGACGGGGACGCCCATGAAGAGCGCGTCGCAGGTGGTGGTGGCGCCGTTGAAGGGAACCGTGTCGAGCGCGAGATCGATCTCGTGGTAGTCGGCGAGGAACGCGCGGTAGTCGGTGGTCGGGCCCCGGAAGTCGAGTCGCTCCGGGCCGATGCCGTGCGCGGCGAATCGGTCGCGCATGAGATGGCAGGCCTCTTCGTGGGCGTACGCCGAGTGCTTGAGGACCAGGCGGCTCCCGGGGACGCCTTGAAGGATGCGCGCCCAGAGAGCGAGGGTGCGATCGCCGAGCTTCGACGCGGAGTTGAACGAGCCGAACGTGAACGGCTGCCCGCGTGCGAGGAACGGGGACTCGGAGTCGCCGGGGTCGTGCTCCGGCCCGGGCGCGCGATAACACAGAAAGCACGGGTCGAGCCGGTAGAGGCGCTCGGTGGCGAGCGCGTTGACCTCCGGGGTGTCCGGATCGGTGGTGGAGTCGACGATGCGCCAGTCCATCTCCGGCACGCCGCTGGTGTTCGGGAAGCCGAGCCAGGAGACCTGCACGGGGGCGGGGCGCAATTGGAAGAGCGGGTACGCGGCGCCGAATGTGTGGCCGGCGACGTCGAAGAGGATGTCGATGCGATCTTCGCGCATGAGATCGGCGTGCTGGGCGATGGAGAGGTCGGGACGGTGGCGCCACTGCGCCGCGGCCTGCTTTAAGCGAGCGGTCATCCAGTCGTTCGTTTGATTGGTCGAGTAGAGAACGACCTCGATCCTTTCGCGATCGAGATGCGTCAGCAGAGGTTCAAGGAAGAAGCCTACGGGATGAAATCCGAGGTCCGCAGAGATGATCGCGACGCGCAGCGGCCGGTCCGGATCGGGCGAGTTCGTGAAAGGCGCGGGGGATGAAGGAACGAGCCGCTGGAGCAGGAGGCCGTAATCTCGGTGCGCTTCGAATGCCTCCCGGGGCGTGGCCTCGTCGCTGTACGTGAGCGCGGTGCAGAGTTCGGTGGCCAACGTGTGCTCGTCGGGGCAACGAGCGGCCCCGTCTCGAAGGGTCGCGGCGGCGCGTCCTTGAAAGCCCATCTCGCTGTACGCGGCGGCCAACCGCGAGCAGATCTCGGCATTCGACGGAAATCGGCGCCGGAGCGCCTCCCCCTCCCGCATGGCCTGTTGGAACCGGCGTGACATCTGCAGCGACGCCAGCCACGCGCACGCGAGCGGCTCGTGTTCCGGATGCGCGCGCCGTGCGGCGTCGAGCGCCTGAAACGCGTCCTCCTGGCGGGCCTGTGTGGAGTAGGCGGAGGCGAGCGTGATCGTGAGGCCGGGGTCGCCCGGGCGCGAGGCGAGCGCTTGTTTGGCGTAGTACTCGCCCCTCTGGGGAGAGCCGGTGGCGATGCACGCCTGCGCCAGCAACCCGTTGAGCACGGGGTCTCTCGGCGCCGAGGAAACCAGCCGCATCATCGCCGCGAGCGCTTCGTGCGCGCGCCCCGCGTCGAGCAGGGTCACGGCGTGATGGAGCTTGGCGGAGATGTCACGCATGTGATCGGGCGAGGATAGCACGCGAGAACGTGCGATCGGACGATCGACGCTCCAATGAAACGCCCCGGCGCGAAGGCCGGGGCGTTGGGTGTCGACGGGAATGCTGAATCAGGTCGTTCCGGCGGCCTCGGCCTCGACGGGCTTCGGCTCGGCTTCGAGCCCTTCGAACGACAGGTGCTCCTGGCCTTCCTTCCGCGTGACCTTGATGCGGCCCTTGCCCTTGAATTCGCCCGTGAGGATCGATTCGGAGAGCGGGTCCTCCACGAACTGGCCGATCGCGCGCCGCAGCGGGCGGGCGCCGAAGTCCGGGTTGTAGCCCTTGTCGATGAGGAAGTCCTTCGCGGGCTGATCGAGCTCGAGAACGATGCCCTGCTCCTGCAGCCGCTTCGTGACCTTGCCCACCTCGTACTCGACGATGGTGTACAGATCGACCTTGGTGAGCGGGCGGAAGACAATGATCTCGTCGAGCCGGTTGATGAACTCGGGACGGAAGTACCGCTCGATCTCCTTCAGCAGCACGGTCTTGATGTTGTCATAGTCCGTCGCCTCGGTGCGCTTCCCGAACCCGAACCCCGCCCCGCCCTTGATGATCTCCGAGCCGAGGTTGCTCGTCATGATCATGATCGGGTTGCGGAAGTCCACGTTGCGCCCGTAGGAGTCTGTCAGGCGGCCTTCCTCCATGTTCTGCAGCAGCATGTTGA
>CAZWZL010000034.1:0-30321 GCA_964638515.1 uncultured Phycisphaeraceae bacterium
CCATGATGTCCGTCGCCAACTGCGACCACGTCGCCGGCGTCTCGGCGTCATCCATGTGAAACACCACCGACCCGTCCGGGTTGGCGATCTTCGACGAACGACGAACCCACTCAACCGTGGCAAAGGGGTCGCGGCCGGCAGTCGTGAACTTGCGTGTGATCTTCATGGCTATGTCCAAAGGGCACTAGGCACTGGGCACTAGGCACTCGAAAAAACTCAGGGTTCAAGACTTCGAATCAATCCCGCCAGAACGCGCCCGCACTCGTCGAGTTCCGCCTGCATGACGTCGTGTGCGTCCGACGACAGGTAGCCCAACTCCATCGCGAACAACAACTGCGTGTCCAGTTCGTACAGCGACCCCCTCGCCATACGCAGGAACCGAACGTAGTCCTGGCTGCTTCCACGTCCGTAGCCCTCCGCGATGTTGCTCGCGATCGAAACCGCCGAGCGACACACCTGACTCGTGATGCCGTACTTCTCTCGATCCGGGAACGACTTCGTAGCCCGGTACACCGACAATCCCAACGCGAACGACTTCTTCCACGCGACGAGGTCCCGGTATTACTTGATCTCTGCCACGTTTCATCTCGCCTTCCCATCCAATCGGCCGTTGCTCGCCGCGCTCACGTTCAGTCATCCGACGTCGTCTTTCGCGTTACGCGTTTCCCTCTTGCCTTCTGCGTCTTTAGCTTTTTCGAGTGCCTAGCGCCAGATCCCTGGTGCCCTTGGTTTTTCGCCTTTGCTAGTGCCTGGTGCCTAATCCCTCGTGCCCTTGGTTTTTCGCCTTTGCTAGTGCCTAGTGCCTAGTCCCTAGTGCCCTTCTCTTAGTCCACCCTCGGCAGCGTCAACCCCGCCTGATCCTGGTACTTGCCTCTCTTATCCGCGTACGAGACCGCACAGACTTGATCCGCCTTGAGGAAGACCAACTGGGCTATGCCTTCGTCGGCATAGACCTTCGCCGGCAGCGGCGTCGTGTTCGAAATCTCAATGGTGATCTTGCCGCGCCACTCCGGCTCCAGCGGCGTCACGTTCACGATCAGCCCGCACCGCGCGTACGTCGACTTCCCCACGCACAGCACCAGCACGTCCCGCGGAATCGTGAACGTCTCCACCGTCTCGCACAGCGCGAACGAATTCGGCGGAATGATCACCCCGCCCGAAGCACCCCACCCCGGCTTGTTCGCGTTCTTCGCCCCGTCGATCTCCACGAACAGGTCGTCGGAGAAACGCTTCGGATCGACGATCGCCACCTCGCCCGACCTCGGCGTCGACGTGAAGATCTTGAACCGGCTCCCCACCCGCACGTCGTACCCGTACGACGACACGCCGTACGAAACGCTCCCCTGCCGCTTCGTCCCATCCGCAAACGGCTCAATACCGATCAGTTCGCGGATCTGTGTGTCGCAAAGAACGGGCATCGATGCTGCTCCGCATCCGTTCCGCCTGGGCGCAGGATAGTCCCTCATCCCAAGACGTTAGGACGCCGTTCGGTGTTCCTCGAGTTGTTCAGGTCCCGCCAGAGCCGGGGCCCCACCTGTCTTCCTTCAAGGGGCTACGGGGGGCTTAGCCCTCGGGGCCCCACTGCCTGCACGACTCGGCATACGTGGCGACGGTCGCGGGCCTCGGCTTCCCTCTCAGCCCGCTCTTGGCCGCTGCCTCGTGTGGCAGAGATCCGCATGCTACCACCACCCATCGTGGCCGCAAGCCGTCGCAAGCCCAAAATGTTGTAGTTTTTGCCGGTCACGTGCATCCGAAATCGCAAGGGACTGTGGGGACGATACTTCGGCGCTTCTCCACAACGCAAAATGGCCCGTTCAGGGGCGACCGGTGGGGTGGAAAACGTGTCCCCAAAGGTCCAAACCACAAGCCATGGGGTGCACAACCTGTCGCACACCGGTGGAAACCGTGTCGAACCCTGTTCGCGCCTGTCGCTCCATCCCACACGCCCCGCCGCCACGCCCACGAGCGGTGATAGGCTCGGGAGATGGAGGCGAAACACGACCACCAAACGCCGCAGTGGGTGCAAGGACCGACCCACGCCGCGCTCCACGGCCTCACCGGCGCACAGCGCGAAGCCGTCGCCGCACTCGAAGGCCCCCTCCTCGTCATCGCCGGCCCGGGCTCCGGCAAAACACGCGTCATCACACGACGAATCGCGCACCTCCTCGAGCAGGGCGTCAAGCCCTGGCAGGTCCTCGCGCTCACCTTCACCAACCGCGCCGCCGGTGAGATGCGCGACCGCGTCCTCAAACTCCTCGACCCCGACGCGCACGACGATCGCGAGTCGCGCTCCGTCCGCGGCCGAGGCCTCACCATCACCACCTTCCACTCCCTCTGCGCAAGACTCCTCCGCCGATACGCCGAAGACGCCGCCCGCGTCGTGCCCGGCCTCACCCCCACCTTCACCATCTACGACGCCGGCGATCAGAACGCCCTCATGAAGCGCGTCATCGCCGACGCCGGGCTCAACACCAAGAACTTCCCCCCGGGCGCCGTCCTCGCCACCGTCAGCAGCGCAAAGAACCTCCTCCTCTCCCCCGACGACTTCGACAAACAGGCCGGCGATTTCTTCGGAAAAACAGCCGCCAAACTCTACCGCTCCTACGAGCGAGCCCTCCGCGCCGCCAACGCCGTCGACTTCGACGACCTGCTCGCCCTCACCGTCAAGACGCTCCGCGCAAGCGCGCCCGCCCTCGAAGAGATCCGCGGGCGATGGCGCTACCTCATGATCGACGAGTATCAGGACACCAACCACGCGCAGTTCGCGCTCGCCGCGCTCATCGCCGGGCCCGGCCCGCCCGACGCCGCGACGCGCCCCGAGGGCGCCGCGTCGGGGCCGAACATCTGCGTCGTCGGAGACCCCGACCAGTCCATCTACGCCTGGCGAGGCGCCGACATCCGCAACATCCTCGAGTTCGACTCGCAATACCCCGGCGCCCGCGTCATCACCCTCGCCGAGAACTTCCGCTCCACCGAGCCCATCCTCCGCGCCGCCGACGCCCTCATCCGCAGGAACACACAGCGCAAGCCCAAGACCCTCATCCCGGCGCGCGACGAGAAGGGCGTCACGCCCATGGTCGTCGTCTGCCGGGAAGAGCACCACGAGGCCGCGCTCGTGCTCGACTGGCTCCGACAAGCCGGAGAGGACGGCGTCCCCTGGCGCGAGATGGCCGTGATGTACCGCATGAACGCCCTCAGCCGCGTCATGGAGGATGCGCTCCGAAACGCTCACCTCCCCTACGTCGTCGCGCGAGGCACGGCCTTCTACGAACGCGAAGAAGTCAAGGACGCCCTCGCCTACCTCCGAGTCATCGCCAACCCCGCCGACGACATCTCCCTCCAGCGCATCGTCAACAAGCCCGCGCGCGGCATCGGCGCCGCCACCATCGAACGGGTCCGCACCGAGTCGCTCCGCAAGGGCGTCTCCCTCTTCGACGCCATGCGCGCCGCGCAGGACATCCACGATCTCTCCGCCCGCGCCTCCGGAGCCGTCAAAAAGTTCGTCGAGATGGTCGACGGATGGACCGCCGGCGGGTCGTTCATGGGCGCTACACCAAACGACGGTTTCGCCGCGTTGGTGCGCACCGTGGTGGACGATTCAGGCCTGCGGCGAACATACGAGACCCGCTCGGCAGAGGAGAACGCCGGGGAAGACCGCGCCGAAAACCTCGACGAACTCGTCTCTTCCGCAGCCGAATTCGAGAACGACTACGACCCCGCCACCGACCCGGAAATGAGCATGGAGGCCGCCCCGGACGCCGCCGCGCCCCCAATTCTGTCGATGCTCCGCGCGTTCCTCGAACGCGTCTCCCTCGTCGCCGACGCCGACGCCGTCGACCCCGAGCAAGGCGCCGTGACGCTCATGACGCTGCACGCCGCGAAGGGCCTCGAGTTCGAGGCCGTCGCAATCATCGGCCTGGAAGAGGGCGTGCTGCCCCACGCCCGATCCATCGGAAACGCGGAATCTCTCGAAGAAGAGCGGCGTTTGTGCTTCGTCGGCATCACGCGCGCGAAGGACCGACTACTGCTCACCGCAGCCAAGCACCGCACCATCCGAGGCATGCGCGAGCGCACCATCCCGAGCCAGTTCCTCCGCGAACTCGAAGGTCACGTGACGTTCAGCGACCAGGCCGACGTCTGGAACACCGACGCCGACGACGACATCGATCACTCAGAAATGGGGCACGCCCGCGCCCCGGGCCTCCCCTTCCCCGTGGGCAGCCGGGTCCGCCATCCCCAATTCGGTCTCGGGGAGGTCCGCATGGCCAGCGGCGGTCCCGACGGCAAAGTCCGGGTCCTGTTCAGGGGAATTGGCGAGAAGACCCTCGTGGTGCGGTATGCGCGGCTGGAACGCGTGTAATCGAGCGTTATCGGCCGAAAAAAGCACCGCTGAATGCAGGATGTGGCGTTGACTGACGTGCGGGGTGGTGTAGGGTTAGTCCGTTCGCGGGCCGCACACCCGCGATGAGTCGTTTGGCTTTGACAAGTCACAGGGAACCAGCAACGGGCATTGCACGTGCGCGTTGCGGAGAGACAGGGGTCGATTCATGCGTATGCCCATTGCGGGAGCGATCGCGTTGTTGGCTGGCACGGCGGCGCAGGGCGCCTTCATTTCGTTCGCTTCGGACACGAGCCCGGCGAACCCGACGTTCGTGGCCACGTTCGATGACGGCCACACGGTGATTCGGGACTTCGGTCCGACGAACATCGATCTGCTCATCGACGCGGACGAGCACGGCCCGCTCGGACCGACCACGATCAATGCCAACATGACGGCCGAGCTGAGGCTTACCTACTCCGGCACGGTCGGGCTGGGTGGCCCGATGTTCGCGCACGTGTTCCGGCTCGACGGCTTCTTCCAGTTTGACGATCCCGCGGGAGCGATGATCGTGCGGGGCGACATCGCCAACGGCTCGGCCGCGCTGACGGGCATCGGGACGTTTACGAAGGCGTTCTCGGCAAGCATGTCAGGCTCGGACATTTCGTACACGCTCGGCTCGATTGCGAGCACGGTCGGATTCGGCGGCGTGTGGGCGGGAGATTTCGGGTTTACGTTGACGGCGATCAACGGAGGCGCGGGCGCTGATTACACGTTCCCCGGGCCTCGCGCGGTGGGCGTGGCGCCGGACGGCATCGACGACTTCACTTCGGAAGGGTCGTTCTCGGGCAGCTTCGTGCCGACTCCCGGCGCGACCGCGCTTCTCGTGTTGGGCGGCTTGGCCGCGGCGCGGCGTCGTCGCTGATCTTCTGACGCATCACAACGAATTCCAGCAGCGCCTCGGCCCATGCCGGGGCGTTTTCCTTTCTAGCAGCGCTCGTTGAGGCTCGTCAGGCGGGCGAGGCGGCGATATCGCGGCGGAAGTGCTTGCCCTCGAACCGGATGAGGTCCGCCGCCTGCATCGCGCGCGTGCGGGCGTCCTCGAGCGTGTCGGCGGTGGAGACGATGGAGAGCACTCGCCCGCCCGCTGTGGCGATCTCCCCTCGTTCGTTTCGCTTCGTGCCCGCGTGGAACACGAGCGTGTCCGGGAGGGCGGTTGCCTGTTCGAGCCCGGTGATGACGTCGCCCGCGCGCGGCGCTTGCGGGTACCCGTGGGAGGCGAGCACCACACAGCATGATGGCCTCGGGTCCCAGTCGATCTCGGCTTCGTCCAGGGCGCCGGCCGCGGTTCGCCAGAGCAGGTCGGGCAGGTCGGCTCGGAGACGAGGCATGAGGGCCTGACATTCCGGGTCGCCGAACCGGCAGTTGTATTCGAGCACGCGCGGCCCGCCGGGCGTGAGCATCAGCCCGACGTACAGCACGCCTCGAAACTCGATGTCCTCTCTGCGGAGCGCGTCGACGGTTGGGACGAGGACGTCTCGCTGCACGGTGGCGAGGATGTCGTCGGTGAGGCGGGTGGAGGGTGAGAACGCGCCCATGCCGCCTGTGTTCGGGCCCTTGTCGTTCTCGAGCAGGCGCTTGTGGTCCTGCGCGGTTTCGAGGATGGCGATGGTGCGCCCGTCGACCAGCGCGAAGACGGAGGCCTCGGGGCCGGTCATTCTTTCTTCGATGATGATCTCGGCGCCGGCGTCGCCGAACTCGCGCTTGACCATGATTCGCTCGACGGCGTCGAGGGCTTCGTCGAGGGACTCGGGGACGACGACTCCCTTGCCCGCGGCCAGCCCCGAGGCTTTGACGACGTAGGCGTATTCTCGGGAGCGAAGGAATGACTTGGCTTCGTTCGGGCTGGTGAAGACGCGCGCGTCGGCGGTGGGGATGGAAGCGGCGCGCATGAGGCGCTTGGCCCACGACTTCGAGGCCTCGAGGCGGGCGCCGGCTGCGGTTGGGCCCAGGACCGCTCGACCGGGGGCGGCCAGAGCATCGGCCAGCCCGGCGGCGAGGGGCGCTTCGGGGCCGATGACGACGAGGTTGATTCGTTCGCGTTCACAGAAACGTTGGAGGCGGAACGGGGCCTTGGGCTCGACGGGGCAATCCAAGGGCGCGGCGAGCGCCGAGATTCCCGGGTTTTCGGCGTTGGAGGTGAAGAGCGCTTCGAGGCGCGGGGATTGCGCGAGTTTCCAGGCGAGGGCGTGCTCGCGTCCTCCCCCACCGACCAGCAGGACGCGGAATCGGTCGGGGGGCGTTGGGGCTTGACGGTTGGTTGGAGGCATGAGGGGGGCGGATGGTAGCGGGCGTGAGGCGCGAGGCGATCGAGGCAATCAGGGTGACTGGATTCGAACCAGCGGCCTCCTGGACCCAAACCAGGCGCTCTACCAAGCTGAGCTACACCCTGCCGAGATATGCACATTGGATGAAACTGAGACGGATGATTGGAGAAGGATGATATCGGGAACGTCAAGGGGAGCCCGAGGCGGGGCGGATTCCGCAACGGGAAGCGTTGGGTGCGGGTAACGTCTGGGGGGTCGAGCGGTGTGTGCGCGCGTCGGTCGACTAGAGTTCGGATGCTGATCGGCTGGGGGCGAGAGGCGTGCTCGTGGAGTGGATGTTCGAGAAATCGAACGCCGCGGGCGGAGTTGGGCGACACCAGAAGGCCTGCGGCGGTTTGGCTGCGGGCTTAGTGAGGATGCGGCGTCGTGAGAACCTTTGCACGTGTATTGAAGTGGGTTTTGGGAATCGGGGTGGTGGTCGCGCTGGTAGGCGGCGGGGCCGGGCTGATGGTGTGGCCGGCGGTGAAGAAGCAGATCGAGAAATCGCGCGAGGGAGCGCGGGGCGAGCTGGTGCGGCTGTCGCCGATCGAAGAGGGAGAGCTGGTGCGGACGGTAAGCGCGCCGGCCTACCTGGAGGCGACGAACCGCGTGCAGATCTCGGCGCGGTTCTCGGCGCAGATCGTGGCATTGCCCTTTGAGGAGGGGATGCAGGTCCGGGCGAATGACATCGTGGTGCAGCTGGATGACCGGGACCTTCGGGCCCAGCTCGCATCGGTGGAAGCGGGGCTGAAGGCCGAGGAAGCGCGGCTCGAGGGTGCGCGGGCGAGCTACGTGAACGCCGTGGCGGAATGGGAGCGTCAGAGTTCCCTGCACAAGACCAACGACGTATCGAAGCAGGCGCTGGACCTGTCGGAGACGGATCGCAACCGGGCGGAGGCGTCGCTCCGAGCGGCCGAGGCGGCGATCGCGATTGCGCGGGCGAACATTGACCGCGTGAAGCAGGAGCTTCGGTACACGGAGATCCGCTCTCCGATCGACGGCGTGGTGACGCAGCTCAACGCCAAGGTCGGCGAGGTGGTGATGACTGGCACGATGAACAATCCGGGGACGGTGATCCTGGAGGTGGCCGACCTGAGCGAGATGATCGTGAAGGCCGAGGTCGATGAGTCGGATATTGCGGAGATCCGCTCGGGCCAGCGGGTGCGTGTGTCGCTGAACGCGTATTCGGAGGAGGAGTTTGACGCTCGGGTGACCAAGATCGCGTTGCAGCGGACCCGCGCGCGGGACATGTCGGAGTGCTTCCTTGTGGAGGGGCTGATGGACCTCAAGGGGCGCACGCTGCTCTCGGGCCTCACCGGGAGCGTGGATATCGAGGTGGAGACGGTGAAAGGCGTGCTGCTGGCGCCGAGCCAGGCGGTGCTGGACATCCGCGTGGACGAGTTGCCTCGCGAGGTGGTGGACGCGAGCGCGGCGATCGACCGGAACAAGACGTTTGCGCGGGTGGTGTATCGGATCGAGAATGGCGAGGCCAAGGCGACGCCGGTGCGGATCGGCCCGAGCGATCTTCGGACGACGGCGCTGGTGGCCGGCGTTGACTCGGGGACGCGCGTGATCGTGGGTCCGTACAAGGCGCTGCAATCGATCAAGCACGGCCAGAAGGTCCGGGACGAGGACGCGGAGAAGAAGGCGGAGGAAGAGAAGAACAAGCCGAAGGGCGAAGCGGGAGAAGAGAAGGCGACGGCGGAGGGGTCGTCCGGCGAATCGACGAGCACGGCGGCGGCGGACGGGAAGAAGTCCTCATGACGATTGAGATCCGACGGCTCACGAAGGTCTACCGGATGGGTCCGGAGCGCGTGCACGCGCTCCGCGGGATCGACCTGTCGATCGGCAAGAACGAGTTCGTCGCGATCATGGGCGCTTCGGGGTCGGGCAAGTCGACGCTGATGAACGTGCTGGGCTGCCTGGACAAGCCGACGAACGGTGAGTACCTGCTGAACACGAAGCCGACGCACAAGATGGGCGCGAGCGAGCTGGCTTCGGTGCGGAACACGGAGATCGGGTTCGTGTTTCAGTCGTTCGAGCTGCTGCCGCGCGCCACGGCGCTCAAGAACGTGATGTTGCCGCTCATCTACTCGCGCCGGCGTTGGATGGGGGCGAAGAAGGCCGCGAAAGAGGCGCTGATTCGGGTGGGCCTGGGCGACCGGATGCACCACAAGCCCAATCAGCTGTCGGGCGGCCAGCGGCAGCGCGTGGCGATCGCGCGGGCGCTGGTGAACAAGCCGAGCATTCTGCTGGCGGACGAGCCGACGGGCAATCTGGACTCCAAGACGACGGACGAGGTGCTGGAGCTGTTCCACGCGTTGCACGCGGAGGGGCAGACGATCATCGTCGTGACGCACGAGGAGGACGTGGCCGGGCACGCGGAGCGGATCGTGCGTCTTCGGGACGGGAAGATCATGTCCGATCTCGCGGCGATGGAGGACCCGGTGCATCGGGAGTGGGTGGAGCGCGCGGCGGCGAGCCTCGTGTCGAAGACCACGGCGCCGAGCAAGCCGTCCGCTGGGGCTCGGGTGGTTGAGGCGGCGGGACGGTCGGTGTTGGCGTCGGAGGCCGGCGGATGATCGTGCGATACCTGATGCAGACGGTGGGGCTTGCGGGCTCGCAGATCGTGGCGAACAAGGTTCGCGCGATGCTGACGGCGCTGGGGATCATCATCGGCGTGGGCGCGGTGACGTCGGTGGTGGCGGCGCTCGACGGGATGAAGCAGAGCGTGCTGAGCGAGTTTGAGACGTTCGGCGCGAAGAAGCTGTACGTGTGGGGGCAGGTGCCCCGGGAGCTTCGGGGGAAGATGTCGTGGGAGAAGGTGCGCCTCACGATGGAAGAGGTGGAGGAGATCCAGCGGCTGGCGCCGTCGGTGGCGAAGCTGACGCCTGCGATCAATCTTCGTGAGCGGGTGGTCGCCGGCGCGGAGATGAAGGAGGGGGTGCAGGTGACGGGCGTGTGGCCGTCGTGGCACGACATCGAGAACCGGTTCGTGACGATGGGCCGTCCGTTCATGTCGATCGACGAGGAGGAAAAGCGGCAGGTCTGCCTCGTAAACGACCTGGCGATCGACGAGTTGCGGCTGAATCAGGACCCGGTGGGGCAGTCGATCCTGGTGGGCGGGCGGAAGTTCCTGATCGTCGGCGTTGTGGAGACCAAGGATCTCGGCGCGATGTTCGGGGGTGACGAGACGCAGAGCGAGGTTCTGGTTCCGCTCTCGACGGCCGTGAAGATGCGGTCGTTGATGGCCTGGCCGTTCCTGATCGCGGAGGCGACGACGCCGGAGGCCGCGGAGGAGGCGCGGGCGGAGATCCGCTCGGTTCTCCGACGGATGCGTCAGCTCAAGCCGGGTGAGAGCGACACGTTCGGCACGGAGGTGATGCAGCAGCACATTCAGAACTTCACGGCGATGTCTGCGGGCATCACGATGGTGGCGGGGGGCGTGGTGGCGATCTCTTTGCTGGTGGGTGGGATCGGGATCATGAACATCATGCTCGTTTCGGTGAGCGAGCGCACGCGGGAGATCGGGCTTCGGAAGGCGGTCGGCGCGAAACCGATGGTGATCCTGTCGCAGTTCCTTGTGGAGGCCGTGGTGCTGTGCCTCGCGGGCGGGCTGATCGGCCTGCTGGTTGGCCAAGCGCTCACCATCGGCATGCAGAACATCCCTGACGCGGGGCTGGAGTCGGCGGCGATTCCGGCGTGGGCGATCGGGCTTTCGGTCGCGTTCTGCGTCGTGGTGGGCGTGGTGTTCGGGATGCTCCCGGCGATCAAGGCGTCGCGGTTGGACCCGATCGACGCGTTGCGGCACTCGTGAGAAAGGCGCCATGTTCCTGATCCGATTCCTGACGCAGACGGTTGGGCTTGCGAGCGGCCAGATCGCGGCGAACAAGCTGCGCGCGATGCTGACGATGCTGGGCATCGTGATCGGGGTGGGCTCGGTGATCGCCGTGGTGGCGGCGCTGCAGGGGATGCAGGGGTTCGTGCTGAAGCAGTTCGAGACGGTGGGCGTGTCGTACATGAACATCGACGGCCAGATCCCGGACTCGCTGCGGGGGAAGGTGGCGTGGCAGAAGTTCGAGCTGACGGAGGAGGAGGTTCGAGAGATCGGGCGGGAGTGCCCGTCGGTGCTCTCGATCAGCCCGCACTGGCGGTTCAACAAGACGGTGCGGTATGGCCAGAAGGAGGCGCAATCGGTTCGGGGGGTGGGCATCTGGCCGGCGTGGCACACGGTGGAGAACCGGAGCGTGGTTCGGGGCCGGCAGTTCACGTCGGTGGACGAGGATGGGCGTCGGAACGTGTGCCTGATCAACGAGAAGGCGATCGAGGAGCTGGAGTTGCCGCTCGACCCGGTGGGTGAGTTTCTGTTCGTGGGCGGGCGGCGTTTTCTGATCGTGGGCGTGGTGGAGCAAAAGGAGCTCGCGCCGATCTTCGGGGCGGGCGAGGCGATGACGGAGGTGTACGTTCCGTTCTCGACGGCCAAGAAGCTGCGTCCGGATGGGTGGGTGAGCAACGCGGGCGCGTTGGCGGTGTCGGCCGACCGGGCGGAGGAGGCGCGCGCGGAGGCGTTGTGGGTGCTGCGGAAGATGCGGGGGATTCAGCCGGGGCAGGAGGACACGTTCGAGGTGTTCGTGGTGCAGTCGTTCATCGAGCAGTTCAACAAGGTGGCGGGGCTGATCACGATGGTGGCGGGTGCGATCGTGAGCGTGTCGCTGCTGGTGGGCGGCGTGGGCATCATGAACATCATGCTCGTGTCGGTGAGCGAGCGGACGAGGGAGATCGGTCTGCGGAAGGCGGTCGGCGCGAAGCCGATGGTGATTCTGATGCAGTTCCTGGTGGAGGCCGTGGTGCTGTGCACCTTCGGTGGGCTGATGGGGATCGGGGTGGGCCAGGCATTGACGCTGGCGTTGCAGCAGATGCCGGACGGCGCGCTGGAGCGGGCGGCGGCGCCGGGCTGGGCGATCGTGCTGGCGCTTGGATTCAGCGCGGGTGTGGGAGTGATCTTCGGGATGTTCCCGGCGATCAAGGCTGCGAGACTTGATCCGATCGAGGCGTTGCGACATGAGTAACTTGCGGTCCGGGGTGTTCGAGGGGCGTCGTTCGCGGCGCCGGGTGTCGGTGCTTTTGGCCGCGGCGGGCTGTCTGGCGGCGGGGTGCGAGAGCGCCCGATGGTCGAAGCCCGAGGATTACGGGATGCGGCCGCCCGCGGAGAAGACGCGCGACGTGCAGCCGTTCGACACGTCGCGGTTTCCGTCGGAGAAGGCCCCGGAGCGCGTCGTCGAGCCGGACGTGAACCCGTTCGAGGGCCTGGAGCGGATCGAGATTTCGCTCGAGCAGGTCCGGGCGTGGACGCTGGAGAACAATCTTGATCTGCGCGTGGCGCTGGTGGACCCGGTGATCGCGAACGAGCGGGTGACGGAGGAGGAGGGGCGGTTTAACTCGGTGATCTTCACGCGCGCGCAGTTCAACGACATCGCGCAGCCGTCATCGTCCGCGCTCGAGGGAACAAAGATCCGGCAGTTCTCGGTGGACCCGGGCGTGCGGATCCCGCTCCGGTCGGGCGGCACGACGGTGGTGTCGATGCCGATCGACTGGACGGAGACGAACAACACGTTCAGCACGCTGAACCCGGCGTCGAACACGGATTTTCGCGTGTCGATCAGCCAGCCCCTGCTGCGCAACGCGGGGCGGCGCACGTCGACGCACGGGATTCGGATCGCGGCGCTGAATCGCGAGATCTCGAAGGCTCGCACGAAGCTCACGGTGATTCGGTCGCTCGCGGCGGCGGAGCGGGCGTACTGGCGTCTGTTCGCGGCGCAGGAGGCGCTGGAAGTCGAGCAGATGCAGTACGAGCTGGCGATGGATCAGCTCGAGCGGGCGCAGCGCCGGGTGAACGCGGGGCAGGCGCCCGAGCTGGAGATCGTGCGCGCGCAGGCGGGCGTGGCCGAGCGGCTGGAGGCCATTCTCATCGCCGAGAATCTCATCCGTCGGACGCTTCGAGAGCTGAAGAAGATCATTAACGTGGACGGGCTGGGCATCGACAGCCCGACCATGATCGTCGCGCAGACCCAGCCCGACCCGGTGCAGTTCGTGTTCAACGGGCTCCAACTGGCGGGCGAGGCTCTGGACGAACGCATGGAAATGCTGCAGCTCGAGCTGCAGCTGGCGCAGGACGAGAGCACGATCGCGTTTCAGAAGAACCAGGCGCTCCCGCTGTTCACGATGGATTACACGTACCGCGTGAACGGATTGGACGGGAACATTCCCGGCGCGATGCGCGTGCTCACTCGCGAGAATTTCGATGAGCACCTGTTTGCGCTGAACCTCGAGGTGCCCATCGCGAACGAGACGGCCAAGGCCCGCGTGCAGAGCGCGATTCTGTCCCGTCTGCAGCGGCTCTCCACCCAGGACGCGCAGGAGCAGGCCATCCGGCAGGAGGTGCTGGACGCGGTCGACAGCGTGGATGCGGCGTGGCAGCGGATCATGGCCGCGCGCCAGTCGGCCGCGCTGAACGGACGCACGCTCGACGGTGAGCAACGGCAGTTCGATGTCGGGATCCGGACGAGCACGGACGTGCTGGATGCGGCGACGAACCTCGCCAGGTCGCAGTTGGCGGAGATTCGCGCGCTGGCGGACTACCAGATCTCGCTCGTTGATCTGGCGTTTGCGACGGGCACACTGCTCGGCGCGTCGCGCGTCTCGTGGGACGCCTACGACCCTCGGCATTCGGGTCCGCACATGAGCGAATCCGAGGGGTCGCAGACCCGCGTCACGGAAGCGGAGGACGCGCCCTGAGACGGGCGCCGGCGGGGCCTCGCCGGTACACTTGATCCTGCGGATGTTTGACGCGGCTGACGGCCGCGGGACATGCGCTTGGAGAAGGTTGCCGTGCCCAGAGCGTTGCTAGCCACGACGGACCTGTCGTCGTATCTCCCGATCGGCGTGATTCTGCTGATGGCGATCGGGTTCGCGGTGGCGAACATTGTGCTGACGCGCATCATCGGCCCGACACGGGACGGGGCGGTGAAGGCGATCCCGTACGAGTCCGGGATGAATCCGCTCTCCTCGGCGCGAAAGCGCTTCAACGTGCGTTTCTATGTGCTGGCGATGACGTTCCTGGTCTTCGACGTGGAGATCATCTTCCTGTACCCGTGGGCGACGACGTTCGCCCAGATGGGTGTGCGAACGGATGAGAGCGCCCTGTTCCTCGGGCGGGTGTTGTTCTTCCTGTTCACGACGGTGATCGCCTACGTGTACGCGTACCGCAAGGGGGTCTTCCGCTTTGACTGAACGGGGCACGGCGCGCGGTCCACGCGTGGTCGGGCGAAGATCCTCCGTGCGCGACCGCCTCTGGGCCGCGTGCGTGGGCGCGGCCTGTCTGGCGTTGCTGATCGTGGGGGCGGGCATGCGGCCTGCTGCGTCGGGGCATGGCACGCATGAGCAGCTCGGCCTCCCCTCCTGCGGGTGGGTGGCGAACTTCGGACGGCCTTGTCCCACGTGCGGGATGACCACGGCGGTTTCATTGGCCTCGCATGGGGAGTTTGCCCGCTCGGCCAGGACGCAGCCGGCGGGGCTTGCGATCGCGCTGGTAGCGGCCACGCTGTTCTGGCTCGGGGCGCACGAGGCGGTGACGGGATCACGCCTGATGTGGCTCGTCGGGTCGGCGTTGACGGCTCGCGTGTGGTGGGTCGCTGCGGGCGTCACTCTGCTGGCGTGGCTGTACAAACTGCTCACCTGGGCGGGCTGAAACCGGGCGCGTGGGGGCCGCGTACCATGAAACTCGACCTCGGGACGCTCAGGAGAGCATTCGGCGTGATTCAAGCGGTATTCAAGCTGGCGCGGGTGTGCTTCATTGCCTCGATGGGGCTTGGGGTATGCGTGGGATTGGGCGGGTGCATCGCGGCAGAACTGGTGGGCGGGATGGTGGAGTCGTACAAGAAGGACAGCACGCGCGAGGTGCTGGCCGAGTACACCGGGCTGACGGACAAGACGTTCGCGGTGGTGGTGTCGGTGGATCGGGTGGTGCTCTCGGAGCGGCCCGAGTTGGCGGGCGGGCTGATCGTGGCCATCTCGGAGCGGCTCAAGGAGAACACGCCCGCGGCCGGCTACGTTCCGCCGCGGCGCGTCATCGAGTTCATGGCGGTGAACCCGAAATGGATCATCATGACTCCTTCCGAGCTGCTCCAGGAGTTCGGCGTGGATCGTCTGGTGTACGTCGAGGTGCTGGATTTCCGGCTGCACGAGCCGGGGAATCGATACTTGTGGGACGGGCTGGCGAGCGCAACGCTCGGCATTCTTGAGGCGGAGAGCCCGATCCCGGACGACTTCGTGTTTCGCCGGCAGGTGACGGTCAAGTTTCCTGATGCTCAGGGCTTGACGCCGACCGATGTCACGCAGTCCGTGGTGGCGACGCGGCTGCAGACGCGTCTGGTGGATCGGATCGTTTGGGTCTGCTACAACCACCAAGAGCCGTATTACCCCACGTACTGAGATGCGATCGACCCCGGCGAGACTGGTCTTTGGAACGCTGGCAGCTCTGGCGCTCGCCGGGGCGTGCTGGTTGAGCGGGTGCAGTTACGTTGCCGCGGCCGCGTACGTGATTGAGGGCCCGCCGAAGGTCGAGGCCGTGTTCGAGCTGGATGACGAGAAGAAGACGGTGCTGCTGGTCGATGATCGGGGCAGTGTGTTGCCGCGTCGGTCGTTGCGGCGCGTCATCGGAGAGGACGCGGAGCAGACCATTCTGGCGGCCAAGGCGCTCTCGCCGGAGCTGACGATCCCCTCCTCGGCCACGCTTGCGGTGATGAGCCAGGAGAAGCGGGATTCGCCTCGGAGCGTGGTCGACATCGGGCGCGAAGTGGGCGCGGATGTCATCGTGTACGTGGAGATGACGGGGTTTTCGATCTCTCGGGACGGCGCCACGTCGTCGCCGCTGGTCGCGGCGTCGGTCAAGGTGTTCGATGTTGCGGCGAACAAGCGTCTCTGGCCCGCGGGGCCGGAGGGCTACCCGCTGACGTATGCGCCGCCGATGCGGTCGGCCAATCTGCCGGCGTCGTTCGCGGAACGGATTCAGCAGGAGGACGCCGCCGCGAAGAAGTTCGGCGTAGCCATCGGCCAGCTGTTCTATCAGCACGAGCGATCCCAGTCGGTGGCTCGCGCGCAGCCGTGAGAAGCAGCGATGCGAACCGTCCATTTCTTCGACGCGGCCGGCGCGGGATGGGTCGCGGGTGAGGCGTTGCGGTCAACCATCGCCGAATGCACCGCGGAGTGCGATCATCGTGTGGTGCTCGTGGGTGGGCGCGAGGACGCATCCCACGCGAGAACGATGGGAGTGGATTGGCACGATCACCTGACCGCCCCAACGGGGCGCGCGTGGCTGGCCTGGCGGAAGGCCAGATCGCTGCTTCGATCGACTCCCGAGGTCGGGCGGGTCTGCGCGTGGTCTTCCCGCACGGCCAAGCTGGCCCGCTGGGCGTCACCGGGCGCACCCGTGATCGTCGAAGTCGCCTCGACGGCGCGACGGTCGCCGCCGTCGAGCACAGGCCGCACGCGCGATCGCGCCTCGATGCTGGCTCGTTGGCGGTTGCATCCGTCCAGCTCCATTGTTGGATTTCTTGCGGATGGACGGCGAGCCATCCGCTGCACCGACGCGTCGTTCCTGCTGGGCGTTCTGACGCTCGCGGGCCAGCCCGCTGTCGGCGTCATGTGGCGCGGCTCCGCGCGTTCGGTCGAGCGGGGTGAACGGATGATTTACCTCCAACATCGGCGTTGGCGGTTGATCATCGAGGACGAGCCGCCTCCCTGCTGGGTCGGCGCGTGCGATGTGTGCGTCGTGCCGGGGTCGAGCGGCCCGAGCCCCGCCGCGGTGGACCTCGCGTGCGCGCGTCGCGTTCCGATCGTAGTGGAGATTCCGGGAGACCCGTCCAAAGTGGGGCCCGAACCGCGGGCGAGCGTTCGGACGGTGCGAGGGGGCGTGCGGCACGCGTGCGCGGGCGCTGCCCTGGACGTTCTCGAGCATCTGCCTCGCGGACACTGACCGACCGCGCGTCCGCCGGTGAACAATTGCGAGCGGCTACGGCGTCCCCTGGGGCGTCGTGGGGGCGGTCGGAGACGCGGCCGGCTCGATTCGAAGTCGAATCGTGGTATCGGACGCCTCGGCTTCGACCCCCGGGGGCAGAGGCGACATCACTCCGTCCCGGATGAGCGCAAACGCCGCTCGCTTTGACGTGATGCGTTGTTCGAGATCGTCCGTTGAGAGCACCACGACGGCGACGACGCTCCAGGCACGGGATTGCACGGCTTCCATCACGTCCAGCGGCCCCTGCATGAACACATCGCGGAGGAATCGATCCTCTTCTCCGACAGTGATCCGGAATCGACCGGCGTCCCCCGGCGGCAGGAGTGTCTGCACGGGCACGGGTGGCAGCGGCGCCCGCGCGGTGCGCGCTCGGACGCTCACGCTCACATCCGCCTCGCGTGGTGAAATGACCGCGTCCTGGTCTTCGATCGGCGCGGGCAACACCAGCCGAGCGCGGACCTTGGACGCCTGCCCTTCCCGCAAGCCTTGAGCGGCCTGGGCCGTTGGGCGCGCGAGCACGTGCGGCCCCTCCGGGAGCGCTCGGAGCCGATCGGCGAGCGCCTTGGGAAGCACGACGGACGCGCGGGCCGGCTCGATCACGGCCGGCGCGGTCAGGTCGATGGCGCCCAGATCAGCGCGAATCTCAATGTCGGCCACTGTTTCCATCGCGCGCACGCGCACGCGCACGGTGGGCGGCTCGACCGCGAGCAGCGCGACGCCGCTCTGCACCCATGCCGGGTCGGCGCGGAGCGCGACTCGCAGATCGACCGTGTGCTCGCCGTCGTCGTCGGGAACCCCGATCGCGCCGGGACGGAGCTCGAAGGCGCGGGGCGCACGAGCGATCGCCGCGGCGCCTCCTTCGAACGTGAGCCGGACCGCGCCGCCCCAGCCGTCGGACGGACGGGCGAGCGTGGAGCCCGGCGAAGAAACGAAGGACACCTTGGCTTCGTGCTGAACGCGGGTCAGGCTCTCCGCCTCGGCGTAGAGCCAGATGAGCAGTGTGACGACGATGGTCAGCGCAAGTGTCCGCGGCGCCAGGCTCATGCTCGGGTCTCCGCGCCGGCGAGCGGCTCTGTCTCATGCCCACCATCGGAAAAGCCCGCGTCGCTCACGGGCGGCTCGATGGCCTCGGCGGCAGCGCGCATCTGCGAACGAAGCGCCCGGGCGAGCTCGTTGCGGAGCGCGTCGGGCGTCAGCCATCTGGTCAGACGGCCTCGCTCCGCGATGCTGATGGCGCCGGTTTCTTCGGAGACAACGACGACCATCGCATCGGTGACGCGGCTCAGCCCGACGGCGGCGCGATGGCGCGTGCCGAGCGTCGGATCACGCACGTCGGCCGGGTCGGCGAGCGGGAACTGGACGCCCGCGGCCACGATCTTCCGCCCGCGAACGAGCACCCCCATATCGTGGAGCGGGTTGCTCGGCCAGAAGATGGACTCGAGCAGGGGCGCGGAAACGTCGGCGTCGAGCACGGTGGCGCCTTCGACGAGTTCGCGCATGCCGACGCGGCGTTCCACCGCGATAATCGCCCCAAACTTGCTCTTGCTGAGGAACTCGCTGGCTTTGACGATGGCTTCGATGACCGAGCGCGAGTCGGACGCGCCCTGCATGCCACGGAGCAGCGGACCGATGGCCGGCAACTCTCCCATGCGGAGCAGAGCGCGTCGCAGCTCGGGCTGGAACACGACAACGAGCGCGATGGCGAGGAATCCGATGAAGCGCGTGTAGAGCTGCGAGAGCCGGGGAAAGAGATCGCGCTGGGACGCGAGCCTCACGGCCACCGTGGCGACGACGAGCAGAAGAATGGTGGCGCCGAGCGCGCCGGCGGCGCGCGTGCCCTGCAGAAACCGCAGCGCGGCGTAGACGATGGCGCCGATGACAAGCAACTCAATGCCGATCTGCCAGAGCGGGTAGCCCTGCAGGCGAGTGGCGAATTCGGAGAGCCAATCCAAGTCCGGACACCTCCTTAGATCCCACGGCGCCCGCGCGGCGGAGATGAGCGAGTATATCGGTCCGGCAGGTACACTCTGCGGCGATCCGAGGCACGCATCCGAGCCTGGGCGCCGCACGATCGGTGGAGCGCAATGGAGTCATCCGAGTCTACAACTTCCGGGGCTCTGCAGTGGGCGGGGCGGCTCGGAGCGCCGATTCTCGCACTTCTCGTGTGGTTGCTTTTGCCGGCGGGTGACGGCGGCGAGCTGAGCGAAGCCGGGCGGTCGACGGCGGCGATCATTTCGCTGGTGGCCGTGCTGTGGATGACCGAGGCCTTGCCCCTTCCGGCCACCTCCCTTCTACCGATCGTGCTGCTCCCCGCGGCCAATGTCGCGACCGTCAGTCAGGCGGCGGCGCCCTTTGCCGATCGTTTCGTGTTCCTGTTCATGGGCGGGTTCATGCTGGCCTTGGCGATGGAGCATTGGGGCCTGCACCGGCGCATCGCGCTGCGCATCGTTCTGGCCGTAGGTGCGGGGCCCCTGCGTCTCATCGCCGGTTTCATGCTGGCCTCCGCCGTGCTGAGCATGTGGGTGAGCAACACCGCGACGACGGTCATGATGCTGCCGATCGGCATGAGCGTGATCACGCTCGTTCACGATCGATTGAACGAGCGCCCCCTCGCGGGCGAGAAGCCACACGACACGAAGGCGTTCGCGACGTGCCTGATGCTGGGCATCGCCTACGCGGCAAGCATCGGAGGCGTGGGAACGCTGATCGGAACCCCGCCCAACGTCGTGCTGGCGGGGGCCGTGCGAAAGTCGCTCTCGATCGAGCTCGGCTTCGTGCAGTGGATGCTGTTTGGGGTTCCGGTGGCGTTGACATTCCTCGCGATCGCCTGGTTCGTCATGACCCGCTGGGTGTACCCGGTGCGGCTCCCGCCGATCCCCGGCGGCAAGGAACTGATCCGAAACGAACTGGCCAGGCTCGGCCCGACCTCGCGGGGTGAATGGTCGGTGCTGATCGTGTTCACCCTCACCGCGTGCGCCTGGGTGCTCCGCGAACCCCTGCTCCGCATCGAGTGGGTCGCTGCGAACGCGCCGGTGCTGGCTCGGATCGACGATTCGGTCATCGCCATCGCCGCGGCTGTGGCGCTGTTTGCTACTCCGGTGGACGCCAAGCGCGGCGTGTTTGCGCTGAGTTGGCGCACGGCGGTCCGCTTGCCCTGGGGCGTGCTCCTGCTGTTCGGTGGCGGGCTGTCGCTGGCAGGCGCGATGCAGGATTCGGGGCTGGATGCCTGGATCGGCACGCGGCTGGGGGGACTCGGAGCCCTGCCCGTCCCGTTGCTTGTGCTGATCGTGACCGCGTCGATCGTGTTCCTCTCCGAAATCGCCAGCAACACGGCCATTGCCGCGGCATTCCTACCCATATTGGCGGCTGTGGCGGTGTCGGTGGGTATGGATGCCATGCTGCTCCTGGTCCCCGCGGCGGTCGCGGCGTCCTACGCGTTCATGCTGCCGGTGGGCACGCCTCCCAACGCGATCGTCTTCGGATCGGGACACGTGACGTTGGCCCAGATGATGCGGGCGGGAATCTGGCTGAACCTGATCGCGATCGGGCTCATCGTGCTGGCCACGCTCACGCTCGCGCCGCTCGTGCTGCCGTCGGCGCTCGCGGGGCCGTAGACTTCGCGGCCGATGGCGCCGCGAATCGTCCGATTCGAGAGCACACCCAACCCCAACGCGCTCAAATGCGTGGCGGATCGTGCGCTGTCCGAAACCCCCCGCTCTTACCGAGCGCCGCCCGACCCCGAGACGGACCCGCTCGGGGCTGAGGTGTTCGCGCTGCCGGGCGTCGTGAACCTGCTCATCCTGCACGATTGGCTCACCGTGAACCGCGCTCCGGAAGCGGATTGGAAGCCGATCAAGGCGGGCGTAAGGCGCGCCGTGCGCCGACTCGCATGACGCCCACGAACCCACCAAAGTGGCCACGTTCCACGGGCGAGAGGGACCGCCGCGTGGCGCTGGCGTTGTCGCGCTGGTTTTCGTTGAATGCCCGAGCCTTCCCTTGGAGGCCGGAGGGGCGCCGGCGCGACCCGTACGTGTCGCTGGTCAGCGAGATCATGCTGCAGCAGACGCAAGCGTCGCGCGTGGCCGATCGGTTGCCGCCGTTTCTCGCGCGGTTTCCGACGGTGCGCGAGCTCGCGAGCGCGAGCGAGGACGACGTGCTCGCGGCATGGTCCGGGCTCGGCTATTACCGGCGCGCACGCGGCCTCCACGAGTGCGCTCAGGCCATCGTGCGGCGCCACGGCGGGCGCGTGCCCTCGGATGTGGAGGACCTTCGTGCGCTCCCGGGAATCGGCCCGTACTCCGCCGGGGCGATCGCGAGCATCGTGTTCGGCTCGCCCGTGCCGATCGTGGATGCGAACGTCGCGCGCGTGCTGCTGCGCGTCGAGGGCGTCTCCGCGTCACCCAAGGACGCCAAGGTGCAGCGTTGGCTTTGGGCGCGGGCCGAATCGCTGGTAAAGCGGGCCGAGCAGCCGGAACTGCTCAACGAGGGCTTGATGGAGCTCGGCGCCGTGGTGTGCACTCCGCGGTCCCCCAGTTGTTCTGCGTGCCCCATCGCGGGGTCCTGCCGAGCGAAGCGCGCCGGGCGCGTGCACGAGATCCCGCTGGCCGCCCCCTCCGGCCGAAAACGCACGCTGCATCAGGCTGCGGTAGTGGTGCGGGATTCCGGCGGGAGGTTCCTGCTGGAACGGCGTCCGCCCGGGGGACTGTGGGCCTCACATTGGCAGGCCGTGGCTCTGGAGCGGCCGGATCGCCCGCCGACGGCGGCGGAAATCGGCGCCGCCCTCGGTGTGACGGGCCTGAGGAGAATCGGAGCGCAGACCCGCATCACCAGCGCGGCTCGGGTGGAGATCGCGGTGTACGCGGGACGGAGCAGGCGACCCCGACGGGGCGAATGGGTGGACGCCGCGCGGCTTGCGAACCTGCCGGTGGCGGGCCCCCACCGCCCGCTCCTGGGGCTGGCCCATCCATCCGAACCGGCCCCGCGGCGCCACCGTTCGTCGCGTTCCGCGTGACGCCGCTGGATTCCCGGGGGTTCGCCGCTACACTATCCGCCCCGCTACGAAGGCCGGCGTCAGGTTCGCCGGCGGTGGGAAGCTCGAACCGCCCCGCAGGGGCGCCGGAGCCGACCGGCAAGCACCGCCACATCGCGGAGCATCGGGCGAGCCAGCGAAATCAAACACGCAGGCTCGGAAAAGGATCGCAATCACCATGATCGACGAAACGCTTCTTGCGTCACTTGGCTCGTCTGACGCCGAGATCGACGCCCTCTTCAAGGACGCCTACGGCAAGGGATTTACCGACCAGCTCGAAACGCTGATGGAAACGTCGGTCAAGGACTTCACGCCCGGCGCGATTCTCGAGGCCGAGGTCATCGGCTACGCCGGCGACGACGTGCTCGTGGATGTCGGCCTCAAGTCTGAGGGCGTGATCCCGCGCGAGGAATTCGACGGCGCGACCGTCAAGATCGGCGACAAGGTCAAGATCCTGCTGGAGCGCATCGAGGGCGAGTCGGGGCTCGTTGAAATCTCCAAGCGCAAGGCCGACCGGATCATCAACTGGCAGCGCTTGATCGAGACCACGAAGGAAGGCGACGTCGTCGAGGGCAAGGTCACGCGCAAGATCAAGGGCGGCCTGCTGGTGGACATCGGCGTCCCCGCGTTCCTCCCGGCCTCTCAGGTGGACATCCGTCGTCCGGGCGACATCGGCGAGTTCATCGGGCGCGACATCCGCGCCGAGATCCTCAAGATCGATCAGGACCGCCGCAACATCGTCGTGTCGCGCCGCAAGCTGATCGAGACGGAGCGCGAGACGGCCAAGAAGCGTCTGCTCACCTCCATCAAGGAAGGCGACATCGTCACCGGCGTCGTGAAGAACATCGCCGACTTCGGCGCGTTCGTCGACCTGGGCGGCATCGACGGTCTGCTGCACATCACCGACATGTCCTGGGGTCGCGTCAATCACCCCTCCGACATTGTCAAGATCGATCAGCGGATCGAGATCAAGGTCCTCAACATCGATTTCGATCGCGAGAAGATCGCGCTCGGGCTCAAGCAGCGGGAAGCCTCCCCCTGGGAGGAGATCGAGAAGAAGTACCCCGTCGGCTGCAAGGTCAAGGGGTCGGTGGTCAATCTCATGTCTTACGGCGCCTTCGTCCGCCTCGAGGACGGCATCGAGGGCCTCGTCCACATCTCCGAGATGTCCTGGACACGCCGCATCAATCACCCCTCCGAGCTGGTGCAGCCCAACCAGGAGGTCGACGTGGTCGTCCTCGACATCAACAAGGACAAGCAGGAAATCTCGCTCGGCATGAAGCAGACCGAGGTCAATCCCTGGGAGCTCGTCGCCGAGAAGTACCCCGTCGGCACCGTCGTCGAGGGCGCCGTGCGCAACCTCGTCAACTACGGCGCCTTCGTCGAGATCGAGCCCGGCATCGACGGCCTGCTGCACGTGTCCGACCTCTCTTGGACCAAGAAAGTCGCGCATCCCTCGGAGCTCCTCTCCAAGGGCGACAAGGTCAAGTGCGTCGTCCTCGATGTGGACCTCGAGAAGCAACGCATCTCGCTGGGCCTCAAGCAGCTCACCGAGGACCCGTGGTCGACCGCCATCCCCGGCGCCTACCAGCCCGGCATGGTCGTCCGCGGCAAGGTGACCAAGATCACCAACTTCGGCGTGTTCGTCGAGCTCGAGGACGATCTCGAAGGCCTGCTCCACATCTCGGAACTCGCCGATCACAAGGTCGAGAACCCCCAGGACGTGGTCAAGGCCGGACAGGAGATCGACGTCAAGATCCTCCGAGTCGACACCGACGAACGGAAGATCGGCCTCTCCCTCAAGCGGGCCCAGTGGGGCGCCGCGGAAGAGGAACGCTTCGAGCGCGCCACCAAGACCACGGCCGCGCCCGCCAAGGGCGGCATGGACGACCACGGCGCCATGGGCACAGACAAGATCTCCCTCTAACCGTTCACGACATCCCCCATCACACCCCGGCCCGGCCCACCGCCGGGCCGTTTTCCTTTGTTCCCGGGTACGCTTCTGCGGCCGCTCAGCACATCGCGGCGTACGCGAGCACCGACAGGAGCAGGATCTTCTGCCGATGAGAGTTGAAGGTCAGTACCGCGTGCATCACTGAGAGTCTGTGCATGTTGTTCGCCTTTCGGACTGCCCTAACCATGCCACACGCCCGCCAACACGCAACCCCCGGGGCCTCAGGCCGAGCCGCCCGCGCGCGTCTGCGCGGCCTCTCGTCCGGTAATACCGGGCCGCAAAGCCGCTCAGCACGCGCACGCCTCTTGAGCATGCTTCTGGCCGTGATCATCCCGGGCGCTCGACTCGCCACGGCGCAGCCGCTCGCCGGGCCGGCGCCCACGGACGCGATGGCGGCCTGGCACACCGTCCAGGGATGGCTCCACGAGTGGGGTGCGCCGGACGATGCGACCTCGATCGACCCACCCGGCATCACGGGCGCCTGCGTCACCATCCGCTTGGACAACCTCGTGCTCGCGCGCGCGCAGGAGTTCAGCGAGGATGGGCTGGCGCTCTACCGCGCCGCGCGCGAGGCCATCGCGCAGGCTCGTGCCCGCGCGCCCGTGCAGCGCGCCGACGACGTCGATGATCGGCTCCGCATGCTCGTTCCGTCGCTCGCGCTCGACGTGCAATTCGCCGGCGCCCTCATCCCGCTGCTGGGAGATTCCTTCGACGAAGCCGCGCTCACCGTGGGCCCCGGGCTCGACGGCGTCGCCGCGCGCGCCGGAGATCGCCTGCGGGGCCACTTCCCGGCCACGATGCTGGCGCAGAACGCCACGCCGTCCAGCGCGCTGGTGGTGGTCGCGGCGGACGCGCTCTCCGAGGCCGTCAATCTTCCCGGGCGCGACGTCAAAGCCCTCCGCGAGCACCGCTCGCTCGTGCTGTATCGCTTCCCCACCCTGCACCTGGCGCAGATCGCTCCCTCGCGCGAACCGGAGTTCCTCACACGCGGCGCGCGCGTCATCCCCCCCACCGACATCACCAGGTCGAGCCTGGTCGAGTTCGCGCTTCATCTCGCCCAGAACCTCAGCTCGCGCGTTGATGAGCAGGGCCGGCTGAGCGGGCCGTACGAGCCCTGGAGCGACAGCGTCTCCACGCCGTTGGCCTCTCTGGCGGAGCAGGGGCTCACAGCATTCGCGCTCGCACGACACGCGGCCTCCCCGACCACCAACGCCGCAAACGCATTGCTCTCCGCACGCGCCGCATGGAGCCTGATCGACGGCATGGGCGGCGTGGAGAATTGGGAGATCGACCCCACCGGGGCCGCGGGATTCCTGATCGCGCTCGAGGCGGCGCGTCCGCGCCCGACCTTCATCGACCCGGCGCGGGCGCCTGCCGACGAGGTTAAATGGGGCGCGATCAAGTCGATCTCCAATTCGTTTCTGAACGGCGCATGGCAGGGAGAACTCTCCCCCGCGGCTCGAGCGCTGATCACGTTCGCGTCCGCGCGCGTGACCAATCACAACGCCGAGCTGCTCACTCCCGAGAAGGCCGAGGCCATGCTCCGCTCGCTGCTCGTGGAAACACCCCCCGCGCAGCTGGTGTCGCTCACGCCCTGGCTCGTCTGGGCGGAGCTTTCGCTCGCGCCCGCCGACGCGTCGATCCCTTCAACGACCGCGCTGCAGGAGATGCGCGCCCTGGTCTGGAAGCACCAGGTGAGCCTCTCGGACACCGCCACCATCGCCCCCGACCTGCTCGGGGGCATCGTCTTCACCTCCGGCCCAACGCCTCTCCCGACGTGGCAGACGGCGCGGCCGCTGCCCGCATTGGCCTCGATGCTCGCCGACGCGCGCCTGACGAGCGCTGAAGATCGGCCGAGCGAGTTTGCCAAGCTGTTGCTGTCATTGCGGTTCCTGCGCCAGCTGAGCGCGGACGATCGTGTGGTGCACCTGTTTCGCAATCCCGCACGGGCTCGATGGGGCGTCCGGGAAGCGCTTTGGAACCACCGGCAGCCCGCGGACGCCACCGCTCTCGCGCTGCTGAGCGTGCTCGAAACACTGCGAGCCACGCAGCCGCAGGCCCCACGGAAACCCTGACGAAGCTCCTTCCGGCCACCCGGCAACCGGGGCGGGGAGGCGGACGTATGCTTGCCCGGCGTCTGGATCAGGACGAAGTCCCGCTCGGGAGGCACTCTCATGTCAGCACGCGCCATGGCCGCGGTTCTTTCCCTCTCCGCCTTGTGCGCTGGCCCCATCGTGAGCACCATGGCGCAAAGCGCACCGACGCCGACTCGGCGGTCCGCGAGCGCCGACCCGCGTCGCGTGTCGCTGGAACGCCTGCACAAGAACGTGGAAATCGACCTCGAGGGTTCGCGCCTCGAGGACGTGGTTGTGTTCATCGCGCAGTACGCAGATCTCGACTTGGAGCCCCTCTGGCTCACGGATCAGGGCGCCATCACCGGTTTGGACAAGGAAACGCGAATCTCGGTATCCGTCCGCAACGAAACGGTGCTCGAATTGCTCGAGCGCGTGCTCGAACGCGCATCCGCCCCGCTCGATCAAGCCACCTGGCAGCTCACCCCGGCCGGAGGCGTCCAGATCGGCCCCCGATCCCGCCTCAACCGCGCCTCGGCGGTCCGGATCTACGACATCCAGGACCTGACATTCGTCGTCCCTGACTTTGTCAATGTGCCCGAACTCGATCTCGATTCGGTGCTCCAGCAGGGCTCGCAGCGCGGGGGCGGTGGTGGCGGCGGCGGGCTCTTCAACGACTCCAACATGCAGGACTTGGGCGAGCGCGAGGAAGATTCCGCGCAGCGCATCGTCGACATCCTCCTGCAAACGGTCGAGCCGGAGCAGTGGCTCCAGAACGGCGGAGACGGCGCTTCCCTCCAGTACCTCCACGGCAATCTGATCATTCGCGCCCCGGACTACATTCACCGGCAGATCGGGGGTTACCCGTTTTGGCCCGGGTACTCCGGCACACCCTCGCACGTGGGCCGCTACGCCAATATTTCCGGACAGACCTCGGCGTCCACCCCGGTGCGCATCGATTCGACCCCCTTCACCGCAACCCCCGGAGCGCCACAGCCGTAAGGACTTGGGTCCGCGGCCTGGAGTGAGAATCGGTTCACGGATCGTGCGGTGGCGTGTGGCCCCGCGACCGACCGCAGACGCGAAACAACACCCCCCGCGAACGGCATCCGTCGTTTCGCGGGGGTTATCGCGCGCCCTTGGACACGCCTCGGCGCGCCGCCCCGGCGCTCTCCAGCTCATCGCTCGGCGCCGCGATCAGGTCGTACCCGTCCGACCCAACCACCGTGCACCGAACGACCTCCCCCGCACGAACCGATCGACCGCTCTGCACATAGACAACGCTGTCGATCTGCGGCGCCTGGAAATAGGCGCGCCCGATCGCGGAGTGCGCCGGCCCCCGGCCCTGACGCGACACGCTCGGCGTCTCGCCGCTCTCCGCATCGCCGCGCTCGCCGACGCGCGCGGGGCCGACACGATCGATCAGCACGTCAAACCGCACGCCGGTCTCGCTCGGCCGGCGCGGGTCGTACTGCTCCGCCAGGTACGCCGCCTGCTCGAACGCGATCTGCTGCTGCAGGCGCATGATCTCGTCCTTGCGGCGCGACTTGATCTCCATTGGCACCGCGAGCGACGGGTCTGACTCGAGCCGCCCGGCCACGGTCCCGTCCTCTTTCGAATACTCGAACACGCCCAGCATGTCGAAACGCATGTCCTCGATGAACGAGAGCAGCGCCTCGTGGTCCGCTTCCGTCTCGCCCGGGAAGCCCGTGATGAACGTGGTGCGCACCGCCATGCCAGGCACGCGCTCGCGCAGTTTCTCGATCAGCTCGCGTTGATGCCCCGCGCTCACGTTGCGGCGCATGGCCTTGAGCATCGAGTCGCTCGCGTGCTGCAGCGGGATGTCGATGTACTTGACCACGTTGTGCAGGCCGCCGATGGCTTCGATCATCTCATCGCTGAACGTCGTCGGGTAGGCGTACATGAGGCGCACCCAGCCCCGATGCTCCCCGGCGCCCACGCCCTCCTCGTCCACCACCCGATGCACCGCTTCGAGAAGCCGGGGCAACCCCCCCATCGCGCCGAAGCCGGCGCCACGGCGAGCCGCGTCGAACCCGGCGCCGATGTCGTCCCCGTAGCTCGTCGTGTCCTGCCCGATGAGGTTCAGCTCGAACGCCCCGTCGCGCAGCAGCTCGCGCGCCTCGTCGACAATCACCTCGATCGGCTTGCTCCGCATCTTGCCGCGGATCGACGGGATCGTGCAGAACGCGCAGTTCTGGTTGCACCCCTCGCTCACGCGCAGGTACGCGTAATGCCTCGGCGTCAGGCGCATCCGCGCCCCGTCAGACTCGAAGTACCCGATCCCCTTCCCATCCTTCCCGTTCACCGTCAGCCCGACGACGTTCTTCCCCCGCGCCTTCGCGGCCTGCAGGGCGTTCCCCGACACCCAATAGGGCAACCCCTGCGCCGCATCCGTGAGTGTGCCACGCTCCGCCACGCCCACCGTGCGCCCCTCGCGCGCTTCGCCGCCGCGAACGGCCTCCACGATGTGGTCGCGATCGAACACGCCCACCAGCGCATCCACGCCGGGAACCCACTCCGTGATCTTCGACCGATGACGCTGCACGAGGCACCCGGCGACGATGACGCGCTTCACCTCGCCCTTGGCCTTGCGCTCCAGAGCCTCCCGGATGACCCCGAGCGACTCTTCCTTGCTCGCCTCGAGGAACCCGCAGGTGTTCACCACCACCGCGTCCGCCGCGTCGCCGGCTTCCGCGGAAACGACCTGCAGGCCATCCTCAGCGAGCAGGCCGAGCATCTTCTCGGAGTCCACCAGATTCTTGGGGCACCCCAGGCTCACGAAGGAGACGGTGCGGACGCCCGGCGCGTCCACGGACGATGCCGGTGCAGGAGCGTGAGTTGTTGCCTTTGGGCCTCGGGGCATGGGGGCAAGTGTAGTCCGCGCTCAGGGCGAGCCGGAATAGAGCCCCTTGTCCGCAATGTACCCCGCGATGGCGGGGTGCAGGAGCGCTCGGCAGCCCTCACTGTGCACCCCCGCACGCTCGATGGCCTTGCGCACCTCGCTGGCAGCGATGTCGAGCAGGGGCGCCTCCACAATCCGCGCCGCCCACGCCGCGGCCGCTGCCTCCCCCCACTCCCCCGCCATGGCCTCGCGGAATGCCTCCCGGGTTTGCAGGGGCGGACGCAGCACAACCACCGGCTCCGCCTCACCAACAAGCGCCTCGTGCTCGCGCCAGCGGTGGAACGCCAGCACCTGATCGGCGCCGATGAGCAGGCGAAGCGCGACGCTCGGCCCAAGGCGACGACGCAGCTCGCGCACCGTCTCGATGGTGTATGACACGCCCTCCCGTTCAATCTCAAGCGTGCAGATGCCCACCCGGCGCATCTCGGACAGCGCGAGCCGCAACATTTCCACACGATCCGCATCGCTCGCGCTCGGCCCCTGGGCCTTGAGAGGGTTCCGCTTCGCGGGCACAAACAGCGTCCAATCGGCGTTGATCGCCCGCGCTGCACACTCGGCGAGCGTGGTGTGCGCGAGGGTCACGGGGTCAAACGTGCCCCCGAACACGAGCACGCGGCGCGATTCCCTCGGCACGGGACAGGCGCCGATGTGCGATTCATCCCTTTGCGCGGGGGGCATCGGATTCCTCCCTCTGGATCAGCCGACCGACCGCCAAGGCTACACGCTCGAGCGCCTCTTCACTCCGCTTTCGCAGACGCAGCAGGCCTCCGATCTCCCACGGACGAACGGCGCACATTCGAATCGCGGCGCCGAGCCGCGCGTTTCCCTGTGCGTCCACGAGGCGCTCGATCCTGTCGGGCAGCTCATCGTTGGGGCCGTCCGACACGCCGCGAACGACGGCCCAGCGGACGCCGGCCTCCACGCACGAGAACGCGAAATGATGTGACTCCATGTCACACAGGTCGGCGCCGAAGCGCTCGCCGAGCGCGCGCTTCGCCCGCGCGCTTCGGACGATCTCGTCAACGCCGATCAGCGTGACGCCGTCCCGATCAGCGGCCCCATCGTGCAGGCGACGCGCGTTCACGCTCGCCGAATGACTCGACGCGCCGCTCGGCAATTCGTCCGGAAGCAGCACGGGCACGCGCCACGTCTGGCCTCGCGCGCTGATGACGCGCGTAATCCGCGGCACGGCCCCGGATTCCACCAGCCCGCCGCAGAGCCCCGCGAGCACCACCAGCCCGGGGCGCGACGCGGCGAGGGCTCCGAGCTTACGGCCGACCGCGCGGCCGGGGCCCGAGACCTCGATCCGCCGCCCGGGGAGGCGAGCCCGGAGGACCCGCGCTTCGTGCTCCAGGGGGCAGAGAATGACCGTCTCGCGCATGACCTCAAAGTATCGCCGAGAGGCCCCAACGGCGGGGCGGGTGCGCACGGATCTTGCGAAACGGCGAGCGGCGGAGCCCGCGGCTATACTCGCCCCCTCGCCGGTCCGTCGGGCCCGGCGCGCGCTGGCCCCGTCGTCTAGCCTGGTCTAGGACACCACCCTTTCACGGTGGGGACACGGGTTCGAATCCCGTCGGGGTCATT
>CAZWZL010000035.1:0-29281 GCA_964638515.1 uncultured Phycisphaeraceae bacterium
TGGCGCCGAGTTTGCACCCCTCCCCACCGTCATACCCGCCCAGCGCGTCCTCCAGATCCACAACTCGTTCCTCGTCACCCAGGACGAGCAGGGCATACTCATCGTCGACCAGCACGCCCTCCACGAACGCGTGATGTTCGAACTGCTCATGTCCAAGGTGACCGCCGGCGCCCTCGAGTCCCAGCGGCTCCTAACCCCTGTGGTGATAAAGGCTTCCGCCGCGCGGGCCGACGCCCTCCAGCGCCTCCAGCCCACCCTCGAACGCCTCGCCGTCGACGCCTCTCCCCTCGGTCCAACCACGATCGCCATCCACGCCTTCCCCACACTCCTCTTTGATCGGGGCGTCGACGCCGGCGAATTCCTCGAAGAACTCCTCGATAAAGCCGAGCGCGACGGCCTCGCCGCCTCGCAAGAGGAGGCCGTGCACGAGGTTATCGACATGATGTCCTGCAAGGCCGCCGTGAAGGCCGGCGACCGCCTCTCCGACGAAGAGGCGGCGATTCTGCTCGAACTCCGCGACCGCATCGAGCGCGGCTCCAACTGCCCCCACGGCCGCCCGACCACCATCCGGCTCACCGTCAAAGAGCTCGAAAAACGCTTCGGGCGGACGTAAAAGGGCCATTCCGAGCGATGCGGGCCGGCGCGGCTTGAAACCGCACCGCCTCGAAGCGGAAGATAGGGGGTGGACGATCGCGTTTCGCCGGTGGCGATCGCGCTGACCTCGAATGACCCGTGGGAGCGAACATGTTGAAACCGACAGCAGGATGGACGAGCGGGGCGCTGCGGATGGGCGTGGCGGCGGGTGTGGCGATGTTCGGGCTGGCGTCGGTCGCGAGCGCGGCGCCGGGCGACCCGCCTCTGACCGGTGAAGAGATCCTCAAGCTGGTGGCCATCTCGGGCGGGCTGGTGGTGGCCGCGATCGCGATCATCTTCGGAAGCGTTCGGTCGATGGTGAAGGGCAAGGAGCTCGAGCAGACGAAGCGCGAGCTGGCCGCGTACGTGGCCGAGGGGTCGATGAACCCGGAGGACGCCGAGCGGATCCTCCAGGCCGACCAGCCCATCTGGGCGAAGGACCGCAAGTCCTGCGGCAAGCGGGGCTGACAGGATCGCGCCAAACATCCGCCTCAAGGAGCCGGCAACATGCGCACGACGACACGTTGGACGAGCGGGGCGATTCGGTGGACGGCGTTGGCGGGCGTCGCGCTGGGCGCGACGGCCTCGGCGGCGAGCGCGGCGCCGCAAGACATGCCCCTCAACGGGGATCAGATCGTCAAGATCATCATGTTCGGCGGTGGTCTGTGCGTGGCCGCGTTGTACATCGTGTTCGGCAGCATCAAGTCGACGGTCAAGTCCAAGGAGCGTGAGCAGACCAAGCGGGAGCTCGCGGCATACGTCGCGGAAGGGTCCATGAAGCCCGAGGACGCCGAGCGGATCCTGAAGGCCGACGCTGAGAGTTCGGAAGAAAAGTAACGAGCCTTCCGCGACGGCCGGAGATGAATCGATTCAGCGCTTCTCGCCCTTCTGCGACTCGATCCAGTCTTTGATCTGCGCATCGAGCACGTCGAGGGGGACGGAGCCGGACCGCAGCACCGCGTCGTGGAACGCGCGCCGGTCGAACTTCCCGCCCAGCGAGGCTTCCGCGCGGGAGCGGAGTTCGCGGATGCGGAGCTCGCCGATCTTGTACGCGCAGGCCTGGCCGGGCCAGGCGATGTAGCGGTCGACCTCGCGCTCGACGTTCTGTTGCGTGAGCCCGGAGTTGTCCAGCATGAATTGGATGGCCTGGCTGCGCGACCACTTCTTGTGATGGAGGCCGGTGTCGACGACGAGGCGCATCGCGCGCCACATCTCGTAGGTAAGCCGCCCGAAGTTGTCGTAGGGGTTCTGGTAGAAGCCGAGGTAGCCCTCGGCGCCGGGGGCGGGTGCGGGCGTCTCGCCGGACGCGGAGCCGGGCGCATCGCCGTAGTGCGACGGCGGGGGGCCGCTGCCGACTTCGAGCCCGAGCCGCTCGGCGTAGAGCGCCCAGCCCTCGATGTAGGCGGTGTGATACACCCACGTGCGCCACTCGGGCACGTCGGTCATCTCCTGCGCGAGCGCGATCTGGAAGTGGTGGCCGGGGGAGGCCTCGTGGAGTGTGAGCGGGATGATGTCGTACTTGGGGCGCTGGTCGAGCTTGTAGGTATTGGCGACGAAGAAGCCGGGCGTGCCCATCTCCATCGAGCCGGGCTGGTAGAACGCGGTGGTCTGTGAGGGGGCCATGAACGCGGGCATCTCGCGCACGCCGTAGGAGAGCCGGGGCATGGTGCGGAAGAGGCGCGGCAGCTCGGCGTCGATGCGCTTGGCGGCCTCGCGATAGGCGGTCATGAGGTCTTCGGCGCGGGTGTAGTAGAACCGCGGGTCTGTCCGGAGATACTCGAGGAAGCCTCGGAAGAGCGCGTCGGGGTCGGAGAGGAGTTCCTGCCTGCGCGGGAAGTCGGAGAGCGCGATGACGCGGAGCATCTCTTCTCGGATGCGTTTCACCTCGGACAGCCCGAGATCGTGGATCTCGTCGGGCGTCAGGTCGGTGGTGGTCAGCGAGCGGAGGCGCCACTGGTAGAACGCTGCGCCGGCCGGGAGATCGGCCGCGGCCGTGGAGACCCGGCAGCGGGGCAGGTATTCGTTCTCGAGGAACGCGGCGAAGGCGCGGAAGGAGGGGATGACGTTGAGGCGGATGGCCTCGCGCGCGTCGCGCGCCAGCACGTCATGGAAGTCGAGCCCTCGGAAGGGGGCGTAGAGGGGGTGGGTGGTGAGGTCTGCGATGTACTCGGGAGAGCCGATGGCCGCGGCCTGCGCGGGGAGATGTGTCAACACCTCGCGCGGGGGAGTGCGTCCGGCGCGATAGCCCAGGCGCATGTTGTCCATGGTTTGGTTGATGACCTGCGGGACGTTCTGGAGACGCGTGAGATAGTCCGCGATGGCGATGCGATCCGGAAACGCGAGCACGTCGGGGAGGCTGGAGATCCAACGGTGCGGCCCGGCGAGCGGGGTGACGGGCATCTGCCACTCGGCGAAGCGGAAGGCGGCCACACGATCTTCGAGCTCGCGCTGGAGCAGGTCGGCGTTCAAACGATTGGCGGGCGTCAGGAGCGCGCGGTCGAGGGCCGCGAGCGCGCCGAGGCGCGTGGAGGCGTCGTCGGAAAAGGCCTGCTCCGAAGCGCCCGAAAGATCGGGCAGGAGCGCGTCGAAGCGGCGGTCCCCTCGGCGGGAAGCGTTGACGGGGTCGTGCTTCTTCTGGGCCTCGAGGTCCTCGGCGAGGAGTGCGAGGAGGCGCGCGTTGGCCTCGTCGGCGGTTTGGGGGCGAGCGTCGGGCCTGGCTGGCTCCGCGGGGCGGATGGGTGGGGTGGAGGGTCGGGTGATATCGGTGGGGGAGGGCTGGGCGAGGGCGAGGGAGGAGGCTGAGGAGACGGCCGCGGCCGTGACGATGACTCGTGCGAAAAGACGGATGCTCATGATGTGAGAGCGTAGCGGTGTGGCGGGTATGGGGTTGCGGAGGATGGAGAGGTAGGCTGGACGCATGCCGAGAACGGCGTCCATTCCGGGGCTTCTGGTGAGGAGGGCGTGGCCGTACGTGGGGGCGATGATGCTGGGGGTGGTCGTTTTGTTCGTCGTGCGAGCGCAGATGATCTTTCGGCTCAGTCCTCAGGGCGTGCTCGCACAAGGCTCCTTGCCTTCGCATTCGCATTGGCCGAGTTGGGTGATGCTGGCTTGGACGTTTCTGTGGCTCGCCCTTTGGGTGCGCACCTATCACTCCCCGCTCGGCAGGGTGCGCCGCGCGGTCGTGTGTGCGAGTCGCGGCTACCGGATCCGTGCGCGATTGGTTGACGTGCAGGCCGATATTACTTGTTGGCACGAGTGCGGAACGCGCATGGATCGGGCGGAGTACGCGGTGACCGTGCGAAACTACGGACGCGGGCTCGCGCCGGTGCTGTTCGGAAAAGCGAAATGGCCGGCGGGCCCGCCGGTGATGGGCTCGGAGGCGGCGAGTGCGACGTCGGCGCGGCGCGTGGGGGCGTAGCGCGGCGCGGGCGTTAGACGTGTCGCAGCTTGTTCGCCCCGTTGAGCGCGGCCGTCTTGTAGCACTCGGCGAGCGTGGGGTAGTTGAACACGGCGTTGACGAAGTAGTCGACGGTGCCCTTGAAGGCCATCACGGCCTGTCCGATGTGGATGAGCTCGGTGGCGCCGGCGCCGATGGCGTGGACGCCGAGGATGACGCGCGACTCCTGATGGATGAGGAGCTTGAGCATGCCCGTCTCGTCGCCCATGAGCTGGGCGCGGGCGATCTCGCGGTAGTTGGCGATGCCGGACTCGAAGGGGATGCCTTCCTGCGTGAGCCGCTCCTCGGTCCATCCGACCATGGCGATCTCGGGGATGGAGTAGATGCCGTAGGGGAAGAGCGCGGGGACGGATTCGCACTTCTGGCCGAACATGTGGCACGCGGCCACGCGCCCCTGTTCCATGGAGGTGGAGGCGAGCGCGGGGAAGCCGATGACGTCGCCGGCCGCGTAGATGTGCGCCGCTGAGGTGCGGTAATTCTCGTCGACGCTGATGCGCCCGCGCTTGTCGGCGGTGAGGCCCGCGGCGTCGAGGTTCAAGCCGTCGGTGTTGCCCTGACGGCCGATGGCGTACAGGAGCGTCTCGGCGTAGAGGGTCTTGCCCGATTCGAGCGTGACCTGCACCAGCATGCCGTTGCCGCCGGAGCGGGCGCCCTCGGGCGCCTCGGCGAGTTCGGTGCGCACGGCCTGCTCGCCCAGGCGGAGGGTCATGCCGTCCTGACGGAGGTGGTATTGCAGGGCCTCGGCGACCTCGGCGTCGAGGAAGTCGAGGAGGCGGTTGCGGCCTTCGACGAGCGTGACGCGCACGCCGAGGGCCTGGAGCATCGAGGCGTACTCGGAGCCGATGACGCCGCCGCCGACCACGATCATGGTGCGGGGCAGGTTGGGCATGGAGAGGAAGGAGTCGGAATCGACGATCTGCACGTCGTCGAAGGGGATGTTGGCGGGGCGCGCGGGGCGCGTGCCGGTGGCGATGACGAAGTGATCGGCCGTGATTTTTTCGGTGCGATCGTCCGGGTCGGTGACGCAGATGGAATTGGGCGACTCGAACGCGGCGTGCCCTCGGATGAGCGAGACCTCGTTGGAGAGCAGGTGGCGGGTGGCGACGTTGACCTCTTCGCTGATCACCTTGTTGCACCAGGTGATGAGGTCCTGCAGACGATGCTCGCGCCGCTTGGCCGGGGATGTGGCGGCTTCGGAGGCGGCAAAGGGGTTGGTGTAGGTGTTGGAACGCTTTGCGCCGACGACGTGGAGAATGGCTTCTCGGAGGGACTTCGAGGGGATGGTCCCCGTATTCAGCGCGGCTCCGCCGACGACGTGCTTTTTCTCGATCACGCACACGTTCTTGCCCAGCTTGGCCGCTTGGATGGAGGCTTTCTGCCCGGCCGGGCCTGACCCGATGACGCAGAGATCGAAGTGGCGCATGGTTTGGCTTCTGTGAGGCTGATGGGAATCCGGGAAAGCGAGCCGGTACAGACTATCGGACGAAAAGGGGCGTTCCGCCAGCGGAGGTCGGGGATTGGAAGAACGGGGGGGAGGTGGTTCTTGACGGAGTCTTAGCGCGATTGGGGGCGCGGTGGAGCGGTGTTGGCGAGACACTCACTCCCGTCGAGTCTCGTGAGTGAGAAAACCCCGAAGGAGCGATGACACATGACGCGTTGGTTGAGATCGATGGCGGCGTTGGCGGTGCTGGGGGGGACGGCGTTCGGCGGGGGGCCGGCCGTGGATGAGAGTCTGCCGGCGTACACGCCGACGCACGGCGTGTCCGGGAGCCTGAAGAGCGTCGGTTCGGACACCATGAACAACTTGATGAGCTTGTGGGGGGAACAGTTCACGAAGTTCTACCCGGGCACGAGGGTGGAGTTTGAAGGCAAGGGTTCCTCCACGGCGCCGCCGGCATTGATCGAGAATCAGGCGCAGTTCGGCCCGATGAGCCGCGAGATGAAGGGCGCCGAGATCGATGCGTTCGAGAAGAAGTTTGGCTACAAGCCGACGGTGATCCGAACCGGGATCGACGCCCTTGCCGTGTTCGTGCACAAGGACAACCCGATCGAATCGCTGACGCTGGACCAGATCCGTCAGGTGTTCTCGGTGGAGGGGCCGGCGCGCATGACGTGGAGCGACCTGGGGCTCACGGGCGAATGGGCGAGCCGTCCGATCTCGCTGTACGGACGCAACTCCGCCTCGGGCACGTACGGGTATTTCAAGGATCACGCGCTGGGAATGTCGGACTACAAGCCGACGGTGAAGGAGCAGCCCGGTTCGAGCGCGGTGGTGCAGGGAGTCGCGACGGATAAGGGCGCGATCGGATACTCCGGGTTGGGGTATCGGACGGCGGACGTGAAGGCCGTGATGGTGGAGGGCGTGCATGCCGATGCGGAGACGGCGCTCTCGGGCGAGTACCCGCTCGCGCGGTTTCTGTTCGTGTACATCAATCACAAGCCGGGCTCGACGCTGGACCCGTTGCGCCGTGAGTTCATCCGGCTGGTGTTCTCGCGGGAAGGGCAGGAGGTTGTGGTGAAGGACGGGTACATCCCGGTGCCGTTCGGCGTGGCGGCCGAGGAGTTGACCAAGCTGGGAATCGCAACGCACTGATGCGAATCGGGCCCCACCAGCGCGGGTCGCGGCGGAGGAGGAGCCGTCGCGGCCCGTTCGCGTTGCGCGGACGGGCGGACTCGGGGGAGGACGGGTAGGTTGGAGGCGAGGTGTCGTCGGAACGCGCAAACAGTGCGGCGGGGGGTCGGACCCGTCGGACGCGCGCGCGCGTGCACGCGGCCGACGCTGTCGCGAACGCGGTGATCACCATCGGCGGGCTGGGCGTGGTGGCCGCGGTGCTGGGCATCTGTGTGTATCTGGTGATGGTGGCCGGGAGGCTGGTGGTGGCGGGATCGATGACGCCGATGACGTCGGCGGCCGGGCCGATCCGTTCCGACGTGTGGGATGCGCAGCTCGATGAGCAGGGGGTGGGGGCATTGACGGTCGGCGACGACGCCGTCGTGCGTCTGCACCGGGTCTCCGGTGGTGAAGTGGTTGCGGAGCGGGCGCTCGCGCCGGAGGGGTCGCGCGTGACCTCGTTCTCGATGACGGAGCGTGGAGGCGCGGCCGCGATCGGCCTCGCGGATGGTCGGATCTCCATCGGTGCGATCTCGCTGGCGACGCGTTTTCTGACGGGCGATGAGGGCGCCGACCCGAGATGGATGGACCTTCCGCCCGGCGGGGACGTCGTGGCGGGCGAGGAGATCGTCCAGCGGGCTGCGAGCGGTCAGATTCGAACGACTCGATTGTCGCTCGACCTTGCGGAGCCCGTTGAGGTAGAGGGTGGCTCGGGCGGCGTGATGCTCGTGGACTATCGCCCGGGCGCGCGTTCAGAATTCGTGGCCGGGGTGCGCGAGGACGGCTCCGCGTTCTTCAATCAGGTGCGCAAGACCGTTCCGCTCGGCGGCGGAGCACCGCGCGTGCGTTTGAGATCGCACGTGTGGCCGCTCGAGCCTGCGCCGGGACGGGGCGCGCCACGCTGGCTCGTGCTGGCCGGGGACGGGTCATGGGCTCTGCTCATTTGGGACGACGGGTTCGCGCAGAGGTACGACACGAGAGCGCCCGAACGGATCTCGCTGTCCGAGCTCGTGCGGCTTGTGCCGGAAGGCCGGCGGATCACCGCGCTCGCGCGGCTCATCGGCGGCATGACGATCGTCGTGGGCGACGACATCGGGGATGTGCGAGGCTGGTTCGCGGCGAGAACCGCGGGCGCGACCGCGTCCGACGGACGCGTGTTTCGCGAAGGACACACGCTGCCCGGGCGGGGAGACGCGGTGGTCTCGATCGGGGTGAGCGAGAGGGATCGAACGTTCGTGGTCGCCGACGCCGCGGGACGGGTGGTCGTGCGCAACATGACGAGCGAGAAGGTGATTGCGAGCGATCGTGCGGGCGCGGCGCCGGCGTGGGTTCGGCTCTCGCCCAAGCAGGATCAGGTGCTGGTCGTGCAGAGCGACGACACGTCGGCGCGCTGGCGGCTCGACGTCGGGCACCCCGAAGCCACGCTCGGGAGCCTGTTCGGGAAGGTGTGGTACGAGGGCGAGCCAGGCCCGGCGCACGTGTATCAGTCATCCTCCGGAGATGACGCCGCGGAGGTCAAGCTCGGTCTCACGCCGCTGATCTATGGAACGCTGAAGGCCACGGTGTACACCATGCTGATCGCCGCGCCGCTCGGCGTGCTCGCCGCGCTGTTCACGAGCGAGTTTGTGGGTCGGCGCGCGCGCGGCGCGATCAAGCCGACCATCGAGATGATGGCCTCGCTGCCGTCCGTGGTGCTCGGCTTCCTGGCCGCGATGGTGCTTGCGCCGATGGTGCGCGATGCGCTGCCGGGCGTGCTGCTCGCGTTCGTCCTGCTCCCGCTCGGCGTGATGATCGGCGCGCACCTCTGGCTGTTCCTTCCGATTCGCGTCGTGCGTGGGCTGGGGGACGGCGTACGAGCGATCGCCATCGTGCTGGTCGCGGCGACCAGCGGCGCGGCATCCTTGGCGCTCGGGCCCGCGCTCGAGCGGCTGCTCTTTCACGACGGCGCGGGGACCGGAACGGTGCGCGTGTGGCTCAACGGCGTGTACGGCTCGGCCTGGCCCGGGTGGTTCGCGCTCGCGTGCCCCGCCATGCTCGCATGCTCGTGGTGGCTGATGCACCGGCACGTGCAGCCCCGGTTGCGGTCGGGGCGGCGCGCGGCCGCCGGCGATCGGGGCGCGATCGGCGAGCTGGCGTACCTGGGCGGGGTGGTGGTGATGGCGGGCGGGCTGGCCTGGGGTCTGGCGCACTCGCTCACGCTGCTCGGGCTAGATCCACGCGCGTCGATCTTTGGGGTGTTCGAGCAGCGCAACACGCTCGTGGTGTCGCTCGCGATGGCCGTGGCCGTGGCCCCGATCGTGTACACGATCTGCGAAGACGCCATGTCCTCCGTCCCGGCCCCGCTTCGCTCGGCGTCGCTCGCGGCCGGGGCGACGCGCTGGCAGACGGCCATGTGCGTCGTGCTTCCCATGGCCGGGAGCGGGATCTTCAGCGCGTGCATGATCGGGCTGGGTCGAGCGGCCGGAGAGACCATGATCGTGCTGATGGCCACCGGCAACACGCCCGTCATGGACATGAGCGTGTTCAGCGGCATGCGAACACTCTCAGCGAACATCGCGGTGGAGCTCCCGGAGGCCGCGAAGGGCTCCACGCATTATCGGGTGCTTTTCCTGTGCGGGCTGGTGCTCTTTGCGATGACGTTCGTGGTGAATACCCTGGCCGAGGCGATGCGACGCCGACTCCGTGCACGGAGCGCGGCGATATGAGTCGCGCAACCGTCAACCCGACGAGTCGACGCACGCCGCTTTCCGCCCATGGTGAGCCGCAGGTGTGGCTCACGGGCGCGTGCATGGCGATCTCCGTCGCGGCCATCCTCTGGCTGCTCTCGCTCGTGGCCTGGCAGGGATTGCGGACGTTCTGGCCCGGCCCGCTCGATCTCGTCACGCTGCAGGGCGAAGGCGGCTCGTTCCTCGGCGCGCCGGTTCGCGACGAAGCCTACAACCCGGGCGAGCCCCGGCTCGATGAAATCCGCTCGCGCATCGAGGCAGGCAGCGCGGCGCCCGCGTCCCTCTCGAAGGACGGCCTGGCGGTGCGCCGCCTCTATCGAGTCGGCAACCGCGAAGTGACGGGGCAGCCGTTCCGGTGGGTAGACCTGGCGGACGTCGCGTCGGTGTCACGGCCCGAGTGGAGCGTGTTCGTCGAGCGGCGCGAGTGGGGGGTATGGATCGGCCGCTTGAGAGCCGTGACGCGCGTCGACGAACGGACGCTGCCGGGCGGCGCGGATTCGATCACGCTCTCCGGCGAAACCTCGACTTCGCTCGGCCCGCGGCGCTTCGAGCGCGTGATCCTCGCCCCGGGGGAGCCCGGCGATGACGGCGCGCCGACGACGCGCGTGCGTGAGACGGTCTATCTCGGCGAGGGCGACGATGAGGCGTGGGCGGCCTACCGGGCGCTCCGCCCGGCCGCGCTCGAGCGAACCGCACGGCTCCGCCGGATTCGCGAGCGCGAGATCGGCGATGTGAACTGGGCCATGGAGCGGTCCCGCCTCGCGCTGCGCCGTATTGAACTGCGTCACGAAGAGGGGCGAGCCTCCGAGCAGCGTCTCGCGCTCGCGAGGGAACGGGCGGAGATATCCCGGCGCGCGTCAGCCGCGGAGTACGACCGGCTGCTCGCGGAAGCGCGAGTCATCGAGGAGGAGGATGCGCGGTTCCGATTCGTCGTTGAAGACGCGTCCAGCGGGCGGGTGGCCCCCGTGTCGCAGTCGCGCGCCGACGAGCCGATGTCGCTCTCCCAGGTCGTGCGGGCGGTGCGCCCCAACGCGCTGTCGACGTCCGAACGATGGGGCGTGTACGGCGCCCGCTGGCGCGAGTTCCTCCTGGACGCGCCGCGCGAAGCCAACACCGAGGGCGGCGTGTTCCCGGTGATCTTCGGCACCGTGCTCATGACCCTGCTGCTCTGTGTCATCGTCGCGCCTCTCGGCGTCCTGGCCGCGCTCTACCTGCGCGAGTACGCCAAGCAGGGCATGCTCGTGAGCTTTGTGCGCACGGCCGTCAACAACCTGGCCGGTGTGCCGTCCATCGTCTACGGCGTGTTCGGGCTCGGCTTCTTCTGCTACACGCTCGGCGCGTACGTCGATGCGGGCCCGTCCGCGCCCGTTCCCGCGCCGGTGTGGGCCCTGGGCGTCGTCGGCGTGCTGGCCGCCATCGTGCTCGCCGCGATCGCATCGCGATTGGCCAAGCCGCGCCCCGGTCAGGCGCGCCGCGCCCGTCACCGAGCGGCCTCCTGGGCCGGGCTCGCGCTGTGGATCGGCGCGACCGGTCTTCTCGTCTGGACGCTGGCCACCACGCCCTATTTCCGCGGGCTCTTCCGCGAACGTCTTCCCACGGCCACGTTCGGCACGAAGGGCATCATCTGGTCGGCGCTCACGCTCGCGCTGCTCACGCTCCCGGTGGTGATCGTGGCCACGGAAGAAGCGATCTCGTCCGTGCCGAGGTCGCTGCGCGAGGCCAGTTTCGGCTGCGGCGCGAGCCGGTGGCAGACCGTGCGGCGGGTCGTGCTTCCCCGCGCGGCGCCCGGGATCATGACGGGCATGATCCTCGCCATGGCGCGCGGCGCGGGCGAGGTGGCGCCGCTCATGCTCGTCGGCGCGGTGAAGCTCGCGCCCGATCTCCCCTTCGATCATCACGCGCCGTTCGTGCACCTGGAGCGGTCGTTCATGCACCTGGGCTTCCACATCTATGATCTGGGCTTCCAGAGCCCCGACTCGGAAGCAGCGCGGGCCTACGTGTGGACGACCACGTTGCTGCTGATCGCGATTGTGGCCACGCTCAACGCGGTCGCGGTGGGAATGCGGTCTCGGCTCAGGCGGCGATTCGTGGAAGGGGCGTTCTGATGGTCGGGGCGGCGAGCGGAGCAACGAGAACGCGGGCTGAGGAACACCGAGTGGCGCAAAGCGAAACGACAATCACACGCGCGGCGGCACGACGGGACTCGGGGAGCGCGCCGGGCGGAGACGTGGGGAGCGAGTTCCGAGCGATCAACGCCATTCGTGAGGGGCGTCGGTTCGAGCCCGAGATTGATGCGGCCCTGCGCGACGTGGACGCCGTGGTGGAGGCCCGGGAGTTCTCGCTGTTCTACGGCGCGGCCAAGGCCCTGCACGAAGTGTCGATGCGCGTGCCAAGAAGCCGCGTGACGGCGCTCATCGGCCCCTCCGGCTGCGGCAAGAGCACGCTGCTTCGAAGCGTGAACCGGCTCAACGACCTCATCGACGGCGTGCGTGTCGAGGGAGACGTGCTCATCGAGGGCCAGTCGGCCTACAGCCCCGGCGTGGACGTGATCCAGCTGCGCAAACGCATGGGGATGGTGTTTCAGAAGAGCAACCCGTTCCCGATGAGCATCTTCGAGAACGTGGTGTACCCGCTTCGCATCGACGGCGAGCGTCGTCGTGGCGTGCTCGAGGAGGCCTGCGAGCGGGCGCTCCGAGGCGCCGCGCTGTGGGAAGAGGTCAAAGATCGGCTCAACGGCTCGGGGTTGCGGCTCTCGGGCGGCCAGCAGCAGCGGCTCTGCATCGCGCGGGCGATCGCGGCGGAGCCGGAGGTGCTGCTGATGGACGAGCCGTGCTCCGCCCTCGATCCCGTGGCCACCCTCAAGATCGAGGAGCTCATCCACGAGATCAAGACCCGATACACGGTGCTGATCGTCACGCACAACATGCAGCAGGCCGCACGAGTCAGCGACTACACGGCCTTCATGTACCTCGGGCGGCTCATCGAGTACGGGCCCACGGAGCGGATCTTCCAGAACCCGACGCTTCCGGAAACCGAGCAGTACGTGACAGGCCGGTTTGGTTGAGTTTCGGGGTCGGTTCGGGAGCCCGTTCGAGGGCCGGTAGGGAGGGTTTGGGGAGTCCGGTGTAGAATGCCCGAGTCGGGTTTTTCACATCCCCGCGACGCCGAGCGGCCCCAGGAGGGGCGCCGTGCTTGGGGCGTCGCCCATCAGACATGGATCACGAGGCTTCATGAGCTCGTCGGTGAAGGCGTCGCGTCCGTCGGTGAACGGCTGGAACGCGGAATACCTCGAAGCGCAGTACCAGCAATGGCGGCAGAACCCTGCCGCGGTCGAGGAAGGGCTGGGCGTCTTCTTTCAGGGCTTCGAGCTGGCGATGGGCAGCGCGGGCGCCGCGCGCTCGGCCACTTCGGCCTCGGCGGGCGTCTCCGCGGCCCGCGTGAACGGGCTCACCGGAGAAGCTCCTGCGCGAGCGGTGCGTCCGGATGGAACGCTCTCGGTGGCCGCGGTCGGGCTCACGTCCGAACAACGCAAGGGCGACGTGGGCGTCTCGCTGAACGCGGGCGTGGCGGCCCTCATGCATCACTACCGGGATCTCGGCCACCTGTGCGCGGCGATCGACCCGTTCGATCGGGAGCGGCCCTGCCCGGCGGAGCTCACGCCGGAGTTTCACGGGCTATCGGAAGCGGATCTGGACACCGTGTGCAGCCCGGCGCTCTCGCCCATCGGCGAGCCCGCGACCGTGCGCGAGATCATCGGATCGCTGGATGAGACGTACTGCCGTTCGGTCGGCGTTGAGTACATGCACATGTCCGATGTGCGCGAACGCCTTTGGTTTGCGACGCGGGTCGAAGAGACCCGCAATAAGCCGGCGCTGACTCCGGGAGATCGCGTGCACATCCTCGAGCGCCTCATCCGCGCCGAGGCGTTCGAGAAGTTCCTGCACACCCGATACCCCGGCGAGAAGCGATTCAGCCTGGAGGGCGGAGAGAGCCTGATCCCGCTGCTCGACCGGATGGTGGAGCGCGCTCCCGAACTCGGGGTCGAGGAAATGGTTTTGGGGATGGCCCACCGGGGCCGCCTCAACGTGCTGTGCAACATTCTCGGCAAGTCGTACGAGCAGATCTTCACGGAATTTGAGGACAATTTCGAGGACGATTTCGCCGACGGCGGCGGCGATGTGAAGTACCACAAGGGGTACTCGGGTGACCGGGTCACCCGATTCGGCAAGCGGATCTGGCTCGCCATGGCGAGCAACCCCAGCCACCTCGAAGCGGTCGATCCGATCGTCATCGGGCGCACCCGAGGCAAGCAGCGGGCGCGCGGCGACGCCGAGCGCACGCGGGTCGTGCCCGTGCTGATGCACGGGGACTCGGCCGTCATCGGGCAGGGCGTCGTGCCGGAAACGCTCAATCTGTCGCGCGTCGAGGGCTACAGCGTCGGCGGCACGATCCACGTCGTCACCAACAACCTGATCGGATTCACGACGGGCGAAGATGAGGCGCGTTCATCGAGGTACTGCACCGACGGCGCGAAGATGATCGAAGCGCCCGTGATCCACGTCAACGGAGAAGACCCCGAGGCGTGCGTCTGGGCGGCCGAGCTGGCGCTCGCGTACCGGCAGGAGTTCCACAAGGACGTGTTCATCGATCTCGTGTGCTACCGACGGTGGGGGCACAACGAGGCGGACGAGCCGTCATTTACACAGCCGCGCATGACCGCGCTCATCCGAGCCAAGGAAAGCGTGCTGTCGTCGTACACCAAACGCCTCCGCAAGGACGGCGTCATCGGCGACAAGGACGCGGAAGAGATCCGGCGTCGGCTGGAGGAAGCGATCGACAAGGCCCAGGCGGCCAGCAAGATCCAGCCGTTCGATCCGAGCATCGACCCGGGCAGCCGCCGGTGGAAGGGCTTCGGCAAGCCGTTCAGCCACGAATCGGCGCCGACGGGCGTGCCCCTCAGCGCGCTGCAGGAGGTGGCGCACGCGCTCGGGCGCGTTCCGGAAGGGTTTGACCTGAATCGAAAGCTGGCCGGCCTGCTCAAGACTCGCGCCGCGTGCTGCGATGATGAGTCCAAAATGCTCGACTACGCCACCGGCGAGTCGCTGGCGTTCGGCACGCTTGTCGTCGAGGGTCATCCGGTGCGCCTGAGCGGGCAGGACGTGCGTCGCGGCACCTTCAGCCACCGCCACGCGAGCCTGCGCGACGCGACCACGGAAGAGTGGTACGTCCCGCTCAATCACATCCGTGAGATCGGCGAGCCGGGTGGTGAGAGCGATGTGGGAACGAAGGGCGCGGACGGCAAGCCCCGCCAGGCGCGGTTCTGCGTCCATAACTCACCGCTCTCCGAGATGGCCGTGGTCGGGTTCGAGTACGGATACTCGTTGACCGACCCCAACATGCTGGTCATGTGGGAGGCGCAGTTCGGCGACTTCGCCAACGGCGCGCAGGTGATGTTCGATCAGTTCGTGTCCTCCGCCAAGCACAAGTGGGAGCGATGGAGCAACCTGACCATCCTGCTGCCCCACGGCGCCGAGGGAGCCGGACCCGAGCACTCCTCGAGCCGCATCGAGCGATTCCTGCAGCTCTGCGGGGATGACAACAATTACATCGTGTGCCCCACCACGGCCGCGCAGATCTTTCACGTGCTGCGTCGTCAGGTGCGCCGCTCGTTCCGGCTTCCGCTCATCGTGATCGCGCCCAAGAGCCAGCTCCGTCTGCCGACGAGCCGAGTCGCGGATCTGGTGCACGGACGCTTCCTCGAGATCATCGACGATCCCAACTTCGCTTCAGTGCCTTGGGATCGGGCGACCAAGCCCGCTCTCTCCAAGTCGGGCGTGCGTCGGGTGGTGCTCTGCACGGGCAAGGTGTACCACGAGTTCGACGAGCGGCGCCGGCTCACGGGCATCAAAGACATCGCGCTGGTGCGCATCGAGCAGCTCTACCCGCTCCACGTGGACATGCTCCGGGAGGCGCTCGAGTCCTATCCGCGCGACGCGGAGCTGGTCTGGGGCCAGGAAGAGCCGCAGAACATGGGCGCGTTCCGCCATCTGGAGATCGAGCTGCGCGAGACGATGCAGATCAACAAGATCCGGTACATCGGCCGCCCCCGATCCTGCTCGCCGTCGTCAGGTTCCAAGACCCAGCACCTCAAACAGCAGGACGCGATCTTGACCGCGGTCATCGGCCCCCTGCCCTCCAAGGACGGCGGGAAGCGCCAGGAAGAGAACGTTCCGCAGGCCTCCGCGGGCGCGCGGGGCTGAAGCCAACGGTAGAATCGGACCAACATGCCTACCGACATTGTCATCCCCGCACTGGGGGAATCGATCAGCACGGGCGTCATCACCACCTGGCGCAAAGCCAACGGGGAGCGCGTTCAGCGCGATGAGCCCGTCCTCGAACTCGAAACCGACAAAATCACGCTCGAGCTGCCCTCGCCAGCGTCCGGCGTGCTCTCGCGCTCAGCCGCGGAAGGCGACACGGTCGAAGTCGGCGCGGTGGTCGGGCAGATCGATGAGAGCGCGGCGCCCGCCAAGGAGGCCGCCAAGCCGGAGCCGGCCAAGGAGTCGGCCCCGAAATCGACCCCGGCGCCCGCGCCAAAGCCCGCCGCGCCCGAGGTGAAGCCCGCCGCTCCAGGCCCGACGCCCGCGCTGCCGGTGGCTGCTGAAGCCCCTTCCGAGGTTCGAGCCACGCCCCTGGCCCGGAAGATGGCCGAGGAACAGGGCGTTGACGTTGCGCGCATCTCCGGCACCGGCCCCGGCGGCCGCGTGCGCGAGCAGGACGTTCTGGCGTTCGTGGCTTCGCGCTCGCCCGCGCCTCAGCCCGCCACGCCGGCGCCGCAGCCGCGCGCCGCAGAGCCCGCCAACGCCCCGACGCGCTCCGCCTCGCCTCAGGCCGGCACGGGCCGCACGGTCACGCGCGAGCGCATGTCCCCGCTCCGCCAGCGCATCGCGCAGCGCCTCGTCGATTCGCAGCACACCGCGGCGACGCTCACGACCTTCAACGAGTGCGACATGACCGCCGTGATGGCGCTCCGCGCCCGCTACAAGCAGGAATTCGAGAAACAGCACGCCGTCGGTCTGGGCTTCATGTCCTTCTTCGTCGCGGCCGTCGTCAGCGCGCTCCGCGCATCGCCGCTCGTCAATTCTTCAATCGTCGAGAACGACAAGGGCGAGCTCGAGATCGAGCGCCGCTCCTACTTCGACATCGCCATCGCCGTCGGCACGCCCAAGGGCCTCACCGTCCCCGTGCTGCGCGACTGCCAGTCTCTCTCCTTCGCCCAGGTCGAGAGCGGCATCCGCGATCTCGCGGCCCGCGCCCGCGACGGCAAGCTCACCCTCGAAGAGCTGCAGGGCGGCACGTTCACGATCACCAACGGGGGCGTCTACGGCTCGCTCCTCGCCACGCCGATCCTCAATCCGCCGCAGAGCGGCATCCTCGGCATGCACAACATCGTGCGCCGACCCGTCGAGAACCCCGACAAGCCGGGCTCCGGCGAGGTCGTGGTGCGCCCCATGATGTACGTCGCGTTCTCCTACGACCATCGCATCATCGACGGAGCCGAGTCCGTCGGATTCCTCCTGCACATCAAAAAGTGCATCGAAGACCCCACGCGCCTGCTGCTGGGCGTGTGACGCTCGATGTGGGGAGTTCGTCTCCCCGCCAAGCCCAAGAACCGCCATCTCAACGAGTTACCAACGCAGGGCCGCGCGCCCGCGCACACCCTGCGATGTGAACTTCTTGTCGGAGTCGGTGCCTGTCCGGTGGCAACCCCATACTCCCTCGCTACGATCTCCCCGACGACCAGCAGGAGCCCCGAAATGCCCCTGACGATCGACCTGCACACCCACCTCAAAGTCGCCAAACGAACGCCCATGCAGAACGGCGAGCCCGCGCGATTCGCGCGCATGCTCGAACGCCGAGGGCTCGATGCGCTCGCCGTCACCGAGCACGCCCACGCGCCCGATCTCTGGCGCATGTTCAACACGCTCCGCCGAGACTTCGTGTACGAGCAGGGCCGGTTCATCGTCGGGTCATTCCTGTTCTTCACCGGCCTCGAGATCACGCTCGCCGAACGTGTCGACGCCCTCGTGCTGGGTGATCTCGCCGACCTGCGCGCGCTCGACGCCGCCTTCCAGCGCCCCCTCTCGCTCGGCCATCACCCTCACGGCGCGGAGCTCGCCGACGCCGTCACCCGCATCGGCAACCTCGTGACCATCGCGGCTCATCCGCTCCGCGAGGACAAGCCCATCGGCGCCCTCGCCGGCGAAACCGTCTCCCGCCTCTTCGACGCCATCGAGATCAACGCCCGGTGGGGCGAGCCCGAACTCGTCGCCCGCGCCGAGCGCATTGCTCGAGGCCTGGGAGTCGGCGTCACGGGCGGAAGCGACGCCCACGTCTGGCTGCAGACCGGCGCCGCGTGGACCAACGTCGACGCCGCGTCCGATCGCGCCGATGACGTGTTCGACGCCATCCGGCTGGGCCGCTGCTCCGCGGGCCTTCGGCCCGACGCCGAGCACATCTGTCGCCTGGGCGCCGATCTGAAGGCCTCCCTCAAGGCCTCCCTGCCTCGTCTCGACCGCGACGCTCCGATCTTCGAGCCGGTCGTGCTCCCCTCCGGCGCACTCCTGGGCGTCTGATCCGGCGGTTCGCAACCTCGGCGCCGTCGCCCTTGGGGGTACGATCTCCCCATGCCCACACCGGGGTTTCTCACCTCGCTCAATGACGAACAGCGCGAGGCCGTGCTGCACGACGACGGCCCGCTCTCCGTGCTGGCAGGCCCCGGCAGCGGCAAGACTCGCGTCATCATCCACCGCATCGCCCGCCTCGTGGCGCCGACGGACCAGGAGGGGCTCGACGTGCCGCCCGAGCACGTCCTCGCGCTCGCGTTCACGATCAAGTCCGCCGACGAAATGCGAACACGCCTCGCGGAGATGGTGGGCGTCGGCGTGGCCGAACGCGTGCGCCTGTCGACCTGCCACGCGTTCGGGCGGCGCGTCGTCAAGCGGTTCGGAGATCGGCTCGGATACCCGTGGGAGACCCAGATCGCCGACTCGGCCCAGCGCGTGCGCCTGCTGCGAGATCTCATGGCCGAGCACGACATCTTCGAGGATCGCGCCGCCGAGGGCCGCGCATCGCTCGCGCGCCATGCCGATCGGCAGATCCATCGATTCCGCATCGAGGGCCTCTCGCCCGATCGCCTCTCGGCATGGGTGCAGGGCCGTCGCGCGTTCATCGCGGGCGACGCGCACGGGCTCGATGCGCTGGCGGTCGACGCGGAGCGCGTGCGCCTCGACGACTTCGAGCAGCTCGCGAGGCTCTTTGCGCACTTCGAGGAGTCCTGCCGTGAGCGAGGCTGGCTCACGCTCGATCAGTTCCTCACGCTGCCCGTGCGTTTGCTGGAGGAGCGTGAGGAGGCGCGCGCCATCCTGCGCGACGAGAGCCGTCACATCGTCGTCGACGAGTTTCAGGACTGGAGCCCCGTGCAGATCCGTCTGCTCGAACGGCTCGCGCCCCCGTCCGAGCGAACCCCCCCGGACGTGTGCGTCGTCGGCGACGACGATCAGGCCATCTACGCGTTCCGAGGCGCCGATGATCGATCCTTCGAGCGATTCGAGCGGGTTTACCCCGGCCACCGACGAATCGCGCTGGTGAACAACTACCGAAGCGCGCCGCCCATCCTCGCGGTGGCCAATCGCGTCATGCAAGGCGCCGCGCCGGGCGAGCGATTTGCGCCCGACAAGCAGCTCATCGCGTGCGCGCGCGTCGACGGCGCGCCCCGGAGCGTCGATGCGCTGCTGGTCGACGACGACAAGCACGCGGGCATCGCCATCGCGGCCGCCATCCGGGGCGAGCTGCGCCACCGCCCCGACATGCCGCTCTCACGCTTCGCCGTGGTGGCGCGCACCAATACCGAGGCCGAGAGAGCCGCGAGCGCGCTCGAGGCGGCCGGCATCGCCGCGCACGTTCGACGCAGCGCAACGCCGTGGGACGACCCGGGCATCCAGGATCTGTTCGCGTGGCTGCGATTGCTCGCCGGGCAGGCGGACGCCTCCGACGCCCGACGCGTGTTGCTCCGCCCCCCGGTGAGCGCGCACAACGACACGCTCCAGCGATGGGAAGAGCAGTGGCGCCGCGCGCGTCGCGAAGCGGAGCAGCCCGAGTGGCTCGATTGGGTCGTCCTGACGCAGGCCGAAGACCCCGCGGTGGCGCGGTTCATGGCGCTGCGAGCGGATCTCTCGGCACGAATAGCATCGCTGCCCGCCTGCGAGGCGCTCTGGGAGACGGCGATTCGGCTCTCCCTCACCGACGCCGATGGGCTGGACGCTCCCGAGCGTTCCGCGCGCATCGCCTCGCTCGTGACCGCGGTCGGGTTCGCGCGCTCGCGCCAACCACGCCTTGCGCCGCCCGGCGACCTCTCCGCGCTGTTCGAGTATCTCGCCGATCTCGACGAGAAGGAACGCGCCGCGCTGGCCTCGCCGGGAGAGGATCGCGTCGAGCAATCCGAGGACGACGCGCTGCCGTCCGACGCCGTGGTGTGTCTCACCGCCCATCAGGCCAAGGGGCTGGAGTTCGACACCGTGTTCGTCCCGCGCGTCCGCCCGGGCTGGGGATACCCGCTGACGCAGAATGGCTCCGACGACGAGCCCCTCCCGAAGTCGCTCACCGAGCGAGCCCCGCCCGAGATGCTGGCCGAGGAGCGACGCGTGTTCTACGTGGCCTGCACGCGCGCACAACGTCGGCTGGTGTTGCTCGCCAAGTCGAAGAAGGCCCGCGACGGCAAGTCCACGGACTACGTGCTCGAACTCTCCGGCGGCGGCGTCCCGCTCATCGATGCATCCGGCAGCGTCGCCAAACTGATCGAAGCGGCGGGGCTGGCGCTGCCGGCCGCCGACGACGCGTTGGACGGCGGCGGCGTTGGGTTCTTCGAGTCTGAAGTCCGCCGGCTGCGCCGACACGCCGCGGAAACCATGGTGAGCGTACCCGCGTCGGGATTCCGAGGAGACCTCGGTCGCGCCGCGGCCGGGGAGCTCGAGCGGATCGCCGAGAAGCTCCGGGCCCTCGCCGATCTGCGCGAGGAGGCTCCGCCGAGCGCGACCAGCAATGCGCACGAGGAGTATCGACAGCGGCAGGAATCCTGGGCGCGCCGGGCCGGCGCGCTGTTCCGGCCCTGGCCGGCGCCGCTGCGTCTGTCATACAGCACGATCTACGACTGGGGCGCCTGCCCCCGCTGCTGCTACCTCAAGCACGTGCACGGGCTGAAGGAGCCCGCCCAGAGCCGCATGCAGGTCGGGCACGCGATCCACACGTCGATGGAGCAGTTCGTGAAGGAGTGGCGCGCGGCCGAGAGCGAGGGTCACGCCGGGCCGACACTGGATCGATTGCTCGCCATCGGCCGGGAGCGCGTCGCGGCCCTCCGGCTGTCGGACGCCGAATCGCGAGACACGCAGCATCAGGTCCGCGCGCAACTCATCCACGCGCACGCGTTGCACGCGGCCACGCCCGACGCCCACGTCATCCACATCGAGGCCATGATCGACGTCGGCTACACGCTCGACGGTGAACGCCACACGCTCGTTGCCAAGCTCGACCGCGTGGACATGCTCGCGGACAACCGCTTCCGCGTGGTGGACTACAAGACCGGCGAGCCGAACAAGTCCAAGCTCGAGCCCAAGCCCGATGATCTGCAGTTCGGGGTCTACGCCCTCGTGCTGCCGGCACTCCTCGATCCCGAAGCGCCCGAACGCGAGATTCAGGGAGAACGAGCGGAAGACCCGATGCCGGTCGAGGCCGACGCCGAGTATTGGATGCTGACCTGTGGCAAGCGAGGCCAGATCGCCATGGCATCACTGCGGCTCAGCAAAGTGCGCGACAAGATCAACAAGGCCGTCCGCGAGATGCGCGCCGGGCAATACCCCAAGGGCGAGCATTGCAAGGGACTGTGCGCGATCGCGCCGGAGTAGCGACCCGCACCACGCTCGATGTGTGCAAGGGATGTCCCCCGGATACGCGCCAATCCGTGCGTCGAGCCTTCTCAGACCCCGGAAAGCGCGGTACGAAGTGGGCACGAAGGCCTTGCGCGGCCGCAAACCGGCGCCGCCGTGTCTCGAGCCGCGATACATGGAGATCCACATGCCGATCCGTTTTGCTCGATGCTCCGCCCTCACCGTCAGCTCATTGCTTTGCGCCGCTACCGGCCTCGCGGGGCCATGCGCCACCACCCCGACCACGTTCTGTGTGACCGTCGGGCCGAAGACGCCCGCGCATCCCAACCAGGGCGGCTGGCTCGAGGCGTACTACATCAACGGCGTCGAGGGCGCGGTGGTCACGCTCGAACGCGGCACGGCCTACACGTTCCAGATGGTGGATGTGCCGTTCCATCACCCGTTCTACATCTCCACGAGCAGCACCGGCGCCGGCGCGGGCGTCTACTCCAACGGCGTCATCGGCAACTTCGCCGCGGGCAACGCGACGCTCACGTTCACCCCCGACGCCGGCGCGCCCGATCTGCTGTTCTACGAATGCTCGAACCACCTCCGGATGGGTTGGCAGATCCGCATCGTCAACCCGTGCCCCGGGGACGCCAACGGCGATCGCATCGTGAACTTCGCCGATTTGAACATCGTGCTCGGTGAGTTCGGATTGACCGGCGCCGGGCTCGCGGGCGACGTCAACGGCGACGGCGTCGTGAATTTCGCGGATCTCAACCTCGTGCTGAGCAACTTCGGCACGGCCTGCTGACGCGCGCCGCCCCGCCTCACTTCCCCGCGTAATCGATCATGCGCCCGATCTCCGAGCGCAATTGCCGACGGTGCACCACCCGATCCACCAGCCCGGCCTCCAGCAGGAACTCGGAGCGCTGGAACCCGTCGGGAAGCTCCTGGCGGATCGTCTGCTGAATCACACGCGGCCCCGCGAAGCCGATCAGCGCCCTCGGCTCGGCCAGGATCACGTCGCCAAGCATCGCGAACGATGCTGTCACGCCCCCCGTCGTCGGATCGGTCAGCACCGAGATGAAGAAACCGCCGATGTCGTCGAACCGCGCGAGCGCAGCCGAGGTCTTCGCCATCTGCATCAGCGAGAGGCCCGACTCCTGCATCCGCGCGCCGCCCGAGCAGGACACGATGATCAGCGGCAACGCCTCGTCCGTGGCGTGCTCGATCGAGCGGGTGATCGTCTCGCCCACCACCGACCCCATCGACCCCATCATGAACGTCAGATCAAGGCAGCACAGGCACACCGGCCGCCCCTTGATGAACGCGCGCCCGGCCTTGATTGCCTCGTGCTCGCCCGTGCGCTTGGCCTCGTCCCGAACACGGTCGGCGTAGGGCTTGCGATCGACGAACCCAAGCGGGTCCGCCGCGCGAAGGTTCGTGAACAACGGCTCGAACGAATCGGGGTCCACGAGCTGACGGATGCGCTCCGAAGCGGAAATGCGAAAATGGTGATCGCACTCGGGGCAGACCGACTGGTTCGCCTCCATCTGCTTGCGATACAGCATCTGGCCGCATTCCGTGTTCGGGCAGCGGAGCCAGAGCCCTTCGGGCACAGCCCCGGCCTTGCGATCCGCCGCGGCCCAGGGACGGCCGTTGATCCGTGTCATGCCCGCGTTCCCTCGCGCTCGCGCCGCGCCAGCAGACGCGAGCGATGAATGTGCATCAGATCCACCGGCGGCGCCATCTCCAGCGTCTCCCAAAGCCTCGAGACCGGCTGGCCCGTCAGCCAGCTTCGAACCAGCGCGAACGCCGTGGGCCGCAGCACCACCGCCACCGGTCGTTTCGACCCCTTCGCCGTCGCGCGCGAGAGCGCGTCGAGCAAACGAGCCTCGGCGTCCAGCAACGCCTCGCCCTCCGGCGGTGTCGCCAGTGATGGGTCGTCCTGCCACTGTCGGTGCGCCGTCGGATGGCGCTCCGCCAGATCGTCCTCGAGCAGTCCCTCCCAGAGCCCCAGCCCGATGTCGTGCAGCGCTTCCAGCTCTCGAGGCTTGCTGCCGAGCAGCCGCGCCGCCAGCGCCGCCGATTGGCGCGAGCCCTCGTCGCACGCGTGCAGCACGCCCGCCGGATGCTCAAGGTCAGCGTTGGCCGAGCGGAAGTCGCCGAGCCGCTGCTGCAGCGCTTCCTTGCCCGGCGTCGAAAGCGGAAGATCCGTCAGCCCCTGGAGGCGCCCGGCATCGTCCCAGTCGGTGGCCCCGGTGCGGATGAGAATGAGTTGGATCGAGCCTTGGTCGGCCATGGTGGGATGAAGCCCGCGCCGGGGCGAGCCTCGAATCGATCTACGTCTACTCCGCGAGCAGGATAGCACCGGCGAGGGCCAGTTCAATGAACCGCGGGCCCGATGTGTTCGGTATTTGCTCGGCCAGTGGCCATCACGAACCGCGAAGGGCAGCCACCATGCCCGCGCGCTGGGGGGGCGGCTCTCGGAAAATTGCCGAGGCGGCGACGATGACGTCGCAGCCGGCGTCTCGGCATCCGGGCGCCGAGTCGAGATTGACTCCGCCGTCCATCTGCACCCGCATCGACGGACCCAACGCCGTCCGGACCGCGCGGGTCTTCTCAAGGGTTTCGGGGATGAAGGCCTGGCCCGAGTATCCGGGGTTGACGGACATCACGAGGACGAGATCGAGGCCCGCGGCGTCGGAAGTCGACAGCAGCGACCACAGTCGATCGATGGGTGTGGGCGGATTGATCGCGATGCCGGCGGTCATCTGGCGCGAGCGGATGTGCGCAACGAGGGTGTCGAGGGCCTTGCGATTCGGGGTGGTTTCGACGTGAAACGTGAGGTGGCTGGCGCCCGCGTCGGCGAAGGGATCGACGTACTGCGCGGGGTTGGTGACCATGAGATGGACGTCGAGAAAGGCGTCGGGCAGGGCCTTTCGGAGCCCGCGGCACATGTCGGGGCCCATCGTGAGATTGGGCACGAAGTGGCCGTCCATGACGTCGAGGTGCAGGAGATCGGCGTCGCCCTGGGCGGGGTCGAGGATGTGGCGACAGTCCTCTCCCATGCGTGCAAAGTCGGCTGAAAGGATGGAGGGCGCGATGAGTGGGAGGCGCGCCGGATGGGCGAAGGAGCGCATGTAGGGAGGATAGGAGATGCGGGCGGCGCGCGCGCCGGGGTGGTGGATGCGCGAGGCTCGAACTTTCGCCGCGGGCGTGCGGTTTGGGGGCGGGTGCGCCGAATGCGCGCGATACCGTGTTTTTCAGGGGCGCGGCTTGACGCGCGCGACGAGTGCGCGGAAGAGGTCGTCGCCGAGGGGTTTGGATTCGGGCCCGTCGGGGGTGCGCTCGGGGTGCCACTGTGTGCCGAGGTAGAACGCGCGCGAGGGGTCGTCGATGGCTTCGATGACTTGATCGGGCGCGCGGGCGACGACGCGGAGCCGGCCCGGGTCGCTCACGGCCTGGTGATGTGAGGACGCCACTCGGCCTGCGCGGGTGATCACGGGGTGATCGTTGCGCGCGGGGAGGACGTCGTGCAGTTGGTTGTCGAGGTGCTGGGGCGCCGAGTCGGCGTGGGGAGAGTCGGGGAGATGCTGGTTGAGAACGCCTTGGTTGTGCAGGGCCATGAGCTGCATGCCCAGGCAGATGGCGAGGACGGGTTTGTCGCGGTGTCGAGGCTGGTCGAGCGCGGCGAAGAGCGCGAGTTCGAAGGCCTGGCGCGCGGGGTGGAGTCGTTTGGCGGCGGGGTGGGTTGGCTGGCCGAAGGGTTCGGTGACGGGATCGGCGCCGCCGGTGAAGACGAAGGCGTCGAAGGCGTCGGCGTAGCGGGAGGCGAGGTGTTCGAGCTCGGTGGGAGAGGCGGCGACGGGTGGCGGCAGGATGACGGGGAGCGCACCGGCTCGGCGGAGCGCTTCGGCGTAGGCGCAGCGTGAGGCGTAGGCCGGCGGGGACTCGACCGGGAGATCGGCCGTGAGTGCGACGAGGGGTAGAGATGGGGGCATGATTTTATGAGTATCGGACGTGGTGTGAGCCGTGGTCGACGCCGGGCGCAACCTGTTTGTCAGCAGCTGTTTGAGGAGAGTTGTCGGCCGGCATCCGGACCAATCACTCGTTATTGGGTGTCGAAATCGCTACAGAGCACTTGTTTGCGGGGCCGCGTGAATGGTAGGGTGGTTGTTGTAGCGGCCCGCGCGTGGCGTTGCTGCCGGCGGCGCGAACGGGCATGGAGCTTTATTTCGGCGGCCTTGATTCGGGAAGAAACACGTCATGAGCACACGAAGCGCGGTAGTGGTGGCCTTGACGGCCGGTGCGTTGAGCACGGGCGCGTTCGGCCAGTTTGTGAACGCGGGGTTTGAGACGGGCAACTTCAACGGCTGGACGCTGGCGAACACGGCGGGGGGGACCGGGGTTGCGACGGCGATTGTCGAGGCGGTGGACATTGACGGGCCCGGGCCGGCGGGGCCGAGCCTTGCGGCGCGGTTCTCGGTGGGTCGCTTCGACGCGGGGCAGACGGGGAACCAGGGCATCACGATGACGCAGAGCATCTTCCTTGCGGCGGGGGCGTACGAGCTCGGGTTTGACTGGGCGACGATTCGGACGATCACGACGCAGAACTCGCAGGGCGGGATTTTCGACCTGATCGTGAATGGGGCTTCGATCGCGAACGCCGTGGCGGGTCCGACGAGCAGCACGCTGCCGCACTACGGCAAGCTGACGGGCACGTACGTGGTGTCGCAGTCGGGGATGTTCAACGTCGGCGTGATGATCACTCGTCCGTTCACGGTGCCGCAGCCGGAGACGCTGTTCCAGTACGTGGACAACTTCCGCGTGATCCCGACGCCGGGCGCGGCGGCGTTGTTCGGCGTGGCGGGGCTTGCGGGCCTTCGCCGCCGTCGGTGAGTGAGGCGGCATGTGACGCGTCCGCGTGATTGAGGTTTTGCGCGGGCGCATGAGAGGGAGCGCGCGGCCCGGTCTGACAAGGATCGGGCCGCGGTTGCTTCAGTCGGCGGGCATGGTGCGGCCCTGGGACCAGCGTCGGAGATCGCTCACTCGTTCGGCCATGGTGACGGAGAGGGGCGGGGATTCGCGGAGGGTGTTGAGGATGCGCGCGGTGTCGAGGGGTTTGTTGTCGGCGTGCGCTTCGTGGAGGGAGGAGAGGACGGCCTGTTCGATCTCTGCGCCGCTGAAGCCTTGCGAGGCGTCGGCGAGGGCGGCGAGGTCGAAGCTTTGGGGGTCGAGCGCGCGCTTGCGGAGGTGGATGCGGAAGATTTCGGCGCGGGCGTCGAGCGTGGGGAGATCGATGAAGAAGATCTCGTCGAAGCGGCCTTTGCGGAGGAGCTCGGGGGGGAGGGCTTCGATGTCGTTGGCCGTGGCGACGATGAAGACGGGCGCGCGGTGCTCCTGCATCCAGGTGAGGAGTGAGCCGAAGAGGCGCTGGGAGAGGCCGCCGTCGACGCTGCGTGCTGCGGCGGAGGCGAAGCCCTTCTCGACCTCGTCGATCCAGAGGACGATGGGGGCCATGGATTCCGCGAGTCGGAAGGCTTCGCGGAGTCGGCGTTCGGATTCGCCCACGAAGCGGTCGTAGAGCGCGCCGGGGTCGAGGCGGAGGAGGGGGCGGGACCAGGCGGAGGCGATCGCTTTGGCGGCGAGGGACTTGCCGGAGCCCTGGACGCCCAGGAGGAGGACGCCGCGTGGCGTGGGGAGGGCGGCGGCGGCGTTGTTGGTGAAGGCGGGCGCGCGGGCGCGGAGCCATTTCTTGAGGCGGCTCAGGCCGGCGACGTCGTCGAGGGAGGCGGGGGAGTCGACAAAGTCGAGGACGCTTGAGCCGAGGGATATGGCTTCGCGCTTGGCGCGGAGGAGGTTGGGGAGATCGTGTTCGTTGAGTGCGCGGTCTTCGGCGACGGCGTCGGCGAGGAGGAGGGGGATTTGTCGGCGGGTGAGGCCTCGGAGGTTTTCGATGAGGGCGCGAACGTTGTTCTTGGTGAGAGAGATGTCGATGGGTGATTGCTTGTGGAGTTCGCGGATGGTTTTGCGGACGAGTTGTTCGATCTCGGCGTCGTTGGGGAAGGGGAGGGTGTATCGCGTGGAGGCCGAGGCGACGGCGGGGGGCACGTCGTCGCGATGATCGACCATGGCGATGTGGGCGGGGTTGTTGAAGGAGGCGCGGCGCGCGAAGTGCTCGATGAGTTCGCGGAGGGCGCGGAGCGCGAGGGGATCGGCGAGGTGGTCGGCGAGGTCGCAGGTGACGAGGAATGTGGGCTCTTTGGCGTGGAGGAGGGTGTAGTGGAGTGCGGCGGCGGGGTTGGTGGTGTCGGGGATGGGAGCGGAGACGACGTGGCCGCAGCGGATGCCGTGGGTGGCGGTCCAGAGCCAGGGGGTGAGGTTGAGGTCTGAGGCGATGGCGAAGAGGCGGTCGCGGGCTTCGGCTTCTTCAAAGGTGACGATGCGGACGCAGGGGCGGCCTGCGAGGAAGAGGGCCTTGAGGGGGTCTGGGGTGGAGGGAGGAGAGGGGGGCATGTGGGGGAGAGGGTAGTGTGTGGCCCATAAATAGGGCGGGGAAATTGCGGGAAAGCGGAATCGCAGATTGCTTTTTATGATTCAAAGAATATGCTTTGAATCTTTGAAAAAACCCTTTAGGATCTGGAATAGCCGATGAACAGATCTCAATTCAGCGATTCAGCACCGGGTCGCCTAGTTTCCGCTAGTGGGGTTGATTCACTGGCGTTCCTGCCAGACAACCTGCCCCCGACGGGGATGTCTGTCGAATCTATGGCCCCGCTCCTTGGAGCAATATTGAAGGCTGAACGCGAAGTGGCGCGCCTCGACGGGTTATCGCATGGCGTGTCGTATCCGTGGTCGATTGCTCGTCCGCTCATGCGCCGTGAGGCGGAATCTTCGTCACGTATCGAGAACACGATTGCTTCGGCCGAAGAGGTTGCGCTGTATGAAGCAGGATACGGGATTGTCCGGAATGATACGGTGGAAGTTGCGAACTACATTGTCGCGCTTCAGCATGGGCTCCACTCAACGTTACCCATCTCTCGTCGTCTCATCTGCGAGATGCATCATCGTCTCATGCAAGGCGTGCGCGGCGAGAGTTTTCGCGCGGGTCAAGTTCGCGTATCGCAGAACTGGATCGCGGGGGGCGCGAATGACGTGGCTTCGGCAAGATATGTGCCTCCGCCACCAGGGCAGTCGCTCGAGGACGGCATTGCAGCGTTAGAACGGTTTGTGAATCAGACGCCGGAGTGGATGCCTGTGGTCGTGGCGGTAGCGCTGGCTCACTACCAGTTCGAGGCGCTGCACCCGTTTGACGACGGAAACGGGCGGGTTGGTCGCGCGGTGGCCGCATTGACGCTCTGCCGGATGGGGTTGCTCTCCGAGCCACTGGTCTACGTCAGTGGATACTTGGATCGTCATCGTCAGGCGTATTACGACCTATTGCTCCGCGTGAGCACGCATGGCGATTGGCATTCGTGGATTGAGTTTTTCTTGTCGGCCATAATGCATCAAGCACGCGACGCGGGGGAGCGTATCGGTCGATTACGTGCGTTGTACGATCAGCAACGGTCGTTGCTTCAGCGCGGACGGAGCGCGGCGAATTCGATGGTGTTGCTTGATCATCTGTTTGCGTCGCCCGCCGTGACCGCGGTGAGTGCACAGCAAGCGATGCGGACCACAGATCCGACGGCTAGGGCGGCAATCTCTCGTCTCGAGGCGAGTGGGCTGCTGGTAGAGAGCACGGGTCGTGATTATGGCAAGGTGTGGGTCGCGCGACCGATTCTCGACATCATCAACGCGGAGATTGACACGGAAGAAGCCTCTTCTGAAGCGGATCGTGATGTACGCGAACCAGAAGTACGGAATTAGAAATCCGCATTTCCCGGCGTTCTGGGGAATGGGATGACGTCGCGGATGTTGGTCA
>CAZWZL010000036.1:0-27046 GCA_964638515.1 uncultured Phycisphaeraceae bacterium
TCAGCAGGCGGAGCCGAAGAAGGAGAGGACGATGTTGAGGTCGGTGAAGTTGACGACGCCGTCGTTGTTGAGGTCAGCCGGGAGGGCGAAGCCTGTCTGTCCGAACTGGCCGAGGACGATGTTGAGGTCGAGGAAGTTGACGGCGCGGTCGCCGTTGGCGTCGCCGGGGCAGGGGGACGGGCCGGAGGACGGGCCGATCCAGAGCAGGGCCTCGGTGCGGCGCGCAGTCGGGTCGTAGCCAAGTCCGACGACGTATGTGTTCGCGCCGTCGGAGGAAACGCCGAGTGCGTCGCTGAGTACGAATCGCGGGGACAGGAAGGAGTGGAGGTCGACCCACGAGTTTCGGTGGCCTCGCCAGAGGCTGGCTCGGGACCCGACGCTCATGCGCACAAAGCCAACCTGCTGTCCGCCGTCCATGTCCTCCACGCTGGATTCCACGGCTCCGGGGGGGTGGAGGTCGACGCGCGAGGCCGCGGACCCGCTCCACATGCAGGCTCGTCGGATGCCGTCGATCCATGCGTGGCCGGCCTGTTGTCCCTGGTCGTTGGTGTTTGCGGTGGAGAAGATTGCTCCTGCGGGGTGGAGGTCGACCCATGATGCGGCGGAGCCGGACCAGAAACCGGCGTGCCACTCGAGGTCGATGTAGGCCCGTCCGGCCTGCTGACCGTTGCTGACCGACAGGGCTTCGGAAGCCAGTGCGCCTGCGGGGTGCAGGTCGACGAAGGAATGCGGCGAGCCGGTCCAGAGGCATGCGCGCACGGCGACGGATGTCGAGAAGGAACCGACCTGTTGTCCTCCGCCGGCTGCGATCGCTTCGGAGGACTGCGCACCGGCGGGATTCAGGTCGGTCCATGTCAATGGCGAGCCGGTCCAGATGGCCGCGTGATATTCGTTGTTGAGGAGGGTCACCGCGCCCACGATCTGTCCGTCATTGATGGCGAGCGCGAGCGAGGACAGGGCGCCGGAGGCCGGGTGGATGTCGACCCATGATGCGGCGGAGCCGGTCCAGACGCTGGCGTGGGACACACCGTTGATGGTGACGCTTCCGACCTGTCTGCCGTCGCTGACGGCGAACGCGGCCGAGTCGGTTGCGCCGGGGGGATGGAGGTAGACGACTGTCCACTGCGCGAGTGCGGCGGGGGTTGAGAGTGCCAGCATGAACACGAGAGCGCACGACGGGGCGGCGAGAGGGATGCGCATGCTTTTTCTCCGCGCGGCGCGACGTGACGCGTTGCACACCCGGCGCCCGGCAGGTGTGATGTCTATTCGGCGGGGGGCGCGTGCGGTTCGGGCGGAGTTGGAGGAATTGATCGGGCGGGGCGGGTCGCGAGCCGCGTCAGGGCGCGGCGAGGGGGAAGGATTCGAGTTCCTGTGCGATGCGCATGCCGGCGGCGCGGACCTGTCGGGCTTCGGGGGAGTTTGGGTTGAGGGCCGGGTTGGTGTGATTGAGATGGATGAAGCGGACCTTGGCGCGTTCGTGCGCGGGGAGGGAGGCGAAGCGGGCGAGGCTTGTGGAGATGAGCGGGTGCGGGACTTTGGACATGTCGCGGCCGGGGAGTTCGTGCGCAGAGAAGAATGTGCCGTCGAGGTAGGCGACGTCGGCGGAGGCGATGAGTTCTTCGATGCGTGTTCCGGCGGCGTCGAGATGGTCCCAGGAGTCGATGTCGGGGATGAAGATGGCGGCGCGGTCGGCGGCCTGGATGCGGAAGGCGAGGACTTCGGAGTATTCCTGCCGGTGCGGCACGAGGAAGGGCGTGACGGAGAGCGTGTCGGTGAGATGTATGGGGACGTCGGGCGTGAGGGTGTGGAGGGAGATGTTGTGATAGCGGACGAGCTGGCCCCATGGGGCATGTGATTCGAGGACGTCGCGCATTCGCGGTGCGGCGTAGACGGGGATGGAGCGGGCGCTCATGGACTCGTGGCCGAGATGGAGGAGGCCGGTGTAGTGGCCCATGTGGGCGTGTGTGAGGAAGATCCCGTTGAGTGGCGCGGCGGGGGTGAAGGGGGAGGCGCGATGGAGGCGGGTGAGTTGTTCGGGGAGATCCGGGGTGGCGTCGAAGAGCCAGCGCTGATTGGTTTGGGGATCAATGAGGGCGAGACAGGAGACGAGGCGGCGGTCGTCGGGGTGATTCCAGCGGGGGTCGTTGACGGCGCCGGCTTGTGGGACGCCGCCGTCCTGGGCGATGCCGAGGACGAGAAGGAAGGGAGCGGAGGAGGGCGTGGGCGCGCTTGGGTGAGAGGCGCAGGCGGAGAGGGGGAGAAGGACGATCGCGAGGGCGAGGGCGAGCGGCGCGTGCATTGCATGTCTCCCTATTCGCGAGTGCACGCGCGAAGTGTAGTGGGAGCATGGCGCCTGCTGAGCGGGTGATGCGCGAGCGTCAGGACGCGGGAGTTTCGTCGGCGGGGCGGATGGGGATCTGGACTTCGGCCCACTTGTTCCACCAGAAGAGCGCGGGTCCGTTGTAGTAGAGGGCGCGCCATTCGCCGTCGGGGATCCATTGGGGGTTCTGGTCGAGCCAGGACTGGAGTTGTTCGCGCGCGGTGTTCACGAGGGACATGGAGTAGTCACCTTTGGCGCCGAGGGCGAGGACGGTGACGGGGTCGGCGTCGCGGACGGTGATGTTTCCTTCGGCGCCGGTTTGGTTGAGGTCGGGTGTGCGGTAGAGGAAGGCCATGGACCATGCGTCTGGTGTGTTGTCGGCGTCGAGCTTTTGATAGTTCATTTCGACGGGGGAGGTCATGGCGATGTCATGCTTCTTGATGTGGCGGAAGAGGGGCCAGAAGGCGTCGTTCATGCCGCGATCGGGGGTTGATGAGCCTTGGACTTCGGCGAGTCGGACGGAGGGGTAGGACTTGATGTCGATGGCGCCGGGGGGAGTGGGCGCGGGGTAGCCATCGGGGAGGGGCGTGTCGATGGAGGAGGGTCCGAAGCGGAAGCCCTTGGAGGTTGTGGTGATGGAGGCGTTGAGGTCGCCGCCGACGCGGACGGTTTGGCCGAGCGGGGGTGAGGCGGAGGGGATGGTAGGAGGCGGCATGTTCGAGGCGTCGCCGGCGGCTGGATTGTCGGCGGCGCAGGCGAGCATCGCGATTGTGGACAGCATTGCGGGAAGTGCGGCTCTTGCGATGGACATGCGTGCTCCTGCGGGTTGGGGGTCGCGTGAGCATTCGTGGGGATAGCGGATTGGATTCAGGGAAAAGCGGTGGGGGCGGGATTCGAACCCGCGAGACCCTGACGGGTCTGCCGGTTTTCAAGACCGGCGCCATCAGCCGCTCGGCCACCCCACCGGGGGTTTTTCGGGATGTCGGGGATTGGTGAGGGAGGGTAGAGGAAGGGGGCTGAGTGTACGCGTTGGAGGGTGTGGCAACCGATGCTGGGGCTGAGTGGTTTATGGTGGGCTCGGGGAGAGGGGTGCAATCGGGGGGCGTTCGGGGCGTTGTTCGGGCGCGGAGAGGTTGCGGTCGCGGTCGGGGCTTCAGGGATGAGGAGTGCGGCATGGATCGGCTTGCGGCGGGACGGCTGGGGATTGGACGGAGGGCGCGCGGGTTCTCGTTGATCGAGTTGCTCGTGTCGCTGTTCATCATTTCGTTGCTGATGGGGATCATTCTGGCGGTGCTGCCGCAGGCGCGCGACGCGGCGAAGCGGTCGGCGTGCGCCGGTGCGTTGCACGGGATCGGTCAGGGGATGCGTCTGTACATGAACGAGAATCAGGACGCGTTTCCGAAGGCGCGGTACATGCCGCCGCCCTGGCTGAGCGGGGACGAGGACCCCCCGCTGCCGCAGGCGCTGGACCCGCACATCGAGCCGGGGATCGGGGCGTACAAGTGCCCGGGGGACAGTGTGGTGTCGGAGCGGACGTACGTGGACGCGAACGGGATCGAGCAGGAGTGCGGGGTGAGCTACACGTACGTGGTGGCGCTGTCGGGGGCGCCGTACGAGCAGACGTTCTATTACCGGTTTCTGAAGCTGACACCGATGGACACGCCGGTGGCGTATGACTTTGACGGCGGGACGTTCGAGACGCAGGACGGTCAGCAGGTGTCGGTGGACTTTTTCCATTCGACGCGGAACGTGCTGTTCGTGGATGGTCACGTGGGCAAGTACGGGGAGTGAGTTCGGGCTTGAGGCTCTTTGAGGAGACTTGGTGATGGAACGCAAGGTGTACGACCTGGATGCGATGGCGAATGAGGGGCGTCGGACGATTGACGCATCGTGGTCGCCTCGGAAGAAGAAGATCATCGGCGGTGCTTGTGTGGCAGGCGCGGTGCTTGTGGTGGGAGGCGGCGCGTGGGCGATGGCGGCGACGGCGCCGCCGCGGCTGCCTCGCACGGCGCAGGAGGCCGTGACGGTGATGGCGAGCGGGAAGTTCAAGGGGATGACGGCGGAGCGGAAGGCGCAGTACACGACGGAGGCGGGTCGGCTGTTTCGCGAGATGAGCGAAGAGGATCGGCGCGCGATGTTCCGCGATGAGAAGACGCGCGAGGCGATGCGGGCGATGATGGAGGAGCGGATGACGGACGCGGCGAAGAAGTTCGCGCGTGGCGAGAGCATGGAGGGGATCTGGGGTCAGCGGCCGACGGGGCCGAGGCCCGAGGGGAGGCCCGAGCGTCCGGAGGGAGAAAGGCCGCAGCTGACGGAGGAGGAGCGTGCGGAGCGGATGCAGCAGGCGCGTGATCGGATGACGCAGGCGATGAAGGATCAGGTGATGACGGGGAACGCGCAGAACGGGAGCCTGACGGGGGAGATGTTCAAGCGGATGGGGGCGGGCGGGGGGCGTGGTGGGATGTTCGGCGGGCGCGGGGGAGGCGGTGGTGGAGGGCGTGGGGGTGGCGGCGGCGGCGGTGGTCGGGGTGGATAACGCTCGTCACGAGAGGCTTTGAGAGGGCGCCGGCGGAAACGTCGGCGTTTTCTCTTGATGGGGGGTGCGGGTGGTGGTAGGTTCGGGGTTGGGTTCCAGGCTTCGTGGAGGTCTGGGATGAGAATCGGGTGGATTCGAGTTGGGAGGGAAGCGCGATGCGTTTTGGATTGATCGCGGGCGCGGTGGGTGCGGTGTGTTCGTGCGCGGTGGTTGCGGGCCCGAACTGGATCGAGCCGGGTGGCGGCGCGGGCTCGACGATCGGCACGGCGGACGAGCCGTCGGGGAGCGGGCTGCTGCAGACGATCGCGGGGAGGCTGCGGGGCCCGGTGGACGGGCAGGGCGCGTCAGATTTCGAGGATCTGTACCGGATCTACATCTCGGCGCCGGCGCTGTTTTCGGCGCGCACGTTCGGCGCGGGGAGCGCGACGTTCAACACGCAGCTGTGGCTGTTTGATGAGACGGGGCACGCGTTGCTGGGCAATGACGACGCGGAGCCGGGGATCGAGGGCTCGCAGCTGCTGCGGATGTCGAATGACGGTACGGGGGTGGTGATCAACAACCCGGGGGTCTATTACCTGGGGATCAGCGGGTTTGGGAATGAGCCGTTGAGCGCGGGTGGGCCGATGTTCCAGTTCGCGATACCGAACGAGGTTTCGGGACCGGATGGGCCGGGGGGATTGGCGCCGCTGTCGAACTGGTCGGGGAACGGGGCGTTCGGGGACTACGTGATCTTCCTCGAGGGAGTGGTGTTCGTGCCGAGCGTCGGGAGCGTGGGTGTGCTGGCGGGGTTCATGGGGCTGGCGGGCGTTCGGCGTCGGCGGGGCTGAGGAGGTTTCGTCGGCGCGCGGCCTGGATGGTGAGTGGGTGTTCGGGGCCTCGGGAGTTGAGGAGTGTGTGGTATGCGCGCCGGAGGAGCGTTGCGGCTTGTTCGTTGTGGTGTTGGAGGAGGAGGCAGTGGCCCAGGAGTGACTCGGCCTGCGCGATCTGCCAGTCGAGGGGCGCGGGGATTGCGGAGCGGATGCTGAGGGCGTCGCGGATGAGGGGCTCGGCTTCGTCGGGGCGGGCGAGCGAGAGGAGCGCATCGGCGAGAAGGAGTTGGGCGTCGGCGCGGGCGGGGTGGGTGGCGGCCTGGTGTTGCGCGCGGATGGCGATGGCTTCTCGCGCGAGCGGCTCGGCGCGTTTGGGCTGATTCTGGCGGAGGTAGAGGGCGGCGAGGGCTTCGAGTGAGGTGGCGACGCGGGGCTGGTTGTCGCCGACGCGCTTCTTGAGGAGGGTGATGGATTCGAGGAGGAGGGGCTCGGCTTCTTCGTAGCGGTAGAGATCGGTGAGCGTGGAGGCGAGTTGCTGGAGGGCGACGGCCAGGCCGAAGGCGTTTTCGCCTGGGACGGCGCGAAGGCTTTCGATGGCGGCTCGGAAGAGCGCCTCGGCGTCGTCGAGTTGGGCGCGCTCGCGGAGGAGCGAGCCGAGGGCGTTCTGTGACATGGCGAGATCGGGGAGGACGGACTTGTCGGAGGCGGCGAGCGCCTGTCGGATGTTGATGGCTTCTCGGTGGAGCGCTTCGGCGGCTTGTTCGTCGGCGAGTTTTTGTTTGGTGGAGGCGAGGTGCTGGAGGGAGAAGGCGAGGCCGCGTTGATCTGCGGAAGCGCGTCGGAGGTTGACGGCGAGTTGGTAGTGCTTGTCGGCGGCGGCGTAGTCGGCGGAGAAATAGAGGGCGCGGGCGAGGTTGTGATGTGCTTCTGCGATGAGGGGATCGGAGGGGGGGAGTGACTCGTCGCGCAGATCGAGTGCGCGTTGGAGGAGCTGGCGTGCGCGGGGGGCCTGTCCGTAGTTGAGGTAGGCGACGCCGAGTCGCGTGCGGTAGTCGGCTTCGCGTTGGGGGGGGAGCTGCTTGTTGTTGACGCGGGCGAGCATGGCGTCGATGTATTCGATGGGCATGCCTGCCGCGGTGGTGGTTTCGGGGTCGAGCAGGGCGAGCGACTGATCGAGCACGTCGTCGAGTGTGCTCTCCTCGCGTTTGGCCTGGCCGGCTTCGCGCTGTGCGCTGTTGGCGAGGAATCGTTGTGTGACGGCGACGGCGCCGATGGTGGAGAGGGCGAGGAGGGCGACGCCGATAACGGCGGCGAGTCGTTGGTTTCGTTGTGTCCAGCGGACGGCGCGGCCGAGGGGGCCGACGCGGCGCGCGAGGACGGGGTGGTGATTGAGGAGGCGTCGGAGGTCGTCGGCGAATTCGGAGGCGGTGGCGTATCTGCGGTCGGGGTCTTTGTCGAGGCCCTTGAGGAGCACGGCGTCGAGGTCTCGTGAGAGGCCGGCGCGGAGCGTGGATGGGGCGGGGGGATCGACGGTTTGGATCCGATGGAGGACTTCGAGGAGCGCGCCGTTGATGGGGCAGGGGAGTCGGCCGGTGAGGAGTTCGTAGGCGATGGCGGCGAGCGCGTAGACGTCGGTGCGGACGGAGACGTCGTCGATGTCGCCTCGGGCTTGCTCGGGGGCCATGTAGGCGAGGGTGCCGATGAGTTGGCCGGGGAGGGAGAGGGAGTGGTGAGCGGCGCTCTCGGGGAGGTCCGGGGTGAAGGAGGTGGCGAGGCCGAAGTCGAGGAGGTGCGGGGCGTTGTTGTTGTCGAGGAGGATGTTGTCGGGCTTGAGGTCTCTGTGGAGGACGCCGCGTTGGTGCGCGTAGTTGACGGCGTCGGAGACGGCGGCGAGGAGCGCCAGGGCGCGTTGCGGGTCGGCGTCGCCGGGGTTGAGGACGTGGTCGAGGGGTTGTCCGTCGACGAGGTCCATGACGTAGTAGTGGTTGCGGTTGTGGATGCCGGAGTCGATGACGGGGACGATGGAGGGGTGTTGGAGTCGGGCGACGAGTTCGACTTCTCGTTCGAAGCGGCGGCGCGCGGAGTCGGAGGCCGCGGTGGAATCGAGCATGAGCTTGAGGGCGACGCGTCGTCCGGTGGCCTGTTGGAAGGCTTCGTAGACGGCGCCCATTCCGCCACGTGCGATGAGGGCGATGGCGTCGTAGCCGGGGATTTCGGGGAGTGGCGCGTGGTCCGCGTCTTGGCCGAGGTCGCCCGGGATGTTGGGGTTGTTGGTCATGGCGCGAATGGGGGCGCCGGAATGGGCTGGAGGTTGTTTACACTAGTCGCGTGGAAGGCGCCTCGGATAAGGGTGGTCAGGGCGGGGGAGCGGTGGAATTGGGGGCGTTGTGCGCGCGTGCGGCGGGGGGTGACGAGGAGGCGGTGGCGGCGTTGCTGGCGTCGCACCATGCGCGGCTGATCGGCTTTGCGCGTCGGAAGATCGGTGTGGACTGGTCCGGGAAGATCGAGCCCGACGATCTGGTGCAGGAGGCGTATGGGGAGGCGTTCCTGAAGATCGGGGAGTTTGTGCCGGAGGGGGACGACGCGTTCTACCGGTGGGTGTCGAGAATCGTGGAGCACCGGTTCATTGATCAGGTGCGGAAGTTCCGGAGTCAGAAGCGGGACGCGAAGCGGGAGATTCGTGGTGGGGATGCGGCGCGCGCGAGCCGAGCGGATGCGTTGCTGGGGCAGGTGGAGGGCGCGGAGCGGACGGCGAGCGCGATCATGCGTCGTGAGGATGCGATCGGGGCGATGATGGCGTGCATGGCGCGGTTGCCGGAGGATTACCGGGAGGTGGTGACGCGGGTGTATCTCGACGGGGCGACGTTTGCGGAGGTGGCGGAGGAGATGGGTCGGACGGAGGATGCGCTGCGGCGGCTGGCGGGGCGGGCGCTTGAGAAGATGCAGGAGCGGATGGGGACGCTGACGCGGTATCTGAGCGGTCGGGGCTGAGGGGGGACCGGGGGAGTCGGGAATGCAAGAAGTTTTGCTTGGCGCGCCGGGAATGCGCGGCGATGTCGCTTGCCCGTTCGGCGTCGGCGAGGTGGTCTCGCGGGCGCGTTTGTGTTGGATTCGGGCGAAAGGGGCTGTGCGATGAATCAGGCGTATCGGAGTTGTGCGGCGTTGATGATGATGGCGGTTGGCGCGATGGGTGATGTGCATGCGGCGATTGTGAGCACGTCCGGGCAGGCGATCGCGATCAGCCCGCCGAATGTCGCGATCAATTCGAGTGGCTTTGGTTCATCGGCGCGGGCGTGGAACGAGCGTCAGAACGTCGCGGCGCCGGCGGGCGGGTTCGTGGTGAACATGCTGATTCAAGGCGGGCCGATGTCCAGCACATCGCCGATCGGCGGGGTGGTGACGGGGCTGGTGGACAGTCACTTCGTGCACTGGGCGGGCCCGATTTTCACGAGCGGCGTTTCTGTGGGGCAGGTGACGTTCAACGCGCCGATCGTGGGGGTGATGTTCGCCGACCTCTGGTTGAATCAATCGGACGCGGCGCTTGGTGCGCCACAGACGATCTACCCGACGGGCCAGACGGGGCGCGGCATGCACCCTGCGCGCAGTCAGCTCCTGGTGAACGGATCGACGCTGCATTTCCGTTTTCAGAAGATCGGGGGCGGGATCGAGTTCGAGCAAGTTCGGGTGCTGACGCGGGTCCCGACGCCGGGGGGCGTGGCGCTGGGTGCGCTGAGCGTGCTGGTGGCGTTGCGTCGGCGTCGGTGAGTCATGGCCTTGTTGAAGGGAAGCGAGCGCCTTTCGCCTGCCGGCGAGGGGCGTTTTCTTTCTTGTTTTTTTCCTCGAAGGCGCGCCGGATGGGCGGGGGAATGACGCTGGCCTTGGCGTGGTCGGCGGGAGTGTCCTGCGGGCCGGACGACGAGGCAACTGTTGGAAAGGGTTGTGCGATGCGGCATTTCACGAGCGGGCTTGTTGTTGTGGTTGGCGCGGCGGTGATGAGCGGGAGCGCGATGGCGGCGATCACGGGCGTGGCGGGGATGGGCGCGCAGGTCGCGCCGCCGCCGGTGGCGGATTTTCCGACGCTCACGGGGCCGTTCGCGGACGCGTGGGATGAGCAGCAGAACGTGACGCTTCCGGCGGGCGGGGTGCTGGTGGACATGTTCGTCAACGGGGGGAGCATGACGAGCGGCGCGCCGACGCCTGGCGTGGTGACGGGCGTGGTGGACAGCCATTTCCTGCACCAGACGCTGGGGACTGTGCCCAGCACGAGCGGTTCGGTGACGTTCAGCGGGGCGATTCTGGGCGTGATCTACTCGGACAATCTGCTGGATCTTTCAGATTTTCTTGGGGCGGGCGGGACGTTGTACCCGACGGGCCAGGTGTTCCGCGGGATGAACCCTGGCGGTTTCCTGAGCGCGAGCGGTAACACGCTTCAGTGGAACTTCCAGAGTTTCACGGGTGCGATCGAGATCGAGCAGGTTCGGGTGTTGACTCGGGCGATCCCGGCGCCGGGCGGGGTGTGCGTGGCGGCGCTTGGCTTGGCGGCGGGGTTGCGTCGTCGGCGTTGAGCGGGTGGACGTTGTGATGTGGGAAACGAGAGCCCTGTGCCGAGCGGCGCGGGGCTTTTTTTTCGCGCGCGGGTGGGGTGGGCGGCGTCGCCCTTTTTTTGGGGTGTTTTGCGCCGGAATGCGATGGGCGTTGCGCTGATCTCCATGAGATTGGCGGCGTGTGTCCGCCGAGCGGGATTGAGGTCGCGAGCAGCGACAGAAAGGGTTGTGCGATGGGCAAGGCGACGTTGGGTGTTGCGGGTTTGGTGGTTGCGGCGTTGACGGCGGGCGTGTCGAGCGGTGCGATTTCGGGCGTGACGGGGAACGGCCAGCTGATTTCGCCGCCAGCGGTAGCCAACTTTCCGACATTGACGGGTCCGCTGGCGGACGCGTGGAACGAGCAGACCAACGTGACGCTGCCGGCGAGCGGCGTGGCGGTGGACATGCTCGTGAACGGCGGGTTCATGACGAGCGGCGCGGCGACGCCGGGCGTGGTGACGGGCGTGGTGGACAGCCATTTCCTGCATTGGACGGCTGGGCCGGTGCCGCAGGCGGTGGGCACGGTGACGTTCAGCATGCCGATCCTTGGGGTGATGTTCTCCGACACGTTCCTGGACGCGACGGACGTGCTGCTTGGCTGGGGCGGCACGGCGTATCCAACGACGCTGGTGCAGCGGGGGATGAACCCGTTCGGGAGCCTCGTGGCGAACGGGAACGTGCTGCAGTTCAGCTTCCAGAGTGCGGCGGGGTTCATTGACATTGAGCAGGTGCGCGTGCTGACGCGGGCGGTTCCGGGGCCCGGCGGGGTGTGCCTAGGCGTGCTTGGGCTGGCGGCGGGCTTGCGTCGGCGCCGGTGAGCGGACGGGTTGGGGATTGGGAAGCGAGAGCCCCGTGCCGAGCGGCATGGGGCTCTTTTTTTGCGAATGTCGGGGGAAACGCGCCGGGATGGGTTGGGGATGCCGCTGACCGGGTTGTGATCGGCGGGAATGTCCCGCGGACCGGACGAAGAGGCCGGGGAAGTTGGAAAGGGTTGTTCGATGCAGAAGACGACACGAGTTGGTTTGAGCGTGCTGGTTGGTTCGATGGCGGCGGGCGTTTCGAGCGCGGCGATCACGGCGTGGTCGGGCCAGGCGCAGCTGATCGCGGCGCCGGTGCTGGCGGATTTCCCGGTGCTGACGGGCCCGCTGGCGGACGCGTGGGACGAGCAGGTGAACGTGACGACGCCGAGCGGCGGCGTGCAGGTGGACATGCTGGTGAACGGCGGGTTCATGACGAGCGGGGCCGCGACGCCCGGCGTGGTGGTTGGGATCTACGACAGCCATTTCGTTCACTTCACGGCTGGGCCGAACGGTTTCCAGGCTGTGGGGACCGTGACGTTCAACGCGCCGATCGAGGCGGTGATTTTCAGCGACACGTTCCTGGATTTTTCGGACGGGATTTTCGGAGCTGGCGGGACGACGTATCCGACGGGTCAGATCGGGCGCGGGATCAATCCCGGGACGTTCCTGATCGCGAACGGGAACGTGCTCAGCTTTGATTTCCTGGGGATTCCGGGCGCGATCGAGATCGAGCAGGTTCGGGTGCTGACTCGGGTTCCGACGCCCGGGAGCGTGGCTCTGGGCGGATTGGGCGTGCTGGTGGCGCTGCGTCGGCGTCGGTGAACGGCATGCATCGCGAGGTGTGTTGCGGTGTGAAGACCCCGCGTCGGGAGGCGCGGGGTCTTCGCGTTGCGCGTGGTTCGATAGATAAAAAAGGCCTCTGACGGCGCGCCGGGATTGGGGAGGGAATCCGCTGGCCTTGATGAACCGGGCCGTTGTGGCCCGGGCGTGGTTGGCGGGTTCATGAAAGGAGCGAGCGATGGTTTGCGGGCGTTGGACGGTTGTGGCGGCGGGCGTGTTCGCGGTGTGCGGGGCGTCGCGGGGCGCGATCGTGACGGCGACGGCGGCGACGGTGCAGGTGATCACGGCGCCGACGGTGGCGGACCAGAACCTGGCGGGGGCGGGGTTCAGGGCCGTGGCGTGGAACGAGCGGACGAACGTGTCGGTGAGCAATCTGGCGGTGGACATGCTGCCGCCGGGGCACAGCGCGACGGCGCTGGGCGGGTTCTACACGGGCGTGGTGAACAGCCACATTCTTCACTTCTCGACGATTCCGTCGGGGACCGGTCCTGGGCACGTGGGGACGGTGCAGTTTGACGCGCCGATCGTGGCGTTGATCTACACGCAGGCGAGGCTTGCGGGTACGGACGGACTTCTGGGCGCGGCTGGAACGACGTACGGCGCGAACAACTGGAATCGCGGGCTGAACGTGAGCCTGCCGGTTTTTTCGACGGCGCAGGTGCTGGGCGTTCAGCCGAACACGCTGTTCTTCCAGCTGCTGCCGGGCGGCTGGAGCGTGGGCGGAGCGGGGGGGAACTTCCTGCTGGGTGTGGATCAGATCCGGGTGTTGACGCGGCCTGTGCCGAGCGCGGGCGGCGCGGCGTTGTTCGGGGTTGCGGGGCTGTGCGGGCTGCGACGGAAGCGATAGACGACTCCTCATTGCCCGGGGGATGTGCCGAGAACGCCTCGCGCGATGCGCGGGGCGTTTTCGTTTGTGCGGGAATCGAGCGGAGTTCGCGCCGAATTGGAGGTGGTTTCTCGCTGACCAGAGCGAGGTGTTCGCGCGGCGTGCGGCGCGGGCTCGGAAAGGAGCGGTTCGATGAACGAGTGGATGAAGATGTGTGTGTGGGCGATCTCGATGAGCGTCGGCGGGCTGTCGAGCGCGGCGATCTTGTCGGCGTCGGCGAACGTGCAGGTGATCACGGCGCCGGCGAGCGCGGGCGCGTCGCTGGGGGGCACGGGCGGGCGCGCGGTGGCCTGGAACGAGAAGGTGAATGTGAGCGCGAGCGGGGTGAATGTGAACCTCGTGGCGCCGGGGAACAGCACGAGCGCTTTGGGCGGCGTGGTGAGCGGGGTGTTCAACAGCCACATGCTGCACTTTTCGAACACGGCGACACTTGGTGGTCCGCCGCTGCAGATCGGCACGGTGCGGTTTGACGCGCCGATCGTGGCGGTGATCTACGGGGACTCACAACTGGTTTGGACGGACGGCCAGTTTGGATCGACGGGGACGACGTATCCGAACGCGTTCTCGGGGCGTGGGTTGAACACGCTGAATTCGCCGGTGTCGAATGTGTTCGTCGCCGGGGGCGTGCCGGACACGTTGTACTTCCAGCTTGTTCCCGGCGGATTGGGCATCGGCGGCGTGGGGAATTACCTGGCGGGGTTTGATCAGGTGCGCGTGCTGACGGCCGTGCCGAGCGCGGGTGGGATCTCGTGCTTCGCGATTCTGGGGCTGATTGGGGCGCGACGGAAGCGATAAGCGACTCCTCAATGCCCGGGGGATGTGCCGAGAACGCCTCGCGCGATGCGCGGGGCGTTTTCGTCGGGTTGGTCGGACTTGCGCGCCGGGATGGGGCGCGGAACGCGCTGGCGCGATTGAGGCCTCGTGCGAGGTGCGCGGGGCAGGCGCAGGTCGGATGAACGGAGAAGCGAGCCATGCAACGGAAGAATCGATGTGGATGGATGGCGGCGGCGCTTGCGTGTGCGGCGGGGATGTGCGGGGCGGGCGTGTACACGTTTGAGGCGGTGGCGGTGTCGGGGGCGCCGGCGCCGGGGTTCGGTGGCGGGCTGTACGGCCATCTGTCGACCGTTCGGCCGCTGCTGAACAACGAGGGGAAGGTGTGCTTCGCGGCGAACGCGGGGATTGGGATTCCGTCGCCTGTCGGTTTGTTTGCGGGGGCGCCGGGCGGCGTGCTGAAGTACGCGGCGACGGGCGAGCCAGCGGGGGGCACGGGGGGCGCGATGTTTGGGGGCACGTACGGCGGGTTTCCCACGCTGACGTTTGATCATCAGGGGAACGCGGCGTTTGCGGCGCAGATCACGGGCGCGGGGGTGACTGGCACGAGTGACACCGGCGTGTGGATGGCGTCGGCGGGCGGGATGACGCTGTGCGCGCGGGAGGGGAGCGTGGCGCCCGGCGGCGAGAACAACGCGACGTATCGGGAGTTCGGCCTGACGCCGGGCGCGACTCGGATTGCGATGGAGGGAGGCGTGCTGCTGATCGGCGGAAGATTGCAGGGCACGGGGCTGACGTGGGATGACGGGCTGTGGGTTTCGCGGGGGTCAGGCTGCACGCTGGCGTTTCGGGAGGGGAGCGCTGCGGCGGGCGGGGGCTTGTTCTCGGGTTCGTTCAGGCCGTATGTCTCGCCGGCGGGGCCGATGGGCGTGTGGGTGATCTTCCAGGGGAGCTCGAACACGCTCAAGGGCGCGTGGAGCGTGCCGTACGAATTCGCCGGGGCGACGTTCGGCGCGGCGGCTCGCGTGGCGATCGCGAGCGGCGGCGTGGCGGGTCAGGGTGGACTGACGATGGAGGAGATCGGCGCGATCGACGGGGCGACGGGGGGGATCGCGATGATCGAGGCGCGCGTGAGCGGCGCGGGAGTGACGAGCGCGGACGACTGGAGGGTCTACCTGGGAACGGCTGGCGGCGGACTCGGGGAGGCAGCTCGGCGCGCGAGCTCGTCGCTGGCGGGGCCGTTTGCGCAGCTGACGGTCGTGTACTGGAGCGAGATGCGCGCGAGCTCTTCGGGGAACGTGGCGTTCATCGCCACGATGGACGGTCCGGACGTGACGGGCGAGAACGATCAGGCATTGGGCATTGGTTCGACGGCGGGCGGGATGACTTTCGTGCGGGAGGGCCAGCAGGCCGCGGGCTGTCCAACGGGAGTGGTGTACAACTCATTCCAGAACGTGGCGATCAATCGTGACGGGACGGTGGTGTTCCAGTCGCAGTTGCGCGGGACGGGGGTGAATGCGTCAAACGACCAGGGGATCTGGGCGGTTCACGCGGGCGCGCTGGAGCTGATCGTGCGCGAGGGCAACGTGCTGGAGTTCGGCAACGGGCAGTTCCTGGCGTGTCAGCTGAGCACGACGGCGCTCGCGGGGGGCAGTTCGGAGAACGGGCGCTCGTGCAGCCTGGACGATTTCGGGCGCGTCGCGTTCGGCGCGGGCTCGGCGTCGGGCGTGTCGGGCGTGTTCCTTGCGCAGCCGGGACTCGCGCCGTGCCCTGGTGATTACAACGGGGACCGCGTGGTGAACTTCGCGGACCTGAACATTGTGCTCTCGGGGTATGGCGTCGGGCACTTCTTCAACGAGTTGAACGCGGTGCTGAGCAACTTCGGCGCGACATGCACCTGAGGGCGCGTGCGCTTCGCGCAAGTCAACGGCCCGGCGCGAGCGAGGATTCGCGCCGGGCCGCGTTGTTGTGCGAGGGCGGCTTGCTCTGGACTCGTCAGCGTCGGCGTCGATTCGCCACGGTGAGGAGCGCGAGGGAGGCGAGGGCGAAGGGTCCCGGGGAGGGGATTTCGTCGTTGTCGGGCCTGAAGTACTCGAAGGGGTGTTGGCCGGAGAAGAGCGGGATGCCGTTGCCGTCGGCTTCGCCGCCGCCGAAGGCGATGGTGGTCTGGAGGAGCTGGTTGAGATCGAGCGGATCGACGGAGAGGACGAAGAGGAGCTTGAAGACTTCGTTGGGGCCGAGCGTGGGGGGCGTGAAGCCGTTGATGAGGCCGGAGAATCCGAACCACGTTCCGGTGGGCGCACCGGGGCCGGCGGCGATGGCCGCGGAGGTGGCGGGATTGAGGAGGAGCGGTTCGAACTCGGTCAGTGGAGAGATCGTGTGCGTCGTGGTGTCGACGACGGCGACGAAGACCTGCTTGGCTGAGAGGGAGGTGGGCGCGGTGACGGTGGAAGTGCCGACGCCGATGCCGCAGGCGCAGTTGGTGGGATTGGTGGGCGCGAAGAGTGTGATTTCCTGACCGACGAGGACCTCGGCCATACCGGTGACGGGGTTGACGCCGAGACTTTCGAACCAGACGGTGGGCGGGGGCGTGGGAGGCGAGGAGGTGCAGGCGAGCGCATGGTGTGCGAGGCCAGCAGCGGCGATGGTGGCGAGCAGTGTGGGCTTCATGATGGTCGCTCTCTCCTTGAAGGCCGCGATGCGGCTTCGATGCGTGCAGCGCCTCGAACCAGCGAGGCGCGGAGCGACGGTTTCTTCCGGAGTGGCCCCGCGTGTGCACGGCGGGACATGTCCACCCTACAGAAGGGGGAGGATTGGATCAATGGGGCGCATCGGGGACCGCCTGCTGGAGCGGGCGCAACTCGAAGAAGGGCATGGACTTGCGATGGCGCGCCGGCACGTAAAAAGTTGCGATCGATTCAATCCTCGGCGCGTTCGCCGGGCGGGGCCATTTTGACGAGTCGCGGGTGGAAGGTGGCCAGGGGCTCAACGAGATCGGATTGCGCGGCCATGACGGAATGGATGTCTTTGTAGACGTGTGGCGCTTCGTCGAGGCCTGCGGAGATAAGGGTGACGGCGTTGTCGGCGAGTCGTTGGTGAACGTCGGGCCAATTGAGGTTTTTCCTGGCCTGCGTGCGCGACATGACGCGGCCGGCGCCGTGGGACGCGGAGTGGAGTGAGTCGGGTTGGCCGAGGCCTCGGACGACGAACGTGGGAGAGGCCATGGAGCCGGGGATGACGCCGAGTGTTCCGGCGGACGCGGGGGTTGCGCCTTTTCGGTGGACGATGAGATCGGTGGGCCGGCCGTTGATGGTGTGGGTTTCCTTCCACGCGAAATTGTGGTGGTTTTCGACGGAGGCGAGGACAGATGAGGAGAGGTGTTGGTGGATGTGTTGATGGATGAGCGCGTGGTTGGCGGCGGCGAAGTGGCCCATGAGGGACATGGCGGCCCAGTATTCCTGTCCTTCGGCGGAATCGAGGTCGAGCCAGGCGAGTTCCTGGAGTTCGCGGGGAAGTTCGGGGTGGAGTTCTTTCGCGAGCTTGGAGTAATGGGAGGCGATGGAGGCGCCGGGGCCTCGCGAGCCGGAGTGGGAGAGGAGGGCGAGATAGACGCCGGGCTGAAGGCCGAGGGCGGGGGCGGCGAGGTGAAGTTCGCCGAACTCGACGAAGTGATTGCCGGAGCCGGAGGTGCCGAGCTGGAACTGGGCGCGGCGCTTGAGGGAGGAGACGAGGGGCGTGATGGACCAGTCCATGTCGAGCACGTCGTGGTGGCGCGGCTTTTCGAACTCGGCGCCGATGCCGAAGCGGGTTTGCTTGTGGATGGCGTCGCGGAGCGCACGGGGATCGTTGATGAGGATGGAGGGGGGAATGTCGGAGACGGAGAGGCGGACGCGGCAGGCGATGTCGACGCCGACGGCGTAAGGGATGACGGCGTTTTCGGTGGCGAGGACGCCGCCGATGGGGAGGCCGAAGCCGGGGTGGGCGTCGGGCATGAGTGCCGCGGCTCGGGAGATGGGGAGGGAGCAGGCGCGGCGCATCTGGTCGAGGGCGGTGGGCTCGAGGTCGGTCCCCCACTGCGTCCACGGGATGCGGGGATGGAGGTTGGCGGTTTTGGCCTTCATGCGAGCGAAAGACTAGGTGGGTGGGCGGGTTGACAGGGGGGCGTAGGGGTGGGAGTTTGGCGTGATGATCAGTGAACAGAACTGGATTGACACGGGCGGGAGTGGGACGGCCGGGGCTGTGGATCGCGTCGGGGCGCGGTCGGGGCTTGGGCGTGTTTTGCTTGCCGTGCTGGGGAGCCTTTTGATCGCGGCGTCGGCGCAGGCGAGCGTGCCGATGTGGCCCGTTCCGATCACGCTGCAGACGATGGCGGTTGCGGTGATTGCGGGGATGCTTGGATGGCGGTTGGGCGTCGCGGCGGTGGCTTTGTACATCGTGCAGGGCGCGTTGGGCGCGCCGGTGTTCGCGCACGGTGGGTTTGGGGCGCTGCATCTGATCGGGCCGACGGGGGGATATCTGGCGGGGTTTGTGGGCTCGGCGTTTGTGATCGGCTGGCTGGCGGAGCGCGGGTGGATGCGGAGCGTGAGAACGGCGCTGCCGGCCATGCTTGCGGGAGATGCGATCGTGCTGACGCTGGGCGCGATGTGGCTCTGGGTGCTGCTGCCGGACAGTTCGTTCGTGATGGGCGTGGCGCCGTTTGTGATCGGCTCGCTGATCAAGTGCGGCGCGGCGTCGGTGATCGTGTGGCGGGCTGGAGATCGTCTGCGCCCCCGGAAGCGCTAAGCGCCGCCGGAAGAACCGATCGCCCCTGGAATCGCATCAGCCGGTGATGAGTCTCGGCCATCGGGCGCGGATTGAATCGAGTGAGAAATCTTCGGGGGATCGGAGGATGTCGTGCGCGCCGGCGTGGCGGAGCGCGGCTTCGGGGGCGGAGTGAAGGACGGCGAGCACCCGGCAGCCCGCGGCGCGCGCGGAGGAGACGCCCACGGGGGTGTCTTCGATGGCGAGGCAATCCGACGGGGCGAGATCGAGTCGGCGTGCAACGAGGGTGTAGGGCTCGGGGTCGGGCTTGGTGTTCGTCACGTCGTCGCAGGTGACGATGGTGGCGAGGAGGGGCGCGAGCGCGAGCGTGTCGAGCACGGGGATGACTTCGTGGCGGCGGGAGCCGGAGCACACGGCGAGTTTGACATCGGCCTGATGAGCCGCGCGAAGCAGCGCGAGCGTCGCGGGGTATGCGAGGTGGGCGGCGTCGGCGAGACGGTGGGTGATGTGGTGTTTCTTGAGGCGTTGGAAGTCGGCGAAGAGGGGCTCGGAGAGTCGGTGCAGAAGGGAGGCGTCTTCGAGCATTCGGCGGAAGGCTTCGCGGTCGCCGTGACCGACGAATCGGGACCAGTCGGGCCAATCGGCTGCTTCGGGCAGATCGAGTTCGATGAGGGCGTCGCGGATGGCGGCTTCGTGGATGGGTTCGGAGTTGAGGATGACACCATCGAAGTCGGAGATGAGGGCGCGCATGGGGAGGGAGGGTAGGCTCGGGCGGGGAGGTAGACTGCGGGCATGTCAGTAGTCGTGATGTTCGACGATGGTCTTGGGCGTCTGGGAGCCATGACGGACCTGCGCGCGGCGTTCGAGGTTCGCACTGGCGCGCTGACGACGCTGGAGCGCTGGGAGAATCTATTGGGGGAGCCGATGGACGGGCTGGTGTGCCCTGCGCGGGTGCGTGCGGTGACGTCGGAGCGGCTCGGGCGCGAAGTGAATGACCTGGCGTGGAAGGCGGAGCGGGCGGGGGATGGCGGGGTGGTGTTTGTGAATGGCCGGTGCGTGTTGCCGTTTGCGGAGGCCGCGGAGCTGAAGACGCGGTGCGCGGTGGTGGAGCGCGGGACCGGTCAGGTGATTGCCGCGCGGTTTGCGGGGGGGGAGGCGGAGGCGTTTTCGAAGGACTGGAAGCTGGCGAGGGGCACGACGGTGGAGGAGTGGGACGCGGGCTTGTTGCTGCACCGGGCGTGGGATGTGATTCGGGCGCGTGACGAAGCGATCCTGCACGATCTGGCGCGGCTTTCGGATCGGGCGACGCAGGAGCTGCCTCGTGGGGTGGTGGCGATCGGGGACGGGGACTTGACCATTGATCCGACGGCGACGGTGTATCCGACGGTGGTGTTCGATCTCGAGCATGGGCCGGTGGTGGTGGCGGAGGAGGCCGTGATTCGGCCCGGGGCGATCGTGTGCGGGCCGGCGTTCATCGGGGCGCACTCGACGGTGATGGATCGTGCGCACATCAAGGCGAACACGGCGATCGGGCCCTGGTGCAAGGTGGGAGGCGAGGTTGGGGGGACGATCTTCCAGGGGTGGGCGAACAAGTCGCACGAGGGGCATCTTGGAGACTCGTGGGTTGGAGAGTGGGCGAACCTCGGGGCGGGGACGACGAATTCGAATCTGTTGAACACGTACGGGGAAGTGCTGAGCAAGGCGGGCGCGGGCGCGCCCACGGAACGGACGGGATTGACGTTCTTTGGGAGCGTGATCGGGGATCACGTGAAGACGGCGATCGGGACGCGGCTCATGACGGGCGCGATGATCGGGACGGGGACGATGGTGGCGTCGAGCGCGTATGTGAGCGGGACGATTCCGGCGATGCGATGGGTGACGGACACTGGTGAAAAGGCGTACCGGTTCGAGAAGTTTCTCGAGGTGGCGCGCGCGATGATGGCTCGCCGGAATCTGGCGCCGGGGAATGCGTACGTGGAGGCGATGCGGGGGCTGGGCGGCGGCCAATCGTGAGCGGCTTGTCGGAGAGCGGGACGCTGTACCTCATCGATGGACATGCGCAGATGTTCCGGGCGTATCACGCGATCCGGACGCCGATGTCGTCGCCGGTGACGAAGGAGCCGACGAACGCCACGTTCGGGTTCATCGGGATGCTGCTGAAGGTGCTGCGCGAGCACAAGCCGGATTACTTGGCGATGGTGATTGATGCGTCGGGGGACCGGGGGACGTTTCGAAGCCAGATGTACCCGGAGTACAAGGCGAATCGTGACGCGCCGCCGGAAGCGCTGGGGCCGCAGGTGGATCGGTGTGTTGCGCTCACGCGGGCGATCGGCGTGCCGGTGCTCGCGGTGGAGGGGGTGGAGGCGGATGACACGATCGCGACGGTGGTGGAGCGGCTGAAGCGCGAGGCGCCCGGGGTGAAGATCCGGATCGTGTCGAAGGACAAGGACCTGATGCAGCTGCTCGAGTCGGGGCGTGTGGAGATGGTGGACGTTCACACGGATGAGGTGACGGACGAGGCGCGGCTGCGCGAGGAAAAGGGGATCGGGCCGGGCCAGGTGGTGGACATGCTCGCGCTGATGGGGGACACGGTGGACAACGTGCCGGGGGTGGAGGGGATCGGGCCGAAGACGGCGGCGCAGTTGATCGGGGAATACGGGAGCCTGGACGCGCTGCTCTTGCGCGCGGGGGAGGTGAAGGGAAAGCGAGGTGAGAACTTGCGGGAGGCGGCGGGGAAGTTGCCGCTGAGTCGGGCGCTGGTGGAGCTGAAGCGGGACGTTGATGTGGCGTTCGGGGTGGGTGAGGCCAGCACGGGGTTGTTGAAGCTTGAAGCCTTGGGGCCGATCCTGAAGGAGCTTGGGTTCAATCGGTATCAGGAGGATGTGAAAGCGCTGATCCGGGCGCAGGGGGGCGTGGTTGAGGAGGGGAACGGGAGCGGACGGAACAGCGGCGCGAAGGGCGGCGCGGGCGGGAAGGCAAGCACGAGCGGCATGGCGGGGTTGTTCGACGAGGGGCTGTTCTCGGCTTCGAGTGGGGAGAAGGTTGAGCGTGCGGCGGACGGGGCGGCGTACGAGTGCGTTCGCACGGCGGAAGCGTTGCGGGACGTGGTGGATCGGTGTCGCGAGGCTGAGGTGGTGTCGGTTGATACGGAGACGACGGGCCTGTCGCCGTTGACGGCGCAGCTGTGCGGGGTGTCGATCTCGTTCAAGGCGGGTGAGGGGTTCTATGTGCCGGTGCGGTCGCCCGAGACGGGGAAGCATCTGGATGAGGCGGGGGCCTTGGCGATTCTGCGTCCGATGCTGGAGGACGAGCGCGTTGCGAAGTGCGGACACAACCTGAAGTATGATTTGTTGGTTCTTCGAAAGGCCGGGGTGGGGCTTCGGGGGATCGCGTTCGACTCGATGGTGGCCAGCTACCTGATCGACTCGGCGCGATCGTCGCATTCGTTGGATGCGCTCGCGCTGGGGATGCTCGGGAGAGCGAACATCTCGATCACGGAGTTGATCGGGAGCGGGAAGCAGCAGCGGACGTTTGACACGGTGGACCTGTCGCGGGCGACGCCGTACGCGGCGGAGGACGCGGACGTGGCGTTGCAGTTGTGCGCGCTGATGTGGCCGCAGATCCGCGCGATGGGGCTTGAGAAGCTGATGCGGGAGGTGGAGACGCCGCTGGTGGAGGTGCTCGCGGAGCTGGAGTGGAACGGGATCGAGGTGGATGGGGCGGAGCTCGAGCGCCAGCGGGAGCGGCTGGAGCAGCGGATCGTGGAGTTGCGGCGATCGATCGTGGATGCTTCGCCGAGGGCGTTCAATCCGGACTCGCCGAAGCAGCTGGCCGGGATCCTGTTCAACAAGCCGACGGATGAGGATGCGGGGCTCGGTCTCAAGCCGGTGAAGAAGACGAAGACGGGGTTCTCGACGGACGTAGAGGTGCTGGAGCGGCTGGCGGAGGACGCGGGCGTGACATCGCCGGTGCCGGGGCTGGTGGTGGAGTATCGGCAGCTGACGAAGCTGGTGGGGACGTATCTGGTGGCGCTGAAGGATGCGATCCATCCGGAAACGGGGCGGATTCACGCGAGCTTTCACCAGACGGTGGCGGCGACGGGACGGCTTTCCAGCAGCGATCCGAACCTGCAGAACATCCCGATCCGGAGCGACGTGGGGCGGGAGATCCGCAGGGCGTTCGTCGCGGCGCCGAGGCACGTGCTCATCAGCGCGGACTACTCGCAGATCGAGCTGCGAATGCTGGCGCACCTGTCGCGCGACCCGGGGTTGATCGAGGCGTTCGAGGAGGGGCAGGACATTCACCGCGCGGTGGCGGCGCAGATTCATGGGGTGAAGCAGGAGGAGGTGACGCGCGAGCAGCGCGACGGCGCGAAGATGGTGAACTTCGGGATCGTGTACGGAATCACGTCGTACGGGCTGGCGCGGAGGCTGGGGGTTGGCGAGCGCGAGGCGGCGGAGATCATCGAGGGGTACAAGAAGCGGTTCGCGGGGATCACGACGTTTCTGCAGGAGTGCGTTGCGCAGGCGGAGCGGTTTGGGTATGTGGAGACGATTCTGGGGCGGCGGAGAAGCGTGCCGCAGGCGGGGTCGAAGAACGGCGCGGAGCGAGCTCTGGGCGAGCGGATCGCGATCAACTCGGTGGTGCAGGGCTCGGCGGCGGACCTGATCAAGGTGGCCATGGTGGACCTGCATCGGCGGCTGAGCCCGCACGCGGCGGAGCGGGCGAGGGGTGAGAGCGCGGAGTTGGAGGGGGTGCGGATGCTGGTGCAGATCCACGACGAGTTGTTGTTTGAGGCGGAGGAGGGTGTGGCGGAGGCGGCGAAGCGGGTGATCGTGGAGCGGATGGAGCAGGCGATGGCGCTCCGCGTGCCGCTGAAGGCGGAGGCCGGGGTGGGGCGGGATTGGTTTGCGGTCAAGTGAGCGCGGCGAGGAGGATCGCGGGCGCCCGTCAGATTGCGGGGGGAGTGTGTTCGGGGTCGAGGGGCTGACCGCAGCGATTGCAGTAGATGGCGTTGGCGTCGTGTCCCTCGGCCATGCATGAGGGGCAGGCGCGTGTGGTTGGTTCACGGCGCACGGCGGTGGCCATCTCGGCGCTGAGGATGCCGGTGGGGATGATGATGAGGGAGTAGCCGACGAGGACGAGCAGGGCGGTGAGGAGCTTGCCGACGGGGGTGACGGGTGTGATGTCGCCGTAGCCGACGGTGGTCATGGTGATGATGGCCCAGTACATGGCGCTGGGCATGGAGTCGAAGTCGGTGTTGCCGGCGTTGCCCTCGACGATGTGCATGAGGGCGCTGGCGATGAGGACGACGATGAGGACGGTGGCGAGGAAGACGGCGATCTTGTGGCGGCTGAGGATGATGGCGCGTCGGAGCGCGGAGGCCTCGGAGAGATAGCGCGCGAGCTTGAAGACACGGAAGACTCGGAGGAGCCGGAGGGTGCGGATGACCAGCAGGCGTTCGCCGCCAGGGACAATGAGGCCGATGAAGGCGGGGAGGATGGCGAGGAGGTCGATGACGCCGAAGAAGGAGGTGGCGTAACGCCAGGGCTTGCGGACGACGAGGATTCGGAGGACGTACTCGGCGGTGAACAGGGCGGTGAAGGCCCATTCGAGGGCGAGGAAGGAGGTGCGCCAGGGTTCGGCGCGCGCGGCGGGGAGGGTGCTGAGGACGACGATGGCGACGGAGACGAGGATGGCGAGGATGAGGGCGACGTCGAACACCTTGCCCGCGCGGGTGTCGGCTTCGAAGATGATCTCGTGCAGGCGGGCGCGCCAAGGGGCGTTGGGCGCTTCTGCGTCGGCGTCTGATGTTAACGGCTTGGTCGAGTCTTTGACCACGTGACGAAGATTACTCGAAGGGCGGCGCGCCGGTCACGGGGGCGCGATCGAGGATGCGGCGCTTCACGTCGGGCGTCATGAGATCGCAGCGAGGGTGGCGCGCGAGGATGCGCCGGCGGCGTTTGGCGAAGGCGTCGTAGGCGGCGTTGCGCCAGGGGAGAGGGACGATGGTGAGGATGAAGAGGAGGGGCCAGGGGAAACGGAGACGGCGGGCGATGCGGAGCGCCGCGGCGGAGCGCGTGTGGAGGCCGAGGGCGTCGAGGAGAATGAGGGAATCGGGGAGGGGCGAGGGGGCGTTGGCGCGCGCGAGGAGATCGGCGGCGATGGGTGACTGGAGCGAGGCGAAGCGGAAGCGGGCGGCGTGGTCTCGTCGGATGATGAAGCGGACGGAGGCGGAGCAGAAGGCGCAGTCGCCGTCGAAGAGGATGACGCCCTGTTGTGCCGCGTCAGGCAAAGCCGCCTCCGTCGAGGGAGGACTCGCGTCGAACGTGATCGGAGGCGTTCATTCCGGCGCGGTCGTGGCGGCGGAGGCGCGCGGCGAAGGGCGCGCGGCGCGACGTCGGCGGGACCAACGGCGATCGTGACATGCTGGGAGATGGTACGGCGGGAGTTCGTCGGCGCGTGGCGGGGGGGAACGAGCACGGCGGTGACCGAGCGGAGTGCGTGTTGAATAAAACCGCCGTTCGGCCGGGCCGACGCGGAGGTGGTCGGCGGGCGGTTCCGCGAGGGGGTGGTCGCTGCCGCGGCGTTGTCTCGGCCGTCGGTGTTCAGCTTGGCATGTGTTCCCGGGGTTTCTGCGCGGGCGTTGAGGAGAGCTGATTGCCCGGGCGATGGGAGACCGTGGCGAGAGCGTCGGCCTGCGGCGCGAGATCGGCGATCGGGATCCTGCGCGGGGCGGGCGGGTGGAGCGTCGCCCGCTCCGATGTCGGCGCGGATCGCCAGGCGAGAGCGCACCATCGGAGCACGAGCACCGACAGAGCGACGCCCAGCGCCGGCAGCGGCGTGAGAATGTCGCGCACGATCGGCATGTACTCGCGGTGGGTGGCGGACACGCGCATGATGCCCTTGACGAAGCCGGCGGCGACGAGGTTGATGACGAGCAGGGCGAGGACCATATTGAACGCTCGGACCTGGCGAGCGGCGTGCGCGTCATCGCGCGACTGGGCGTGGAGGAGGATGGCGAGGATGATGGAGACGTTGACGCCGATGATCGCGCCCATGGAGTGCCCGACCACGGCGTGCGTGCCGTGAAATATGAGATTAACGTGCGGGACGGCGAGGAGCACGCCCGAACCGACGGCGAATGCGGTCCAGAGGGATGCGGACACCAGCAGAGCCTGAGTGAGCGTCATCGGGCGCGTGGCCCGGGCTCGGCGCACCTGGAGGATGTGCCGGACGAAGGAGATGATGCCGAGCATGCTGGCGAGGAACGCGATGTACTTCAGAGATTGGGGCTGCGCAGAGAGATAGTGGTGATGTCCGAACGTCGAGAGGAGGGCGACGACGGAGAGCGTGTAGAGCCAACGGGGCCGGAGCGGCCTGGCGCGTTCGGGGGAGGACGACATGAGTATGGCCACGCCGTACAGGGCCGTGTTGAAGCCGGCGAAGGTTGTGTCGAGGGAATGCCACTCGATCATGAGTGCGCGCGTGGGGCTGGCGGCGTTCGCGCCGAGGACGCGCTCAAGCAGGCCAAGCGGCGTGAGACACAGGCCCATGAGCAGCAGCCATGAGCCTTCCGCGGAGAGAGTGGCGAGGGCGGAGTGCGCGCGCCACACGGTCCACACCATGGCGAGGAGCGCAAGGATCGGAAGGGCGGTGAGGTAGAGGGGCCAGGTGACATATTCGAGGCCGCTCCCGAGCCCGAGGATGATGGCGGTGGCAGAAAGCGCGAAGAAGCAGAGCACGACCGCGGGAGCGCGGGCGGCGGCCGGGTGGGGTTCGGTCCCGGCGCGGCGGATGGCCAGCGGGATGAGCGTCACGATGCCGGAGAGGAGCAGGGAGACGGCGCCGAGGGTGTGCAGCGGCTGAAGAACCGGGATGGGCGCCGATCGGAGAGCGATCGAGGGCTCCACGGACTTCACGGCGATCGCGACACCTGTGGCAAGCGTCCAACCCAAGCAGATGATGGTGAAGCGAACGGCCAAGGCATGCGAGCGGACCGTGCGGTTCTCGCGAAGGGCGACGATCATGGCTTCGTGCCCATGGGGTGGGAGGCGAGAGACCGGGGCGGGTAAGTCGCGAGCGCGTCGACGGCGCCCAAGTACTCGATGATCCGATCGAGCGACTGCTCGGCAAGGTCGTCGTAGGCGGGCATCCCCTGGAGCCCGTTGCGCACGAGGACACGGATGTGCGCGGGCGCGATGCGGGATACGACGTTGGTGAGATCGGGGCCGGTGTGTCCTCCGAGCCCGAAGACAGAGTGACAGTTCTGACACCCCGCGGCCCGCCATGCGCGGGATGCGGCGAGAGGGAGGGCGGGCTCGGCGATCCCGCCCGAGGGCCGCAGGGGGACTCGCGTGACGATGACGACCCAGAGCAGAAGCCCAATAATAGATACAATTGTCCTTTTTTGGACGGCGCCGATCGACGTGTCGGGTTTGGAGGCGGTCATGTTGCGTTGGAGTCGCGTCCGTCCAGGCGAACGGGCCGAGTGTGGAGGCCAGCGCCTGATCCGACGGCGCAAACGTGGCGAGCATGATAGCGGAGCGGAATCTGCGTTGAAATGGGAAGAAGGGGCGCCGTCTTGACACCCGGGCCGGCTCGCCTACATTTCACCCCCCGGCGGCGCGGACGCGGCGTTGGGGAACGGTTTGGGGCGGTAGCTCAATTGGTTAGAGTACCGGACTGTCGATCCGGTGGTTGGGGGTTCGAGTCCCCTCCGCCTCGCTTCGGAGCCCTG
>CAZWZL010000037.1:0-26740 GCA_964638515.1 uncultured Phycisphaeraceae bacterium
CAGAGCATGGAGGCGCCGTGGTAGGCCGCGCTGGTGGCTCCGATGCAGGAGGTGATGTGGTCGTACCCGGGGAAGACGTCGGTGACGAGCGGGCCGAGCACGTAGAAGGGGGCGCCGTGGCAGAGGGTGCGTTGGAGCTTCATGTTGAACTCGATCTGGTCGAGCGGGACGTGTCCGGGGCCCTCGACCATGACCTGGCAGCCCTTGCGCCATGCGCGTTCGGTGAGGAGGCCGAGGGTTTCGAGTTCGGCGAGTTGCGCGTCGTCGGTGGCGTCGGCGAGGCCGCCGGGGCGTAGGCCGTCGCCGAGGGAGAAGGAGACGTCATGCTCGCGCATGACGTCGCAGATGGCTTCGAAGTGTGTGAACATGGGGTTCTGGTCGTCGTGGACGAGGCACCACTTGGCGAGCAGCGAGCCGCCTCGGGAGACGATGCCGATGAGGCGGTTCTTGACGTAGGGGAGGTGCTCCTTGAGGACGCCGGCGTGGATGGTGAAGTAATCCACGCCTTGGCGCGCCTGGTGATGGAGGGTGTCGAGGATGAGTTCGGGGGTGAGGTCTTCGATCTTCTTGCCGATGATCATGGAGTAGATCGGGACGGTGCCGATGGGGACGGTGGAGTGCTGGAGGATGGCGGCGCGGCACTCGTCGAGGTTGCCGCCGGTGGAGAGGTCCATCACGGTGTCGGCGCCCCATCGCTCGGCCCACTTGAGCTTCTCGACTTCCTCGTCGGTGCCTGAGGAGACGGGCGAGGCGCCCATGTTGGCGTTGACCTTGGTTTTGGATGCGCGGCCGATGACCATGGGCTCGAGCTTGTGCGCGAGGTGATGGATGTTGGCGGGGAGGATCATGCGGCCGGCGGCGATTTCGTCGCGGACCTGCTCGGCGGTGAGGTGGGCTTCGCGGGTGGCGACGTGCTGCATCTGCGGCGTGACGATGCCGAGGCGCGCGTGCTCGAGCTGGGTGATGGGCTTGAAGGCGCGGGGATAGATGACGCGGAGGAGACGGTTGTCGGCGGTGATGAACTCGACGAAGGCGCGATCTTCGCCGAGGCAGCAGGCGCAGCCGTTGTCGGTGGTGGTGGCGCAGGACGGGGCGGGGTTGAGGGGGACGTGCGGGTTGTTGGAGGCGACGTCGCCCTTCCAGCGCGGCGCGCCGGCCGGGGCTGGACCGACGTCGACGAAGGACCAGCCTTCGGGGAGGAAGTCCCAGGCGGTTTTGGTTGAGGCGGCGGGCATGCCGGGGGTGTCGGGGGAGGAGTAGGTGAGGGCGCCCTGGGCGTTCCAGCGGAGCGCGGGCTTGTTTGCGAAGGAGCCGGGGGTGGTGGCGCCTTGCTGGCCGGGGTTGCCGGCGCCGCGGGTGGGGACGTTGTATCGGGAGGTGGGTCTGGTGGTCATGGGTGGGGTCCTTGGTGTGGTTGTGGTCAGGCGTTTGCGTCTTTGGTGAGCGTCCAGGTGACGACGGAGATGTCGGGGGGAGAGGCGTCGCCGAGCGCGCGCAGCATGTTGAGGCATTGGGCGCGGTGGTGCATGGCGTGCGTGAGTACGTGGGTGAGGACGCCGCCTCGGGTGAAGGTGTACGAGCGGCCGCCCCGTTCGCCGTGGACGAGGTCGGCGAGCGGTTTGGCGCGCGCGGCGATGACGAGTTGCTCGTGGGTTGTGGCGTGGAGGGCCAGGAGCTCGTCGGGCGATCTGGGAGGATCGGACTCGAAACGCTGATTGGAGTCGCGACCCATCAGCATGTTGGTCCATGCGTTGGTGGCGGAGAGGGTGTGGACGATGTTGTTGTGGAGCGAGCCGCGACCGATGGGGAAGGGGTGGTGGAATTGTTCGTGGGAGAGGGGTGCGCAGGAATCGAGGAGGAGCTGGTTGGCCCAGTCGTGGTGCGCGATGAGGATTTCGAGTGGGTCGGACTGCATGGCGCTTTCCCTCCGCCGGTATGAGCCGGATCAGGTTCGACGGGTGCCTCTCAGCCCTGATTGCAGGGCGCCCCGAGCGTTGTGTTGGGGGAGTGTAGCAGGGGGGCGTTCCGCTACGATTTACCGATGGATGGACGGCGGTTCGTGGTCACGGGCGCGTTGGGGTATTCGGGCAAGGCGATTGCGGAGCGGCTGATTGCGCGGGGGGACCGGGTGCGGACGCTGACGAATTCGCCGCGGAGGCCGAACCCGTTCGGGGAGCGGCTGGAGATCCGTCCGCTGGCGTTCGAGGATCACGCGGGGTTGGTGGAGTCGCTGCGCGGGGCGGACGTGCTGATCAACACGTACTGGGTGCGGTTCAATCACCGGCTGTTTACGTTCGAGCGGGCGGTGGCGAACACGAAGACGTTGTTTCGGGCGGCGAGGGAGGCGGGGGTTGGGCGGATCGTGCATGTGAGCATCCTTCACGCCGAGGGGAATGATGATCTCGGGTACTACCAGGGGAAGGGGGAGCTCGAGCGGGACCTGAGGGGGCTGGGCGTGGCGTATTCGATCCTGCGGCCGGGCGTGTTGTTCGGGCGGGGGGACATTCTCGTGAACAACATCGCGTGGACGCTGCGGCGGTTGCCGGTGTTCGGCGTGTTCGGGGACGGGAAGTACGAGCTGGAGCCGATGCACGTGGATGACTTTGCCGCGCTCGCGGTGCGTGAGGCGGACGCGGGCGAGAACCGCACGGTGGATGCAAGGGTCCGGAGCGGTTTGCGTACCGGGAGCTGGTGCGCGTGATCGGGGAGATCATCGGGGAGGAGCGGCCGATCGTGCGCGTGCCGCTGTGGGCGGGGATGTGCGTGACGCGGATGATCGATCCGTTCGTGGGTGATCGGATCATCACGCGCGAGGAGGCGATCGGCCTGATGCGGGGCATTCTGGCGAGCGATGCGCCGCCGACGGGGACGACGCGCCTGACGGAGTGGGCGCGCGAGCATCGGGAGGAATTGGGGCGTCGGTATGCGAGCGAGGTGGGGCGGAGGGTGAAGCGCGAGGTGGCGTATGAGAAGGTGTGAGTCAGGCGCACGCGGCGCCGAAGAAGGATAGGACGAGATTGAGGTCGAGAAAGTCCACGGCGCCATCGTCGTTGACGTCGCCGACGAGGGCCGGGCCGGTTTGTCCGAATTCGCTGAGGAGGTTGTTGAGGTCGAAGAAGTCGACGAATCCGTCGCCGTTGGTGTCGGCGGGCATGGCTGCGACGAACTTGGCGGACTCGAGTGAGTCGAGGTTGATCCAGCCGAGGTTCTCCGCCCAGGCGTAGCCGCGGAATCGTCTCGCGGGGACATCGATGCGTGCGGCGAGAGATGGGCCAAGCGCGGCGGAGGTATCGAGGTTGATCCAGCCGGCGTTTTCTGACCACGCGAAGCCGGAGAGGAGGCCTGAGGTTGGATTGATGTTGACGCCGAAGTCGGCGCCGGTGGTGTTGGTGTAGGGTCCGCCGCCGGGCCCGAGGTTGATCCAACCGAGGTTTTCGCCCCACGCGTAGCCACGGCAGTGGGTGGGGAAGACGACGACGCCCTGAGCGCCGCTGCTCTTGAGGTTGAGCCAGCCGGCGTTTTCCGACCAGGCGAATCGCGCGTTCGGGCAGATGTTGGATGGGGGCGCGGCGCGCGCCGTCGCGGGGAGCGTGATGGAGGCGACGGCGCACGCGGCGGCGCGGCTGAGGATCGGGATGAGGAGACGCGCGGGCATGTTGTTCCTTGTCAGTTCAGGATCCAGTTGTCGTGGGGGCCCGCGGTGAGCGGGTCGCACTGGATGGGGGCGATCTTGTTGTTGGCGCCGTTGTCCTGCACGTTGATTCCGTTGTCGCGGAACATGTTGCCGAGCACGGGGATGTGGTTGCCCAGGAGCGCGATGCCCGGCCCGCCGGTGTGCGCCTTGATGGTGTTCTTGAGGATCTGCGTGCCGGAGCCGTTGTTGAAGACGACGATGCCGTTGCCGTTGGCGACGACGGAGTTTGCTTCGATGACGGCGGGGCCGTGGGCCTGGATGCCGTCGCCGTTGAGGTTGACGCGGTTGTCCGTGACGCGGGAGCCGCCGGCGATGGAGAGGCCGATGACGTTGAAGTCGGCGGAGTTGGCGCGGAGGTAGGCGAACTGGCCGAGGGTTGCGCCGAAGTTGCCGTTGGCGTGGAACACGGAATCGGTGACGCTGACGTACTCGTCGCCTTGGAGGCCGTTGTTGGTGTTGTTGGAGAAGTGGGAGGCGCAGATCGTGATGCGGTGGCCGACGCGTGCGCCGTCGGCGTTCGAGATGAATTCGGAGGATTCGATGGTGGAGTCATTTCCGATGTCGGCGCCGAAGGACTTGTTGCCGCCGAACTTCGAATCCTTCACGCGGACGGCGCCGGCGGCGTTCAGTCCCTTGTTGTTGCCTCGGATGACGACGTCGTTGTGGAATCCCGATCCGATGTTGACACCGTTCTGGCCGTTTCCGGTGGTCTGGCCGTCGAGGATGCTCATGTTCTCGCCTCCTTCGATGCCGTGGTTGCCGTTGCCGGAGGTGGTGAAGCTCTTGACACGTGTCTCGCCTTGCGGCGCGACGATGCCTGAGGCGCCGTTGGTGTTGGCTTTGGCGCCTTCGATGCTGGAGCCTTTGCCGACACGGACGCCGTCGCCGGTGTTGTTGATTGCGTCGATTCGTTCGAGGGAGGAATCCGGGCCGGTGTTGAACCCGGACTGACCGTTGAATGAGGCCGAGGCGCCGACGGCGTTGACGGAGGTGGTGGGCGCATTGACACCTGAGGCGCCGTTAAAGCCGGTGTGGAAATCGCGGAGGCGCAGGCTGGGCGTTTGGGTCGCGGTGACGCCGTTGTTCTTGTTGTTCTTGACGATGAGATCGGAGAGTGAGACGAAGGAGGCGCGGTTGTTGGGTATGCGCACGACGCTCACGCCGTTTCGGAAGCCGTCGATGATGCCGTTTTCGATGGAGACGGTCGAGGCTCGCCCGGCGTCGGGAACGTCGATGACGACGCCGTCGTTCTGGCCGGAGGGGTTGTTACCGACGAGCGAAAAGCCGCTGAGGTCGAGGCGAACGTCGGGGACGAGGATCTTGACGCCTGTTTTGACGGCGCCGACGGTGTGGCTTCGATCGAATCGGTAGTGGCCGGGGGACGTGATGATGAACATCGCGGTCGCATCGCCGGGCGTGTTGGTCGCGTTGAGGACGAGCGCGGCGTTGGGGCCGGGCGTCGGCGCGATGGGTCCGGCGGGTGGGTCGAGATCGCCCGCGCTGGATGAGATTGCTGAATTCACGAATACGACCGCCGCGCAGAACGCCTGGAGCGTTCGGCCTGCCATGAGCCGCATGGGATCTCTCCTTTCCCCGGCGCACATCTCCCCTGATTGAGCCTACCGAACGGGAGCGGGCGAAACAAGACTCTTTCGGCGAGCGGGGTTGAGCGCTCGATGGTGTGGCGGCGCGGTTAGATCGCGGGATCGTCGGGGAGGGGGTAGGCCGTGGCTGAGCGGCGGGAGGACTTGCCGACGCGCGTTCCTTCGGCGGTGAGTTCGCCTTCGGGTCCGGTTGGCTCGGGGAGTTTGCAGACGACGCCGTTGCCCTGGATGTGGGCTTTGACGATGCGGACGATCTCCTCGACGTCGTCGGAGACCATGTAGAGGTTGTTGTCTTCGGGAGAGATCATGCCGTACTTGTCGCTGAGCACTTCGCGGACCCACGCGATGGGTCGTTCCCAGAACTCCCTGCCGTAGCAGACGACGGGGAAGGCGGGGATCTTGAGGGTCTGGATGAGCGTGAGCGATTCGAAGAACTCGTCGAGCGTGCCGAAGCCGCCGGGGAAGATGACGAACGCGGAGGAGTGTTTGACGAACATCACCTTGCGGACGAAGAAGTAGTCGAAGTGGAGCGCGATGGACTGGAAGGGGTTGGGCATCTGCTCGTGGGGGAGCGAGATGTTGAGGCCGACGGAGACGCCGTCGGCTTCGAAGGCGCCGCGGTTCGCGGCTTCCATGATGCCGGGGCCGCCGCCGGTGATGACGCCGATGCCTTCCTCGGCGAGTCGGCGGGCGCACTGGCGCGCGGCCTTGTAGTAAGGGTGACTCGGGTGGGTGCGTGCGGAGCCGAAGAGGGCGGCGGATGGCGGGAGATGGACGAGGGCGTCGAGGCCGTCCACGAATTCGGCCATGATCTTGAAAACGCGCCAGGACTCTCGGCCGAGGCGGTCGGCGGGGCGTTCGGATGATGTTTGGTCAGGCTTGGTCATGACTTCGGCTCATTGGGGGTGATTGGTGGGTGGGGTGGGGGATATGATGACCGACTATGGCCAAAGGCACCTCCGCGGCGTCCGGTCGGAGCTCGGCTCCGACCCGGAAGAAGTCCGCTCCGACATCCGGAACCGCGAAAGTACCCTCGAAACCGAAGCGTGGCGAGGGGAAGCCTCGAGCGCGAAAGTCTTCGGGGCGATCGTATGGAGAGGCGCTCGCGTTCCTGGCGGATCGGCCGGACATGGAGCGGATGCGTCTGACACGCGAGATGCGTGACCGGTTCAAGCTGGACCGGACGGTGGCGCTCATGAAGGCGCTGGGGGACCCGCAGAACGAGTTCCGGTCGGTGCATATCGCGGGCACGAAGGGCAAGGGTTCGGTCGCGTCGATGACGGCGTCGTGTCTGGAGGCGTGCGGGTACACGGTGGGGCTGTACACAAGCCCGCACCTGGTGGACGTGCGCGAGCGGGTGCTGCTGAACGGCGCGATGATGTCGACGGGTGAGTTTTCGCGGCTGGTGGACAACGTGGCTTCTGCGGCCAAAAAGGTGGAGACGCGGCACGGGCCGGCCACGTTCTTTGAGTTGATGACGGCCATGGCGTTCCTGCGGTTTGCGGAGCAGGCCGTGGACATCGCGGTGGTCGAGGTGGGGCTGGGCGGCCGGCTCGATTGCACGAACGTGCTGACGCCGGAGTTGTGCGCGATCACGGCCATCGGCAAGGACCACACGCAGATCCTGGGCGACACGGTGGAGCAGATCGCTCGAGAGAAGGCGGGGATCTTCAAGAAGGGCGTGCAGGCGCTGACGATGGAGCAGACCAAGCCGGTGCTCGAGGCGCTGCGTCAGTGCGCGGAGACCGCGGGCGCGCCGCTGGCGGTGCTGGGCAAGGACATCGAGTTTTCGTTCCGGTTCGAGGCGAGCCCGGACCTCGGGCCGCACCGGCGCGTGTGTGTGGCCTCTTCGCGGACGGGGTTTGAGCACCTGGCGGTGCCGCTGCCGGGCGAGCATCAGGCGCACAACTGCGGGCTGGCGCTGGCGATTCTGGATCGGCTGCGCGATCGTGGGTTCGAGACGCCGGAGCCGGCCGTGGCGCGGGGGCTCGCGCGGACGAGGGTTCCCGGGCGGATGGAGCTGGCGTGGACGAAGCCGCGGATCCTGCTGGACGTCGCGCACAACGAGGACTCGATCGCGGCGCTGATCAAGGCGATCGGCGGTCATGTGCCGTACGACTCGATGGTGATGATCTTCGGTTGCTCGGCGGACAAGGACCTCGACGGGATGCTGGCCAAGGTGGCGCTGGGGGCTGACAAGGTGATCTTCACGCGGGCGGCGAATTCGCCCCGCGCGGCGGACCCGAAGGAGTTGCAGCGTCGTTTCACGGCGATGTCCGGGAAGATGACGCAGGTGGCGGAGACGCTGCCGGACGCGCTGAACCTGGCGGCTCGCGCGGTATCGAGGGGGGACATCATCTGCGTGACGGGATCGTTCTACATCGTGGGTGAGGCGAAGCAGCACCTTGCGGACCTGGTGGTCCAGCGTTCCGCGAGCGGGGCGGCGGACTGAGCGGCCCGAACCTCGGGCCCGGGCCGATTACACTCCTCGCCCCATGACCGACGCACGCCCCAAATCGACCGGCGCTGATGATGCGCCGCCGCACCGATACACCGCAGCGCTCGCGAATGAGATCGAGCTTCGGTGGCAGCGTGTTTGGGAGGAGCGGGAGTCGTTCCGTGCGCGGAATCCGGGGGAGCCGGGTTTCGATGCGTCTCGGGCGAAGTGCTACATCCTCGACATGTTTCCGTATCCGAGCGGCTCGGGTCTGCACGTGGGGCATCCGGAGGGGTATACGGCGACGGACATCTTCGCGCGGCACAAGCGGATGTGCGGGTTCAACGTGCTGCACCCGATGGGGTGGGACGCGTTCGGATTGCCGGCGGAACAGTATGCGGTGCAGACGAACGTGCATCCTCGGGTGACGACGCAGCGCGCGATCGACACGTTCCGACGGCAGTTGAAGCGGTTCGGGTTCACGTATGACTGGTCGCGCGAGGTGTCGACCATCGATCCGGCGTACTACCGCTGGACACAGTGGATCTTCCTGCGGTCGTACAACTCGTGGTACGACCGGCGTGCTTCGGGGGGGCGCGGCGCGGCGCGACCGATCGAGGCGCTGATCGATGATCTGTCGGCCGGGCGTCTGCTGGTGAATGCGTCGGGCGATCTGGTGGAGCCATCGCAGGCCGGCTCTTTGGGTTCGATCGCGGGGGATGCGTTCACGAGCGGCGGCGAGACGATGTTTCGGCGTTGGTCGGAGCTGACGGAGGATGAGCGGCGTCGGGTGATCGACGCGCAGCGGTTAGCGTACCTCGGAGAGCAGACCGTGAACTGGTGCTCGGAGCTGGGCACGGTGCTGGCGAACGAGGAGGTGATCGACGGCAAGAGCGAGCGCGGCGGGCATCCGGTGACTCGGGTGGCGATGAAGCAGTGGGTGTTCCGGATCACGGCGTACGCCGAGCGGTTGCTCGAGGATCTGGCGCTGGTGGACTGGCCGGACTCGACGCGGACGCAGCAGCAGGAGTGGATCGGCCGATCGGAGGGGGCGGAGATCGAGTTTGCGTTGGAGGAGGGCGAGTGGGGGCTGCGCGTGTTCACGACGCGGCCCGACACGCTGTTCGGCGCGACGTACATGGTGCTTGCGCCGGAGCATCCGATGGTGCGGGAGATCACGACGGCGGGGCAGCGCGCGGAGGTGGCGCGGTATCTCGAATCGATTGCGGGGCGGTCGGACATCGAGCGCCAGGAGTCGCGTGAGAAGACGGGCGTGTTCACGGGTTCGTACGTGATGAACCCGGGGACGGGCGAGCGCATCCCGGTGTGGATCGCGGACTACGTGCTGATGGGATACGGAACGGGCGCGATCATGGCGGTGCCGGCGCACGACGAGCGAGACTTCGAGTTTGCCAGGGCGTTTGGATTGCGGATCCGGGATGCGGTGCTGACGCCGCCGTTGGCGGCCGTGGCGGCGTTCTGCGAGCGGTGGTCGCCGAGCGCGTCGGAGGGGGCTGAGGTTGCGGATCTGCTGGCGGATTTCGTGGGGCTCACGATTTCGCGGCGCGTGGACGACGCGAATGAGGCGTTCCGGCTGGCGGTGGGATCGCGGATTCGGTGCGACCCGGGCGCGCCGGAGGAGCAGCGTCGACGGTTGGGATCGAGCGACATGCTCGTCGCAGCGCCGACGCCAGAGGGCTTGCTGGCTGGAGCGATGGGGGAGCGTCGAGGTTTGATCGCGGCGGTGTGGCGGGAGGCGCTGGAACCGCTGCTGCGGGATGGGATTGACTCGTTGATCGAGGCGTCGGCGGATGCGCGGCTGGTGGAGCGATTCGGGCGGGCGATCAGCGAGCCGGGTGTGAACGTCCATTCGAGCAATTCGGAGGTGTCGCTGAACGGCCTGCACACGTCGGCGGCCAAAAAGGCGATCACGGAGTGGCTGGACGAGTCCGGCAACGGGCGGGGCACGATCAACTACCGGTTGCGCGACTGGCTGTTTTCTCGCCAGCGGTACTGGGGCGAGCCGTTCCCGATCGTGTACGACGCGCAGGGCAACCCGCATGCGTTGCGGGAGGATCAGTTGCCCGTGGAGCTGCCGGATCTCGAGGATTTCAAGCCGGTGCGCAGCGACACGCCGAGCCCGCCGCTGGGACGCGCGACGGATTGGGGGCGTGTGGAGATCGGCGGCGTGGCATACCGGCGCGAGACGAACACGATGCCGAACTGGGCGGGGTCGTGCTGGTACTACCTTCGGTACGTCGATTCGCAGAATGATGAGCGCTTCGTGGGGCGCGACGCCGAGCGATACTGGATGGGAGAGGGCGAGCGTGGGGGCGTGGACCTGTACATGGGCGGGGCGGAGCACGCGGTGCTGCACCTGCTGTACGCGCGGTTCTGGCACAAGATCCTGTTCGACCTCGGGGAGGTAAGCACGCCGGAGCCATTCCGCAAGCTGCGTCACCAGGGGCTGATTCTGTCGTATGCCTATCAGCGCAAGAACGGCGCGCTCGTGCCGAGTGATGAGGTGGAGGAGCTCACGGAGGGGCGATTCACGGAGCGTGGGACGGGCGAGCCGCTGACGCAGATCGTCGCGAAGATGAGCAAGAGCCTGAAAAACGTGGTGAACCCGGACGACGTGATCGCGGAGTTCGGCGCGGACACGTTCCGGCTCTACGAGATGTACATGGGGCCGATCGAGGCGAGCAAGCCTTGGAATCCGCGGGACATCATCGGGCCGTTCCGCTTTTTGCAGCGATTGTGGCGGCTTGGCGTGGACGAGCGGACGGGCGCGATCCGGGCGTTGCCGGACGATCAGGGCGACCCGCGGATCGAGCGGCTGCTGCACCGGGTGAACAAAAAGGTGGGCGACGACATCGAGGGTCTGTCGTTCAACACGGCGATCGCCGCCATGATCGAGTTTGTGAACGAGGCGACGAAGTCGGGGGCCACGCGGTCGCAGATCGGACGGCTGGCGCGGCTGCTGAGCCCGTTTGCGCCGCACATCGCGGAGGAGCTGTGGGCGAAGCTGGGCCACACGTCGGTGTGCTCGCTTGAAGCGTGGCCGACGCCGGACCCCGCGCTCCTGATCGATGCGAGCGTTGAGATCGTGGTGCAGGTCAACGGCAAGGTGCGTGGGAAGATGGAGATCGCCGCCGGGGCGGACGCTGCGGCCATGGAGGCGGCGCTGCACGCGGATTCGAGAGCGGCGGAGTGGCTGCAGGGCAAGACGCCGCGCAAGGTGATCGCCGTGCCCGGTCGGCTGATCAACGTGGTGCTGTGAGGGCTCGCGCGGCCGCTACTCGCCCGGGGGCAGGCGTTCGATCTGTTCCTGCAGGGACTGCAGTTCGCGTGACTGGCGGATGACGCGCTCGCGAAGAGCCGCGCGCTGTTCCGCCGAGAGCCGAGGATCGCTTAGGGCTTCGGCCTCGGCCTGCACCTGCTGGCGCATCGCCTCGACGCGCCGGATCAGCAGATCGCGCAGACCGATGTCGATCGGTGGGGCCGGGACGGCCACGACGGCGTTGTTGGCGTTCTCGGCGGCTCGGAAACCAGCGCGCTCACGGACGGGCACGTCGCGCCATCGGCCGTTGGAGGATTGCAGGACGATGGGCTCGTCCTTGACGGCGGCGGCCTGGCCGCCCGCGATGAGCCCTCCGCCGGAGCCGGGGTCATAAGCGCCGCGTCGTTGGGGGCGCCACGAGCCTCCGGGGACGGAGACTTCGATCGCTCGCTCCATGGCCGGGACGAGCCCTCGACGCCGTGTGCGGATGTCCCAAGAGGGGGCGAGCGCGTCCGCGGTGAAGAGCAGGTTCTGATTCAGGTCTTCGAATCTTCCGAGCGGCGCGAGGACGTTCACAACTTCTTCGCCGCGCTGGAGCGTGAGCGGGATTTCCTCGTTCGGCAGGAATGACATGACGACCAGGCGGAGCATGTCGGCGCCGCTGAGGGCGTTTTGCAGCGACTCGCCTCCGATCGACAGCACGACATCGTTGCGCTGGAGCACCTGAAATGCCGGGAATCGCTGATCGACGTTGCTGATGAGCACGCCGTTCTGTCCGCCCTGCTCCATGGTGATGCCGAGGGCGGGGCGAGCGGTCGCCACGAACCGACGGCGCAGGGCCTCGAGCACGCGGGCCTGCGGTTCGGGAGGCAGTCCGCCGCTCCCGGCCAGCGCCTCGAGTTGCTCGGAAGAGATCGATTCGTTGGTGGCGAGAGTGACTGTCGCGGCTTCGCGCGTGGCGAAATCTTCCGATTCGAGGTCGGCGAGCAGCGCCTGCAGTGTTGCCGGATCGATTTGGGGCGCCGGGGCGCCGGTGAGTGCGCCGAGGACGGCTCCGATGGTTCGCTTGCCGGAACTTGGTTCGGTCGTCTGTGCGAGTGCGGGGCACGACAGCATCACCGCCATCAGTCCGCTTGTCACCGCCGCGCCGCGCCGCATCATGGAGCCTCCATCGTACCCGCCGAACGGGGCGCCTCCCAGAGACGATCCGACAAGATCTCGGGGCAAGTCTAGGCCGCCGGCCCGGGATGGTTTCGAGGGGTGGCGCTATTCGAGCAGCAGGCGCACGAGCTTGTCGGCTTCGCGCTCCATCCACTCGGTCTTGCGGCGGACCATCGAGAGGAATGCGCCGCCCTCGAAGCCGGCGAATTGGCCGGCGGCCGCGATGGGCGCCACGGCTTCCACGATGAGGGCCTCGATCATCAGCCAGGGGAGGGCCCGCACTTCGGGAGTGGAGAGGACGCAGCCCTCGACGGAGTCGTATCCTCGACAGAAGCGTTTGAATCGGCTCTCGTCGAGGTATTCGGGCCACCCATCGAGGTCGTGGCCGTTCATCAGGATGGAGAACTGCAGCGCACCGTTCGCCACGTCGAGCACTCGGGGCTCGGGGCGGACGCCGTCGAAGTCGATCACGGCGACCACGCGCGTGCCGCGGAACAGGGTGTTTCCCGGGTGCCAATCGCCGTGGACGATCTGGCGGGGCCACTTGGGCAGTCCCTCGGCGTCGGCCTTGGAGGCTGATCGCTGGTAGAGCGCGCTGAGGGCGGCGCAGGTTTCGGCGGCGTCGAGTCGACCGCCGATGGCGGCGAGCTGCTCGGGGATCTGCGCGGCGGCGTGGTAGGTGGGCGCGAACTGCGTTTCGTCGATCCGATAATCGGCGAGGATCTTGTGGAAGAGGGCGAGCGCGCGGCCCGACTCGGTGGTGGCCGGGAGGGAGGCGTCGTACTTGGTGCCCGGGATGAACTCGAACATCTCGTAGATGCGTCCGCCGATCCGGACGAACGAGGCGTGAGTGTCTCGTCGGCGGATGAGCGCGGGCACGGGGAACTGGCGTTTGGCCAGATGCTCCTGCACGCCGTGGGCCATGGCCACGCGGACGAGATCGTCCCGCCCTGGCGCGCGGCGTTTGAGGAGGAAGGCGCCTTCGGTGGAGGAGATGATGAGCTTGGGAGCGCGCCGAGATCCTCTTCGGAACTCCTGGAGGGCCTGGATCACGCCCACGTCATAGTGCGAGAGGACGATGGCCAGTTCTTCGGGGCCGTAGGACTCGCGGACCGACGCGGCGCCGATGGCGCCTCGATCCGCGGAGGAAGCGACGAGCCCGATGCTGGCGGAAAGTCGCAGTCCGGTGCCGGAGACGATCGGCCCCACGTTCCAGCCGGCGCCGGATTGTCCGGGGTCGGTGGGCGCGGCGGCGGACGGGCCGGCGGGCGTCTCTGTTCTCGTCACGCTCTCGGGGGTGCGACTCAACCCAGGGGTCATCCTGTCGACGGAATGGTCCGAGCGTCATCCCCACGACGCGTCCATCGGCCTCGCCGTCGGACACTATACGTCCCCCCGGGGGCAGGGGCTGCCATCATTCCACGTTCTGCGCCTGCTCCTTGATGCGGTCGATCGCGCCCTTGACCTCCACGATATCGCGCGACATATCCGCGTCCGAGCACTTGCTGGCGATGGTGTTGGCTTCCCGGAGCATTTCCTGCGCGAGGAAATCGAGCGTGCGGCCCACGGGCGCACCGTCCTTGCGGGAGATCAGCTCTCCGAACTGGGCCAGGTGTCCCTTGAGGCGCGCAAGCTCCTCGGCCACGTCCGAGCGCTCGGCGTAGACCGCGATCTCCCGGATGAGGTCGGCGGGCTCCAGTCGGATATTGGCCTCGGAGAGAAGCGTGTCGATGCGGGCGCGGAGGCGAGCTTCGTATTCCTGCACGGCCTTGGGGGCGCGCTCGGTGAGTCGACCGACACGAGCCTCGATGATCGAGAGATGAGAGGCGAGATCGGACTCGATCTCCGAGCCCTCGCGCGTGCGCATCTGGATAAGCTTGGCCAGAGACTTGTCGAGCAACGCCATGAGCGAGACTCTGGCGCGTTCGATGCGGGCTTCCTCGTCGGCCGGGGGTTCGAGCACGCCCGGGAGCGACAGCAGTCCGGCGTCGAAGCCGCCGGAGTTCGTGCCGCCGGAGGCTTCGCGGATCTGCTCGAGGTAGCTGGCGAGGGCCTGGGTGTTGATGCGATGCGCGGCGGCGCTTGCATCATCGGAGTATCGCGCGTTGAGCGTCACGGTGCCGCGGACGAGACGCTTGCGGAGCACGGCCTCGATTTCCGCCTCGAGCCCCTGAAGGTCTTCGGGGAGGCGGATGGTGGTCTTGAAATAACGGCTGTTGAGCGAGCGCACTTCAAGAAACGCGCGGACGCCCTGCTCGTTCGAGGCGGACTCGCCATAGCCGGTCATACTTCGGATCACTCAAGCGTCTCCTGAGGTGCGCCCGGCGCGCGATTGATTCAACGTGGGAGGCTTTATTTTGATTGGCCGGGAGCGCTCTCGGGCTGCGCAGGGGGTTCGGCCGGAGGCTGGGCCGGGGGTTCGGCGACCGGGGCGACGGGCGTCTCGGGCGCGGGCGGCGTGACGACTTGATTCGAAGGAGCCGAAGGGGTTTCGGCGGCCGGGGCGGGCGCCTGCGTTTCAGCCGGCACAGACGAGGTTGCGGCGGGCGTGGCGAGGCCGCCCTTGGGGGGTCGCACGGCGAAGTTCAGGCCGCAGGCCATGAGCAGGAAGAGGATGAAGACGGTGATGGTGGCGATCGTGAGCGCGTCGCCGGTTCGGGCGCCGAAGGCTGTCTGGCCGGAGCCGGCGGAAGAGCCGAATGCGCCGGAAAGACCACCGCCCTGCGGGCGCTGGATGAGGATCACGAGGACCATGAGCACGGAGAGAAAGAGGAACAGCACGACCAGCGCGGCCGTGACCCACGTTGCAAGTCCCAATAACGCGACCATCCGGTTCGACTCCTCGGGGCGCTCGGCCCGCCAATGCGAAAGGCCACCAGTGTACACCGGCTCCCGGCCGCACGCGTCTAGATTGGTGGGACCGCGGCGTGGCAGATTGCGAGGAAATCCTCGGCGTTGAGGGAGGCGCCGCCGATCAGGCCCCCGTCCACGTCGGGCTCGGAGAACAGGGCTCGAGCGTTGGAGGGCTTGACCGACCCGCCGTACTGCACGCGAATGCTCTGAGCCGTTCCGGGATCGAACAGGCTCGCGAGCACGGCGCGGATCTTCGAGTGAGCGGCCTGCGCGTCTTCGGGTGTCGCGTTGCGGCCGGTGCCGATGGCCCAGACGGGCTCGTACGCGATGACCAGCGAGGAGCGGGCGGTGGAGGCGTCGACGCCTTGGAGCGCGGCGCGGAGTTGGAGTTCGTTGATGTGGTCGGTTTTTCCGGCCTCGCGCTGTTCCAGTGTCTCGCCGACACAGAGCACGCAGGTGAGGCCATTCTTGAGGATGGCGTTGGTTTTGCGGCTGACGATGTCGTCGGTTTCTCCGATGACGTGCCGGCGTTCGGAGTGACCGGCGAGACAGGCCGAGACGCCGAGGTCCTTCAGCATCCCGATGGACACCTCGCCCGTGAAGGCGCCGTCGGGCTCGCTGGATACGTCCTGTGCGCCAAGCGTTAATCGGGATCGGGACTCGCGCAGCGTGCTCGAGACGGCGTCGAGGTAGACGAAGGGGGGGAAGATGGCGATGTCCGCGTCGATGGCGGGGGCGCTCTGTGCGACGGCCTGGGCGAGCCCTACTGACGCGTCGCGGCGGAGGTGCATCTTCCAATTGCCGCCGATCATGGGTCGGCGCGAAGGTGAAGGGGTGGGGGAGGCGGGCATGTTCGGACTGTATCGAATCGGGCCGGAAAACAACGCGACCGCGGGGGGTGACCCGCGGCCGCGAAACGGAGGGGTTGAATGTCTAGATCTCTCTCGCTGCTCCCGGCGACCCGCCCGCCGCCGCTCCGTAGCGGCGTCCGAGGCGCCTTGGATTGCCGCACCGCCTCTGGTGAGAGCCGGCACGACGTGGCGAGCCGTCGACCCCAGTGCCCCTCGGCACGCCGGGCGCGGGGTCCGGCGTGCGAGTGTCCTGGGCTGAGCTGGCTCGGCGCATCCTTGCGTCGGTCAGCGTCCAGGACCCGAAGGGTGCGTCCCGCGTCCTTGCGGGGTCGCTCGGGGTACGTCTCGGGCGTCGGCGAAGCGTCGTGCTGCGCCGCGCGCCCTGTTACAGATTGCAGCGATCCTTGCTGCTGCCCGCCTGTGCGGGCCATCGTCCGTGAAACCGCACCGAAGTCTCTCGACGGCGGCGCAGATCTCTCATCCCCCGTTGTGCTTGGCCTTGCGTGCGATCAGTCCGGGCAGCGAGGCCAATCGCTGCTCCATCGAGGCCTGCCATTCGGCGCGGCTGCGGATCTCGAGCCGGTCTCCGGCGCCGATCAGGGCGATTTCGCCGGCGAGCCCCGTGAGACGAAGCAGGTCTTCGGGGAGTCGGATGCGGCCGGCTGAGTCTGTCTCGACGCGCCGGGAAAGGCCGAAGAGCGTTGCCTGAATCTCGGCTTCGTCCTCGTCGGGCGTCAGCGTTTGCGAGCGCGACGAGGCGAGCGCTGAGAAGTGCGATTCGGTGTAGAGCCGGATGACGCCGCCGGGCCACGGGACCGCGTACCACGCCAGGCCGTCGGCTTCGGGACGCCATCGAGATCGGATGTCTGCCGGAATCGCCAGGCGCTGCTTCGCGTCGATCACGTGCTCGTAATGGCCGGTAAAGAGCACCCATCGCACTCCCAAGAAACGAGTGGCGAATCAAGACGTGGGAATCTAACCCACTCTGCCCCACAATGCAACACCTTTGTGGTTGTGGATATGTCTGTGGAGGGATCGATAACTTCGGCATTCAGAGTGCCTTAAGGGTTTGCCTGACAGGCTCTTGCGAATCCGCGCGCCGGAAGGTTGCTTGGCGGACTCCTTTTGATGGCGGTTGTCCGCTCGGTGGTTCCGTAACGGTTCCCGTTCTGTACACTCCCCAAGTTAGGCGAGGTTCGCCGAACGGGAGATCTTGTCCCGGGGCTGATCGGAGGAGGGATGACGACATCCGTGGTTCGTGAGATCCCCGCTTCGGCGTTCGCGGATGCCGCGGTGGTGGAGCAAGCGTTGTCGCAGACTCCGGCCTCGACGTACGTGATGACGTCGGCGTTTGAGATGGATCGGGTGGGCGTCGCGGTCCGATGGGTGCAACGGTGCGCCACGGAGCCGCTGCTGGTTTCCGTCGCGCTGCGCAAGGGCCACCCCATCGAGCTTCTGATTCGAGACAGCCGATGCTTCGCGTTGTCGCTGCTCGGAGAGAAAGATCAGGCCATCGTGCGTCGGTTCGAGGCCGAGGATGATTCGCCGCTTAACGTGTTCGACACGCTTGAAGTGGAGACGCTGGTGACGGGGGCGCCCTGCCTGAAGCGGGCGATTCTGGCGATCGATTGCGAGGTGCATCGGCACCTGGACATCGACGCGGATCACGAGGTGTACGTGGGTTTGGTGCGGGAGGCGCGGGTGTACGCAGCGGAAGTGTGCGAGAAGGTCTCGCTTCCGTCAGCGCCCGCTCGCCGGCGCGCTTCCGCCTGAGCGCGTTTCGAAACGCTCCCTGCAGGTCGTTCATGAAAAAACCCCGCAGGGCGGGGTTGTTTCGATAGGCGATGGCGTGACGCGTCGGGCTTACCAGGCGAAGTGCGCGAAGGCCTTGTTGGCGTCGGCCATTCGGTGGGTCTGCTCGCGGGTCTGCATGGCCTTGCCCTCGCGCTTCGCGGCGGCATAGAGCTCTTCGGCAAGCCGGGGCGCCATGGGGCGGCCCTTCTCGCTGCGGCAGGCCTCGCGGATCCATCGCATCGCCAGGGACATCTGGCGTCGCTGGTTGACGGGCATCGGCACCTGATAGTTGGCGCCGCCGACGCGCTTGCTTCGGACCTCGACGTGCGGCTTCACGTTGTCGATGGCCATGTGGAAGATCTCGATCGAGCTCTTGGGCGCGTTCGGATCCGTTTCCTTGGTCAGTTTCTCTTCGATGAGGTCCATCGCGTCGTACACGACGCGGAGCGCGGCGCCCTTCTGTCCGTCGTACATCATCGTGTTGACGAACTTCGACAACGTGCGGTCCTGGAACCGCGGGTCGGGACGCAACTGCTCATCGGATTTCGTGATCCGTCCGGCCATCGAAAACTCCTTTCGGCTCATCCTCCCGCGCGAGTCGCGGGTCGCTGTTCACCGGCGTCGCCCGGCCAGGCCACGCCGATTACTTGCCATGTCATCCGACGGCGCACGACGACGTGCGCTGAAGGTCAGATATCAACCCTTGCCCTTCTTCGCGCCGTACTTCGAACGCGCCTGCTTGCGGCCCTCGACGCCGAGGCAGTCGAGCGAGCCCCGCACGATGTGGTACCGCACGCCCGGGAGGTCGCGCACGCGGCCGCCGCGCACGAGCACGATCGAGTGCTCCTGCAGGTTGTGGCCTTCGCCGCCGATGTAGGCGGAGACTTCCTTGCCGTTGGAGAGCCTCACGCGGGCCACCTTTCGGAGCGCCGAGTTGGGCTTCTTGGGCGTCACGGTGCGCACCTGGAGGCAGACGCCCTTGCGCTGCGGCGAGGCGTCGAGATCGCGCACCTTGGACTTTGCGGTCTGCGGTGTGCGGGGCTTGCGGATCAGCTGATTGATCGTCGGCATCGGTCGGGAGCCACCAGATTGAAGGAAGTCAGACCCTCGCAGGAAGCGCTCGCCGACATCGACAAGCCCCCTCGCTGCGAAGAGCCGCGTAGTGTAGCCGCCCGTTCGGGCGATGCAAGGAAGGCCATCCCGGCCTCCCGCCTGCCCCGCCGCAAGCCTCCCTCAGGGTTCGCGCGATCGGGTGGCCGCGAGATCCAGGCTCCAGGCCCCGGCCCCCCTCCACAACACATACGCCGAGCATGCCAGCACCACGATGGGCAGGGCGATCGGTGGCTCATCGCCCCAATCGGCCACGATATGCGCGTAGATGGCGACGCTCATCGCACCAAGGGCGATCAGCCCCCCGATTCTGGCCATTCCTCCGCTCAGGAGCAACAGGGCGGCCAGGACCTCACCGGCGGGAGCGGCCACGGCGTTGAAATCGACCAGCGGAATCCTCGCGGCCTCGAGGATGGGGCGCATGGGTGCGGCGCCCGTCAGATGCATTACCCCGATGACCAGCAGAGGGAGTCCGGCGATCAGGCGCGGAACGAGCACGTGCTTGAGGTTCGAGGTGGTTCGGAGGGGGTGCATCACGAGATTGGACCGATCCACGGGCTCGATGTTGCACGTCTCTTCATCGCGAGGTCGATTCCGGCTGAACGAGGGGCGTCCCTCGATGGCGCGACGCGGGTTCGGGCGATCGAGTGAGGAGTTTGCAGGCCGACGCCGCCGGGGATGCGTGGCGTCACGCGGCTAGCATCGCGGCCGCATGACCATCCGGCGCACGCCTCAGGACTTTCTCGTCGACGAGCTGCTGTCCGACGACTTTGCGCGCGCGATAACGCCCGAGGCGCGTTCTCCCGGCGATCATGTGGTGTACCGGCTGACCAAAGAGTCTCGGACGACGCCGGAGAGCGTGAGCGCGCTCGCTCGCGCGCTCGGCGTGCCGAGCGACCATGTTGCGTACGCCGGGCTGAAGGACAAGCACGCTCGCACCACCCAGTTCATCTCCGTTCCCTCCCGTTCGCTCTCGGGCGTCGCGGCTTCGGCGAGACCGCTCGCAGGGTGGGGAGGAGATGGCGCGTTCGTGGGCTATTCACCCGAGCCGATCTCGTCGGAGGCCATCACCGGCAATCGGTTTCGGCTCATGGTGCGCGGACTCGACCGAAAGGGCTCGGACGAGATGGATAGGCGCGCCGCGCTGCTCACTCCGGCGGGCGAGTCGTCGCTGCTCGTGCTGAACTACTTCGGAGACCAGCGGTTCGGCTCGGCCCGCCACGGTCGCGGGTGGGTCGCCACGAGACTGCTTGAGGGGGACTTTGAGAATGCGTTGCGGCTGGCGATCGGGACGCCGAGCCGTCATGACGTCGGCCAGACCAAGCGTTTTCATCAGCTGGCCTCGACGCAGTGGGGGAGGTGGGAACAGCTTGCGCGGTCGTTGCCTCGCGTGCCGGAGCGGCGCGCGATCGAGGTGTTGGCGCGCGGTGGATCGTTCGAAGAGGCGTTCGGCGCGCTCCCGGCGTTCCTGCAAGCGCTGTACGTCGAGGCGCACCAGTCGCACCTGTGGAACGAGATCGCACGTCGGCTGGCGCGCCGGATGCTCGCGGAGGCTGGCGCGGGGCTGTCGCCGATCGAGAAGCGCGCGCGAGACGGGACCACGCGCCTCGTGCCGGCGGCCGGGCCGGGCATGCTGGTGACGCCCGGGCTGTTCGGCGAGATGCACTTCCCGCCGGCGCGGGCGGTTGGGGAGGTGTGGCGCGAGATCGACCTGCCCACGCTCGCGCCCTCGACGACGCTCGATCCGCTCTGGCGAGGCGAGGCGGAAAGCGTGCTCGCGGATGAGGGGCTCACGCTCAAGGGCCTGCGCATCCCCCGCGTGCGTCGCCCGTTCTACGGAGCGGCGATGCGTCCGCTGTTCGTTCGTGCGGCCAACGTCACGCTTTCGCCCATGGAGCCGGACGATCTGGCGCGGCCCGCTCGCGCGAGAAAGAGGGATTCGCAGGAGTTCAAGCGCGCGATCGGCTTTGATCTTCCCCGGGGCGCCTACGCGACGGTGGTGCTCCGGGCGTTGGGGCAGTGATTGGCCCCGTGCCGACGTGCCGGTGAGTCAGGCCGCGCTGGGGCGTTTTCGCTTGCGGCCCGGCGCGTGTTCGGGTATCGTTCGGGCATGGTCACCGCCACCCGCGCACGCGTTCCTGTGGTCGTTTCGAATCCCTCGGCCGTGCTGCTCCGCGAAATCGAGACGCCGCTCGGGCCGATGCTCGCCGCGGCGGTGGGGGAGGGCGTCTGCCTGCTCGAGTTCCACGACCGGCCGAACCTGCCCAGAGAGCGCGCCGACCTGCGCCGGTTGTTTGGCAGCGAGCCGGTGAGTGAGGCTGAAGCCCCGGAGGATGAAGAGTCAGGTCGCGCCCGCGCGCATCTGGCGCAGGCCGAGCGAGAACTTCGCGAGTACTTCGACGGCAAGCGCACGCGCTTCGACGTCCCGCTCGCCATCCGCGGCACGGCGTGGGACCGTGCGGTGTGGGATCAATTGCTGGCCATACCGTGCGGCGCGACGCGCTCGTACGAAGACATCGCGCTGGCGTTGAGCGTGCCCGGGGCGCAGCGGGCCGTGGGGCTGGCCAACGGGCGCAACCGCATCGCTATCGTGATTCCCTGTCACCGCGTCATCCGCAAGGGCGGCGCGCTGGGGGGGTACGGGGGAGGGTTGTGGAGGAAGGAGAGGCTGCTGAAACTTGAGTCTGTATCGCAGCCGTGATGGAATGGGCGAAGCATGTGTGTGCAGTTAAGTCGGCCAGTTTGCGGACGACGCGAACCACAGGCTTGGGAGTAGCACATGGCATTGATCACGAGCATGCTTGGGATCGCCGACTCTGATTTTCGATCGGGGCGGATCAGCGAACCGCAATACCGATCGATTCTGCAAGAATCCATCGACAATGGGGACGTCAGCGCACCAAGTCAACTGTGGATTGTCCTTTCGGTAGTTTGTCCGCTCATTTGTTCCGGCGGGCTGCGGATGTCACCGCACCTGCGCAAGGTTTTGGGCGACATCGTTGGGCACCAGGACAGTGGTGAGTGTCTTGGCGAGACGTCTAACTGGATGCGAGGTCGTAGTGCCATAGAGTGCATGTCCTTACTTCAGCACGGCTGGATTGCCACGCACCAAGAAGTGTTTGGGTTCTCGTGGCGCCGTGTGCTACCGATTCCGTTTTTGTGGGCGCCTGCGCGATTCGATCAGTATGCCGCAAGGCTGACGCTCATTGCAGACGAACTCCGCAAGCTGACGGCGTCATTTGACCACGGAGTCGGCGACGAAGCCACGTCCGAGCACATCGCTTTGTACGGAGATTCGCTCAAGCGGTGCCTTTGGTGCCTTTGCGTGATTTGTGGAAGGCTCGCGCTGAGGGCCAACCGCATCGAGGAATACTCAAGGGAGCAGTATCGAGCTGACTGTGATCAATATGGTCAGTTGCGCGAACAGATTCTCGCTCGCGGAACGCAACTAAATCGCGTCATCTTCGCGTAGCCACCGCCGCGTCGATTCTGCTCACAGATTCCCCCGCTTCTCCTGCTCCAGCTCCAGCGACTCGAAGAGGGCCTTGAAGTTGCCCTTCCCGAAGCTCTGGCTGCCGCGCCGGCAGATGATCTCGAAGAACAGCGTCGGGCGGTCCTGCAGCGGCTTCGTGAACAGTTGGAGTAGATACCCCTCGTCGTCCGCGTCCACAAGGATGCCCAGGTCCTTCACCTTGGCGTGGTCTTCCTTGACGGGCGAGTGGCCGTGGGCCGTGAGCATCTTGTTCACGCGGTCCCACACCTGCTGGTAGTAGGCGTCGGGGATGGAGAGGAAGTCGACGCCGCGCCGGCGCAGCTCGTTGATGGAGTGCAGCTCATCGTCGGTGCGCAGCGCGAGGTGCTGCACGCCCGGGGTGTTGTGGTGCCAGTCGAGATACTCCTCGATCTGGCTCTTCTTCTTGCCCTCGGCCGGCTCGTTGATGGGCATCTTGATGAGCCCGGAGCCCGAGGCCATGACCTTCGACATGAGGGCCGAGTATTCCGTCGAGATGTCGTTGTCGTCGAAGTGCTTGAAGAGCTTGAACTCGAGGACGTTCTCGTACCAGCGCACCCAGTGGTTCATCTTGCCCAGCTCGACGTTGCCGACGAGGTGGTCGACGTACTTGAGCCCGCAGGGGTTCTGCTTGTTGTACGCGTTGACGCTCAGCTCGCCGGCCTTGCGGAACTTCGGCGCAAACAACGCGCCCTGCTTGATCTTGGTGAGGTCATACCCGCCCGAGCGCGAGACGAACGTGTGGATGACGCGCCCGTACGTCCGGATGCCGGCCGAGGTGATCGAGCCGGTCTCGTCGGAGACGGTGCGCGGCTCGTAGGCGCTCTGGGCGCCGTTCTTGATCGCGCGCTCGTAGGCCTTGGTCGCGTCGAACACGGTGAACGCCACGTCCTTGACGCCGTCGCCGTAGAGGGCGGATTCGATGCACGCGGGGTGATCGACGGCGAGCCCGCTGGTGAGCAGGAGTCGGATGTTGCCCTGCGTGAGCAGGTAGTGGGCCGCGTCGCGCGAGCCGGTGGTGAGGTCCGCGACCTGGTCGATCTGGAAGCCGAAACAGTTGGCGTAAAAGAACGCGGCCTGCTTGGCGTTGCCGACGTGGAACCGCACGTGATCGACGTCGATCAGGTGGAGGGGGTCGGTCGAGGTCTGGGGGGCCGCGGCGGGTTTGCCGCCGGGAGCGAGGGTCGTCATGGGTCACACTCCATCTCTGCGTCCGTCGGGTGCTCGGCGCCATCGCCGCGCGCCGACGGGCGCCACGTTCGAGCCCCATTCTACGCCGCCGGTCCACCGGCATTCGGCCCCGGCTTTCGACGCAGCAAGGCATACACGAGCGGAAGGGAGAGCAGCCAGGGCGTGAGATAGAAGGTGCAGCGGAACACCACGGCCTGCGCGGCCGCGGCCTCTTCATCCACCCCGGCGTCAGACAGGAGCTGGACCCACACGGCGTCCGCGCTTCCCAGGCCTCCGGGCGACATGCTCGCGATGCCCACGGCCTGTCCCACGAGCATCGATCTCGCGATTTCCTCGATGGGCGCGCTGGCGCCGACGGCGCGGCCCGCGAGCGCGAACGCGGTGGCGGCGAGCCCCCAATCGAGCACGCTCACGCATCCCATCCGCGCCAATGTCCAGGCCGGGGGCGCGGTCCAGCGTCGGCGCATGACGATTCTGGCGATGCGTCCGCTGATCTCCGCGAGCAGCGGGCTCAGGAGCGCGGCGATGGCCACGCGCCCGGCGATGGCCGCCATCGAGCTGCCGAGCGGCGCACTGGCCGCGATCACCCAGGCGGCGAGGCCGCAGGCGGTGGCGAGGAGGATGCGTCCGACGCCTCGAAGGACTTCGGCCGTTTCCATGCCCGCGCGCCGGTACAGCAGGAGCCGCAGGGCCGGGCCGCCCAGCGGCCCGAGCGTGAGAAAGTTGGACCACGCGAACGTGGCCATGCCCATCCGCCAGCGCGTTCGCGGCCCGAGCCCGGGACGCGCCGGCAGCGCGAGCACGTCGTACAGGCCCATGCACGCGATCGCGCCGAGCGCCGCCACGATCGACGCGGCCACCCACGTCCCGTCGACGTCGATCAGGATGCGCGTTGTTTCGGCGAGATCGATCCCGCCCACACCCCGCCAGACAAACCACACGATGACCCCGGTGACGACGATCGGCACGACGGCGCGAGCCACTCTCCACCACCGAGCGCGCGCCGGAGCGCCGATGGGCGCGCGCTGTTCCCCGTCCGTAGCGTGTTCGGTCACAGGCTCCCGATCCGGCGTCACACGGGCGATTCTATAGATCGGGGGCGGCTCGCCCAGCGGGCCGGCGCCGATTCTCTTCGTACAATCGCCCCCCAGATGCGCGTCGCCGACATTGCCACCGTGATGAAGCAGACCTTCGCGGGGTTCTCGCGCCACCGCGTGCCCCAGCTCGCGGCCGCCATCGCGTTCTACACGATCTTCTCCCTGGCTCCGACGCTGCTCATCGTCGTGGCGGTGGCCGACAAGATCTTCCGCCAGCGCGACGAGGTTCGGACGAAGATTCTTCAGGAATTCGAGAAGCTCGTCGGCACGGAGGGCGCGCAGCAGATCCAGGCCATGATGGATCGAGTGGACCCGAACTGGTCGGGGCTCCTGCCCTCCATCATCGGTCTCGCCACGCTGCTGTTCGGCGCCACGGCCGTTTTCATTCAGCTCCGCAATTCGTTGAACGTCATCTGGGACGCGCCCCGGCCGCCGCCGCTGTCGTGGCGCGTCATCCTTCGATTCCTGACGACGCGGCTCGTGTCGCTCGCGATGATCCTCACGATCGCGTTCATGCTGTTCGTGTCGCTCGTGCTCAGCGCGATCGTCTCGGGGGCCGCGGCGTGGCTGGGCGACAAGCTGCCCATCCCCGCGGAGGTCCTCGCGCTCGCCAACTTCGGCGTGTCGACGCTCATCATCTCCGCCCTGTTCGCGGCGATCTACAAGTTCCTGCCCGATGTGAAGATCGCGTGGCGCGACGTGCGCGCCGGCGCGCTGGCCACCACGCTGTTCCTGTACCTGGGCAAGACGCTGGTGGGCATGTACATGTCGCGATCGACGGTGGCCTCGGTCTACGGCGCCGCGGGGTCGGCGATCATCATTTTGCTGTGGGTGTACTACTCGGCGCTGATCTTCCTGTTCGGGGCGGAGTTCACGGCGGCGTGGTCTCGGGTGATCGGGTCGCGTAAGAACGAGCAGGCCGCCGAGGGCGCCGGGCCGGGATCAGCGAGCGGATGGATTCTCTGAAGCGGGTGTCAAGATTCGCCCAAATCCCGGGTCGCACAACGGATTCGCAGGGCGCGATATCCTGCCCGCCATGGCCAACAAAGTCCTCCCATCACCCAAAGCAGCCATCGATTTCCTCCGCGAGCGCGGCGTCCTCAAGGACGGCGTCACCGTCATGGCGGGCGGCTTCGGGCTCTGCGGCATACCCGAGCAGCTCATCATCGCGCTCCGTGATTCCGGCGTGAAGCACATCACCGCCATCTCCAACAACGCGGGCGTCGATGACTGGGGCCTGGGCCTGCTTCTCAAGACCCGCCAGATCAAGAAGATGGTCTCCTCCTACGTGGGCGAGAACGCGGAGTTTGAGCGGCAGTTTCTCGCGAAGGAACTCGAGATCGAATTCAATCCTCAGGGCACGCTCGCCGAGCGCATCCGCGCGGGGGGCGCCGGCATTCCCGCGTTTTTCACGCCGGCGGGGGTCGGCACCATCGTCGCCGACGGCAAGGAGACGCGCGAGTTCGACGGGCGCATGTACGTGATGGAGACCTGGCTCCGCGCCGACGTCTCCCTCGTCAAGGCGTGGAAGGCGGATCGATTCGGCAATCTCGTCTACCGCAAGACCGCGCGCAACTTCAACCCCATGATGGCCCAGGCCGGGAAGGTCACGATCGCCGAGGTCGAGGAGATCGTCGAGACCGGGGCGCTCGACTCCGAATCGATCGTCACGCCCGGCGCCTATGTCGACGGCATCGTGCTCACGAAGAGCGAGAAACGCATCGAGCAGCGCACCACGAGCAGCAAGCCCTGAAGGATCATCATGCCCCTCACCCGCGAACAGATCGCCCAACGCGCCGCGCGCGAACTCCGCGACGGCTTCGTCGTCAACCTCGGCATCGGGCTCCCGACGCTTATCGCCAACTACATCCCCGCCGGGATGGAGGTGTGGCTCCAATCGGAAAACGGGCTCCTCGGCATCGGCCCCTTCCCCGACGAGGCTCATGTCGACGCGGACCTCATCAACGCGGGCAAGCAGACCATCACGGCCGTGAAGGGCTCGTCCTACTTCTCCTCGTCGCAATCGTTTGAGATGATCCGGGGCGGGCACATCGACATGGCGATTCTCGGGGCCATGCAGGTGTCGCAGGAGGGCGATCTCGCCAACTGGATGATCCCCGGCAAGATGGTCAAGGGCATGGGCGGCGCCATGGACCT
>CAZWZL010000038.1:0-25856 GCA_964638515.1 uncultured Phycisphaeraceae bacterium
GTGCCGAGGCCGATCGGTTTCGTGTCGACGGTGTCGGTGGAGGGGAAGGACAACCTGGCGCCGTTCTCGTTCTTCAACGGGGTGGGGTCAAACCCGATGATGGTGTTGTTCTGTCCGGCGAACACGCCTGAGGGGGGCGAGAAGGACACGCTTCGGAACTGCAAGCCTCGGGAGGAGGGGGGCGTCGGGGAGTTTGTGGTGAACATCGTGAGTGAGGGGATGCTGGCGCGGATGGCGGCGTGTGCGGAGGAGTTGGCTTGGGGGGAGAGCGAGTTCGCGTTGTCGGGTCTGACCCCCGGAAGGAGTCACCGGGTGAAGCCGGCACGGGTCGTGGAGAGCGCGGTGTGCTTTGAGTGCGTGACGGACCGGGTGATCCGGACGAACCCCGGAAGTCCCGGCGGAGGGAATGTCGTCCTCGGCAGAGTCGTGCACGTGTATGTGCGGGATGGGGTGATGGATGCGCGGATGCGGATCGACCCGGACGCGCTCCAGGCGATCGGGAGGATGGGCGGCGAGGTGTACGCGCGGACGGGGGACCGGGTGGCGTGGGCGCGAGGGAGGGAGGCGCTTCGCGAGCGCGCGACATAATCCTCGCGGCCCGAGGCGGCAGCATCCCTCTTGCTGTGATCAGAACAGCTGCGTCTGTCTCGGCTCGTAGACGTCGAGGGCGTGGGGGTGGTCGATGTCGATGCGGTAATCGCCGGAGTAGCAGGCGGTGCAGTAGTGCCCGGCGGGGCGGGCTTGCGTGGCGACGCAGTCGAGCATGCCGTCGATGGAGAGGTAGGCGAGGGAGTCGACGCCCAGAAACTCGCGGACCTGCTCGACGGAGCGGTTGTGGGCGATGAGTTGATCGCGGGAGGCGAAGTCGACGCCGAAGTAGCAGGGATGGCGGATGGGCGGGCAGGAGATTCGGAGGTGGATCTCTTTGGCGCCGGCGGCGCGGATCTGCTCCATCTTGGCGCGGGTGGTGGTGCCTCGGACGATGGAGTCGTCGACGACGATGACGCGTTTGCCCTCAACGATCTCGCGGATGACGTTGAGCTTGAGTCGGACGGCGGCGTTGCGTTCGTCCTGCGTGGGCTTGATGAAGGTGCGCCCGACGTAGCGGTTGGGGACGATGCCCTCGCGGTACGGGATGCCGGAGGCGCGGGCGAAGCCGGAGGCCGCGGAGCGTCCGGAGTCGGGCATGGGCATGACGAAGTCGGCGCCGGTGAGGACGGGGGCTTCGCGGGCGAGTTGTTCGCCCAAACGCTCGCGCACGGTCTGGACGGTCTGGCCGAAGACGTTGGAGGCGGGCGAGGCGAAGTAGACGTGCTCGAAGACGCAGTGCGCGGGGCGGTCGGCCTGATCGGCGAATCGGCGTGAGGAGACGCCTTGATCGGAAAGCGTGACGATCTCGCCGGGCTCGATCTCGCGGATGTACTCCGCGGCGATGGCGTCGAGGGCGACGGTTTCGGAGGCGATGACGGGCTCGCCGGAGGGGAGGCGGCCCAGCACGAGCGGGCGCCAGCCCCAGGGATCGCGCGCGGCCTCGATGCGATCGGGGAAGAGGAAGACGAGCGAGAAGGCGCCCTGGAGGCGGCGGAGGGTTGCGGCGAGCGGGTCGGGCGAGCGTTGCTGGCGGGGGGAGGCGAGGAGGTGGATGACGACCTCGGTGTCGGAGTGGGTGTGGAAGATGTGGCCGTTTTCCTCGTAGATGCGCCGGAGGGCGTCGGCGTTGACGAGGTTGCCGTTGTGGGCGATGGCGACTTCGCCGCCGACGTAGGACTCGAGGAGCGGCTGCGCGTTGCACGCGAGGGAGCCGCCGGCGGTGGAATACCGGTTGTGGCCGATGGCGGCCTTGGGGTGGTGGCCTTCGAGATCGCGGAGCGCGCGGTCGTCGAAGACTTCGGGGACAAGGCCCATGCCGGTGTGGACGGAGAGGTCGTCGCCGTGGGAGACGGCGATGCCGGCGGATTCCTGTCCTCGGTGCTGCTGGGCGTAGAGGGCGAGGTAGGTGAGTCTGGCGGGGTTGGGAGCGCCCCAGACGGCGAAGACGGCGCACTTCTCCTTCTTTTCGTAGTCGGAATGGCGATCGGAACGGTGTTCCGGCGGGAAGAGCGGGAGGGAGAGATGGAAGGGGTCGGGGTGGGTCATGGGCGGCGGGGTGTGATGATAGGGAACGGGGACGAGCTTGACCGTGGGCGGGGATGCGGCTTTACTGGCGCCCCCCCTGACGGAGGTCGTCGGCGGGAGTTGACCGGATCATGAAGGGCCGCCGCAGTCGCGGGTGAGGGCCCGGATCGTCGAGAGCCTCGTGCGGGCTTTCGACACACGCTCGCGTTCGACGCGGGACGAAGACGGAGAAGCAGCATGGCCAGGTACACGGGTCCGAAGGTTCGTTTGTCGCGCCGCGTCGGGGTTCCGATCGTGGATCTCCCCAAGCACACGGCGAAGCGTCAGCTGAACGCGCCGGGGATGCACGGGTTTCGCGGTCGTCGGATGAGCGACTACGGCGTGCGTCTCATTGAGAAGCAGAAGCTCCGCCACCATTACAGCGTGCTCGAGCGTCAGTTCCGCCGGTACATGGCGGAGGCGTCTCGCCGGACGGGCAACACGGGCGAGGTGCTGCTGCAGATCCTCGAGTGCCGGCTGGACAACGTGGTGCGTCGGGCGGGATTCTCGCGCTCGGTGTGGGCGTCTCGTCAGCTGGTGACGCACGGGCACGTTCTGGTGAACGGTCGGAAGGTTGATCGGCCGAGCTTCTCGGTGAGCGTGGGCGACAAGATCACGCTGAAGACGAAGATCCAGCCTCGCGTGCGCGACGCGATGGAATCGCTGGTCGGTCACATGACGCCGGGTTGGATCGACGTGAACCCGTCGGAGCTGACGATCACGGTGACGGCGATGCCGACGTCCGACCAGATCCCGTTCGACGTGAACACGAACCTGATCGTCGAGTTCTACCGGTAAAGAGGCGGCGGGCGGCGCCGGCGCGGCGTGCGCGGGCGGCGGCGCGGAGGGTCTGTCCATGCTGAAGTTTCTTCGTCGGTACAACAAGATCATCCTGGTGATCGGCGGCAGCGTGCTGATGGTGGCGTTCCTGATTCCTCAGGCGCTGCAGCAGGTCGGCCAGGCGCAGCAGCACAAGACGATCGCGAAGATCGGCGGTCGTCCGCTGAGCGCGATGCAGGCGGCGGAGGCGGCGAACGAGCTGGCGACGGCCGAGTCGGCGTTGCTGGGGATGAACATCAAGGGGTTGTTCGAGATCGAGGACAACATTCACTGGGTGCTGCTGACGCGCGAGGCCGAGGATGCGGGGTTCGTCGGCGGGCCGAGCTCGGCGCAGTCGGTGCTGGACGAGATGTCGGCGATCATCGCGAGCTTTGAGGGGCAGCGTCGTCAGCAGGCGGGGCAGATGGTGGACATGGGCGGGCTGGAGCGCGAGGTTCGCGATGCGCTGATGCAGCAGCGGGCGAGGCTGGAGGCGCAGGGGGCGGGGCCGATGGTGGATCGGGCGCTGGCGAAGCTGGCGGGGGTGTTGCGGCTTCGCATGGCGTATCAGGGCGCGGCGCGGCTTTCGGGCCCGACGACGCGAGCGGCGGCGGACGCGTATTTCAACGCGGTGGAGATCGACGCGGCGGGCATCCCGTCGGACGCGCTGATCAGCGAGATCGGCGAGCCCCCGGCCGAGATGCTCACACAGCACTTCGAGACGTACAAGGGCGTGGCGCCGGGCGGGGGGGAGCACGGCTTCGGCTATCTGCTGCCGGACGCGGTGATGCTGGAATGGCTGTCGATCGATCGGGAGTTCGTGCGCGGATCGGTGCGTCCGGACGCGATCGAGATCCGGAAGCGTTGGCAGACGAATCGGGAGCGATATCCGGGCGAGTTTGAGGCGGAGCGCGGGCGTGTCGAGGCCGTGATGCGCGATGAGGCGACGGTGACCGCCATGACCGAGGCGGACCAGGTGGTGAAGGCGGACATCGTGCAGCAGGCGCGACGGTTTGCCGGGGATGGCGCGTGGCAGCGGCTTCCGACGGATTGGCGGGAGCAGGTTGTGAATCTGGAAGCGCTTGCGCGAGCGGTGGCGGATCGGCTCGAGTCGCGTATCGGGGCGCGGATCGAGCCGCGCGTGGTTCGGCGGGACACGTGGCTGACGTCGCAGGACCTGCCGAATCTGGCGGGGATCGGTCGGAGCGAGATCGTGATCGGCGCGCGGCGCGCCCCCTTCGGCGAGCTGCTGAGCGCGGTGCGTGAGCTGCACGGGGGCGATCTTCGGAGCGGGTTTCAGGTCGGCGTTCTGTACGGGCCCGTGATGGACGCGACGGGCAATGCGCACTATTTCCGGATGCAGGACGCTCGACGGGTTGGCCCGCCGGCGTCGATCGAGACGGTGCGCGAGATCGTGTACCGGGACGTGCAGCGATTGCGGGCGTACGAGCGGCTTTCGGCGCGCGTGAACGACCTGCGGACGAGCCTGCTCGAGAAGGGGCTGGCGGCCACCGCCGACCCGTACGGCGCGGCCGTGACGCGGGGATTCATGAACCGCCGGCAGACGTTCGGGCAGGGCCCCGGGCTCGATTCGCAGCCGGTTCGTGACGCGGTGATGGACCGGGCGTCGGCGCTCGATCCGACCAAGCCGCTGGAGGAGCAGGATGCGTCGAAGCGCTTCGTGGCCGAGGCGGCGCCGAAGTCGCTGGCGGTGGCGCTCGTCGAGGTGAAGGGCATGCAGCCGATGACGGTGGACGACCTGCAGACTCAATTCGTGCTGTACGCGCAGCAGGTGCAGCGGATGCTGTCGCTGGAATCAGGGGATGGTCCGTTCACGATGGAGCGAATGAAGCAGCGGCACGGTTACGTGGAGGTTGGGGAGCGGGAGGCAAGGGCGCCGGCGCCCCCGGTCCCCGCGGCATCCACTCCCGTGACTCCGGCGGGCAGCGCGAGCTGAGCCGGCGCGGTCACCCGCCACTGTCGATGGCCCGGGAATTGAAATGCGGTCGGCATCCGGATGAGGGCGCGGGTGGTAGGAGTCGGGGCGTCGCGCGGCGGCGAGGGGGGCTTACGATGTCGGGGCTGGGCGCGACCGGCCGGAGGATGCGGACATGACGTTTCTGCTCGAGACGATGCGGCTGGGGTTGTACAACCTTCGGCTGCACATGCTGCGTTCGATCCTGACGGCGCTGGGGATCATCTTCGGCGTGATGGCCGTGATCACGATGGTGTCGATCGGCGAGGGGAGCAAGCGATCGGCTCTGGATCAGATCGAGGCACTTGGGGCGCGGAACATCATCGTGCGTTCGGCGAAGCCTCCGGAGAGCCAGCAGGCGCAGAGCGGGCGGCAGAGGTCGTTTTCGCTGAAGTATGGGCTGACGCGCGATGACCTGGACGCGATCCGCGCGAATTTCTCGGATGTGGAGACGATCGTTCCGCTCAAGCAGGTGGGAGGGCAGGTGCTGCGGGAGTCGTACCGCCTCCCCAGCCAGGCGTTCGGGACGACGCCGGACCTGATGCGGATCGCCAACCTGCGGGTGGCGCGCGGTCGGTATCTGACGGAGCAGGACCTGTTGGACAACGCCACGGTGGTGGTGCTGGGCCACGAGGTGGCCCGAAAGCTGTTCCCGTTTGACGACCCGATCGGCGCGACGATCCGCATTGACGACAAGGTGATGACGGTGGTTGGCGTGCTGGCGCCGGTCGGGCTTTCGGGGGGGGCGGGGGCCGCGCTGGTCGGGCGGGACCTGAACCTGGACGTGCAGCTTCCGTTCACGACGGCGGGGATGGTGTTCGGCGACCTGGTGATGCGGCGCAGCAGCGGGAGTTTTCAGGCGAACGAGGTGCAGATCGAGGAGGTGTACGTCGCCTCGCAATCGCGCGAGACGGTGATGACGGACGCGGACCGGGTGCGGCGGCTGATGGACACGCGGCATCCGGGTCTGCAGGACGTGACGCTGATCGTGCCGTACGAGCTGCTGGAGAGCGCGCGGAAGACCGCGCTGACGTGGTCGCTGGTGCTCGGGGCCGTGGCCAGCATCTCGCTGCTGGTGGGCGGGATCGGGATCATGAACATCATGCTGGCGAGCGTGACGGAGCGAACGCGGGAGATCGGCATCCGGCGCGCGCTGGGGGCCACGCGCAAGCACATCGTGTGGCAGTTCATTGTGGAGACGGGCGTGCTGAGCGCGATCGGCGGGCTGGTGGGCGTGGGGTGCGGGGTGATCGCGAGCGTGGCGCTGGGGTGGGGCGTGCCGCTGCTGCCCAAGGCGCCGCTGATCGGGAAGATGTTCCCGACGGAGATCACGCTGCCGACGCAGGTGACGGGATGGTCGATCTTCGTGAGCTTCGTGGTGGCCGCGGCCACGGGTCTGGCGTTCGGCATCTACCCGGCTCGCAAGGCGTCCCGCCAGGACCCGATCGTGGCGCTGCGGCACGACTGAGCGAACTTCCCAGCCTCCATCGGCGTTGGCACAATGGACCGGGGCGGCCCTCGCGCCCGAGTGATCCGGAGGTGCGGCGTGAAGTGTCGGGGCTGCGGGTACGCGTTGTGGGGGATAGCGGCGCGGATCTGCCCGGAGTGTGGGGAGGGGTTCAAGGTCAGCGAGCGGGTGTTTGTGCCGGGGAACGTCGTGTTTTCGTGCGCGGGGTGCGGGGCCGGGTATGTCGGTCGGAGCCAGGACGGGCTGCCGGAGCCGAGCGAGTTTGCGTGCGTGGGGTGCGCCAAGCCGCTGTGCCTCGAGGAGATGGTGCTGCGTCCGGCGGATGGGGCGAAGGGTCGTGTGGAGATCGCGCCCGTGCCGTGGAGCGAGCGGAGGCGGATCGGGCATTGGCGCGCATGGACTCGGACGATCGTCGGCGCGTGGGGCTCGCCGAGGATGCTGGTGTTCGGAGCATCGAGGCACGGGTCGCTGGGCGAGGCGCTGTGGTTCGGCGCCTGGACGTGGATGGCCGCGAGCCTGATCGGGCTCTGGGGGATCGCGGCGTTGATCGGCGCGGGAATCGTGGTTGGATTTGCCACGGCTGGATTGGTCGGGCCCGACGTTGCGCTCGTGCTCGGGATCGTGACGAGCATCGGGGGTGTTCTGGTGTTCGCGCTGCCGTTCTGGGGTTTGCTCGCCCTGACAGGGCTCGCGGCTCACGGCGTGCTGCGCGCCACCGGGCCCACCCGACACGGGCTCAAGGGGACGATGGACGCGGTGGGCTATTCGTCGGGCGTGGCGTTGCTGGCCGGCGTGCCCTGCTTGTGGATGTTCATGATTCCTGCGGCGTTGTTCGTGCAGATCGCGTTCGCCGGGGTGATGCTGTGCGCGCGCCAGCGCGTGGCGTGGTGGCGTGGCGCGCTGGCGTTGGCGCCGGTCGTCGTGCTCTCGGGCGGATTGCTGGTGGGGGCGAACGTGGCGCCGCAGTGGGCCGCGATTCGAGGCATGCAAACGGGTGCGGCGCGGCTGATGACCAGCGAAGCGGAGTCGATGAATTTTTGTCTGGATTTTCACCACCGATTGCACGGCGCACCCGCGACGCACGGTCTCGATCTCGTCGCGCCAAATAGCACCACGCTCGAATCGTTCGTGATGCAGCAGTTGCTTCGAACGGGCCCGGGGAGCTTTCCGCTTTCGCCGAACACCGGCGCCGCGTTGCGGCAGCGCTGGGAAGCGCAGCGGAGCGCGATGCCGGCGGACGTCATCGCGCATCGCGTGGGCCAATACGTGTTCACGCATCACGGGGTCGACCGGGTGTTCGGCGATCCGGACTTGTGGACCGTTGTTTCGGCGCCGATTCCCGTTTCGGAGGACGTGCTTGGCACGTTCTCTGCGCCGAATACAGGCCCGTTTGACGGGAGGATCGTGGCCGTGTCGCGCGATGGGCGCAGCCGTGAGATCGCGGCTTCGGACGTCGGCGCGGCGCTCGCGGCGCAGAACGGCTTGCGCGCGAAGCAGAGACTCGCGCCGCTGCCGAACCCGTTCACGGTTCTGGAGGGACAGCCGGCCGTTCAAGGGGGCGGGACCAGCCCCCCACTGCTGGTGAGCCCGCCGTCCGGCGCGGGCCCGTTGCCTTGATACGACGGAGTTGAGCCTTGGGAAACCGAGCCGCGTACACTCGCCCCCTTGAAGAACGAACGAACAGGCGGCGGGAATCGTGGCGAACCCCGGGGTGGCCCCCGGAAGGGCCCCCGGAACGGCCCTCGGAGTGGAGGCGGCGCCTCGCGCGGTGGGGCGGGGGGAGGCTCGCGCGGAGGGACGGGAGGGCGTGGAGAAGGATCCACAGGGGGCGGCGGTGGCTATGGCGGGGGTGGCACGTCGCGCGGCTCTGGTGGAACTGGGGGAGCATCGCGCGGGAGCGGCGGGCCAGCTCGCGGGCCTCGACCGGCTGGGCCGGGCGGACCACGTCGTGGGCCGGCGGGGCCACGGCCTCGCGGGCCGGTCAACCCAGCGGGGCCGGGAGGGCCGGGCGGCACGGATGGGGCGGGCACGGAGGGAGCGCGGCCTCGCCGGAGCTCGGCGCCCCGAGGCGGACCGACGGGGCGCAAGCCGGGAGGAGCGAGAACCGGGCCCGGTGGCGGGAGGTCGGGGTTTGGGCCGGCGCGGGGAGGCATGGGGGGTGGTGTTCGAGCGGGAGCGGCGCTGACGCCTCCGACCGAGGACGCGGCGCGGGAGGTGGTGCTGCAGCGGATGACGCGCGAGGTGCGTCGATTCCCTGCGCTGGGGATCGAGCCGCTGGAGACGGGGGATCTTGAGGCTCGGGACGCGGCGTTTGCGCACGCGTTGTACGACGCGGTGCTGCGTCGGTGGATCACGCTCGAGTGGATGATTTCGAGGGTGCTGCGCGATCCGTGGGAGGAGCTCGAGTGGAGGATGCGGGCGTGCCTGCTGGTCGGGGCGGCGCAGCTGGTGTTTCTGGACAAGGTGCCGCCGCGGGCCGCGGTGCATGGGAGTGTGGGCTGGGCGAAGCGGGCGATTCGACCGGGGGCGGGGGCGTTGGCGAATGCGGCGCTGCGCCGGGTGTCGGAGATGATCGAGCGGGACGGGGCGGATCGGCCGGTGAAGCGGGAGAAGTGGTCGGACAAGGAGGATGAGATCCCGCTGGCGGACGGGACGGCGCTGATCCTGAAGGAAGAGCGGCTGCACACGGACGCGATGCGCCGGCTGGAGATCGCGACGAGTTGTCCGTTGCCGCTGCTGCGCGCGTGGTCGAAGGTGCTTCGCGCGGAGCAGGTGCGTGCGATGGCGCTGCACACGATTGTGAAGCCGCCCGTGGTGCTGAACACGGCGTACGCTCGCGGAGAGGGCGAGGGGCCGACGGGGCTGGCGGACGTCACGACAGCGCACTCGACGCCGGGGCATCGGGTGTTCACGGGCTCGCACGATCGGCTGATGGCGATCCTGAAGGGGCGCCCGGACATCTGGGCGCAGGACGCGGGATCGTCGGCCGCGCTGCTGATGGTGAGCGATCTGAAGCCGGAGCTGATCGTCGACGTGTGCGCCGGGCTTGGGACGAAGACGAAGCAGTTGTTCTGGATGTTCCCGGGGGCGAAGATCGTGGCTTCCGACGCGAACGAGCCTCGGGTGAAGGCGCTTCGAAATGAGTTGCGCAAGGCGCCTTGGAAGGAACGGGTCGAGGTGGTGATGGCCGGGGACCTCGTGAAGTGGGCTGGGAAGGCGGACCTGGTGGTGGTGGATGCGCCGTGCTCGAACTCGGGGGTTTTGGCGCGGCGGGTGGAGGCGAAGTACCGCTTCGACGAGGAGAGCGTGACGAGCCTGGAGGGTGTGCAGCGTCAGATTCTGGCGGACGGCGTGCGGCTCCTGGCGGCGCCGGCGGCAGGGAAGGAGCGGGGCCGGATTCTGTACTCCACGTGCAGCGTGGACCGACGGGAGAATGAGGCGCAGGCGGCCTGGGTGGAGCGGTGGCACGCCCTCAAGTCGTTGCGGGTGAGTCAGCGGCTGCCCGAGGGCGGCCCCGCTTCGGGCGCCGGGGCGGGGAGCGGGGCCGAGCGGCATTCGGACGGCTCGTTCGCGGTCTTGCTGGGGTGATCGCGGGGCGTTGCCGCGGTCGGAGGGATGGGTAGACTGGGACTTTCGCGCCGTTCGGAGAGCGGGATGAACCTGGCAGACATTCTCAACCAGAAGTGCGTGCGGGCGCCGCTCCAATCGACGGAGAAGCAGGGCGCGATCTATGAGCTCATCGATCTGTTGAGCGCGCAGGGCTCGGTGCGCGATGCGAAGTCGCTCAAGGACGCGGTGTGGTCGCGCGAGCAGGTGCGGACGACGGGGATCGGTCACGGGCTGGCGATCCCGCACGGGAAGTGCGCGGGGATTGATCGTCTGGCGATGGCGATCGGCAAGCCGGCGGCGCCGATGGAGTTCGGATCGATCGATCAGAAGCCGGTGCAGCTGATCGTGCTGCTGGCGAGCCCGCCGGACAAGACGTCGGAGCACATCCAGGCGCTCGCGAAGATCAGCAAGCTGATGATGTCGGAGGAGACGCGGATGAAGATCTATGACGCGACTTCGGCCGAGGAGTTGTTCGAGCTGGTGACGTCGCAGCACACGGGCGCGGGGGCGTGAACGGCGTGACGGGCGTGATGCCGGATGCCACGAGCGAAGCGGCGGGAGATCGGGAGCCGGCGTCGCTCGCGCGATGCGCGGGGCTGGTGGATGCGGCGATGCGGGTGTGGGTGTCGGAGGCCGGGCTGCCGGACGGCCTGCGCGAAGCGATCGAGTACAGCGTGCTGTCGGGGGGGAAGCGGTTGCGTCCGACGCTGGCGATTCTCGCGGCCGAGGCCGTGGGCGGACGCGCGGAGAGCTCGCTGGCGTCGGCGGGCGCGTTGGAGCTTGTGCACGCGTTCTCGCTGGTGCACGATGATCTTCCGGCGATGGACGATGATGACCTGCGTCGAGGGATGCCGACGGCGCACGTGAAGTTCGGTGAGGCGATGGCGATCCTGTCGGGCGACGCGATGCTGAGCCTTGCGTTTCAGGCGCTGGTCGAGCGGAGTGGCGACAAGGGGCTGGCGGGCGCGTTGACGCTGGAGCTTTCGAAGGGGACGACGGCGATGATCGCGGGGCAGGTGTACGACACGCTCGGCGGCACGCCGCAGGGCGTGGACGGAGGCGCAAAGGCGCGGCTCATTCACGAGAACAAGACGGGCGCGTTGATCGTGGCGTCGTGCCGCATGGGCGCGCTGTCGGGGATGTGGCCGGGCGTGCGGGAGCGGGCGTTGCTCGCGTTGGACGCCTACGGGCGCGCGGTGGGGCTGATGTTTCAGATCGTGGACGACCTGCTCGACGTGGAGCAGACGACGGAGCAGCTCGGGAAGCGCGCGGGCAAGGACCGGGACGCGGGCAAGGTGACCTACCCGGGGACGATCGGCGGCGCGGCTTCTCGGACGGAGGTGGAGCGGCTGCGGAGCGAGGCGTTGGAGGCGTTGGAGACGCTCGGCGATCGCGCGGGGCCGCTGGTTGAGATGTGCGAGTACCTCGCGCGCCGGACCCGGTGAGCCGGGGCGGAGTCTCGGCATCGAACCCGGGGGCTGGGAACGGCGTTCCAAGGGCGTGGCAAGGGGTGATCGACTACACTTTGGGTTCAGAACCGGCGGAAGGAACACGCCGCGAGCCAGTGCTGGAGCCACGATGGCCATTCTTGAGACTCTGCGTACACCAGCGGACTTGAAGCGATTGCCGGCGGAGCGGCTGCCCGAGGTGGCGGCCGAGATGCGTCGCGCGATCATCGAGCAGGTTTCCCGCACGGGCGGGCACCTGGCGCCGAACCTTGGGGTGGTGGAGCTGACGATCGCGCTGCATTACGTGTTCGATTTCGGGCACGACCGGCTGCTGTTCGATGTGGGCCACCAGTGCTATCCGCACAAGCTGCTGACGGGGCGGGCCGGGATGCTGCCGGGGCTGCGCACGAGCGCTGGGATGGCGGGCTTTCCTGACCCGCGCGAGTCGGCCTACGACCTGTTCATGGTCGGCCATGCGGGCACGGCGATCTCCACCGCGGTCGGCATGTCGCGGGGCGATTCGCTCAACGGGGAGGCGTTCGAGCCGGACCGGAACGTGAAGGGTCGACGCGTGGTTTCGCTGATCGGGGACGCGTCGATCGTGAACGGCGTCGCGATGGAGGGGCTCAACAACGCGGGAACTCTGAAGCGGCAGTTCCTGGTCGTGCTCAATGACAACGGGATGTCGATCGGCAAGCCGCAGGGCGCGATGGCGCAGTACTTCGATCGGCTGCGCATCAACCCGTATTACACGGACTTCAAGAAGGCCGCGCGTCGGTTCCTGGATCAGGCGCCGGGCGGGCGGCTGCTGGAAGAGGCGTACCACCGCACGGGCGAGGCGACGAAGGCCATGATCGCCAGCCGGGGCGAGCATGGTTCGGATCTCGCGTGGTTCGAGCATTTCGGACTTCTTACGGTGGGGCCGATCGATGGGCACGACTTCCCCACGCTGCTCGAGTTCCTGGCGGAGGCGCGCGACTTTGATCGTCCGATGGTGCTGCATGTCAAGACGGTGAAGGGGAAGGGCTTTGCGGTCGCGGAGGGAGACGCGGAGACGTTCCACTCACCCGCGGCGTTCACGATCTCGCGGACCGACCCGGACGGGCGCGAGGTTTCGCTCGAATCGACGGGGTGCCGGGTGGAGATCAAGAAGAGCGGGCGGAGCTTCACGGCCGCCGTCGGCGATGCGTTGTGCGAGATGATGTCGCGCGACGAGAAGGTGGTGGCGGCCACGGCGGCGATGCCGGACGGCACGGGTGTGTCGAAGGTGGCCCCGCTGTTCCCGGATCGCGTGTGGGACACGGGCATCTGCGAGAGCCACGCGCTCGACATGATGGCGGGCCTGTCGAAGACGGGATTCCGGCCGTTCTTCTGCGTGTATTCGACGTTCCTGCAGCGGGCGTTCGATCAGGCGTTCCAGGAGGTGTCGCTGCAGGGGCTCGCGGTTCGGCTGCTGCTGGATCGCGCCGGGCTGGTCGGCGGGGACGGCGCGGTGCACCACGGATTCTGTGATGTTTCACTGCTTCGGACGCTGCCGGGCGCGGCGCTCACCGCGGCCATGGATGAGCCGTCGCTGCTTGCGGCCATGGAGTTCATGCGGACGTACGACGGGGGCTTGAGCGCGTGCCGGTATCCGCGCGACAACGTGTCGGACCTGTTCACGAGCGAATCGTGCCCGCCGTTCGAGCTGGGCAAGGCGCGTCGACTGATCGGGCACGATGCGCCGGACGTGGCGGTGTTGGCGTACGGCGTTTGCGCGATCGAGGCGGTAAAGGCCGCGAACGCGGCGTTGCCGGAGGTTCGAACGGAAGTCTGGGACGCGCGGTTTGCCAAGCCGGTGGACGAGACGGTGATTCGCAGCCTGCTGTCGCGCGGGATCCCGGTCGTGACGGTGGAGGATCACAGCGTCGTGGGCGGGTTCGGCTCCGCGGTGCTCGAGGCTGCGGCTCGCATGGGGTTAAGCACCTCGGGCATGCGCGTCGTTGGGCTTCCGGACCGTTGGATTCATCAGGACAGCCGGGCGGAGCAGATGCGCGAGGCGGGCCTGGATGAGGTTTCGATCGGGCGCGCCATTCGGGAGGCCGCGGAGCGGCGAGGGAGCGTGGTTGTGGCGGCGCGGCCCGGCGCGGGGGTGGCGGGAGTGCGCGGCGTCTCGGTCTGACGCCGGTCGGAGCGGAATCGCATGGGTCGCGCAGCACTGCTGGTAGCGAACAGGTCGAAGCCGGAAGTGGAGCGAGCGCTCCCGGAGGTTCGTGCGCTCATTGCGCGGCACACGGAGGTGGTCGGTGAGATCGGGCTGGACGAGCCGGCCGGCGCGCTCGCGGGCAAGGCGGACGTCGTGGTGGCGCTCGGAGGGGACGGAACACTCATCTCGCAGGCGCGGCGATTCGTGGACTCGCGGCTTCCGCTGCTGGGCGTCAATTTCGGGAAGCTCGGGTTCCTCGCGGAGTTTGATCTGGAGGCGCTGCACCGCCAGGCGGGCACGCTCTTCGGGGACGGCGAGCTGCCGCTGCGCGAGCGGATGCTGATCGAAGTGGAGTCACGGCGCGAGGGCGCCTACCCGACCGCGCCGGCCGTGTTTTCCGGGCTGGCCGTGAATGAGTGCGTGATCACCGCAGGCCCCCCCTACCGCATGATCGAGCTTGAGATTTCGATCGACGGAGAGGCGGGCCCGAGGCTGAGCGGGGATGGTGTGATCGTGTCGACGCCGCTGGGTTCCACGGCGTACAACGTTTCGGCGGGCGGGCCGATCGTTTCGCCGGACGTTCGCGCGATGATCATCACGCCCCTCGCAGCGCATTCACTGAGCTTCCGGCCGATCGTGCTCTCGCATGCTTCGCGGATCGAGATTCGAGTCGCGCGAGCCAATCGGCCCGCGGGCGAATCTGACGCGTGGGGAACGGCGCTGGTGCTGGACGGCCAGCAGAGCGCGACGCTCTCGCAGGGCGACGTGATTCTGTTGCAGAAGCACGAGCGTCCGGCGTTGTTCGTCGTGAACCGAGAGACGACGCATTGGCGGACGCTCATGCGGAAGATGCACTGGGCCTCATCTCCGGGGCCGGGCCCGGGGCCCGGGACAGGCGGGACGGAGACTCCAACCGGGGCCTAGATTCGGCCTTTGCTAGGACAAAAAGGCGCAGAAAGAGCCATAAGGGCTTGCGGGGCCGGTTGGGATGGGGTATGGTGACTGCGTTGGTAAGAGGAAGCGGCCCGTTTCGGCGGGCCGTGGGAGGGAAGCCCGTGAAAGCGGGCGAAACACGTCAGGCCTCGCGACCTCGTGAGGCCAAAGGGAAACCGGCGACTGGGGCCAGTTGTCGGGGAAACACGTCTGACGGGGGACTTCGGTGGAAAGGCCTGCCACCGAAAAACGCACACGGCTTTTAGCCGATGTGTGGCAGAAGCCGCGGCCGCTTAAAAGGCGACCGCGGCTTTTTTCGTTTTGGCTGCGGGCCTGCGGATGAGATTCTGGTTGTCGGCGTGCGCGGGCCGATACCATCCGCCCCATGATTGATCTGAAGCAGCTGCGAGAGGATCCGGATCGGTTTCGTGAGGGCGCGAAGCGCAAGGGGATCAGCGCCGACATCGACCAGATCCTGGTGCTGGACGAGCACCGCCGGAAAACCCTCACGGAGTTGGAGAATCTCCGGGCGGAGCAGAATCGCCTGGCCAAGGAGACGGGGCCGCGCATCGGGCAGCTATCCGGTCAGCTCAAGTCGGCGAGCGGCGATCAGAAGACTTCGCTCGAGGCGGAGATCGCGGAGCTGCGCGCTCGACCGGCGGCTTTGAAGGAGGTCATCCAGCGGCTTGAGAGCGAGGCGGCGGCCGTGGAGCCGAGGCTGCACGAGCTGCTGTTGCACGTTCCGCTGCCGCCGGACTCGGATGTGCCGGTGGGCAAGGGCGCGGAGGACAATGTGGAAATGCGTCGGTGGAACCCCACGGGGTTCGACCCGACCAAGTCCTTCGAATCCCAGCGCGGGTTTCGCCCGAGGAATCACATCGAGATCGTCAAGCGGCTCGGGCTGGCCGACTTTGAGCGCGGCGTGAAGATCGCGGGCACAAGATCGTATGTGCTGACGGGGGATGGGATGCTGCTGCATCAGGCCGTGCTTCGGTACGCGTTCGATTTCATGACGCAGCGACAGGGGTTCACGGGCGTGAGCGTGCCGGTGGTGGTGCGCGAGGAGTGCATGGTGGGCACGGGTTTTTTCCCGGCGGGGCGTGAGCAGGCGTACCACATCGAGGAGACCAAGCGAGGCTCGGGGCACGATCTCTTTCTCACGGGCACGGGCGAAGTCGGGCTGATGGGGCTGCACCAGGACGAGGTGCTCGAGGAGAGCATGCTGCCACTGAAATATGTGACGGTGAGCACGTGCTTTCGGCGCGAGGCGGGCGCGGCGGGCAAGGACACGGCCGGGCTGTATCGCGTGCATCAGTTTGAGAAGGTGGAGCAGGTCGTGATCTGCCGACCGAACGAGAAAGAGAGCCGAGCGTGGCACCAGACGATGATCGGATTCGTTGAAGAGCTGCTCCGGGGGCTCGGGCTTCCGTATCGGCTGCTGCAATGCTGCACGGGCGACCTTGGGCCGAAGAACGCGGACATGGTGGACATCGAGTGCTGGGTGCCGGGGCGGGGGGAGGCGCTGGCTGATGGCGCCACGACCGGCGCCTACTCGGAGACGCACTCGGCGTCGCGTCTCTATGACTTCCAATGCCGACGATTGAACATGCGCTGCAAGGGCGAGAGCACGGGGGGCAAGCCCGCGGCGTGTCATTCGCTCAACAACACGGTGATCGCGAGCCCTCGCGTGCTGATCCCGATTCTTGAGATGTTTCAGAACGAGGATGGAACGGTCACGATCCCCGCGCCGCTTCGGCCGTACATGGGCGGGCGGCAGCGGATCGGGTGATCATGTCGGAAGCATGTGGCCAAGACAAAGCCCGCCCGAGATGTCTCGGGCGGGCGTGGCGAGTCTTGGAATGCGGGTCGTAAGTCAGGACTGGCCGGGGCTGCCGGGCTGGGGCAGTGTGCGGCCGAAGTTGGACAGCACGATGTTGAGGTCTTCGAAGTTCACGACGCCGTCGCCGTTGGCGTCGCCGGTGATGTTGCTGGTGCCGAGGAACCGGAGCACGTTGCCGAGGTCCTGGAAGTTGACCTCGCCGTCACCGGTGAGATCGCCCGGCAGGAAGACGACGTTCTGGCCGGGGAGCTGCGGGGCGGGATTTTCGTCGAGCCGCCAGGCGAGCCCGAAGAAGACGTCGGAGAAGGGCTGGCCACCCTTGACGTCGTAGGTCTGTCCGTTCCACAGCACGCGAAGGATGATGCGAGCACCGGCGGGCATCCCCTGCTCGATGTAGACGTGTTCGACGTTCTGACGTCGGGCTTCGGACGCGGCGAATCGCAATGTGGGCGTTCCGCTGCCGTCCGAGATCCAGTACTCGAGGTTGAGGTCTTCCAATTCGAGCGCTGTTTCCGCGGTCGCGATATTGAGCGTCTGGCCTGCAAAGATGTTGGGGATGTTGAACCGCTCAAGCCGGTTCCACGTGAGTGTGGCGGTGAAGCGGTCACGACCGCCGACGAACGGCTCGATCATCTCGTAGTCGAGGAAACCGAGCCCGAGACGCCCGACGTCCCAGCCGACGGCGTGCACGGGGATGGCATCGAACACACGCTGCTCGCCCGGCGGACGCGGGATGCGCGGATCATCCGAAGGACGTGGGCGCTCGTCGGGGTTGCCACCAAATGGCCCCTGGGGAATCGGAGAGCCGGTGCCACCGCCACCGATCGGAGGATCACCGCCGCCGACGCCGAAGGGAGGATCGAACTGGCCCGAGGGCACGCCCACCGTGCCGGGGTCACGAATGAGCGGGTTCTCGAGGGTCGTGGCCTCGGCGTCCATCGTGGCTTCGAGTTCGGCGAGCAGGCCCGACTCGATGCGGCCCTGGAACTGCCGGAACAGATTGTGCAGGTCCAGGCGGCCGGCGCCTTCAGACGTATCGAGGGCCTGCTGCGTGAACAGCTCGCGCTGCGCGTTGCCGGTGCCCTGATTTCCTTGATTGGTCCACAGCTGCGACTTTTCGGTGCCGTTGAGCAGAATGGCGCGAACGGCCGTGTTGTGCAGTCTTGGGTAGCCCTGGAACTGCGGAAAGAGGTCGGGTCGTCCGTCGCGCAGCGCCTTGAAACCATCCTGCAACAGCGCGACCGCCCCTCCCACCATGCCCGCGGAGAACGCGGTGGATTGGGAGCCCGTCTCCGTGGCGGTTGGCGGGTCCGGGATTCGCTCGGCCCGTGAGTAGGTCGCATCACCATCCGAGGTGGGCAGACGGAGAGCCATGCCCGGCGCGACGATGTCGACGGCCACGCGAGAGTCCCGTTCGACGGTATAGCCCGAGGGCTGCGTCAGATCGCGCTGGCGCCAGAGGCGTGTGTCGCCCCGGCCTCGGCCCGACTGCGTCCAGATGTTGTTGTACTCGAAGAAGAACGCGCCGCTTCCTCCACCGCCTTCCGGCCCATCGGCTCCGCCGGGCCCGCTGAGGGCCGCGAGCAACTCCGCGGACTCCTGCCCGCCGACCGCGATGGCGTTCCACGAGGAACCCGGGCTGCCGACCGTGCGGAAGGCCAGTTCGGGCTGCTGAGGCGGGAAGGGGCCTGCGCCGCCGTCGCCCGTTGGCGCAACAACCGTCACGCCGAACTGGGATGCCATCGAGTCGCAGACACGCGCCGTGAAGCCCTCGCCTTCCCAGTCGCCGACGATGGAGTAACCAAACACGATGGTGTCGGCCTGCCCGCTCAGTCCGCCGCCCGGGATCGAAGCCTGAGTGACGGGGTCACACATGGTGAGCATCGCCGCGTACACGCCCTGCTCGTTGGGAGAGAAGGAGTTGGCCGAGCCGACGAAGTTGGCAACGCTGGCCACGTACGCGTTCGCGGTGTAGGCCACGCCTCGTGCGAGCGGGGTGGGCGTCTTGGGGGTGCCGTCGCCAATGGCCGCGCCCACGACGCCGGACGCGCGATTGCGCAGCTCCACTTGCGTCAGAGGGAGCGGGTTGGCGCCGTGGCCGGGAATGGCGCCGGCCTGGATTTCTGCAAGGATGCGCGAACCGCCTTGACCGTCGTCGAAGGCTTCGTGCGTGGATTGCGGGAACATGCCGTTGATGAACCCGATGATGGACCGCGTGCCGGTGAGCACCTGATCGGCGGGCGGGAGCGAACCGACGCCGGCGGGGTGTCCGCCCACGCCTCGGTACCACTCGCAGACCACCGTCTGGCCGACCTCTCGGCAGATGGTGCTGATCGCTTCGGCAATCGCGAACGAAGGTGACGAGACCGCGAGGCCCGCGGACCCTGCGATCAGCGCGCAGGCCAGTCTTCGGTTCTGGGTCATCGGAGCGCGAGAAGTTCGATTCGCCATTTTCCAGATCTCCCACGGCGGCTCTTGCCCGCAGTGTGCGAGCCAATCGCGCGTCCGTTGATAGAGCGCCGCGACCGGCGCCTGGGCTGGACGTTCCCGGAATCCGCGGTGGATCCCGTCCTCACACACTATACGGACCTGAGCCGGGATGCGGTTCCCGTCGCCGCACCCCGTATTTGAGGCTCGCCAAGGGGTTCCCGGCGGTCTTGGAGGAGCGCGAGGCCGTTGACGGAACAGCATGGGAGCGATACCGTTCCCGACCTGATTGCGGGGTAGAGCAGCCTGGTAGCTCGTCGGGCTCATAACCCGGAGGTCGCAGGTTCGAATCCTGCCCCCGCTATTTCGATGCCGGTTGCAAACGCACCCGGCCCCACGGTTCACGCGAGACGCCGCCGAGAGACCTCGGCGGCGTTTTCGCGCGCCGGCGCCCCCTCTGCGGAGTTCTGGCGAGGGTTTCGGGAGCGATCGCGCCGCGTCGCCCGGTCTGGCAGGGTCTCTGATTCGCCGCCCGGCATAACTGGCGGGGGTCGCCTCCGTGAGCTCAGCGGGCCGAATCGGGCCAAAGTCTCTCCGAGTCTCTCTTCACCACCCGCCGGGGTTATCAGGTGATTGTCTCTGCGTAGCGCGTTCAACCGGGGTGGTCGGCATCGCGTAGTGCGGCCAACGGTGTTGCAGCGCGTCGCGCACGGCGTAGGAGAGGACGCTAGGAAGCGGCTTGCATTGAATGCGCAACGCGAGCCGGCAGCGCTCCGGAGCGAGCCGGGGAGCAGTACAGGCAACGCGTCCCTGATGATCGTCGCTCCACGCAACTTGCCGTCACCGGGCTCGCTTCTGGCCGCTGAGTGAGGGCGCAGCTCGCTGCGCTTCCGGCCCGTCACACGGTTGCTGGAGCCTCTGCCTTCGAAGCCGAGGCCACTCGCGATCGAATGTCGTCGACGACCACCTGCCACCGCTGTTGCAGTTCACTTTCGATGAACTCCCGTCTCTCGGCACGCCGCTCTTCCGAGAACCACGAGCCAGTCCATTGACGGATGTCCATCTTGTACCCAGCGCCGCCGCCCCAGCGGTCCCGGCAGCGTTGCCAGTAGCCGGCGTCCTCGCGAAGCTGTTCGCCAAACGCCGCTTCCCCGACCGATTGAATGTCCTGGAAGAACTCGTTCACCGCCGACTCGACCTCAGCGAGCAAGTGCGCAATAAAGCCATGAGCGTCGGCCAGGTTCCCGTCCTCGGACAGGTTCTTGAGAACGGCCTTCAACTCCGCGACCTGTTTCGCCGTGCGGGCCACGGCCTCGCGCCTCGACCCGTAACCCAATCCGTGCCAGTAGTCGAAGTTGTACCAATCGCCGCGCCTGTTGACGGATGCGCGAAGGCTTGAGGCGTACCGAAGTTCATCCATGTTGGACAGGAGCGCCTGTTCGACATGCGGTTCGCCCTCGGGAATGGCCTCGTTCGCGCGGCACCACACATGCACGCGACGCCCGACTTCCTCCAAGGCAGCGCGAACGGCTTCGTTCTCCCGGTTGGCAATCAGGTGATCAACCGTCTGCACGAGCGATGAAATGCGCCGTGCCGCCTTGTCTCTCTGTGCGAACACGGTCTGAATCAGTCGCCGTTGCAGTTGTTCGCGATCAGCAGGGACCATCACGTCTGTAAACTCCACGTGAAGCTCGGGGAGTCTCTGCCGTGCGAGGGTACTCCGGACGTGATCCGACTTGATCAACCGCCCGTCTTCCACGTTCCCAGCAAGGTTGCCCTGTTGATCGCGTACCTTGGTTTCCTCGCCTCCCCGGGGCAGCACGACGAACACACCGCGCTCGGAGATCGCGTCGCCCAACCCCCCCTGCACGGCACGCTCGATCACGTCGAGCATCGCCGCGTCCGGCGAATCGTTGAATTTCGAGCAGAACACCACGACCGCCGACTCATCGTCCAGGTACGCTTGCAAGTCCCGCCTCGGCGCCTTTGGCTCGTCCACGCCCCGCGTATCGATTAGCCGCAGGTCGACGCGCTCTTCGGCAAGTATCCGCTCGGGAAGGCTTACTTCGATACGGCGCGGCATCGAAAACTCGGGATGATGCCCGTAGTTGATCTTCGCGGACGTGCGTCCCAGCCACTGCAAGCCCGTCATACCCGTATCACGCGACCAGCTCACCGAGGCTCTCCGTCGTCGATGGAGTTCCAGGCGAGCAAATACTTGCGCCTGGAGATCCTCCCGGTTCGGATACTTCAGCGCCAGTTCCTTCGCGGGATCTTCGTACCGCAGCTTGCCGTCTCCCGACTTGACGCGCTTGTGCGCGAGTCCGCTCATGTTCCTTAGTGCCCGGTCAATCTCGGCACTCAGGCCAGCGGCTTCCGAGGAATCCGTACCCTCGTCCGACGCCAACGCTGCAATATGGTCGCAGAACTCCGCCACGAACTGGCGCATTTCCTCGTCCGTGCATGGATCGACGGAGATCGCGTACTCGCCGCCGGACCGGACGTGAACTTCGCAGATGGTTGTCCTGCCGCCGCCGGTCTGCAAGACCATCTGGTGCTCCAGATCGTCTTCATTCACGCTCTCGTCCCGAAGGTTGGCTAGCGCACAGATCAACGTTGTCTTCCCGACGCCGGGACTTCCGACCATCGCGATGGGATGTTCGGTGCTCGACAGGAAGCGGGCCGTCCGCAGCAGTGCCTCGCGACACGACTCGACCTGCTTCAACAGCACGTTCTTCGTGTCTGGATCGTCCTGAAGCGACTTCAGCCGTTGCAGGGCCAGCTCGGCCTCCCAGAGCGAGCGACGATTCGCGTGCTCGAACCCCGGTCGCTCCAAGATGGACCATTCCTGGCTCAGGTACTCCGCGTACTCCGCCGCCTCCGGCGTGCCGATTGCCCGTGCGAAGTCTTTGGCATCCTCCACCGAAAGCCGCAGGTCGCCAGATTCGAGCCTCGACACACGGCTGGCGCTGGCGCCGGCCGCCAGCCGCTCCGCAATCTCTGCCTGTGACTTGCCGGCTGCTTGGCGCAGCCTCGAAAGCGTCACCCTGACTCGCGCTGATTCGTCCATACCGCCTCCCGATCTGCTTGCTGTTATCGATGCTTTAAGACTGCATGATATGCTGGCCAGACTCCCTTGACAATGGCATACTGTGCGGAATTTGCCTAACCAACTGCCTGATCAGTAGTTACAGTGGCTTTCCCGACCCTGTTTCATCGTGTCGAGGAGGGGTTCGGCCGCCCGCACGCGGCAATCGTCTAAGTCAGGCGTCATCAGACGTTGCTGGCTCCGACTGCTTCGGCCTTCGTCCGCGGCGCTCCCGGCCGTTGCCGCTGGAGCGTCGTCCGGGGGCGCTTCGCGGTTCGCCCCGGGCCGCTACCGCGGGACGCTCCGCTTTGCTGCCTGCCGTCGTTCGGCTTGCTCCCTGTCACTCTCGCCATCGTCCCCCGCGTTTGGCGAAGGGACTCCACATCTCGGGCTCCCACAATCAGCAAGAACCCATGACAGCCAAGAACGCAGAGAAGATCGCTGACCAGAAGAGGGAGCAACGGTGTTGCAGCGCATCCCTCGCTTGGTGAAGGAAGCGCGCACTCGCGCGACGCGCGGCATAGGGAACCCGAAGCAGCTGCTCTTGTTGAGCACGCGGCGCTCCGGAGGCCCACGTGGACACTACACGCAACCCCGAGAGCATGACTGCGACCGAGCGCCGCGCGGAGATCGCCAGCATCATGGCGAGCGGCGTTGTTCGGGCCGTCCGTCGGGCTCGCTCGGGCACGTCTTCCGCCCCCGAGCCCGCGCCGGAATCCTCCGGCAACGGCCTTGATCTCTGCGCCGACTTGCCCCTCAGTGTGGCTCCCCGGCCCGCCGGTTCACGCGCGGGTCTCTGATGGAAAGGAGCCGCATGCCCGACCTCGGAACAGAGATCGACGCCCTGCACCGCATGACAACCGGCGAACTGGCGGATCGCTACGAGGCGCTCCACGGCCGCCCCGCGCGGACGCGCCATCGGGCGTACCTCATCCGCAAGATCGCGTGGCGCATCCAGGCCAACGCGGAAGGCGACCTGACGGATCGTGCCCGGCGCCGCGCGGCCGAACTGGCGGACGACGCGGAGGTCCGCGTGATGGCGCCCAGGACGCTCATCTGCCCGCCTCAGCCCGGCGGCGGGGCGACGGTCTCCCGCCCACTTCCCAACGGCGAGCACAACGACTCACGCCTGCCCAGCCCGGGCTCGGCGATTGTCCGCCAGTACAAGGGGCGGACCATCCGCGTGGTCGTCCTCGCTGACGGCGAGGGCTTCGAGCACGACGGCGACCGATACCGCACGCTCTCCGCGATCGCCAAGAAGGTCACGGGCAGCCACATCAACGGCTTCCGGTTCTTTCGGCTCGGGAGCAAGCCGTGAGCGGCGCGCAACGACGCCGGGCGGACCGCGACGACGCGGCGCCGGGCAAGCCCCGCGTGCGCTGCGCCATCTACACCCGCAAGTCGAGCGATGAGGGCCTCGACCAGGAGTTCAACTCCCTCGACGCGCAGCGAGATGGCGCTGAGGCCTACATCGCCAGCCAGAAGGCCGAGGGTTGGGTGTGCGTCCCCGACCGCTACGACGACGGCGGGTACTCAGGCGGCAGCATGGAGCGGCCCGCGCTCGCCCGACTGTTGCGCGACATCGACGCGGGCAAGGTCGACTGCGTAGTGGTCTACAAGGTGGACCGCCTTAGCCGCTCGCTCATGGACTTCTCACGGATCATGGAAACCTTCGAGAAGCGTGGCGTCTCGTTCGTTTCCGTCACCCAGCAGTTCAACACGACCCACTCGATGGGAAGGCTGACGCTGAACATCCTGCTCTCGTTCGCGCAGTTCGAGCGCGAGATCATCGGCGAGCGCATCCGCGACAAGATCGCGGCCCAGAAGCGCAAGGGGAAGTGGGCGGGCGGCGCGCCCGTGCTCGGCTACGACGTGGACCGGTCGAACGGCTCGCCGCGGCTGGTGGTCAACGCCAAGGAGGCCGCGCGCGTCCGCGAGATCTTCCAGATGTACCTCGACAAGGGATCGCTCCTCCCCGTCGCGAGCGAGTTGGCTCGCAAGACCTGGGTCACCAAGCGGCGCGTGACGGCCAAGGGGCAGCGCCTCGGCGGACGCCCGTTCAACAAGGCATCGCTCTACTCGCTGCTCACGAACCCGATCTACACCGGCAAGCTCACCCACAAGGGCGCGCTCTACGACGGCGAGCACGAGGCCATCGTCGAGCAGGGCCTCTTCGACAAGGTGCAGTCGCTCCTGCGGCTCAACGGCCGGACGGGCGGCGTCGAGGTGCGGAACAAGTACGGCGCGCTCCTCCGCGGCCTGCTGCGCTGCAAGGGCTGCGACTGCGCGATGACGCACACCTTCACCAAGGGGCGCAGGGGGCAGTTCTACAGGTACTACCGCTGCACCGCCGCGATTAAGAGCGGCGCCGAGGCCTGCCCGGCGACGACGCTTCCCGCAGCGGAGATCGAACGCCTCGTGGTGGACGAGGTGCGCGGGTTGGCCACGGACCGGTCGCTGCTCGACCTAGTCCTTTCCGAGGCGCACGCCGCGATCGCCGAGGAGCTCGCGACCCTGACCCGCGAACGCGAGGAATCGCGGCGGGAGGCGAGCCGCTACCACCGCGAGGTCCGTCGCCTGGCCGCGGAGGGCCCCGCGACGCGCGACGTGGCCGCCCGGCTGGCCGACCTCCACGAGCGGATCGCAGTGGCCGAGGAACGTCTCCCGTCAATCGAGGCGCGGATCACCGAACTCGAGGCTGAGACGGTCACCCGACCCGAGGCCCAGGCAGCGCTGGCCGGCTTCGACGCCGTCTGGAGCAATCTGATCCCGCGAGAACAGGCGCGGCTGCTCAATCTGCTGCTCTCGACGGTGGAGTACGACGCTCTGGCCGGGAGCATCTCTGTCACTTTTCGGCCGAACGGCATCCGGGCGCTCGTTGAGCGCAGGCAGGAGGCCGCATGACGACGGTGACGCGCGAGGTCCACTTCGCCGTCAGGGGCCACCGCAAGCGAGCGGTCCTGGGCCCCCCACCCGGTCCCGAACAGCCCCGGGGGCGCGTCCCGCGTGTGGCCCGGCTCATGGCGCTGGCGATCCGTTTCGAGCGGCTGCTCGACGAGGGCGTGGTCGCCAACCAGAGCGAACTGGCCCGGCTGGCCCACGTCACCCAGCCGCGGATGACGCAGATCATGAACCTGCTGCACTTAGCGCCGGACATCCAAGAAGAGTTGCTGTATCTGCCAGTCGTGCTTCAGGGACGAGACACGATCACCGAACGGCGCCTCCGTGCAATTGCATCCCAGCAGTCGTGGGCTCGACAGCGTCGGCTGTGGGCTCTGGCTCGACCCGACGAAGACGGTTCGTGATCCTGTTGCGATCACGCAGCCACGAGTGCCTGCCCACTCGCGCTCTTTTGCCACACGTAGTCATACACTCGCGCCGCGATGTCTTCGGTCTCTGCTTCGGTGAACGGCGGCCGAGGTAGAGCCGCGTACAGCTGATCCAGAATGAAGACACGCACCTCGGCTTGGGTCGCTGCCTTCTGAGTCCACCCCTGCATGCGTGCGAGAATCTCGGTAAGTGAGGCCAACAGGTCCTTGCTTGCCTGCTTCAGTCGCTCCCTGTCCGCCTTGCTAATACTGTCCTTGAACAGTAGGTCGAACAGGGCGAGCTCATTGTCGGTAAGTCCCTCTTCCGCAGCGCGCCGTTGCTCCGCGTCCAGGCTTGCGGCGAGGGCGACCAGCTGCGCGAACGTCGCTTCCACGGTGGCCCGGTCCTTCTCGCGGTTGTAATCGGCGATGATAGCCTGGTACTTCTTGTAGAAGTCCATGCGCATCGGGTTCGCTGCGAGCATCTGAGCGAGCTTCTGCTCGACCACATCACGGATATCCTGCAGGGCCGCGTGCTTCCGGCGCACCTTGCCCGCGAACTCCTGCCGGAGCTTGTCGAAGTCGATCTGGCTCAGGTCAAC
>CAZWZL010000039.1:0-23316 GCA_964638515.1 uncultured Phycisphaeraceae bacterium
ATGCAGTTGTCCTTGCGATCCCGGATCACCTCCAGCTCGTACTCCTTCCAGCCGAGCGCGGAGCGATCGATCTGCACCTGCCCGATCATCGACGCGCGCAGCCCGCGCGTGACGATGTCCTCGTACTCCTCCCGGTTGTACGCGATCCCCCCGCCCGTGCCGCCGAGCGTGAACGCCGGACGGATGATCGCCGGAAGGCCGATCTCCTCCAGGAACTCCAACGCGTCCCGCAGCGTGGTCACCGTCTTCGCCGGCGGGCAGCGCAGGCCCACCGACTCCACCACCCGGCGAAACGCCTCGCGGTCCTCGGCCTTGTGGATGACCTCGCGCGATGCGCCGATCATCTCGACGCCGAGCTCCTGGAACACGCCGTCGTCCCACAGCCGGCACGCGCAGTTGAGCGCGGTCTGCCCGCCGAGCGTCGGCAGCACCGCGTCAATGGGCGTGCCCATGTCGCGCTCGCGCTCGATGATCTTGCGCACCGCCTCCGGCGTGATCGGCTCCACGTACGTCCGATCCGAGAGCGATGGGTCCGTCATGATCGTCGCGGGGTTGCTGTTCACCAGCACCACGCGATACCCCTCCGCGCGCAACGCCTTGCACGCCTGCACCCCCGAGTAATCAAACTCGCAACCCTGCCCGATGACGATCGGACCCGAACCAATGATCAGCACCGTGCGCAAGTCGTCTCGTTTGGGCATCGCTCGACGTCGTCCTCCACGCGTTGGCTCACCGGCGCCCGCCTCCGGCGCGCGCAAACTCCGACCACACTACAGGCTTCCGTGCGCCCGGCAACCGACCGACCTCGATGACTAGCACCGGCTAACATCCGGCGTGCCCCTCACGCTTCTCTCGCTCACGATGATCTGGCTTCTCTGGGCCCTCTGCGCCAACGTCGCGGCCCGCATCGCGCCCGGCACGAGCCCGCTTTCCGGTCTGGCCCTGCTCGGGGTTCGCGGATACGCCCGTGGCGTCCACCGGCTCCGGGTGCGGTCCCGCGAGCACATCCCTCAGGACCGCCGGCCGGGCCCGCTGATCGTGGTCGCGAATCACGCGTCGGGCGCCGATCCCGTGCTCATTCAGGCCGCGTGCCCGTTCCAGATCACGTGGATCATGGCCGCGGACATGGCGCACCCGGTTCTGGCGCCTGTCTGGCAGTGCGCCGAAGTGATCACGTTGAATCGGCGCGCGCGATCGGCGTTCCCGCTGCGCGAAGCCCTCCGCGCGCTGAGCAAGGGGAAGGTCATCGGCGTGTTCCCGGAAGGCCACATCGTGCGACCTCCCGGCGCCATCCTCCCGTTCCATCCCGGGGTGGCGCTGCTCGCGCAGCGATCGGGCGCGGCCGTGCTGCCCATGCTCATCGAGCGCGCCCCGATGTCGGGGAGCGCGTGGACGGATCTGTTCACGCCCAGCCGAGCCGTCGTCCGAGCGCTCCCGATCCGAACAGCGGTCCCGGGAGAGCATCGGGAGGAGTTGGTGGAGCGATGGCGAGCGGCGCTCGTCGAGGCATCGGCGCGGGGCGGGGCGGAGCGGGGCGCATGAAAAAGCCGCGGAAGACAAGGGTCTTCCGCGGCCTGGAATGAGAATCGGTCAACCGACCGAGGTCGTCACACCATTACACGCAAGGCACGCCGAAGCCGGACAGCACCGCGTTCAGGTCAGTGAAGTTGGTGGTGTTGTCGTCCGGCACGCCGTCGCCGTCCGCGTCGGGGGCGACGTTGCCGCCGACGTTCGGACCGGTCTGGCCGAAGAACGAGAGGACGTTGTTCAGATCGTTGAAGTTCACGATCCCGTCGTCGTTCGTGTCGCCCAGGCAGGGCAGGGCCCACGCCCTGACATTGTCAAGGTAGTGGATCGAGCCGGCCGGGGCCGTGTTCTCGTCGCCGCCCGACAGGAAGATGATGTCGAGGTTCTTGCTCAACACCAGGGTGCTCCCGTCGCACGTGTTCAGAGAATTGGGCTTGACGACCGCGCCGACGCTGTCACGCAGGAGCGTGCCGTTGATGCGGAACGTGTGGTTGCCGCCGAGGTTCTTGTGAATCGACAGCTTGTACCACGAGTTGAAGTTCACGCCCATGGACGCGAGCGAGGTGCCCGAGTCAACCCAGACGATGGCCGTGGGCCCGCCCGACACGACCGGGCACACGAACGCCGGATTCGGCGTCGAGTACCAGAGGGTCTGCGTGACCGAGGAGAACACGAGGCGTGTTCCGAGGCTGAACGTCGTCGAGAACGCCGTGGCCTGGCCGGGGCTCCACACGCGGGTCGTGGCGCCGTCGGTCAGCCGGTTGTCGCTGCTCGTGGCCCAGCCGCGAGTGCTGGAGGCCACCACGTTCGGCAGGCGCGTCGTGGCCTGCGTGAACAGGGCGAACGCCGGATCGCCCGGGGGCAGCGGGTCCGTGTCGCGGAACAGGTTCTCCATGCACAGGATCTTGGTCGTGTTGTCGACCGTGCCCTGCTGGATCGGCATGCTGCCGGCCGACGTCCAACGGAACGGCGTCGCCGTGTTGCCGTCGTCGTCGTGACGACCGATCGTCACACCGATGATGCCCCACTCGAGGTCATCGTTGTACACGAGCGAGAACGGAGGCAGCACCACGTTGGGCAGCGTCGCGCACGCGATGTCAATGTCGTCGATCGACATCGTGTTGCCCGCGCCGAACGCGTTGTTCTCCGACTCGTACCAGTAGGAGTCGATCGAGTTCACGAACGCCGTGCCCGTGTAGATCGTCGCGCCGGCGACGGTCACCGTCATGGCCCGCGTGTCCGTCACGCTGAAGCACACGTTGCGGTACGTGTTGTCGAAGGGCCAGTTGAAGCCCGTCGCCACCACGTCCACGCCGATCACCGCCACGTTGTCGAACGGCGTCGTCGTGCCTTCCGGATCGACCGGGTCATAGAGCCCGTTGATCTGGATGTACGACGCGGCGACGAACGGCGCCGGGGGCGCCTCGCGGCCGATGTACAGACGCGCCACCATGTCGCCGTCCGTCAGCGACTCGGGGTTCAGACCGCGCACCGTCACGTTGCCGGCCGGGATCTTGACCTTCGTGCACATCACGAACGGGCTGCCCGGGGTGGCGTACGTCACGGGGATGTCCGTGTTGTTCTCCTGACGATAGCGATCGTCGGGGAACACGTTCGCCTGGCGGATCGTCTTGTTCTGCGCGCCGTCGTTGATGACGGTCGCCTTCGCCGAGAGACGATCGATCCAGCGCGTGCCCTGACCGAACAGCGCGCCGCCGTTCAGCCACTCGATGTTGTCGAGGTACTGACCGCTGACGCACTCGAGCGGCGGGGGCACCGGCAGGACGAACTCTTCGCCCGTCACCACCATGTTGTCGACGTAGTGCGCCCGGTTCTGGCTCTCGAACGAGCCGCGGACCGAGAAGCGGTCGAAGCGGGGCGCCGTGATGCCCGGGGCCGTGTAGCCCAGAACCTCGCCGTTGCCGTCGCGATAGTTGATCTTGAGACCGACCTGGCCGTCCAGACGAGCCTCGTGGATGATGTCAAACCACGCGTTCACCGGCACGTTCATGTTGCTGCCGGCGTTCGGGTGACCCGCGGGGAACACGAGCGGCACGAAGATGCCGGTCGTGAACGAGTTCGGGTTCAGGCCGAGGTTGTAGAAGTCCGGGATCGTGCCCACCGGGAGGCCGATGTCCGGGGTGGCGTTGGTGCCGCCCCAGAGCACGCGGTCAACGATGAAGCCCGACGTCACGTTGATGCCCTCGTTCGTCCAGAGGGTGTCGATCGACGTGACGAAGTTTTCCGTGGTCAGCTTGGCCGGCGTCGTCGCGTTCGCGGAGAACAGGAACCGGATGTCGGGCGCGCCCGTCGGCAGGTTCGTCTTCGCGAAGTTGTACGACAGACCCGTGAAGAACAGGTCCGGGGCCTGCGCCACGTTCACGAACTGACGGATCTTCTGGGTGGTGTTGCCGCCCGCGTCCTCGCTCACAACGCCCATCTCGGGCGCCGTGCGGGCGAAGGACACGTGGCTGCGACCGGTCACGCCGGCGGACACGCCGCCCCACGTCACCATCGTCGTCTGGTTGGCCAGCGACGCGGGCAGCGGGAGGAACCCTTCGAACCCGTCCATCATGCTGGACTGATTCGGGCCGTCGGTCCCGACCGTGCCGCGCGAGATCGCGCCGAACGCCGAGCCGATATCCAAACGGGTCCCGTTGTCCACGGCCTTGCCCAGCAGCGCTGGGGCAGGTCGCTCAAACTGGCCCGTCGCTGCGTTGATTTCACGCAGCTCCGTCTTGCGCAGCTCGCCCGCCGCGAAGGCCGTTCCGGCCATCGCCAGGCCCACTGCGCTCACAATCACTACTTTTCTCATGATGCGGAATCTCCTCGTGACGAACCGCCTAAACCAGTCGTCCCTCGGGAGGATCCGACCACCGTACCCCACCGAGGACGCAGCCCGCGGGTGGTTCAACGCGGGCCAACTAACGACCGCCTGAAGCGGGACATCAACAACCATCATGAACCCAATCCATACCGATTACAAGCGCAACATCAGCGGATGCCACAAGATTGGCCCGCACACACGCCCGCAGAACCCCTCATAGCGATCACTAACACTCCCGAGCTGCGAACCCCTGGCGCAATATCCTCACGCCTCCCCCAACTTCTCGCTGGGGGTTTCCCTAGATTCACATTTAGTCGTTCGGAGCGCTCTCGCCGCCCGTCCCGCGCTCGCCCATCTCACGCCCGCGCTCCACCAGACCGTCCACATCCTCCTCCGCGCGCCGGAGCTCGAAGTGCCAGCGTGTCTCGCTCCGAAACCGCGTTGGCGCGACGGTCGCGATCAGGTCCAGCCCCGGAACGTCGTGCAGCTCGCCCTTGACGTTCCTCTTCTCCCACACGGCCTCATAACCCTCCAGCATCACGCGCACGTCGTACGCGCCCTCCCATTCATACTCCACCTCCACCGGCGTGCGGCCAACCTCAACATCGTTCACCCACACCATCGCGCCCACCGGCTCGCTGGTGATGTGAATCGCCCGCTCGATGCAGCCGGCGCACGTCATCGTCCATACCAAGCCCCCCGATCCGAGCCACCAGCCGCGCACGCCCCGCATCACACGCCTCCCTTCATGGCCGGCGCGGCCACGTCGTCAAACTCATCGCCCCGGAACAACGAGCCCAGATAACTCCGGCGCACCACCTCGTCGTTGATCAACTCTCGGGGCGTGCCCTCGCGCAGCACCTTGCCCTCATTAATGATGTAGGCCCGGTCGCACACCCGCAGCGTCTGCTGCACGTTGTGATCCGTGATCAGCACCGCGATCCCCATGTCCTCCAGCCGACGGATCTCCCGCTGCAGATCCTCCACGGCCAACGGGTCCACCCCGCTGAACGGCTCGTCCAGCAGTATCAACCTCGGCCTCGTGACCAGCGCCCGCGCGATCTCCAGCTTCCGTCGCTCCCCCCCCGAGCACGTCCGGGCCTGCTCATCGCGCTTGTGCTGCAGGTGAAACTGCTCCAGCAATTCCTCCCGACGCTTCACGCGCTCCCGTCGGGGCAGTTTCATGACCTCCAGGATCGCGTCGATGTTCTCGGCCACGGTCAGGCGCGAAAACACGCTGGGCTCCTGCGAGAGATACCCCATGCCGAGCCGCGCCCGACGGTACATGGCCAGCCCCGACACGTCCCGCCCGTCGAACACCACCCGCCCGCCATCAGCATCGATCATCCCGATCGTGATCCGGAAGCTGGTCGTCTTCCCCGCCCCGTTGCGCCCGAGCAGCCCCACGATCTCGGCTTTGCCCACACGGAACGACACCCCGTCGACGACGGTCCTCCCGCCGTACCGCTTGATCAGCCCCTGCGCCTCGAGCAACGCCTGTGTCGCCACCGCCCAAGTCTACTCGCCCGCTGATCTCACGAGCAGACCAGCCGGAAGCACATCGGATACCGGTAGTACTCGCCGCGGTTCGCCGCCATGGAGCCTTTCACCACCCAGATGACCACGAAGATCACGCCGATCACCGTGGCCGGCGCCACCAGAATCCCGCCGATGCCGATCGTCACGATCACGAACAGTGCGAACAGCAGCGACCAGATCAGCAGCGAGATCGAGAAGTTCAGCGCTTCCCGGCCGTGATCGTCGATGTACCCCGACGTCTCCCTCTTCATCAGCCACATGACCAGCGGCACGAGGGGCGCGAACGGTCCGAGCACCGGGTACGTCGCCACCCCCGCGACGTGCATCAGCGTGGCCCACGTCCGCTCGTCCGGTGTCGTGCCCGTTATCCCGGCGTCGTACACGTGTGCCTGCATGGGATCGCGCTCCTCGTCCATCGGGTCCTACCTCCCCGCCTCCCGTTCATTCCGCCTTTCGAGCCCCCGCTTTCATGCCCACCCCGGCAACATAGCATCACGTTCCGTGCTCCCCACCCTCGCCATCTCGGCCGGCGACCCCCTTGGCATCGGACCCGAGGTCCTCCTCAAGGCTCTCTCGCGCCCGCTCGCTTTCCCCGCGCGAGTCCTTATCTATGCGCACGACCGGTCGCTCCATCGGGCCGCGGAAGAGTGCTCGATCTCCCCGTTCTGGCGCGGCCTCGCCCCGGATCAGCCGCCCCCGGACGAGCCCGGCACTTTCTGCATCGATCACCCAACCCTGCCGCTTCCCGAACTGGCGCGCCACGAGGACGACGCGCTCGCCGGCGCGGCGTCGTTCGGATACCTCGATCACGCGATCAACGCCTGCCTTGCAACCCACACCGCCCCGCCCCTGGCCCACGCCCTCGTGACAGCGCCCATCTCCAAGCGCGCCTGGGCGCTCGCGGGCCACGCCCGGTGGCCCGGCCACACGGAGCTCCTCGCGCATCGCTTCAACGCGTCCCGGGTCGCCATGCTGTTCGATGCGCCGCAGCTGCGCGTCGCGCTGGTCACGCATCACGTTCCTCTGCTCTCGCTGGGCCAGCACCTCACCTCCGAGCGCATCCTCGACACCATCGAGATCGCGCACCAGCACCTTCGCGATCTCGACGTCGACGAGCCGCGCATCGCCGTCTGCGGGCTCAATCCGCACGCCGGCGAGCAGGGCCTGCTCGGGCACGAAGAGCAAACACTCGTCACCCCCGCGCTCGAGCGCGCCAGATCGCGCGGGATCAACGCGCTCGGCCCGTTCCCCGCCGACACCGTGTTCCTCGGCGCGCTCGAGCGCCGCTTCGACCTCGTCGTGGCCCTCTATCACGACCAGGGCCTCATCCCCGTGAAGACCATCGCGCGAGATGACGCCGTCAACGTGACGGCGGGGCTCCCCGTGCCCCGAACCTCACCCGATCACGGCGTGGCATACGACATCGCCGGCGGCAATCGCGCGAACCCCTCCTCCATGCGCCGTGCGATCGAACTCGCTCTCACCCTCGCCGCACGACGCGCGCAGGCCTAGTCCTCAAACCGAACCCACCCGGGCGTTCCGCGCATCGCCTCCGCGATCGTCGCAACCTCGCTTGCCGAAGCGTTGTATCGCTGCCAGTGAGCGGTCAGCGCCAGCATCACGCCCACCATCACCCACCCGGCCGCCTCGGCCTGCCAGCGCCGCCGCAGCAGGTACACCAGACCACCGCTGAGCGCCATCGTCCACAGCTTGAACACCACAAGCTCACGCTCGCCCCCGACAATCGCAAACCAACGCGCCAACGGATTGGATTCGATCATGCCCGCCCCACGCATGTGCGTCAGCGTGCACAGCAGGTCCGTCAGGCCCATCAGCAGCACCGCGATCACCAGCAGCGCCACCCGACGCTCTCTCGTTCCGAGCCGGGGGTCCACACACATTGACCACGCCAAAACGCCGCCCACGAATCCGCGCCCTCCTTGCCCACGCCTGTACGCATGCCGCGCTCCGACGGACTCGTGCAACGCCCCATCCCGGGCGCCTCTCCCTCTCGGCCTCGTCCGCCCCCTGCGCCAAGACGCCCCCCGCCCTGATTCCACCTAAACTCGATCTCCATGACGCCCGTAGCGGTCGCAACGACGCGATATCGGCCCTCCCGGCCTCGCCCCGCAGAACCGTTCCAGCCCCACATCCGAATGTTGCAGCGGAGGGGCACATCATGATTCCCGCTCGTCGCGCGCTCGTGAGGGCGCTCATCTCGGCTCTCGTCACGCTGGTCGCCGCGCCCGCCGTGGCGCAGTTCCCCAACCCCGTCTATCTCGACGACTCCACCGCCGCCGCCGACGCCGTGCATCGGGCCAATCAGCTGGCCTCCGCCGGCAATCTCGATCAGGCCGCGCGAGTCCTCCAGCAACTGCTCACGGAAGACCCCGACCGGGTCGTGCCCACCCCCGACGATCCCGATCTGTTCGTAACCGTGCGAGACCGAGTCCACGCCGCGCTGCTCGCCAACCCGGCCCTCCTCGATCGGTACCGCGTCGAACACACGCCGCTCGCACGCCGTCTGTTCGACGAAGGGCGCGACGACGTCGTCGAGTCCGCCTATCTCCTGACCGAGCCGGGGTTCGACGCCGCGCTCCGAGTCGCCCAGCGACACCTCGAGGCCGCGCGATTCTGGGCCGCGTTCCGCACCCTCGAGCGGCTCGAACATCACTCCGACCGCCGGGGCGTGCGCGCCGACGCCGCGTCCCGACTTCTCCACTCGCTCGCGTCCTACATCGACGATGCGCCCGTGCTCGCGCTCCACCGGCGCTGGGCCTCGGCCCCTACGAGCCCGGCCCGCATCCCGCCCCCGCTCACGCCGCTCCTTCGTTCTCCCTACACCCCGTTCCCGCACATCTCCTTCGATGGCCTGCTCGCCAAGCCCCTCGCCTCCGAATCGCTCCGCCCCGGCCCCGATGCATTGCTCAACATGCCCGAACCCTCGGCGCCTGCCGAAGGTCAACCGCCGCTCACGTCCATGGTGCTGCGCGTCATGCCCACCGTCTCGGGCGACACCATCTTCATCAACACGGGCGACGCGCTCTCCGCGTACGACCGACTCACCCTCGCGCCACGCTGGCCCGCGCGCACATTCGCTGACCCCGTCGATCCCGCCACGCTCGCCCCCTTCCACCCCCGCGACGCCAGCGGCCTCGTCGATCACTCCTCGGTTGCGGTCGAGCCGCCCTATCTCGTCGCGGTCTCCGGGCTCGCGCGCGATCCTTCGCGCCGCGAAGGAGATCCGCGCATCCACGCGCTCAACGCGGAGACCGGCGAACTGCTCTGGTCCGTCGACGTCGCGTCGCTCGATCCGTCGCTCGCCGAAGCATGGCCCCGAGGCCCCGTCGTCATCAACCAGGGCATCACCATCGTTTGCGCCGTCAAGTACTCCCAGCAGCGCAGGCTCACCTCCGTCCAGCTCGTCGGCATCGACGCGGCCAGCGGCGCGCTCCGGTGGCGAAGACCCATAGCCTCCGCCGGCATCCTCCCCTTCGGCCGGCCCACCGAAGCCGCCGACCTCCCCACCCTGCATCAAGGCGCCATCTACCGCGTCGAACGCATCGGCGTGATCTCCGCCATCGACGCCGCCACCGGAAGGACCATCTGGGCTCGCCGCGCGCTCGCGCAACCCCTCGGCCGGCGCGAGTCCCGCCCGTGGGAAGGCTCCGCGCCCCTCATCCTCGACAACCTGCTCATCACCCCCTCCCCCGACCGGCGCGCCATCCTCACCGTCGACGCCAGCACAGGCAAACTCCTGGCAGAGTCACCCTCCCAACCGCTCGCGTCGCCCGAGTACCTCCTCCTGGCCGGCCGCACGGTGCTCGCCGTGAGCGGAGACACCGGCTCCGTGCTTGCGGTCAGCATCAACCCGATCACCAAGACGCTCGCGGCGGACATCCGCACCATCGCTCGCCTCGATCAGCGTCCGTTCATCCGAGGCCGTGTCGTCGTCGCGGGAGACTCCGCGTTGATCCCCACCGCGCGCGGGCTCGCCGTCGCGCCGATCAAGCCCGACAACGCCGAGCCGCCCACCCGCATCGACCTCGATCGTCCCGGCATCATCCTGCCGCTGCCCGATCAGCTCCTGGTCGCGGACGATTGGCAAGTCCACTCCTACCTGCTCTGGGACGCCGCGCAGCGCATGCTCAGCCAGCGCATCCAGGATGACGCTTCCGATCCCACTCCCGCCGTCACCTTCGCCGAACTGGCCTATCGCGCGGACCGGCTCGACGCGATCCTCCCTTCGGTCGAACTCGCGCTCCGCGCCATCCAGGCCAACCCGGGCTCGCCGCGCAACGCCGCTTCACGCGACCGCCTCTTTCGGGCCATCCTCGCCATGATCGAGCCCGGCGCCGCCGCGTCGTCTTCCGTCGCGCCGTCCGCGCTCAAGCCCGTGCCTCTCGCCATCGCCGATCCGCTCTCGGAGCGTCTCATCGCGCTCGCCGCATCGCCCCCCGAACGCGCCGCCGCCGCGCTGGCAGCCGGCGGCGTCGCCGAGGCGCTGGCCAAGCCCGCCCGAGCCATCGACGCCTACCAGTCCACGCTGCTCGATCCGCTCCTCGCGCAGTCCACCGTCGTCGCCAATGGGCTCTCCGCACGCGCGGAAGTCGAAGCCACGCGCCGCCTCCGGCGAGTCATCCGGGACTTCGGCCCGGCCGCCTACGCGCCGTTCGAGGCCCAGGCCCAGCGAGCGCTCTCCAGCTCGCCCCAAACCGCCGACGCGCTCGAGCTCCTCGCCCGCCAGTATCCGTTCGCGCTCGCGTCCGCCCGCGCCCTGCTCGTCGCGGCCCACGCGTACGTCCGCACGGATGACCCCCACCGCGCCGCCATCGCGCTCGATCACGCCCTCACCATCGCCGACGACGCTCGACACAACGACGCCGCGCTCCTCGCCGAACTCCGCGCGCAGCACGTCCGCGCCCTCGACGCTTCCGACAACCCACGCGCCGCGCTGCTCGCGCTCCGTCGGTACAAGGACCGAGGACTCCCGCTCACCATCGACTCCAACCCCATCGACCCCAACACGCTCATCGTTCCGATCGAAAACCGCGTGGCCGCCATCGACCGGCTTCCATCACTCGGCCCCGTCATCCCGGACCAGACCCCACAAACGCTGCTCGGCTGGCGCCTTGTCGAGCCGCTCTGGTCCCGCCCGCAAGGCCCGCCCCCGGGCCATCTCGTGCTGCTCGGCCCCGCCTCCGAACTCGCGCTCTACGCGCCGTCGCCCACGGGCCCCGGCGTCGTCCAGCGATGGAGCCTCCCGCCCACACCGGGCGCCAAGCTCGTTCGTCTCGACCACGACACGCTCATCCTCTCGCACGATCCGTCGTACCTCCGAGCCGATCGCCTCGACCCCGACGCCGCCGACGTCGACCCCGACGCGCCCCAGCCCATCGTCCCGGCCGACGCCTCCCGCGTCGGCAACCCCGCGGGCGGTCGGACATTCTCGAAGATCCGCGCCGCGGACGGACAGACCCTGTGGTCAACCCCTCCGTTCCGCTCTCTCTTCCCCGCCGATGCGGCGCGCCTCGATCCGCGCCTCGCCGAAACCGCGCGAGGCCGCATCATTCAGGTCATCACGCCCTTCGGCCCGCGCCCCATCACCGAACTCCTGATCGCGTTCGATGAACGCACGTTCGCCGTCGTCGAGCGCTCCGGTCGCATGGCCGCGTTCGACCTGCAATCCGGCCAACTCCTCTGGTCTGCGGAATCGTCCATACCCGTCATCGTCGACGCCGCAGCCGACGCGGGCGTCCTCGCCATCGTGGGGTCCGAGTTCTCCGATCACGATGTCCCGCTCAACGCGCCCCCCGCAGCCCTCCTGGCGCTCGACCTGCGAACCGGCCGACACATCCTGCGCGAGAATCTCCCCTCCCCCAATCCCCGCTGGATCCGCGTCACCGAGCACGCCCGCGTCATCCTCGGGCTCGACGCCGGGGTCCTCTGCTTCGACACTTCCCCGGCACAAGCCCGCTGGCGCACGCACGCGCTCCCGCTCCGCGCTTCCGTCGAGGCGTGGCTCTTCTCTGGCCGCGTCATCGTGATGGACGAATCCGCCGAACTCTGGCGCCTGTCCGAGGACGACGGCGCCGTGCGACCCGTCCCGCTCACCACCACCGACGCGTTCTCTCGCTCGCAAGCCCTGCTCGCCCGCTCGCTCCACTCCCGCAACCCTCACGAGCCAGATCGGGCCGCGTTCCTCTCCTCTTCCTCCATCCTCCTGTACGACCACCTCGGCAATCTCATCGCTCGTGACGCCCGCCCAACCTCGGCCGACATCCTTCCTGCGCTCGTCACCGAACACGCGTTTGTCACCATCGATGCCACCCCCGCCTCCCCAACCTCCCCAACCATCTATTCACTCCGCCACTACTCTCAATCCTCCATCGCCCTCACCGCGCGCCAGCCCATCTCCCTCGGCGCCGATCCGTCCTCCATCGCCGCCATTGACAACCGCATTCTCATCACCGCCGGTGATCTGACCATCGTCCTGGACGCGCCAACGCCCTCTCCCGCCTCGCAACCCGGCCCGCCTCCCCCGCCCGAACCCGCCGCCGAAGCGACGCCGACGCCCCCGAAGTAGGCCGCGCTCACCCCGCCGGTATCCTGACCGGCGTGTGCCGAACAGCCTTCGTTCTCGCGCTCCCCGGTCTGCTGGCCCTCTCGGCCTGCCAGCCGACGCCGCGCACCTACACGTCTCCATCGGGATTCGAGATTCGCGAATCCGCCGCCCGTGACATTCTCCCGCCCTGCCCCGAAGGCGCCTACATCACCGTCGACGTCACCATCTCCCTCCTCGACGGGAAAACCATCGACTCCACCCTCCCTGTGCCATCTCAGGACCTCGCGGAACACGCCGTGCTTCGCGACGCTCCGCTCTCGTTCTCACTCCGCGACGCCGTGCCGGGTCTCCGCGAACTCATCGCCGGCATGCGCGTCGGCCAGACGCGCACCGCCACGATCCCGCCTGACCTGGCCTACGGCGCCGAGGGCCGCCCGCCCCGCATCCCTCCCAATTCGCCCCTCAGCTACAAAGTCACCCTCCTCGACTTTCACACCCCATGAACGACCGCGCCGCACAACTCCGGCTCGAGCAGCTCCGCGAGCACCGCGTTCGCAAGGCTCCCAACACGGATCTCCGCCCGCTCTTTGCGGCCACCGCTAAGGACCTCACGCGCGAACGCAAACGCCTCGCCAACACCGCCGACGCCTGGGCCGCCGTGTGTCCCGCCCACCTCCACGCGCGCACGGCCATCCTCACCCTCGCCCGAGGCGCCCTCACCGTGGCGGTCCCCGACGCGCCGACCTCCTTCGAACTCGATCGCGCCCTCCGCGCCGGTGCGGAGATGGACCTCATCCGCGCCTGTCGCGCGCCCGTCCGCAAGGTCAAACTCGTCATCAACCCCGACGCATTCACCCCCAGCTCATGACGCGAACCTTCCGCTCCGACAACAACGCCGGACTCTGTCCCGAAGCGCTCAAGGCCCTGCACGACTGCAACCAGGGCCACGCCCTCGGCTACTCAGACGACCAATGGACCCATCGCGCCGTCTCCGCATTCCGTCGCGTTTTCTCGCCCGAAACGCACGTCTTCTTTGTCCCCACCGGCACCGCCGCCAACACCCTCGCCATCGCCGCGCTCACCAGGCCCTGGCAACGCATCCTCTGCCACGAGCACGCGCATCTCAACGACGACGAGTCCACCGCTCCCGAACTCTTCACCCACTGCCGCGTCACCCCCATCCACTCCGACCCGCTGACGCAAGGCTCGCGACTCACCGCCGAAGTCCTCCGCCACGCCGCCGACGCCGCGTCACGCAATGACGTCCATCAGCCCGCCCCGGGCGTCCTTTCCATCTCCAATCCCACCGAGTTCGGAGAGGTCTACTCGCCCGAACAACTCAAGGACCTCTGCGCCGCCGCGCACACCCTCGGCTACCGCGTCCACTGCGACGGCGCCCGCTTCGCCAACGCCGTCGCCCACCTCGCGCACACCCGCAAACTCTCCGCACACGACGCCGCACGCGCCCTCACATTCGACGCCGGGCTCGACGCCCTTTCCTTCGGCGGAACCAAAAACGGGCTCGCCCACGCCGAAGCCGTCCTCTTCTTCCCGCAACCCCACGACCCCGGCCTCGCCGAGCGCGCGGCCCACGACTTCCCCTTCCTCCGCAAGCGCGCGGGCCACCTCCTCTCCAAGCATCGGTTCCTCTCCGCCCAGTTCGCAGCCGTTCTCGATTCCGGCGCCTGGGTCTCCCACGCCGCGCACGCCAACGCGATGGCCACCCGCCTCGCGGAGTCGCTCGCCGCGCTCTCCCTTCGCCCAGCCTTCCCCACCCACGCCAACGCCGTCTTCGTTCAGCTCGCCGAGCCTCTCATCGCCCACCTCTTCGCCGCCGGCCACGAGTTCTACACGTTCGGCCCGTCCCGATGGAGCCTCGCCCGCCTCATGTGCTCCTTCGACACCTCCCCCGAGGACATCGCACATCTGATTCAGGCGGTGCGCGGAGCCCAGCGGCAAGTTTCTTGAAACGAACAGAGCGTCACTCATCCGTCCGGTTCGCTCACGAGTGTGCCTTGGGAAAGCCGTACAAAGACAGAACCGTCTATGGCATCTGCTCTGGAGTAATTCGCGCGAAAGTCGCATCAAGCCACTTGATTAGGGGCGCTTGTGCAAGGTATAACCACTTTATCTGGTGCCCCAAATTTAAGGCTGCGATCGTCACCATGATGGAGGCGCTCGCCAGAGAGAAAGGACGTGGAGAGATGAGGTCGACCCTGATTGTTGGAGTGGCTGGCGCGACATTCGCCCTCGGAGCCGCATCTGCTCGCCCGATCACCCACTCGTTCTCGGCAGGCACGATTCAGACAACGGCTGGACTCACGGGGTTCATGACCACCGGAAGCGACATGGACGGCATGATGGTGACCGCCACGTTCACGGATGGCGTTGAGTCGCTCGCGTGGGCGGACATCGCCGCGGGCTCGGGCGGCGTCTTCGGCACGGCATGGTCGCTGACACAGTCAGGCGATACGTTCGGTGGGGCTTGGACCTTCTCGCACTCCCGCGGCTCCCTGCTCTCGCTCGCCTTCGATAGTGCGCCTCGGACGGTGTTCGATGTGACGCTTCCCGACCCCGGCACCCCGGGCTCCTTCCGCGGGATTGACTGGACCAGCGCCCTCGGAACGTCGCTTCCCATTGACGTCTTCTATTCCGACGCCGTCGCCATCGGCGCGTCCGCTCCCGTCGGCGACATCTATCGCTCGATGCTCGTGCTGTTCGGCGGAGGCGGCTTCACCGGCGGGACGTTCGATTTCATCCAGGACACCGACAACGCAACGCTCGACCTACGACCGATCCCCCTTCCCACCGGTGCGGCCCTCGCCTCGGCCGGTCTCTTGGCCCTCGGCCTGCGCCGCCGACGCTGAACGCTTCGCCTTTCCCCGACGCTCTCCACCGCCCCCCGGCCTCAAAGCCCGGGGGCGTTTCATTGGGCACACCACCATCCAGAGCCGATCCCCTACAATCCCCCCCTCCCGCCCCTACCCGAACTTCCCCCAGCCCTCCCTTCCCGCCACACCGTCCCCCCCCCGGGCAAGTGCCGCCGTGAACGACGACACCCCCTCCGCCTGTAGCCCCAACATCCCGCGCTCCCCCGCCGCGCTCCGCACGCGATCGCTGTCCACGCGCTGAACACACGATGCTCGCCCTCGCCCTCACCATCCTTGCGTCCCTCCTCGGCTCCTTCACCTGCTCTCTGTGCGAGGCGGCCCTCTACTCCGTTTCCGACATCCGAGTCGCCGCGCTCGCCGCCGAAAAGCGACGGGGCGCCGCCCTCCTTCAATCCATCCGATCCAACATCGATCGCGCCATCGCCGCCATCCTTACCATCAACACCATCGCCAACACCATCGGCGCCGCCGTCGCCGGCGCCATCGTCGCCGCCCGATTCGGCAACGCGTGGCTCGGCCTCTTCTCCGCGATCTTCACCCTCGTCATCCTCTTTCTGGCGGAGATCATCCCCAAGTCCCTCGGCGTCGCGCACGCCGACACCCTCGCGCCGCGCCTCGCCCCCATCATGCGCGCGATGATCCTGATCACGTTTCCCTTCGTGCTTCTCTCCGAAAAACTCGCCCGCTACATCGTCGGCAAGAAGAAGACCATCGCGCCCACCGAGCACGAGATCCTCGCCATGACCCGCCTCGCCGCGCGCCACGGCGTCATCGACCACTCCGAAGCCCGCATGGTCTTCAACGCCCTCCGACTCGATCGCATCCCCGTCCGAGACATCATGACCCCGCGATCCGTCGTCTTCGCCCTCCCCGACAGCCTCCCCCTCATCCGCCTCGAACAACACTCCGAGCACTGGACGCACTCCCGGCTCCCCCTCGTCAAGGACAACAACCCAAACGAGGTCATCGGCATCGTCCACCGACGCGACGTGTTCGACATCCTCGCCCGCGAAGAACCCGGCGCCCGAACCCTCAGCGACCTTCGCCGACCCGTGCAATTCATACGTGACGATGTTCCCGCCGACGAAGCCCTCGAACGCTTCCTCGCCGGACGCCAGCACATGTTCATCGTGCTCGACCAGTACGGCTCCTTCATCGGAATCGTCACGCTCGAAGACGCGCTCGAAACGCTCCTCGGCAAGGAAATCGTCGGCGAGCACGACCCCGCCCCCGACATGCAGGTGCTCGCGCGCGAACGCGCCTCGTCCAAGACCGCCGTCATCCGCCCAGAGCCCGACGAGCGGGCCGGCCCGATCGCGCCGAACTGACACGCGCGCCCCGGCTGGTGCCAACACTCCCCAGCCTTTACACTGTGGATGCCGATATCCACCTTTTCCAGCGACACCCCACCCCATGCTCTCACGAACCACCGAGTACGCCCTCCGCGCCATGGTGTGCATAGCGATGCGTCCGGACGAGCATTTCTCTGCCTCCACCCTCTCCACGCTCACCTCCGTGCCGCAGGATTATCTCGCCAAAGTCCTCCAGCAGCTCTCCACCGCCGGCTTCATTTCCGGCCGACGAGGGGTAGGCGGCGGATACATCCTCGACAAGCCTCCTGCCGATATCAGGCTCACCGACGTCATCAACGCCGTCTCTTCGCTCCAACGCATCACCACCTGCCCCCTGGGCCTCGAATCCCACGGCCCCAACCTCTGCCCCCTGCACAAGACCATCGACAAAGCCATCGCCGCAGCGCTCGCCGTCCTCAACGGCGTCACGCTGGCCGATCTGCTCGAGAAAAACCCGCGCGCCAACGCGCCCCTCTGCAACGCGCAGCTCCTCGCGACGCCGACCGTCACGCGATCACGCTCCTGACCCGCGCTCGCCGAGACCCCCGCACAACCACGCCCTCACCCCCCAAGTACCATCCCAGATGGCCGACGTCCCCATGCACCTCACGACCATGACCACCGACCAACCCACCCACGACATTCACCACCTCGAAGCGCAGCGACGCGCCAACCGAGACGCCGTCGCCGCGCTCGGCGTCAACCCCTACGGCCGGCGCACGCCGGACCTCATCTCCCTCGACGCCGCGCGCGCCCTCCACGATCCCAAGGCCGATCAACATCACGCCGATCACGCCAAGGACCCCGGCTTCACCGACACTCGCCCGATCGCCAAAGTCGCGGGCCGCGTCATGCTCCGACGCGACACCGGCGGCCTCCTTTGGCTCAACCTCCGGGATCACTCCGGCGACATCCAGCTCGCCATCTCCAAGCGCGACGCCGACGCCGACTCCTTCAACATCGCCAAGCTCACCGACCTCGGCGACGTCGTGCTCGCCCAAGGCCGAGTCATGAAGACCCGCGCCGGCGAGATCACGCTCTGGGCCGACTCCTTTACGCTCGCCGCCAAGTCCCTCGTCACGCCCCCCGAAAAGCACGCGGGCCTGCAGGATCCCGAGCTGCGATACCGACACCGTTACATCGATCTCTACGCCAACCCCGAAACCATCTCCACTTTCTTCCTCCGCTCCGCGCTCATCGCGCGTGCACGCCGACTCCTCGACGCACGTGGCTATCTCGAAGTCGAAACGCCCATGCTCCAGACGCTCGCCGGCGGCGCCGCCGCGAGGCCCTTCGCCACCCACATGAACGCGCTCGACATCGCCCTCTTCCTCCGCATCGCGCCCGAGCTCTACCTCAAACGCCTCCTCGTCGCCGGGTTCCCCAAGGTCTACGAGATCAACCGCAACTTCCGCAACGAAGGGCTCGATCGCAACCACAACCCCGAGTTCACCATGCTCGAGGCCTACGAAGCCTTCGGCGATGTCCACACCATGATGGAGCTCACCGAATCCCTCTGCCGCGAACTCGCGACCCTCTCCGCGCTCCACCACGCCAACAACGATGCGCCCGAAGACGCCCTCCCCACACCCGAAGAACTCCGCCTCCCCTTCGGCGACACCCGCATCGACTTCGCCTCGCCCTTCCTCCGCATCCCCTACCCCGCTCTCTTCGAAAAAGCCCTCGGCTTCCCCATGACCGACGCCCGCCGCGCCCGCAAAGAAGCCGCCAGGCGCCGCCTCAAGCACGAAGGCCTCGACGACGTTCTCGTCATCAACACGCTCTTCGAGCACGTCGCCGAGCCAACCCTCGACCACGAACGCCCCACCTTCATCACCGACTATCCCGCGTCCATCTCCCCACTCACCCGCCCCAAGCCCGACAACCCCGCCCTCGCCGACCGCGCCGATCTCTTCATCGCGGGCATCGAGATCGCGCCCCACTACACCGAGCTCAACGACCCCGACGTCCAGGCCGAGAAGTTCAAGCAGCAGCTCGCCGGCGCCGACGACGAGGAGTCCACCTTCCGAACCTTCGACCATGACTTCATCCACGCCCTCAAGGTCGGCATGCCCCCGGCCGGAGGCATGGGCCTGGGCATCGACCGTCTCGTCATGATCCTCGCCAACCAGAAGTCAATCCGCGACGCGATTCTGTTCCCCCTGCTCCGCCCGGCTCCCCCGATCCATCCCGCTTGACCCCCGCCCGCGACCGCTTACCCTATCCCTCCTCACCGGCGCCCCCCAAAGCGCCGATGAGCCAGAACTCGGGGCTGTAGCTCAATTGGGAGAGCGCTTCCATGGCATGGAAGAGGTTGTCGGTTCGATCCCGATCAGCTCCACATCACCACCCCCCCGGAAGCCCTCGCCAATCCCCTTGGCGGGGGCTTCCACCTTTTGCACGCCCCGTTACTCCCGCGCCGCCTCCCACACCACCACGCCTCCCACCGCCGTCAGCACCGCCCGCGCGCCCCTGATCTCCTCAACGCCCACCTCCAGCACGTCCCGATCCAGCACCGCGAAATCCCCGAGCATCCCCTCGCGGATCATGCCGAACTCACCCTCGCTGAGCAGCGCCCACGCCGCGCCGCCCGTGTACGCCCGCAGCGCCTCCTCCACGCTCACGCTCTGATCCGCCACAAACGTCTTCCCATCCAGCGTCCGCGCGCTCACCGCCGCCCACACCCCCTCCCACGGGCTCACCGACACCACCGGCCAATCACTCCCGAACGCCATCGGCGCCCCCCCGTCCAAAAACCCGCGGAACGCGTAGCTCGAACCGCACCGGTGCGCGCCGATCCTGCGCTCCGCATACCTCCCATCGTCAGCCTTGTGCAGCGGCTGCACGCTCGCCACCACCCCCATCGCGCCGAACCGCGCCACATCCTCCGCGCGAACGTGCTGCGCGTGCTCAACCCTCGGCCGCACGCGCCCACGCAACCCCTCCCCCAGCTCCTCATACCAGTTCAACAACGTCGCATTCGCGCGATCGCCGATCGCATGCACCGTCGGCTGCAACCCCATCCGCGCCCCCATCTCGATCACGCGCTTGAGCTCCCCGCTCCCCGCCATCGCCCGCGGCATCCCCGCGTTGCCCGCATCGCTCGCATCATCCAGGAACGGCTCGAACATCCACGCCGTCCGCGACCCCAGCGACCCATCCATGTACCCCTTGAACCCGATCAGCCGCACCCGCTCGCTCAACTCCCGATGCGCCCGCGTCCACTCCAGGATCTCCCTCCATCCTTCCACCGTCCCCTCCTCCTCCCACACCGTCCCCCGCACCCGCACCGTCAGCGCCCCCGCGCCGTCCAGCCCGCCCAGCACCTCCTCCAGTCGCCACGCCGTCTCGATCGCCCCCAGCGCCGTCACCCCGTACGAGTTCGCCTTGCGCAGCGCACGCGCCGTGAGCGCCCGCGCCTCCTCCGCGCTCACGCCCGACAGGAGCCCGTCGAACAATCCCATCGCTTCCTCGAACACCTCGCCCGTCGGTGTCCCGTCCGCCCGCCGACCGATCTTCCCGCCGGGCGGATCCGCCGGCCCCTCCCTCGTGATCCCCGCCATCCTTAACGCGCCCAACGACGCCACCAGCATGTGACCATCCATCCGACGCAGCAGCACCGGCCGCCCGCCACCCGCCGCCTCCAACTCTTCCGCGCTCGGCCGCCCCTGATCCTCCCAGCCCTCCGAACTCCACCCGGCCCCCAGCACCCACTCGCCATCCCCCTTCGTCACCGCCTCCGTGCGCACCAACCCCAGCAACTCCGCTCGGCTTCGCGCCCCGCGCAAATCCACCTTCCGCAGGTCCATCGCCGCATTCACCGGGTGCGTGTGCGCATCCACCATCCCGGGCACAACCCGCCTTCCCCCGGCATCCACCACCCGCGTTCCCTCACCCACCAACGCCCGCGCGCCCGCCTCATCCCCCACGTACACAAACCGCCCACCCCGCACCGCGAAAGCCCCCGCGCTCGCCCGCTGATCATCCCCCGTCCACACCCTCGCGTTCACCACCACGATCTCCGCCGGCAAGGCGCCGAGCGAAGCCCCGTGCCACATCGCGCCCATCACCACCGCCGCCAGCATCGTCACGCGCCGCATCGCTCGCTCCTTGTCCTCATCCCCTCAGCTTCCGCACCCATTCCTCCGCGCCAACCACGCGCGCCACGTCCATCGCCCCTGCCTTTGCCTCCTCGAAACGCTCACGCCGCACCGTCACGTGCCCAACCTTCCGTCCCGCGCGCCCCGCCTTTCCGTACAGGTGCACATGCGCGCCCTCCACCCGCATCAACGCCCGCAATCCCTCACCAAGCGGCACATCCCCGATCAGATTCACCATCACGCTCGCTCCGCGCGCCCGCGTGCTCCCCAGCGGCCAACCCAGGCACGCCCGCACGTGATTCTCAAACTGGCTCGTCTCCGCCCCCTCGATCGTCCAGTGCCCCGAGTTGTGCACTCGGCACGCCATCTCATTGACCAGCAATCGCGGCCGCGCTGAACGGCTCGACTCTTGTTCCGGGGGCACGGCCTCAAACATCTCGATCGCCAGCACCCCCACATACTCGAGCTCCTTCAACACCATCTCCGCGATCCCCCGCGCCTCGTGCCACTCCTCCTCGCCCACGTGCGTCAGCGCCGCCGACGCCCGCAGAATCCCCCCCCCGTGCACGTTCTCCGTCAGCGGCCACACCCTCATCTCACCGTCCCACCCCCGCGCCGCGATCACGCTCACCTCGCGCGCAAACCCCACCATCTCCTCCACGATCAGCCCGCCGTGCGACATCGCGGAAGCGCCAAACGCTCCCCACACCCGCGCCATCTCCTCCGCGCTGCGCACCACCGCCTGCCCCTTGCCGTCATATCCCATCCGCCTCGTCTTCACGATCGCCGGCAGCCCCACCCCCCGCAGCGCATCGCGCAGTTCCGCCTCGCTCCCCGCCTCCTTCCACCGCGCCGTTGGAATCCCCAGACCGTTGAAAAAACGCTTCTCCGCCACCCGATCCTGCGCGATCTCCAACGCCCTCACCCCCGGCGCCAATCTCGTCACCTCGCCCGCCGCGAGCGCCGCACCGCTAGGCACATTCTCAAACTCAAACGTCGCGCCACCCGCTCCCCGCACAAACTCCCGCACCGCCGACGTATCACCAAATCTCCCCACCGTCAGCCGCGCCACTTGCCCCGCGCACGCGCCATCATCCTCATCAAACACACGCACTCCCACACCCAAGTCCGCCCCCGCCAGCGCAAGCATCCGCCCCAACTGCCCCCCGCCCAGACACGCCAACTCCGTCGCGCTGCTCACGCCCGCGCGCCTTCGCTGCTTCCGCCAGTTCCATGATCGCTCTCAGGCATCCGGGGGCGGGGGTCAGGGTTCGCCAGCACCTTCGCCGTCTGCTCCGCCCGGAACTTTTCCAGCGCCACGCGCACGTGCTCGTGCTTGTTCGCCAGGATCGCCGCGGCAAACAACCCCGCGTTGATCGCCCCCGCCTTCCCGATCGCCATCGTCCCCACCGGCACGCCCCCCGGCATCTGCGCAATCGACAACAACGAATCCATCCCCTTCAGCACCGCGCTCTCCACCGGCACCCCGATCACCGGCAATCGCGTCTTGCTCGCCGCCATCCCCGGCAGATGCGCCGCCCCACCCGCCCCCGCAATCACCACCTCCACCCCACGCGCCGCGCAACCCGCCGCGTGCTCCATCAGCAGGTCCGGCGTCCGATGCGCCGACACCACCCGCGCCTCATACGCCACGCCAAGCCGCTCCAGCGTCTCGGCCGTGTGACGCATCGTCTCCCAGTCCGACACCGACCCCATGATCACCGACACCAGCGGGCTCGCCATACACCCACCAGACTACCCGCCCCCCATCACCCCCGCCGCCCACCTCCACACCACTTGAAACAGCGGAATTCCAACCGTCACGTTGAACGGGAACGTCACGGCCAGCGCCATCGGCAAGTACACCCCCGCGTCCGCCCTCGGAATCGTCATCCGCATCGCCGCCGGCGCCGCGATGTACGACGCGCTCCCGCACAACACCGCAAACAACACCCCGTCCCCCTCGCCCATCCCCATCGCCCGCGCCGCCACCGCCCCAGCGCTCCCCATCACCACCGCCCACCCCATCCCGAACACCGCCAACCCCACCCCACGCATCCCCCGCAACGCACGCGAATCCCGCAACCGCTGCGACGCCACCAGCCCCATGTCCAGCAGGAAGAAACTCAGCATCCCCGGAAAGATGTCGTGCGTGAACGCCCGCATCTCCGGCGCGCGATCCGCCGTCGCCCAACCGATCACCAACGACCCCAAGAGCAAAAACACCGGCCCGTTCACCAGCGCCTCGCGCAACAGCTCCTTCGCCAACGCCACCCCCCGCAACCCCCCGCCCCCCTCGCGCGACGCCAGCCGGTGCAGCAGCACCGCCGACACGATCGCCGGCGACTCCATCAGCGCCAGCATCGCCACCATGTGCCCCCCGAACGCGATCCCCGAGCTCTCGAGATACGCGCTCGCCGTGATGAACGTCACCGCCGACACCGACCCGTAACTCGCCCCCAGCGCGGCCGCCGTGTCCACCCCAAGCCACCGCCGCATGATCACAAACACGAAC
>CAZWZL010000040.1:0-22970 GCA_964638515.1 uncultured Phycisphaeraceae bacterium
CCATGCTCCCCCGCCTCGGCGCCCGCATCGCCGCCATCTTCCGCGCCACCGCCCCCGACCCCTTCGTCCTCGCCATCCTCCTCTCCGCAATCACCTTCCTCCTCGCCTGGACACACCTCGGCCCAACCGCGCCCAACGCCACATCACTCATCACCGCATGGCAGTCCGGCCTCTGGGACCTCCTCGCCTTCGCCATGCAGATGTGCCTCATCCTCGTGACCGGACACGCCCTCGCATCAACACGCCCCGTCACATTCCTTCTTCGTGGCCTCGTCAACATCCCGCGCACCGCGCGACAGGCCGTGTGGCTCACCGCGACCGCCGCCATGGCCGCCGCCCTTCTCAACTGGGGACTCGGGCTCATCGTCGGCGCCATCCTCGCGCGCAACATGCACGAGGCCCTCGCCCGCCGCGCCGCCGAAGGTCGGCCCCGCTGCACCGTCCCCCCCGGCCTCCTGCCCGCCGCCGGCTACACCGGCCTCATGTGCTGGCACGGCGGGCTCTCCGGCTCCGCCCCCCTCGCCGCCGCAGACCCCCAGGCCCTCGCCTCACTCCTCGGCCCCGACCTCTACGCGCGCCTCGGCGGCCCCATCCCGATCTCCCAAACACTCCTCACGCCAACCAACCTGCTCATCTCCGGCGGACTCCTCCTCTTCACTCCCATCCTCCTCGCGCTCCTCTGCCCAGCATCAAGCTCCCGCTCCGACGCAACGCCGCTCCCATCCCCCCCACAACCCGCGCCGCCCCTCGACCCCACCGACCGCCCCGGCCGATTCCCCAACTTCCTCGAACAATCGCCCCTCACCATCCTCCTACTCGTCATCCCCATGGCCATCTATCTCCTCTGGCAGTTCCGCGACAAAGGCTGGAACGCCCTCGACCTCAACACCGTCAATCTCGCCCTCCTCGCCCTCGGCCTCGCTCTCCATGCCTCCGCCGCGCGATACGCCGCCGCGATCGACGACGCCGTCAAAGGCTGCGGCGCCATCCTCATCCAGTTCCCGCTCTACGCCGGCATCATCGCGATGCTCAAGTTCTCCGGACTCATCGACGCCCTCTCCAACGAGTTCGTCGCGCTCTCCAGCGCCAACGCGCCGGCCCTCCGAGTCCTCCTCTTCGCCTCCGCCGCGATCGTCAATCTGTTCGTCCCCTCCGGCGGCGGCCAATGGGCCGTGCAGGGCCCCATCGCTATCCAGGCCGCGCTCGACGCCGGCGCCGACCCCGCCCGCCTCGTCCTCGCCGTCGCCTACGGCGATCAGCTCACCAACATGATCCAGCCCTTCTGGGCCCTCCCGCTCCTGGCCATCACCCGCGCCCGCGCACGCGACATCGTGGGCTACACCGCCATCGCCATGATCGCCGGCCTCCTCTGGTGCGCGCTCTGTCTTGCGCTTCTCTAACACGCCGCGCCGCGCACGCCGATAATCTCTCCTTCTTCCCCCTTCCCCCACCCCGCCCCTTGTCCCGACGCCAAAACACCGGACAATCACACGCATGGCCACCGTCGTCTTCTACTTCCAGGTCCACCAGCCCTACCGGCTCCGCAAGTACACCGTCTTCGATCAGGACCCCTTCTACTTCCACGACGCCAACAACGCCGAGATCCTCCGAAAAGTCGCGCACAAGTGCTATCGCCCCGCCACCAACCTCATCCTCGACCTCGTCAAGCGCCACGAGGGCCGGTTCCGCGTTTCCTACGCCATCACCGGCGTCTGCCTCGATCAGCTCGAGGCCTGGGCCCCCGACGTCATCGACACCTTCAAGCAACTCGCCGACACCGGCTGCTGTGAGTTCCTCGCCGAGACCTACCACCACTCCCTCTCCTTCCTCTACTCGCGCGACGAGTTCCGCGAGCAGGTCAACCTCCACTCCCAACGCATCCGCGATCTCTTCGGCCAGACCCCCACCGTCTTCCGCAACACCGAGCTCATCTACTCCAACGACCTCGCACGCTATCTCGCGGAGTGGAAAGACGACGACGGCAAGCCCCGCTTCAAGGGCGCCATCGCCGAAGGCGTCGACTGGCTCCTCGCCTTCCGCAAGCCCACCTACCTCTATCGCCCGCCGTTCCCCCCCGTCGCCGCGCGCCACAACAAGCCCTTCTCACTCCTGCTCAAGCACTACCGCCTCTCCGACGACGTCGCGTTCCGCTTCTCCAATCGCGGCTGGTCCGAGTGGCCGCTCACCGCCGAAAAATTCGCCAAGTGGGTCAACAACATCAACGGCGACGGCTACCTCTGCAACCTCTTCATGGACTACGAAACCTTCGGCGAGCACCAGTGGGCCGAGACCGGCATCTTCCCCTTCCTGAGCGCCCTCCCCGAGAAGATCTTCGACGTCAACCCCGGCCACAACCACTTCGCCACCCCCTCTGAAGTCCTCGACCAGTTCGAGCCCGTCGGCGAGTACGACGCGCCGAACCTCACCTCCTGGGCCGACACCGAGCGAGACCTCTCCGCATGGCTCGGCAACGCCATGCAGCAGTCCGCCCTCAAGGAGTGCTTCTCCCTCGAAGCGCCCATCAAGGCCGCCACCGCCGCCGCGATGCGCGCCGACGACGATCGCGCCCGCGAAGACGCTCGCTACCTCCTGGCCGACTGGCGCAAGCTCACCACCTCCGACCACTTCTACTATATGTGCACCAAGTACTTCGCCGACGGCGACGTCCACAAGTACTTCAACCCCTACGACTCCCCCTACGACTCCTACATCAACTACATGAACGTCCTCGACAACCTCCGACAGCGCCTCGACGCCGTCCGCGCATCAGCCCCCGCCCCGGATCCCGCGCCGCAATCACCCGACGGTGCGCGCCCCGACGTCAAAACCGTCGAACGCCGGCCCATCCGCGCACGCTGAGCCCGCCCCTCACTTCCCCGTCATCTGCGGGTACACCAGCACCCGGTCGTGCGCCAGCAGCACCAGGTCCGCCGCGCCGTCCCCCGTCACGTCCTCGATCACGCCCATGCTCGGCTCGAACTCCCGCGGCTCGCCCCCCTGGAACAGCCGGGACTGGAACACCTCGAACTCCGTTGCCGAGTGCAGCTTCCGCGCCGCGCTCAGCGTGAACACCTGGCACATCTGCTCCTTGGCGTCCAGCACCGCGATGTCCGTGTACCCGTCCCCGTTCAGATCGCCCACGATCATCTCGTGCTCCAGCCGGGTCTCGGCGTCCGAACGCCACGACTCGAACTCCTTGAGCGCGCGCCGCTGCCCCGACAGCCGCACCACCCCGAACGCCTCGTCCGAAAGGCACAGCAGCCCCGCGCGCCCGTCGCCCGCAAACGCCCCCGCGTAGATCGCCTTCGGATCAAACCCCGTCAGCCGAACCCGATCGACAATCACCCACGAGCCCCCCGCGCCGCGCTCCATCATCACCAGCCGCTTGCTGCCCTTGTCCGACGCGACGATCCGCGCCCGCCCGTCCTCCTCCAGCACCGCCAATCCGACGAACTGCGTCGACGAATCGCTCTCCGTCACCTGCGCCACCACACGCCAACCCGACTTCGCGTCGAACGCCGCCGCGCGAACGAAGTTCTTGTCCGCGATCAGCAGCTCCGCCTCGCCGTCCCCGTCCGCGTCGAACAACGCGGTGTTGTCCGGCCCCGCGCTCTGCACCAGCCCGAACTGCGGCATCGTCTTGTCGATCAGCACACGACGCTCTTCCGGTGAGTCCACCCCGCGCACCATCACCATCGGCTCGCCCGGCGTGAACAGCATCAGGTCCGTCCACCCGTCGTGATCCACGTCCGCGCTCAACATCGACCGCGGCGGACGATTCACCCCCTCCAGCGCCACCGTCGTCACCTCGCCGCCGCCCGGCCGATGCACCTCCAGCGTGTGCTCCCGCCGGTTCTGCACCACCACCGCGAGCGCCGGGCCGTCGTTCAGCGTCATGTGCCCGATCGCCACCGGCGATGCCCCCGCCGTCGCCAACGTCACCGGCTGCGGAAAGCCCAATCGGCCGTGCTCGTACGACGCGATGCCGACCGCCTTCTCCTCCTCACTCAGCACAAACACGCGGTTCGCGCCCGAGGCGTCCCACGCCCCGGCCGCCAGAGCCTTCGGCGCCTTCAGTGAACTGAACCGCTCGCCACGCCCCAGCCCGATGCCGCCCAGCTGACGGTGCAGCACCAGCGCGTTCCCCTTCACATCCCCGGCCAGCACGTCCGCCCGACCGTCCCCGTCGATGTCCGCCACGATCACCGCCCGGTCCTTCGTCTCCTCATCCTCAAACGCCGTCACCTCGGCCTGCGCCTCCCGCTCCCCGCCGGCCGACGACGCGCTCTCGATCGCCTCCTCCACCAGATCAAACAACACCATCCTGCGGCTCGACCGCTCGATCACCCCGATCGCCGCCGCGCTCCGCCCGCCCGTGCGAATGGCGTCCGCCTCGCGCAACGACGGCATCTCAAACCGCAACTCCGGCCCCAGCGCGCCGCGCTTGCCCGAGCCGCCCTCACTCCCCTGCAACCACACGCGCAGCGGCGCCGCGTCGTCCGGCGCAACCGCCATCACGTCAACCAGCCCGTTCCCGTCGTAGTCCTCCACGAACATGGCCACCGCCTGCTGCTGCGCACTCCCGCCGCCAAGCCGCGTCGGCTCGCCCAGACGCCCGCCCCCCAGCACCGGGAACACCTGCACACGCCCGCCCGCGATCGCCAGAACCTCAGCCCGCTCATCGCCCGTCACATCCGCGATCACCAGCGAATCGCGCCCGGCGCTGAGGCCCGTCACACGCCGACGCGTCATCACCGAAAACTCCCCCGCCACGCCCTGCTTCAGCACCACCAATTCTCCCGGCTGTCCCGCATACACGATGTCCACGCGCCCATCACCATCCATGTCCGCCACCCGGACCCCCCCCACACGCGCCGACACGCCGATCTCACGACGCTCGAACCAACGGCTGTGCGGCAACTCGTTCACACGCCCGCGCGCCGCGGCCTCCTCCTCACTCAACGGCTTCGCGCGCTGCACATGCGCCTCAATCCGACTCTTGCGGTTGTTCACCACCACAAGATCCTTCAGCCCGTCCCCGTTGATGTCCGCGGCCAGCAGCGGCCCGCAACCCGGGTCCACCACCACGATCCGCATCGGATCAAACCCGAAGTACCGACCCAGACTCACCCCAGGCTGCGCCGACGCCGACCCCACACACGCACCGCACACCACCGCCATCCACGTCCGACGCATGCCCGACTCCTTCCGTCCGAATCGCCGCTCCAGATCCCCGAACAACTCCGTGCCTACGAGCCGGATACTCTACCGTTCACCCCAGACCATCCGTCACCGGGAAATCCCATGCCCTCCACCATCCTCGCGCCGTTCCTCACAGCCTCCCTCCTGCTCGTCGCGCCGACACAGCCCGACGCTCCGACGCCCACCGACACCACCGCCGTCGCGCCGGCCCCCGAACACGTCGACACCGACACCATCCGGTTCACCGACGGTCGTGTCGTCAGCGCGCCCATCCTCAAGGAAACATCCGACGCCGTGTGGCTCGACATGGGCTTCGACGTCCTCAAGGTCCCCCGATCACTCATCGAATCCATCGAGCGCGCCAACCCCGACGACGCGCCCGCCGCATCCGCCGACGCCGAGCGGCTCTACGCCACCGCGCGCAACCTCCCCGAGCGCAGCGCGCGCGAACAGGCCGAGCGATTCGGCGAAGCCGTCGTCCTCATCTCCACACCCTCCGGGCTCGGCTCCGGATTCCTCATCCACCCCGACGGCTACGCCGTCACCAACGCCCACGTCATCCAGGGAGAAACCCGCGTCAAGTGCACCGTCTTCCAGCAGGGCAAAGCCGACTTCCAGCGCCTCGTCATCGACGACGCGCGCATCCTCGCCGTCAATAACCACCTCGACCTCGCGCTCATCAAGCTCGATCACCCCGACAAGTCCCCGTTCCACACCGTCTACGTCTCCGCCGATGACTCGCTCGCCGTCGGCGAGAACGTCTTCGCCATCGGCGCACCGCTCGGGCTCGAACGAACACTCTCCCGAGGCGTCATCGCAACCACACTCCGGAACTTCGAGGGCGTCACCTACATCCAGACCACCGCGCAGATCAACCCCGGAAACTCCGGCGGCCCGCTCTTCAACGACCGCGGCGAAGTCATCGGCGTCTGCAACATGAAGATCCCCTTCGGCGAAGGCCTGGGCTTCGCCATCCCGGCCCGTTACCTCCGCGATTTCCTCCGAAACCGCGAAGCCTTCGCCTACGACAAGGACAACCCCAACTCCGGATACTCCTACAACCAACCCCCGCCGCGCGAAGAGTTCACCATCCCACCGGTTCTCGACGACGCGTCAGCCCACTGAGCCGGCGCCTCGGCGCCTACCCCCCGTTCACCCCCGGAGTCCCCCATGCGCCTTCGTCTCACCGCCGCGCTGCTCGCCTTCACCAGCATCGCCCACCTCGTCAACGCCGGGCCGACCATCGCAAGCCTCGCGCCGCGCCATGCCTTCGCCATCATCTCCTGCGATAACGCCGCCGAGACCATCGGCGCGCTCAAGCGGTCCTCCCTCACCGATCTCTGGAACGACAAGCAGATTCGCGCGTACCTCCGATCCCTCGCCGGCGACTCCGTGGCCGAACTCCTCGAGCCATGGGAGGACATCGGCGTCTCCCCCGACGACCTCCAGCCTCCCAGCGCGGCCTTCGGCGCCGCCCTCTTTCTGTCACCCGAAGACGCGCTCCCCGCGGGCGCCGAACACGCCGACGAAGGCGATCAGCCACAGGCCCTGCTCTTCGCGGATTACTCCGGCGCGCCCGACGGCGCCGCCGCCACCATCGACGACGCCATCGAACGCCTCGTCAAGAAGGCCGTCTCCGACGAAACCGCCGCCGCCGATCTCCTCGAGTACGACGGACACGAGATCACGCGCCTCACGTTCAAGCGAGATGCGCCGAAGGAACCCGAACCGTTCCCCGGCGAAGAAGGCGACGATCAGGACGTCTTTCCCACCAAACGCGACGCCGATGGGCCCTCCGTTCCCTCCGTCCTCCTCATCACACGCGTCGGCGACGTGTTCTTCGCCTCCTCGCACCTCGACACCCTCCACGACGCGATCGATCGGCTCGCCGGAAAGGACCTGGGCGAAGCCGCGGACGATCATCCTGAATTCCTCGCGGCCCTCGACATGCTCGGCAACCGCGCCGACCAGCACGCCTACGCCGTCTTCCACGTCGCGCCACTGTTCGACATGCTGCGCGACGCGATCACCGGCGACCCCTACTCCCCGCTCGCCTCGCTCGAACTCCCGTTGGCCCTCAGCGGCATCGACAAGGTCAAATCCGTGGCGGGCGCTGTTCGTTTCGACTCGCCCGACGCAGCCGCCCAGTACACAGCCGTCGTGCGAGCCCCGGAGAAATCCGGCCTCATCGCCCTGCTGAACGCCGCGCCCGCGCCATTCTCGCCCCCCTCCTTCGTCTCGCCCGACGCCGCGAACGTCTATTCCATCCGGCTCGACTTCGCCAACCTCGTGCCGACGCTGCGCACCGCATTCAGCAACCTGCCCGACGACATGCGCGAAGAAGCCGCGCCGTTCCTCGAAGAAATGCTCAACACGGTCGGCGCGGTAACCGGTTCGCTCGCCTCCGAAGCCCACATCATCACCCGCATCGCGCAGCCCTACTCCGCCACCAGCCGATCCATGCTCTTTGCCGTCGCCGTGAAGGACCCGCAGCCCATCATCCAAACACTCTCCGCCCTGGCGCAAGGCTTCCTGGGATTCACGCCGCGGGACTATCTCGGCCACCAGCTCTGGGAATCCGAGATGCCCATCGGCGGGGGCATGGCGTTCTCCGTCGGCGCTGGGTGGCTCTTCTCAGGAACCACCGCGGCCGTCGAAGACGCGCTCCGTGAAGCCTCCAACCCCGACCGCCCCAAGCTCGCCGACGATGAAGCGTTCCGAGCGTCGACCCGCGCCATCTCCGGCCCGGCCGTCATGCACTCCTGGTCACGCCTCCGCCCGACTCTCCAATACTCCGCGTGGTCCGCGGAGAACTTCGACAAGATCCTCGAAGAACAGGTCCGCGCGTTCGGGCTCGATCCGGACCAGGAGCGGGAGTACCTCGAGATGATGCGCGAGAGCGCGCCGCCGAGCGCGCGCGTTCCCGTTCCCGCCGAGGCCATCCTCCGCCACATGGGCGACATCGTCGGAGACCTGCGCGCCACCCCCGAAGGATTCGTCTCGCGAGGACTCTTCCTGCGCTCGCCCCGTTGAACCGCAAAACGGCGCACAAACAACGTTACTGAAGCCTCTCAGCGAACATTGGGCGCCCCTCTCCACTCACAAAAAAGCAGGGCGCCATCTGTGGACGGCGCCCCGCTGGAGGAGAGAGAGAGATCGACCCAATCGTACCGGTTATCGGCCCGGACCGCCGGGAACCGTCAAACTTTTCACACCGGTCCCCCCCTGCGCATCCACCACTTGGAACTGCAGCCGCATGCCCGCGGAGGCCCGCGCCAGGAATCCCTCCAGCGTCGCCGCGTCGGGCACGCGCAAGTTGTTGAGGGACAAGATGATGTCTCCCTCGGCGAATCCGGCCTTTTCCGCCTCGCTGCCCTGCGCCACCGCGCTCACGCGCGCCCCGATCCGCTGACGGAATCCCAGCCGACGCGCGGTCGCCGCATCAACGTCCACCACCGAGAGGCCGAGCCCGGCGCCCGTCAGAGCCATCGTCGGACGCTCGCCGACCTGCACCGATACCTCCATCGGTCGGCCGTCGCGCAGCAGGCGGAGCTCGGCCTTGGCGCCGGGGCGCACCCGCGCGATTCGCAGTTGCACGTCCGCCAGCTCGCGCACTTCTTCGCCGTTGACCGCCGTGATGACGTCCTTTTCCTGCAGCCCCGCCTTGTCCGCGGGCGAGTCCTTCTCCACGTTCGTCACCACGGCGCCTCGGACCTCGCGCTCGAGCCCGAGCAACGCTGAATTCTCCGGAGTCACCGTGTCGAGCCCGACGCCAAGAAAGCCCCGCTTCACGGAGCCCGTCTCGATGATCTGCTCGGCGACCGATCTCGCGATGGACGTCGGGATGGAGAACCCGAGCCCGATGCTGCCGCCGGAGGTGCTCTTGATGGCGGTGTTGATGCCGATGACCTCGCCCCGGAGGTTGATGAGCGGCCCGCCCGAATTGCCGGGATTGATGGCCGCGTCCGTCTGAATGAATGACTCGTACCCGATGCCCTCGCTCGAGCGGATGATGCCCTGGCGGCGGCCCGTCGCGCTGATGATGCCCGCGGTGACGGTCTCTTGAAGCTCGAGCGGCGAGCCGATGGCGATGACCCAGTCGCCCACCTCCATGCCGTCGGAGTCGCCCAGCGTGGCCGCGGTCACCGCAGCCGAGAGCGCCGCGGGATCGACCTTGATCACCGCGAGATCGGTGGCGGGATCGGTGCCCACCACCTTGGCTTCCACCTGCGTCTCATCGTGAAACACCACGATCAGCTCGTCCGCGCCGTCAATCACATGGTTGTTGGTGAGCACGTGCCCGTCACGGTCCATGATGACGCCCGAACCCAGGCCCTGTCGCTGGAACTCCCGCGTCTGCGGGCCGCGGTTCCCGAACGGCGAGCCGAACCCGAACATCTCGAACGGATCCACGACACGCTGCACGATGGTCTGCTTGGATCGAACCTGCACGACGGCCGGCTTGACCTTCGCGGCCGCGCGACGAAATGCCTTGGAGAGCGATTCCGCCTGCGCGATGGCCGCGTCGTCTTCCGGCGTTGCGGCCCTGGTGATCGGCGCCAGCGCCGCGAGTGACAACGCGGCTCCGATGATGGTGAGCCAGGTGGTCTTACGAAACTCCATTCGAGACATCCTCCTGCGGCCGAGCCGCGTGTGATCGTGGACTGACGACTGATCAACGCCCCGCTCAGACCCCTGTACCTGCAGACGTGCCGGGCGCGGCGCCCTGTCCGAGGGAGGGAGTGCGTCCCGGGGCTCGTGTTCTAGACGCACCGGCCCGATCCCGGTTCGCCCGGTCACCGCGCCGGGGCCGGTTGGGCGGCCCGATCCGCCTCAACAGCCCGCAAAATAGGCTCGTGGAACTCCGGACGGCAGCAGAGCACGCCCCGATTGGCGTCCAGCCCGCGGCCCTTCGAGAAATCGAGCGGCCGCCCGAGCACATCCGACACCACGCAGCCCATCTCCCGGGCGATGAGCGCGCCGGGCGCGTGATCCCAGATGCGTTCGATGTACGCGCCTCCACGACGAGGCAGCCGCAGGTACACCTCGGCCTGCCCGCGCGCGACGACGGCGTACTTGCATTGTGAGTCGAGTCTGAGCGGTTCACCTCCGGCGCCCACCGCGCGGAGCACCCTCGTGGCCGCGTCGTGATCCGAGTGCGATGCGTCGACCGACCGGCACGATCGCGCCCCGGACGCGTGCCCCGCCACACGGAGCGGCGTCGGCGGATCGTCGGGCGCGTTGGCGCGCGCCACGCGCACGCCCCGCCCCTGCACGGCGAGAAAGAGCTGCCCGGCGCCGTCCCGCGCATGAAACGGCGCGTCATAGGACGCCGGCAGATTGGGACAGCCGAGCGCCGCAATGACGGGCTCGCCCTCTCGGATGTACGCAAGGCACACGGAATACTGCTCGCCGCGAACGAAGCCCTTGGTGCCGTCGATGGGGTCGAGCGTCCAGAATCCCTCGCCGTTCGACGGGGGCTCGGCGCCGCCCAGGTCGATCGCTTCCAGAAGCTCGGACTCGCCGACCCCCGGCCAGACCAACCCCGCAACACGAGCGGCGCTCCGCAGCGCCGCGGCGTGTTCGGGATCGCGCAGGTACGCCGAGCCCTCTTCAGCCACGAGCGTGACGCCGCCCAAGCGCGCGCGCAGCGCGTTCGCGACCACGGCCTGTGACGCGAAGTCCGCGAAGGTGACGGGAGAATCGTCTCCCTTGGTGATGGCGCCCCCCCGACCGCGCGAGAACACCTCCTGCTGGGCGTGCCGGCAGACGAGCGACGCGAGCGCCACGGCGTGCAGCGCGGCGTCCGCGAGCGGGGCGAGGTCCTCATGGGATGGAGGCCGCGATGCCGCGGCGTGTGTCGTCATGATTCGAGCGTAGGTTGGGCGCGCTCGGCTGGCGCGTGGGGCCGGGCTGATCCGCTCAGCGCGTCGCGCCGGACGACGCGCGGGGAGCCGACCGGAGAATGGCGCCCACGGGCGCGGCGTCCAATCCCTCCTGCCCGACCACGGCCAGCGCGAACTTCGTGTCGGGGCCGTCCTCGCGGGCATACCAGATCAGGCCGGTGAACGCGGCTCCATCCTCGGAGGCAAGCCAGGACTTGACCCGCTCCACCGCGTCGTCATTCACGCGCGCCGTCGGGCCGATCGCCTTGCGGGCCGACGCGATCTGATCGATGTCGTCCTCGTCGGCGTCGGGGCCGATGATCACGGCGCCGGCCGAGCGGAGCCGGTGAATCGCGGCCGCGACCTCGGCCTGGACGTCGGGCGGTGCGGAAGTGAGGTCGTTGATGAGCAGCCAGACGCCGCCGGGCGCAGGAGTCAAGGCCAACGGCGCCTTGGGTTCGGCCGGCGTGGGAGGTGAGGGCGGCGAAGGCGGGGCCGGGGCGTCGATCACGACGTGGGCGCGTCGATTCTGGGCGACGGTCCGCGCGCTCTCGGCGGCCGCCAAGGCCTGCTCCGCGTAGCCGCGCGTCCACTCCCGAATCGCTTGCTGCATTTCAGCCACGGTCTCGCCATCAGTATGACGGCCGGCCTCCCGGATGTGCTCACCGACTCCCTGGAGCGCGTCGCGCAGCTCGACCATGTCGAAGCGCGTCACCACGGTGCGGTCCGCGCCACCGATCACCACGCGCGGAACCATGGTGCGCGAGCCGGGCCGCAGCGCGAGCATCACCACGGCGGCGACCGCGGCGAGCAGAAAAATGGCCGCGATCATCACACCGGCGTTGGGACGAGCGTCATACCGCGCGGTGCGGCGGACGCGCCCGGACGGACCGATCGCGACCGCGAACGCGCTCGCGAACGGAGCCTTCTTCGCGCGCCCCGGCGCGCGGTTCATGCGCGCGTACGCGCGAGAGCGGCGGGCCTCTACTCGGGCGCGCGCTCGCTCGACCTGCTCCCGCGCAGGGCGACGGTTCTGCGGCGGCGCGTTGCCCGGGTTGGGATGATTCGCCGCCGGCTGCGCGGCGTGGCGAGCCCCGACGCCCACGTCCGCATCGAACACGAACCCGCCCTTCCACCAATCGGTGATGCGGATGCGCGGACGGCGACCGGGCGCGCCCGCGTTCGGCGGAGTGCGCGGGCTCCGGGGAGCGCCGGCGGGCGGAGGGGCGTACGCCGCGGGGCGAGCCTCGGGCGACTGTGCGGCGCGCGCCGCGGCGGCGGCGCCGACGGCCTGCGCTTCTTCGTGCGCGGCGCGTGCCGCGTCTTCCACGTCGTGCGTCGCGCCGGCGTGCATCGAGGGGAGGTCGGCCGGGCGGACCGCGAACGGATCGCGGGCGCTCAGCACGTGCTCGATGTCCGAGAGCATGTCCCGGGTGGACGGGTAGCGGGCGTCGTAGTCCGCCATCGCGCGCCGGATGATCCAGCGGAGCCCCTCCGGGCACTTCTTGGTGATCTGCGAGAGCCCGCCGTGCGCGGGGAAGCCGTTCTCGATGATGGAGTAGATGACGGCGCCCGCGGCGTAGATGTCGAACTTCGCGCCGTTGACTTCCGCCACCTTCACGCCCTTGAGGGCCATGCGGACCATCTCGGGATCACGGAAGTACTCCGTGCCGTGGGTGGTGAGCGTCATCGCGCTGCGGAGCGGCGTGACGAGCCCGAAATCGACGAGGTGCGCCTCGCCGTCGGAGACGATGATGTTGTCCGGCTTGACGTCCTTGTGCCAGAGCCCGCCGTCGTGATAGGTGTTGAGCGACCGAACCAGATCGGACGCGTACGTGAGCGCCTCGCTGAGCGTTTCGCTCCGCAGGCCCTCGGGGCCGGCACGATCGTGCAGGCGCGCCGTGATCACGGACAGCGTCTCGCCCGGAACATAGCGCATCACGTAGTAGAAACGCTTGTCCGTCAGCTCGTGCTCGAGAATGAGCCCCAGCCGACGCGCGGCGTCGAGCGACTTGCTCTCGCGCACGATCTGGGGAAGCGAAGAGCCGTCCGCGAGCGAGAACACCTTGATCACCACCTGGTTGATGTCGCCCATGCCCCGGCGCTGGAACGCGGCCCGCTTCGACTCCTCGAGATCGGCGATGTAGAGCCGGCCGCCCGACCCGCCGGCGCGCAACGAACCGACGATCTTGTAGCCGTCGAATTGGCCGAGCGTGCGCTTGGAGGGCTTGTCCGCGCCGGGCGCGTGCGCCATGGCTTCCGGGACGCGCTTCTCGATGCCCTCGACCAGCGGCGTGAGCAGCAGCAGGCGCGCCGGGCGGCCCACGGCGAAGCGGTACCCGCACCGGCCGACGGTCTTGATCTCGTCCTGCAGCGTGCGCCCGTAATGCGAGGCCGCGGACCAGCGGCCGATCACCACGTTGGCGAGAATCAGCGGGAGCAGCACGATGGACGTGAGCACGCCGCCGATCATGCGGAGCACCTCGTAGATCATCCCGAAGATGAACTCGAAGATGTGCTTGAGGAGCCACGCGATGCCCTTGAAGGCGGGCACCATGATGAAGATCACCGCCAGGATGCCGGCAGCGATCGCAAGGAGCGAGATGATGATCGTTAAGAAAGCTGGCATCGTTGCCTCCCGCCGCAGTTGACGCGGCCCGTCGGGGCGTGTCCCCCGCCGGGCGCGGGGGTCAGTCGTTCATCATGGCGGCCTGATCCTGGCGCCTCAGTTCCTGTTGCCGGTGGTAGATCTCGGCGACGGCTTCATCGAAAAGCGCGTCCTCGGATTTCGAGGTGGGGCCCAAGCCGTGGCGATCCAGCTCTCCCTGTTCGTCGCTTGTAAAGGAGTAGGTGGAGACCACTTCGCGCACCCGCTCGCGCAGAAGATCGCGGACCTTGGCCAGACGGCGCGAGACCGTCGGCTCGGACGTGCCGAGCTGCGCCGCCACCTCTTTGCCCTCCAGCCCGTCGAACACCCGCATCCGGTAGATCTGAAAATCCATGAACTCGCAGCGCTTCTCCACCATGCGGATGGCGGCCTCGACCTTGGCCCGGAAGACCGCGGCCTCGTACTGCCCGTCCGGGCTCATGCCGTCCGCGGCCCGCATCCACGACTCATCGAGCGAGGCGCCGCGCTTTCCGCGCCCGCGTTTCTGGGCCATGCGCCGGTCGATCTCGTCGCCGAGGGTGTGCTTGGCGATGGAGAGGAGCCAGGTGGAGAACCGGGCGCCGCGCGTGGGGTCGTAGCGGTCGATCGAGTCCGACAGCGCCGCGAGCGTTTCCTGGGACAAATCGCGGACGGTCTGCGAGCCGATGGCGCCCTTGCCCCACTTGGAGAGCTGCGCTCGCAGCACGGGCCCGAAGATTTCCCAGAGTTCGAACCAGGCGGATTCGTCGCGCGCTCGGAGGCGAGCGATGAACGCCGTGGTGAGTTGATTGAGCATCGCGTTCTCCGCCGTGGGGCTCTGGGAGTGACCGACCGGCGGCTCGGCCGGGGGACCTGACGACTCGGCGCCCGTTGTTCCGCCCCCGAGGGAGGGGGTTTCATGGGGGTTCGGCGCCCGTTCACGCCCCCAAACAAGCATAAGACAGGCCACAGCCCTTGGCCCCGTCCGAAAACGCGGATGTCGGGCCGGCCCAAAAACATGAAAGCAAGCCGAAAGGCTTCCCATCAAGGGGGAGAGATTCGCACCCAGCCTCCTGCGGCCTACAGCCGGGAGCACACGCGGAAAGGGGCGTGACATGGTCGGAATCGTGAAGCCTCTGGTTCGGTTGAGCGTCATCGCGGGGTTGGGAGTCGGCGCAACGGTGCTGATCGCCGGTCCGCATCGCGTCGCGGCCCTGGCCCACGCCGTACAGGGCAAGATCGTGTCGGTGATCGACAGCAACATCGACGATCCGACGGTGCTTCGGGCGCAGCTCCGCGAACTCGCGGCGACCTACCCGGAACGCATCGCCGACGTTCGCGGCGACTTGGCGGAGCTGCAGGAGCAGATCCGACAGGTGCAGCGCGAGAAGCAGGTCAGCGAGCGCGTCGTCTCGCTGGCGCAGCGCGATCTGGACGGGCTGAAGGACCTGCTCGCCCGAGCCGACGAGGCCAGATCCTCCCACGGCCCCGGGCGCGTGATCACCGTCTCATTCAATGATCGGGACTACAAGATCGACGAGGCGTACTCGCGGGCCACGCAGATCTCGCAGACCAAGGCCGCGTATCAGGCGCGGGCCTCGGACGCCGAGCGCACGACGGTGTACCTGCAGCAGCAGGAATCGCGTCTGGGCGAGATGCTGACCAAGCTCGAGACGGAGCAAGCGGAATTCCAGACGCAGCTGTGGCAGATCGACCACCAGGTGGACGCCATCGCTCGGAACGACCGACTGCTCGAGATGCTCGAGCACCGGCAGCGCCAGATCGACCAGTACAACCGCTTCGACGTGGTGTCGGTCGATCAGGTCAAGCAGCGGCTCACACAGATCCAGGCCAAGCAGGAGTCGCAGTTCAAGTCGCTCGAGAAGTCGACCGACCGCCTGAACTACGAGCAGCAGGCCCAGCAGCAGCTGCAATCGGAGGACGCGGCTCGGAGCGAGTTTGATCGCGCGACCAAGGCCGTCGAGACGATGAACAAGCCGGCGAACGAGATCCGCATCGTGCCCGAAACGCAGGAGACCGACCGCCCGGTGCGTGACGCGGCGTCGATCGCTTCGAACGCTCCGGTTCGGATCCGCTGACGCCTGACACAGGAGACACTTCTGACCCTTCGGGCCGACCCCGCATCGGACACAGGCCCGATGCGAATGAGGGGAAAGGCCCCAGGGTCACAGGACAACTCCGCTGCCGCCGCAGAGCTCCCTCGGCAGAGACTGCGGCGGTTTCGTTTTTTGACGATGTTGATCGGCGAGTCGCGCCGAACGCGGGGCGGACCGCCCGCGTATTCTGCGGCATGCTTCAGGAGCCCCGCATGCAACAACGGCTGATGGTGTCCGTTTTCGTCTCGCTCGTGCTTGCGCTCGGAGCGCGCGCGCAGGATCACGCCCATGACGGGCACGATCACGCGCCCGTGCCGACCGCGATCGCGCAGGCCGGCGTGGCCATCCCTGATTCGCCCGCGGGCCGCCAGCTCTCGTGGATTCTCGAGCAGATGGCGTCGAAGGAGGATGTCGTCACCGACGGCCGCTTCACGGAGGCGTTCCTCGAGCAGGTGCCGCCGGATCGGCTGCGCCTGGTGTTCAGTCAGCTGCGCTCCGCGCTCGGCGACATCTCGCTGCTGCGCATCGACGAAAAATCGCCCGAATCGCTGGTCGCGGCCGTGCGGTCCGGCGCCAACCAGACAACGTGGCGCATCATCGTCGGCGTCGAAGCCAACGAGCCGAACCGCATGGAGGCCCTGCTCTTCCAGCCTGCGCCGGAAGAATCGATCAAGCCGCTCACCTCGTGGGCCGACGCGGACGAGGCCCTGCGATCACTGGGCGAAAAGCCATCCCTGGGCGTCTACCGGGTGACTCCGGAAGGAAGACTCCGCGCCGTGCACACGCTCAACGACGATCAGCCCCTCGCGATCGGCTCCGCCTTCAAGCTGTTCGTGCTGCAGGCCGTCGGCGATGAGGTGCGGGCCGGTCGCCTCGCGTGGGCCACGCCGATCGAGATCCGCGACGAATGGAAATCGCTGCCCTCCGGCGTGATGCAGAATCTCCCCCGAGGCACGGAGAAACCCCTCGCGGAGTACGCCCGACAGATGATCTCCATCAGCGATAACACCGCCACCGATCACCTCCTCCGCACGGTGGGCCGCGACAAGGTCGAGGCGCGCTTCCTCGAGCAGGTCGGAGCGCACGGCCGAACGCTTCCCTTCCTCACCACGCGCGAGATGTTCGCCACGAAGCTGTCGTCCGACGCATCGCTGCTCGACCGATACGCCGACGCCGACATCGAAACCCGACGGGCCATGATCGCCGAGGACGGAGAGGTGACCATGGTCGAGCCGGACCTGTCCCTCGCTGGGCAGTGGCGCGTGCCGCAGCGGGTGGACGCCGTGGAGTGGTTCGTGAGCGCCCGCGATCTGAGCGAGGCATTGGTGGCCTTGCACACGCTCTCTCAAGAGGAGGGCATGGGCGAACTCTGGCGCGCCCTGTCCATCAACCCCGGCATCCCGGAGTTGCGGACGAATTGGGCCAGCGTGGGCTTCAAGGGAGGCTCGGAGCCGGGCGTGCTCAATGTGACATGGCTGCTCGAACGCCACGCGGAGAAGGGCGGCGGCTGGGCGGCCGTCTCTCTCACGGTCAACGACACCGCCAGCCCGCTGGACGAGCGCACGGCCATCGGGCTGGCGCACCGCGTCATCGAGCACCTCGACGCCACGTGGAGCCAGACACCCTGAGCACGAAACCGCCCGCAGCCTCCGGAGCGGCGCGGGCGGTGGTGGTCGTCGGTCTGGCTCGATGCAATCTCAATCGCAGCCGGGACGGCGGCGCAGCAGGTCCCGCAGGTTGTACGCCGCGTTTGAACGGTCTCCACGCTCGATCGCGCATTCCACGGCCCGCAGCGCCTCGCGGTCATCCCCCATCAGGTACGACACCGCGCCCAGCATGAACGCCTCGTCCCTCGCCGCACGCCGCCAGGAAGGATGACGCGTCCCGCGCGATGTGTATCGATCCCGAAGATCGCACAGCGCTTCGTCGATGGCCCCGGAGTTCGGCGCGCGCACCCCCTCCGGATCGCAATCGAACGCATCCCGCATGGCCCACACGGCCGCGCGATCGTCACCGCACATGGCGGACGCGAGCGCGTACCCCACGTTCGCCTCCGCCTCGCTCGGCCTCAGGCGCGACGCCCGCCCGAACAGCCGCTGCGCGTCGGCGTAGCACGCGCACTCAAACTGTTCCCAGCCCTGCGCCACGAGATCGGCGTACGTCGATCGCGCGGGCCGGCACTCCGGCTGCCACACCGTCGTCACCACCACGCCGCGCGACGGGCGAGCGGGCGTTCCGCACCGCTCGGGCCGGGCCAGCGCCGGAGCGCCGAGCAACGCGATGGAGGCGATCGTGAAACCGATTCGTGAGCGCGACATGTCGTGCTCCCTGCGAGAGTGCGGCCCGGGCGTGACGCCGATTCGGGCCGAGTTGTGCGAACGGGCGCCCCGCACATCGCAGGCCGCCCGCTCCATTCAGACGCCGAGTCGTCGCGCGAGTTCCTCGTGAATCAGCGCCGGTAGTGCGGGCGATTCGTGTACACGCGCACCGGCGCGCACCCGCGCTCGTACCTCCGCCCGTAGTTCGACTGATACGTCGTGTATCGCGCCGGTCGATACTGCGCCACCGGCGCCCCGCTGTACACCGTCGCGCCGTACGACGAATACACCGTGGGACGGCTCGAGGACGACGCCCACACCACACCACCGCCGTACCCGGATTGGATCGGGCCGCACGCCGAAGGCCGCCCCACATACCCGGACGAGTACGACACGTGCGTCACCACGCGAGGCCGCTGCGGCGCGTAGTACGACCGATGCTCGTACACCGGCCTCGGCGCCACGTACACGCGCGGCTGCACATACCCCCACCCTCCGTGGTGATACGAGGGAGGCGGGCAATACCCGCCCCCGCCCACGCGCACCGAAAACTGCACACCGCCCGCTGCCACCGGCGCGCTCAGCAATCCGACCGCGATCAACCCGACAATCGTTCGTCCCAATCCTCGCATGGCATCGCTCCTCTCACGAGCCCGGACGCCCCGCGCACTCGGCTCACCCGAGCCCAGCCCGAGGGGCATCGCCTCCCCCGGCTCTCTGTTCGTACGGGTGACCGGACCGGAAGTTCCGAAACCCCCACCCGAGGGCCTAGCCCTGCGCCACGCCCTTGCGCCGCCGGGGCGGAAAGATCGGCGTCGCCTGATTCAAGGCCTCGCCGAGCCGCAGCGGCCCAACTTTCGTGATCCGGTCCCACGCGCTCCGGGCCAGCTCCGGGCTGTACTCCACCCCGATGGCTCGCCGCTGCAGCGCTCTCGCCACCGTCAGCGTCGTCCCCGATCCGTTGAACGGGTCGAGCACCAGGTCTCCCTCGTTGGAGCACGCCCGGATCACCCGCTCCAGGTACGCCTCGGGCAGCTGATTGTCGTGGTTCGCCCGACGCTCCTTGTTGTTTCCCTGGATGCGACCCCAGTACTTCCCGTACCACACGTCCATCGGCACCCGGAGCCCGTTCTTCCCCTCCTTCTTCGCGTGCGTCCGTGGGTCAAAGTAGATCGTCGCGCGATCGGATGGCTCCAGAATCTCATCCGGGTTCCACACCCGCCGCGCCGGGTCCTTCGCGAAGTACAGCGCGTGCACCTTCGACATGATGAACGAGCCCATCCGGTTCTGACCGAATCGGAAGTGCCAGATGCACCAGTTCACCATCGTCAGACCGCGCTTCTTCAGGTGCACCACGATCTCGGCCGCCGAATCATCCGGAATGTTCACCCACATCGACCCGTGCGCCGCCAGCGCGTCCACGCACAGGTCAAGCCAGCGGTACGTGAAGTCGAGATAGTCACTCCGCGGCAGGTCATCGTCCCACCGGTCATACCCGCGGCTCCAATTGAACGGCGGGTCCGCAAAGATCAGGTCCACCCGGTGTTCCACGCACTCGGGCAGACGCGCGAGCACCTCGCGGCAATCACCGACGTACAGGCGCGTCTCCGGCCCATCCGCGCCGTACGTGGGCTCGATCACGCCGCTCCCGTGGCGTGCGGGCGCGCGCGGCGGGCGCTTGCGTGGTGAATTCGGCGCGCTCTCGGGCATGCGGCGTGGTCCTCTCCGCATCGAGCGTACCCCGGGGCGCGTCGTCGCGCCACCTCCGATCCGCCCGATGCCTCGCGCGCAGTGTAGCGCAACACGCGCCGCCGCGCCAGCCCCGAGCGCCCCACCCCCCCGAGCGCATCACGCCGGCTCAGCGACCGCGCGCCAACTCGAGAAACGTGCGCAGCTGCTCGCCGGTCAGCACCGAGGACAGCGTGCGGAACAACTCCCGCCGGTCCGCCTCCGTCGCGTCCCCCAGAATCCGACGCTGGCCATACGTGTTGATCGCGTTCCGAACCCTCGGCTCCTGCTCGGGGGTCAACTCCAGCGCATCGAGCGCCTCCTCCAGCCGCTCGCGCCCCAGCGTGGTCTCGCGCTCGTACGCCCGCCGGATCTCGCCCCCGAAGCCGCGGAGCATCTCGTCGCGCGCGGCCTCCCTGAACTCCACCCCCCGGCGCGCCGCGTCGTCTCGAATCTCGCCCAGCAGCGCCTCGCGATACTCCTCGAGCATCCGCTGAAACTCGCCCCGCTCGTGCTCGCCCAGCGCGCTCGCGAGCGACTCCCGAAACACGCGCTGATCCTCGCGCGTCGGAGCGTCCTGCGCCAGCGCGCGAATCGTCTCGCCCGCGCTGGCCCTTCCCTCCGGCCCGCTCGCAACATCGCTCTGCAGCTGAATGATCTCCTTGACGTGCGCGCGGAAGAACGCGTCCCAGGCCGAGGACCGCGCCACGAGCAACGCGTCGACGCGAGCCCGGGTCGGCGCATCCAGCCGCCCGCGCAACAGACCGATCGCCGCTTCCTCCGGCGACGCGTCCGGGCGCTCGAGCCGCCCCTCCGAATCCCGCCGCACGAGCGTCAGCCTCTCCAGCAGATCCACGCCCGGCCCGCGAAGCACCTCATGATCGCTCTGCGGAAACGGGTTCTCCGGCGTGCGCCCCGGCGGCTGCGACGGAAGCGGCACGCCATCGCTCGGCTGCCCTGACGCCAGCCCAACACCACACCCCGTCATCACCGCCAGGATCACGAGTCGCCGCATCGCACGCTCCCTTCGACCGTTGTTCCGCAGAATCCAACGCGGCATTCACGCACCTTCTTGCCCGACGCTAGGCTCCCTCCCATGACCCGAGAAGAACTCGCTCAACGCATCGCCGACGCCTCCCTCCTCCGAGGCACGTTCACCCTCCGCTCCGGCCGCACGTCGAGCTACTACCTCGATAAGTACCGCTTCTCCACCCGCCCCGAGGTCCTCCGCGAACTCGCCAAGCTCTTCGCCCAACGCATCGACGCCTGGTCCGCAGCGGCCGGCCCCGTGCAGCGGCTCGCCGGCGCCGAGCTCGGCGGCATACCGCTCGTCACCGCCGCGGCCATGCAGACCGGCCTCCCCTGCATCTTCGTCCGCAACAGGAAAAAGGACTACGGCACGGCCAAGCAGATCGAGGGCGAACTCAACAAGGGCGACACGCTCATCTTCCTCGAGGACGTCGCCACCACCGGCGGCCAGGCGCTCGAGGCCGTGGCATCGCTCCGTGAAGAAGGCGCCAACGTGCTTGGCGTCATCGCCACCATCGACCGGCTCGAGGGCGCGCGCGAAAACATGGAGAAAGCCGGCGTTCGATTCGAAGCCCTGTTCACCAAGCGTGATCTGGGCGTGACGGAGTAATCCGCCGCGCCACGCGCGGTCCGCTCAACGCCGCCGACGAAGGCCGATGAGCCCCAGCCCCGCGCACGCCATCAGCCCCGGCGCCGGCATCGGGATCACCACGAACTCCAGCCCGTAATGCGCCGAGAACACCACCGCCGGCGGCAGCCCCAGCGCGTCGAACATCGCCGTCGCGTGGATCTCGTACGAGCCCGCGCTCAGCGAGTGCACGCCCGTGCCGATCACGCCCCCGCCGGCGTGCTTCAGCTCGACATCGATCGTCGCCGTCGGCGCGAGGAACACCGCGAAGAAATCCCACGATATCGTCGCGTCCGTCAGCAGATCGAAGAACACATGTAGCTCGGCCTTGGCCGCCGCGTCATACCCGCCGAACGGCACGAGCGAGAAAGATTCTCCGCCTCCCAACGCCGCGATCTTGTCCATCGTGAAACTCGTTGTCAGGTCCGCCGCGACGCTGCTCAGCAACGAAGGCGTCAGGTCGTCCCCGTGCAACACGAAGTCGGCAACGCCCGCGGGCGCCGTGCCGAGAAACCCGCCCGGGCCACTCAGATCCAACACCGACCCGCTCACCGTCCCCGTCCTCGACGTGATCGAGATCGGCCCGGCCAACGCGCACGAAGCACACAACAACGACGCCAACGCCACAACACCATGATGTCTCATCGAATCGCTCCTCACACACTTTTGACCGAACCGCGGCGTCGTGGTCGCGATCACCAGAACACGCCCCCCGGATCTCACCACAACGTACAGGCGCGCCCGCCCCGTGCGAACGAATCATCCGGAAAATCACGGCTTTTCTTCGCGCCGCCTCCCGACGCGAACATACGAACAACGTGCTATCACACGAGCCGCCTCGCACCCGATATCACCGCTCACGCCCTCTCAGATGGGATGTTCTCGGCGACGGGCCTCGCAGCCCTCAAGGTGGTCATTCACCATCCCCACGGCCTGCATGAACGCGTAGCAGATCGTCGACCCCACAAACGTGAACCCCCGCTTCCGAAGCGCCTTCGACAGGGCGTCCGACTCCGCCGTCCGCGCCGGCACATCCTTCATCGAACCCGGCGCCTTGTGCGCTGCCGGAGACGTTTCCGGGGGCGCAAACCCCCACACCAGATCCGCGAACGACCCGCACTCCTCCTGCGCCCTGAGAAACGCGCGGGCGTTCGTCCGCGCTCCGAACACCTTGAGCCGGTTTCGCACGATCCCCGGATTGCGCAGCAGCTTCTCGAGGCGCGCATCCGTGAACCGCGCCACCCTCTCAGGATCGAACTCGGCGAACGCCTCGCGATATGCATCGCGCTTCTTCAGGATCGTCGCCCACGACAGCCCCGCCTGCGCCCCCTCCAGAATCAGGAACTCGAACAGCACGCGATCATCACGCACCGGCCTCCCCCACTCCTCGTCGTGGTACGCGCGCATCAGGTCGGACGACTCGGCCCAGGGACAGCG
>CAZWZL010000041.1:0-22234 GCA_964638515.1 uncultured Phycisphaeraceae bacterium
TCAGAATCAACGAAAAACCTCTCGGACCGCCGCGCCGCGGTGCGCTCGGCGCGCGATGACTCCTCGTTCTCAGGAATAGTGTGCCGCGCGGGAGCGGGAAGGGAAGGGGTGAGTTGCGAGAATGCGGGGGATCGATGAGAAGATGGGGAAGCCGCGCCGCCGCGCCTACCGCAGCAGCCCACGCCGCCGCAGCAGGTCCGTCACCACCCGATCGATCTCCGTGTTCGTCGGGCACAGCACCTGCGTCATCCCGCGAGCGAAGCACGCCCCCGAAAGATCCTCGATGTACCGATCCATCCGCGCCTTGTACCGCTTCACCACCTCCGCGCTCACCGTCACCTCAACCCCCGCCCCGCTCTCCACGTCCACCAGGCGGACATCCCCCGCCATGCCGCGCTCCCCCTCGCCCCCCTCGGCCATCGGATCGATCTCCCCCGCCGAAAGCGTCTGCAGACAGAACACGTCGTGCGTCCGTCCGCCCCCCGCCTCGCGCCCCAGCCCCGCTGAAAGAAAACGCAACCCCTCCGCGTACCCCTCGCCCGGAATGAGAAAATCGCTGATCACGATCGTCACCCCGGCGCCGCGCCGCATCTTCGTGATCCCGCGCATCGCCTCCGTGAACGTCTGCGCCGGCCCCTCCCCCTCAGCCCCCACCTCCTCCAGCACAAACTTCGCCAGCCGCTGCACGTTCCGCTTTCCGCGGCACTCCCCCATCCACCTCGTCGGCCCCCGCCCCCATGCGCTCAGGCTCAGCCGGTTGTGATTCACCAGCCCTACATACCCCAGCGCCATCGCCAGCCGCTGCGCAAACACCAGCTTCGTCGGCTGCTTCCCGCCACCACCGGCGTCCATGCTGGGCGAAGCGTCCACCGCAACGTGCACCGCCAGGTCCTGCTCTTCCAGATGCAACTTCACGAACAGCCGCTCGAGCCGCGCGTACACGTTCCAGTCGATGAATCGGATGTCATCCCCCGGCGTGTACTCGCGATAATCCGCGAACTCCACGCTCCGCCCGCGCTGCTTGCTCCGCCGCTCCCCGGCCATCCGCCCGGCGAACACCTTGCGCGATGCAAGGTCAAGCCGATCAAGCGTCCGCAGCAACGCGGGGCTCAGCAACTCATCAAGCGTCTTGGGGCGTGGTGAGCCGGCGCGAACGATCATGCCGGAATGCTAGCCACTCGTGGGCTTACCGCTTGTGCGCGTCGTTCTTGCCGCCGTCGACGTACTCCCACACGACGACGGGGACCTTCTGCACGCCCCACTTGCGGGCGATCTCGTGCGTGGGATAGAGCACGTCGAGACGACGACCCTTGATCGCGCCGCCCTTGTCGAGCACGGGCACGACCTCGCCGTCCGCGTAGCCGGGCACGCTGATCATCGAGCCCATCGGCAGCACCTTGGGGTCCGCCGCGACCAGGCGACCGCCGTTGGTCCACACCGACTTCATCGTCGCCGTGTACCCGTCCGCAAACTCCCCGCATGATCGCCAGTCCGGGCTGTAGGCCGTGACCGTCATCCACACCGTCTTGACGGGGCGCACCGCTCGCCCGCCGAAGTATCGAATGTTGGGATCCCGAACGACCACGGGTTCAACCGGAGGCGGCTCGACCGCCCCCACCGCGCGAACAATCTCGCGAGACGGCGCCGGCGCTACCGAGGCCGTCACCGCCGGCGCGCGGGTCGTCGTATCCACCGCCACCAGCCCGGCCGCCGAACGACCGCCGGAAACACCCTGCTGCTTCACCCACACCGCGGACTGCGCCACGACCACGAGCGCCGCGCAGAACGCGGATGCTTCGAGGACCGTGCGAGCCAATACACGCCGCCGAGCCGTCGCATTCAGTGTCTTCTGTTCCAAACGATCAGACTCCGGGAATCGCGAGGGCCCTTCCGTTGGCCGCTCTTGATCCGTTCCGTTTCCCCCGGCAACCTTTCTTTGTGAGACGCCGCGATGGGTTGCGGCGTTCCGGGAAAGGGCTGTCCGTCCGTGGACGCGGAATCCTACTTGAAACCCCCTTCGGCGCCATGGCGGGGGCGCGATTCGGGTGGATTCCGTATTGCGAGGCAAGTCATAAACCTCTTGGCCGTCACAGGTTGCATAATCGTTACCGACGGACCTCGCGCAGGACGACGCTATGGAGGAGCTGCGCGTAGAGGGCCGGATCGACGGTCCCTGGTTCGCGGGAAAACGCGGCGGAAGTCCCGGCCGCGCAGGCGCTTGTGAGGGCCTGGGGCGAGTCGAGGGGGGCGTTGGCGGCGAGGAGGCCGGCGAGGGTCGCGTCGCCACAACCGACCGTGCAATAGGGGTTTTCGGACGCTGGAGGGGGCATCGCGTGGAGCGCGAGTGAGGGCGTGGCGAGCACGCAGCCCTGCTCGGCGAGAGTGCAAAGAATTCCCGGGAGGGCCCTAGTTCCGCGTGCGGCGCGCACAACGTCGGTCGGAACGTTGATGGGGAAACCCACAATTGAGGCGAGTTCGCGCTGGTTGATCTTGAGCCAGACCGACGGGTTGCGCGCGCACGCATCGAGGAATGCGCCGCTCGAATCGACGATCACCTGCGCGCCCGATTCGGCGCACGCGCGGACCAGCGCGCTGATGTCGGAGGCCATGAGCGCGGGCGGGAGCGAGCCGCAAAAGGCGATGCGTGTGTCGGGGTTCGCCAGTCGGCGGACGCACGCCTCCAGATCGGCGAGCGTGTCGAGCGGGATCGGGTGGCCCGGTTCGCGGAGATGCGTCTGCGTGCGGTCGATGTGGTCGAGGAGCGTGATGGTGTGGCGTGTGGGGGCTGTGGATGGGAGCAGCGCGTCGGCGACGAGCCCTCGGCAGGCGTCGCGGAATTCGGCGCGGAAGTTGTCGAGCTGGTCGAAGGCGACGGGGGCGACGGCCGTGGATTGGACGTTGAGTCGGGCGAGTGAGCGAGAGACATTGATGCCTTTGCCGCCGGGGCGGATGGCGATGGGTTCGATGAGGGCGTTGTCGGCAGTCTTGACACGGTCGGCGAGATAGACGCGGTCGATGGCGGGGTTGAGGGTGAGGGTGACGATGCGGGGCATTGGGCGAAGGGTAGCCGCGCGTCTGTACGATGCGTCGCTCGATGGACCTCCCGCTCCTGACGATCCTGTTGCTTGGGGTGATCGGGCTCTTCGCGGGCGTGCTTGGCGGCGCGCTGGGCGCGGGGGGGTCGGTGATCATGATCCCAGCGATGGCGTTTCTCGTCGGGAAGGAGCACGGGGGCTCGCAGCATCTGTATCAGGCGGCCGCGATGGTTGTGAACATCGCGGTGGCGATTCCGGCGGCGATGAAGCATCGCTCGAAGGGGCGGCTTCGGATGGACGTGATCCGGTGGATGCTACCGGTGGCGCTCGCGGCGATTGTGATCGGTGTGGCGGCGTCGAATCAGTTTCGGGGCGCTGATTTGCGGCGGATCTTCGCGGTGTTTCTTGCCGTGATGTTGGTGGGCGAGGGGGTTGCGCTTGTGGGGGACGTGCGCGGCCGGCACGAGGAGGAGAAGCGGAACGAGCGCGTGACGCCGGCGCGAGCAGGGCTGGTGGGGAGCGTGATGGGGTTGTGCGCGGGGCTTTTGGGGATTGGGGGAGGGGCGATCGCGGCGCCTCTCGCGCGGAGAGTGATGGGGCTTGCGTTGGTGGAGGCGATTGCGGCGAGCAGCGTGGTGATGGTTGCGACGTCGACGGTTGGCGCTGCGCTGAAGGTGGGGACGCTCGGGGCGCATGACATCGTGTGGTGGCGGGCGTTTGTGCTGGCGGGGGTTTTGGCGCCGGGGGGAGTGATTGGGGCGCGGCTTGGTGCGGGATTGGCGCATGCGGCGCCGAGGTGGGCGCTGAGGGCGTTACTGGTGTTGGTGCTTGGCGTGACGGTGTGGGGGATGTGGTGAAGGGGGGCGAGGAGTCCCAGGCATCAGGCATTAGGCACTTGGGAGCGGCGAGAATGCAGGAGCACCATGCTTGCCGATGAGCACGCGGTGTGCTGTGCAGTGCAAGTGAGTCACGGGGATGCGTGGAGGAAAGCTCGCACGTCGGGAATGTGGGAGGAATGCCCCCCGGTGAGCACGAACCACCTCCCCCGCGCCTTCGGCGGAAGGAGGGGTTGGTCACGGAGTGAGTGCACGCGGGGCGCGACGATCGGATCGGCCGATCCAGAGGGCGATGGCGGCCCATGCGAAGACGATTGGCGCGAAGAGTGCGAGGGCTCCGGCGGCGCCGAGGGTTGCGGCTTTGACGCCGCCGAGAGCCCAGGCGCCGAGGGTGTCGCCGGCGCGGTATGCGAAGGTGTCGATGAAAGACTTCGCTTTGTATTTTTCGTTGCGCGAGAGGCCGGCGTACCAGGCTTCGCGCGCGGGGCGGGCCAGCGCGTAGTCTCCGGCGCGTCGCGCGACCTGGAACAGGGCGAGCATGGCGAAGGTGGGCGTGATGGCGAGCGCGACGGCGCCCGCGAGCACGATGGCGGGGAGGGCCGCGAGCGAGCCTCCGATGCCGAGGCGGCGCACGAGGCGGGAGGTGGCGAACACCTGGAGGAGGACGGTGGCGGACTGGACGTAGACGTCGAGGCGTGCGAACGCGGCGGCGCGTACGTTCGTGTCGGCGCCGAACGCGGCCTTCACGATGCGTTGCTGCTCGAAGTAGAGATACGTTTGCGTGGAAGCGAGGAAGATCATGTACGCGGCCATGGCGAGCAGGGCTGGTGAGCGGGCGATTGCGGTGAGGCCGCCCCAGGCGCCGCCTTGGGTGACGGCGAGCTCGGATTGGGGTGTGTGGGATGTGGGTTCGTCGGCCTGATCGATGGCTGCGAGGCGGGGTGATTGCTTGAAGATGCGGCCGAGGTGGATGACGGTGAAGGCGGCCGCGGCCATGGATGTTCCGCCGAGGATGAGGAGGCCCTCGACGCCGATGAGGGTGACGAGGCGGGACGCGGTGAGCCCGCCGGCAAGGGCGCCGAGGGTTCCGCCGACACCGATGAGGCCGAAGAGGCGTTTGCCGGATTCGCGGCCCCAGAGGTCTCCCATGAAAGCCCAGAAGACGCTGACGACGAAGAGGTTGAAGATGCTGGACCAGACGTAGAAAAAACGCGACCAGAAGTGACCTTCACCGTCTCGAACTTCTGCGAGGAGTCCGGCGAAGAGCCAGAGGTTGAGCGCGAAGATGAGAAATGCGGCGGGCGCGAAGATGCGTCGCGGGCATCGGGAGATGCACCAGGAGAAGAGGGGGTTGAGGAAGGTCATGCCGACGAGCGTGGCGACGAAGAGCCACTGGAGCGTGGACGTGCCTTCGACGGCGCCCATGGACTCTCGGACGGGGCGCGAGACGAACCAGCCCGCGAGCACAAAGAAGAAACAGAGCGCGCTCCAGAGCGCGGGGCGGGCGTCTTCCTCGCGGAGCGCGAGGAGGCGGAAGAGCCACGGGCCTGGTGGCGTCGCCACTCAGCCGCCTCGCGCACGAAAGGCGGAGAGGATTTCGGCTTCGCGCTCGGGCGTGAGACCGGCTTTGAGTTTGGCGCGTCGCTCCTCGGGGAGGGTGGCGAACCATGCGAGGGTGTCTTTGACGGTGTCTTCGGGGGACCGGAAGGCCAGGCCCTTCGCGACGGCGCGTGACACGTCGACCGTGCCAAAGCCGGCGTAGTCGCCCTTGGGGGGGAGCCAGACGGGCATGTCGGCCCAGGGGCGGACTTCCTGGCCTTCGAGGAACTCTGCGTCGGCCCAGATGAACTCGGCGTTGCTTCCGGATGCGGAGCGGCATGCGTCGAGAAGCCTGCCCATGGGCATGCCGCCGAGCGGTCCGGTGGCGTTGTAGGCGCCGGTGGCGGACTGCTCGAGCGCACGGATGATGAAGTCGGCGAGATCGCGGACGTCGATGATCTGGACACGGTCATCGGGCGTGCCTGGGGCGAGCACTTCGCCACCTCGGGCGATGCGGACGGGCCAGTAGGTGAAGCGATCGGTGGGATCGCCTCGACCGACGATGAGGCCCGGGCGGATGTGCGCGACGCGGCCGGGCATGGCTTCTTCGGCGGCGTGTTCGCACATTGCCTTGAGGGGGCCGTAGGTGAGTCCGCCGACCTGCTCGGTGGCGGGGTCGGCGCCTTCGGGGAGCTTGGCGAGCGCATCGTCTTCGGTCATGCCGACCTTGGCGTAGCCGGCGTAGACGGAGATGGTGGTGATGAGTGAGTAGTAGCCGACGTTGCCTTGCGTTGCGGCGATGGCTTCGCGGACGGCGCGCGGGTAGTAGGCGGATGTGTCGATGATGGCGTCCCACTTGCGGCCCTTGATCGCGTCGAGCTCGCCGGCCTTGCGGTCGCCCTGGAGCTTTTCGAGGTCTGGGAAGAGGTGTGAGTTGGTCTTGCCGCGGTTGAAGAGCGTGACTTCGTGGCCTCGTGCGAGCGCGGCTTCGACGGTGACGGGGCCGAGGAACCCGGTGCCGCCGAGGAAGAGGATCTTTTTCCCGGATGCCGAATCGGCGAGGCGCGCGAGCGCGCGGGAGGAGGGGCCGAGGGCGGTGAGGCTTGCGGCGGCGCCCGCTGCGAGGCTCAGGAAATCTCGTCGTGTGGTCATGTGAGTCCTTTCGAAGGCGCGTGCCCCACGAGACGCGGTGTGTACCGGCGAGATGGGGGCGGGTTTCAGTTGGTCGGGAGGAGACGGAAGGAATGGACGGGAGCGCCGGAGAGGAACGGGGATGTTTCGCCTCGGGCCCATTCGGCGTGACCGTCGCGGTAATGGCGTGAGAGGAAGTGGCCGCTCTGCCCGGCGGGCATGGAGAAGAGAGCGGAGTCGAGGCGCGAGGGACTGACGACGAAGCGCTCGCTGGCGCCGAAGGTGCGGCCTTGCGCACGGACGGTTTCGCCGCTGCCGGGGAGCGGGTCGTCCGGGAGTGCGAGCCAGTCGCCGATGACGGGCACGCCTCGTGCGAGCACGTGGCCGGCGCTGAGGCGGTTGATCTCGCCCCAGGGTCGATCGAGCCCGCCGTTGTCGTTGACGCGTTGGGCGGCGCGTGTTGCGGAGGCGAGCAGGAAGGCGTTCCAGTCGTCCCATTCGCCGGATGGGAGCCAATTGGGCGCGCGGGACTCGACGATGCGCGCGAGGGGCTCGTCGGAGAGCGGCCATGCGTATTTGAAGTCGGGCTTGACGGAGGCGCATTGCGCTTCGATCGCGTCGAAGATGAGGGTGGCGGTTTCGCGCTTGAAGGCGCGGAGGATGCGGTACCCGTGTTGATCGGCATCGGCGCGGCCGTTCCAGCCGGCGACGGCGACGCGGGCGCGCGCGAGGAGCGGGTCGGCGGCGTCCTTGGAAAGGGTGAGGAAGGCTTCCTTCCAAAGGTCCATCGGCTCGGCTCGCGTGTCGAGCTGCATGGCGTGCAGGGCGCGTTCGTCGAACGACTCGGCGCTGGTGAGGAGCCGACCGATGCGGTGGGCCCGGTCGGAGGGGGAGAATGATGTTCCGACGTGACGGACGCTCGGCCAGCCGGCGGCCCGACCGTTGGCGGTCCAGATCACGCCGAGGGGAGGGTCGATGAGAGTTGGGCGATCATTGTCAGCCATCAGGCCGGCCCATTGGGGGATGGGCGCGCCTTCCGGGGCGGAGGCCCACGAGACGCTGCGCTTGCCGTCGAAGCCCAGACGCCGGGGAATCCAGCCGGCGATGGTCCATGCGATTCGGCCGGAGGCGTCGGCCATGACGACGTTCTGAGCGGGGATGAACATGCGTCGCGCGACGGATACGCCTTCGTCGACGGAACGTGCGTGGAGCAGATCGAGTACGGCGAAGTTCAGCTTGTCGGAATCGAGCGCGGTCCATCGGAGGGCGAGCGGTCGGCCCTTGTGATCCTGGCCGACGAGCGGGCCCCAGGTGGTGGTTCGGATGTTCAGATCTTCGCTCTCGCGTCGATCGCGGACACCGATGAGCTCGAGTTCATCGCCGAACGCAGACCAGCCCTGCGGCGTGCGGTATTGGTTCTTGTCGTCGGGGTTCAGCTCGATGACGACGAGGTCCTGCGTGTCGGCTTCGGAGTTGGTGAAACCCCAGGCGAGGTCGTCGGTGCTTCCGGTGACGATGCCGGGCGCGCCGGGGAGGCTGACGCCGATGGCTCTGCGCCCCCCCCACTCCAATTGCACACGGAACCAGGTGTTGGGGACGGTGAGGCCCAGGTGCATGTCGTTGGCGACCATGGCGGCGGCGTGCGTGCTGCGGGCGGCGCTGACGGCCCAGTTGTTTGAGCCGAGCGTTGCTCCTTCGGCGCGCCACGCGTCGCGGATGGCCGCGAGCGTGAGGGTTTGCGGCGCGGCGCTGGATTGACGGGATGCGGGCGCGGCGCGGAGATTGATGTGCGATTGATCGGGGATGGTGGCGGGGCGCATGGCGTCGCGCTCGGCGTCCGGGTTGGGGACGAACTGGGGGGTGTCCCATCGCGTGGTTTCTGGGGTGAGGAATGCCGCGACTTCGGGCCCGAGTGCTTCTTCGAGGACGGCGGGGGTTTCCTCCCACTGCGCGGTGTAGTTGAGGAATCGGAACATGGTGAGGACGGCGAGCATGGTGTCTTCGGCCGTCCATGGCTCCGGGGTGGAGCGCATGGCGATGTACTCGGGTGGGCGTGCGGCCATGTCGTTCAGGCCCGCGTTCACCCCTCGGGTGTAAGCGTCGACGAGGCGTCGCTGCGGTTCGGGGAGGGCTTGCATGGCGTCGCGCGCAACTTTGCGAAAGCGATAGACGCGGGCCTCGCGGTCCATGTCGAGGGTGAGAGGGCCGACGAGCGCGCTGAGTTCGCCCGCCGCGGCGCGTCGGGCCATGTCCATCTGGAAGAAGCGTTCCTGCGCGTGGACGAAGCCTTGTGCGCACGCGGCGTCTTCGAGGGAGGCGGCGATGATGCGCGGCACGCCTCGCGCATCGCGGTCGATGCGGACTTCGGCGACGAGGCCTGGGATGCGGAGTTCGCCGGATTCCCTCGGGAGTGAGGAGCGGAGCCACATCCAGCCTGCGGCTGCGGTGGTGAGGAGTCCCCCCCCCACCATGAGCATCCCCCACGTCAGTACGCCGCGCAACAGCCGCCGCTTCGATGCCATCTTCGGCTCCTCTCCCCGGCGGGGACACCCTACCAGCGGGGCGTGCGACTCTCACAAACACCCTCCCCCGCTACACTCCCCCGCCCCACACTGAGCCGCACCCGGCAAGGCCCGCGGCCTGCCCGACCGTCGCCCGCATTCCGCCCATGAATATCCGCAACTTTTCCATCATTGCCCACATCGACCACGGGAAGTCCACGCTGGCTGACCGCCTGCTTCAGGCCACCAATGCGGTGTCTGAGCGGGAGGCTCAGGCGCAGCTGCTGGACGACATGGACATCGAGCGGGAGCGGGGCATCACGATCAAGGCCTCGGCCGTGACGGTGAGCCACCGGACGGCGGACGGTCGGGATTTCATGCTCAACTTCATCGACACGCCGGGACACGTGGACTTCACGTACGAGGTGTCGCGGGCGTTGACGGCGTGTGAGGGGGCGATCCTCGTCGTGGACGCCACGCAGGGCGTGCAGGCGCAGACGCTGGCCAACGCGTATCTCGCGATCAACAACAACCTTGAGTTGATCCCGGTGATCAACAAGATCGATCTGCCGTCGGCTCGGCCGGACGACGTCGCCATGGAGATCGAGCAGATCGTGGGGCTGCCGGCGGAGGATTGCATCCTGGTTTCGGCCAAGACGGGGCAGGGGATTTCGGAGCTGCTGGATGCGATCTGCGAGAAGCTGCCGCCGCCCCGCGCGCCGGTGACAACGCTGACGCGCGCGCTGGTGTTCGACGCGGTGTACGACGACTACCGGGGCGTGATCGTGTATTTCCGGTTGTTCGACGGGAAGCTGAAGACGGGCGACAAGATCCGGATGATGGGGGTGCAGCGGTCGTTCATCATCACGGAGCTTGGCAAGTACACGCCCAGGCCGGTGAAGGTGGCGTCGATGGAGCCGGGCGAGACGGGGTATCTGGTTGCGGCGATCAAGACGTTGGCGGACGTGCGGATCGGCGACACGATCACGCTCGAGGCCAACCCCGCGCCGGAGGCGTTGGCGGGGTACAAAGAGCCAAAACAGATGGTGTTCTGCGATTTCTACCCGGCCGTGACGGAGGATGAGAACACCGGCAGGCAGGCGACCACGAACTTCGAGGACCTGCGGGAGGCGATCGAGAAGCTGTCGCTGAACGACGCGTCGTTCACGTTCCAGGTGGTGCACTCGGACGCTTTGGGGTTTGGGTTTCGTTGCGGGTTCCTCGGGCTGCTGCACATGGACATCGTGCAGGAGCGTCTGGAGCGCGAGGGGGGCGTGAAGATCCTGCAGACGGCGCCGACGGTGACGTATCAGATCACGATGCACGACGGGTCGACGCGCGAGATCCACAACCCGGCGGACCTTCCGGACCCGGGGGTGTTCGAGACGGTGGCGGAGCCGATCGTGCACCTGGACATCATGGTGCCGACGAGTTCGATCGGCGACGTGATGAAGCTGGCGAACGAGCGGCGGGCCGTGTTCCGGAGCCAGCAGTACATCTCGGAGTCGCGTCAGCTGCTGAAGTACGACATCCCGCTGGCGGAGATCATCTACGATTTCTACGACAAGTTGAAGTCGATGACGTCGGGGTATGGGACGATGGACTACGAGCTGACGGGGTTCCACGCGGACGATCTGGTGAAGCTGGACATCCTCGTGAACAACGCGCCGGTGGAGGCGTTGTCGGTGATCGTGCACCGGGACAAGGCGACGCCGAGGGGGCGGCTGCTGTGCCAGAAGCTTCGGGAGCAGATCCCGCGGCACCAGTTCGAGATTCCGATCCAGGCGGCGATCGGGTCGAAGGTGATCGCGCGGGAGACGATTCGAGCCATGCGCAAGGATGTGACGGCGAAGTGCTACGGCGGCGACGTGTCCCGGAAGCGAAAGCTGCTGGAGAAGCAGAAAGAGGGCAAGAAGCGGATGAAGTCGGTGGGCCAGGTGAACATCCCGCAGGAGGCGTTCATGGCCGTGCTGGAGCAGGGGGATTGAGGGTCGGGTTCAAACGGCGTCGCAGCACGCTCGAGATTCGGCTTCACACGCTCGGAATCCACGTCCGCAGCAATGCACGATTCGCGATCAGCCACGCGAACAGACGTTCTGCCCCCCGAAGCGCTGTCCGGATCGCTGACGCTTGATCGACCGCCCGTTCGGACAGGTCCAATGGGGGCACAGCGAGTCGTATCGCGGCGGACTGACCGGCACGGTGGATCGTCATGCCCTCTTCCAGAAGTTCTCGGATCGCTTGATTCAGCTCGTTGGCGCGATTTCCGAGACCCCCGATCTGCAGGTCAATGCAACCCGCGACCATCTTGTGACAGAGGGTCACCCCGTTCGGCAGCCCGACCGGATGGAAGTACACGAACGCCGATCGGGCCGGCACACCTTTCGGCATGCGCATTTCCAATTGCGGGGCGCACTCCCGTGAAATGGCCCAGTAGTCGCGCCAGAAGTCGCTTGTGCTCGCGTCTTCGATTCGCTGATATCCAATCGTGCCCTTTTCGATCGCGCCGCGAAGCATTGCGTGCTTGAATTGGAGTCGCCCTGGATTCGCTTCGGCTTGCTCAAACCACTCGACGATGGACTCGTACGTAGCGCGGCCGTCGAATCCCAGCGCGTCGGTCGCTGGTCCGAAATAGGCCGACGGCGCCACAATCACGAGATAACACTCCTGGCAGCGGTCTTCGTTCACGTACCGACGGGCACGCTCTTGATATCGCTCAAGCTGCTGCGGCTGCAGGCTCGCTCCAACCTTGTTCTCAATCAGCACCCGGTTCCGCCGCCCGGCCAAATCCTCGAACCCGACTTCCAGATCGGACTCGCCGTTTGCCGTCGTCACCGATCGGCAAGCGCTGACCACGCGACCGAGATCACGGCCAACGACCATATCGGTGAACCACAGCGCGAAACCTTCGCTGGAATGGAACTCCTCCAGCAACAGCAAGTCGATGTCGCGTTCGCAGATGCCTGCAATAGAGAATTCTTGTCGCACGGATCCAGTCGTTTCTCTCACATCAGGAATACCACACACGACGGCAAGCGGCGTGTCATGCCACACGTGAAGGCAGTCGATCGTTCGCCGATTCGGTCGCGCCAAGACTACCATCTCTTGTATTCTGGCAGATCGGTTGAATCACGATCATCAACTGGAGCCCGCCATGCCGTACGTCGATGGATTCGTCGTCCCCGTGCCCAAGAAGAACGTCGCGGCGTACCGCGCGTTGGCCCGCAAGGCCGGGAAGGTGTGGATGGAGCATGGCGCTCTGGCCTATTACGAGTGCCTTGCCGACGACATGAAGCCTGGGGTCGGGCTGCCGTTTCCCAAGCTGTCGAAGCTGAAGCCCTCGGAGACGGTGTGCTTTTCGTGGATTCTCTACAAGTCCAAGGCGCATCGGACGAGCGTCAACAAGAAGATCATGGCGGACCCGCGCATGCAGGCCATGTGCCCGCCCGAAGGAACGTTGCCGTTTGACCTTGAGAAGATGGCGTACGGGGGGTTCAAGCCGATCGTGGGGCTGTCGCGTTCGTGAGGGGCGCGGGGCGTCGGCGTCGGGCATAATGGCCGGCATGGTTGAGCCGCTGGCGCCGAGCAGGGATGGGTTGGTGACGCGGATGCGTTTGTCGGCGCGGATGCTGCACCGGGCGGCGCGGTATCGATGGAAGCTAAATCCGCAGGAGCTGTCGAAGCTGTTGCCGCATCTCGGGCCCGGGGGCGTGGCGGTGGACGCCGGCGCGCACAAGGGGGCGTACACGTGGTGGTTTGCGAAGCGGGTGGGTGAGGCCGGGGTGGTGCTGGCGTTTGAGCCGCAGCCGGAACTGGCGGAGCAGACGGCTCGGGCGGCGCGGGCGCTCGGGCTGGGGCAGGTGCGGGTGTACGGCGCGGGTTTGTCGGAGACGAGCGGCGAGGCGAAGCTGGCGTATCTGGAGAGCACGACGCACGGGGCCACGCTGAACGGCCTGGAGTTTCCGGAGACTCGGCACCGGGTGATTCCGACGGTGGCCCTGGATGATTTCGGGCTTGCGCGGCTGGACGTCCTGAAGATCGACGTGGAGGGGCACGAGCAGCCGGTGTTGCGGGGCGCGCGGAGTTCGCTCGAGCGGTTGGGGCCGGCGCTGCTCATCGAGATCGAGACGCGGCTGCATGAGGGCGGGGCGAACCCTGTGGAAGAGGTGCGGGGGATGCTCGAGCCGATGGGATATGCGGGGTGGTTCTTCGTGCGGGACGGGGTGAGGCGCGTGGAGGAGTTCGACGCTGCGACGCATCAGGCGTATGGCCGGGGGCACTACTCGAACAACTTTTTCTTCACGCGCGCGGCGCCGGGATGAGGGCGCGGATCGAGGGCGGGCGGGCGAAGGTATGATCGCGGGGCGTGGACGAGGCTGCGTTGCATGCGGGATTGAGCGGGGAGATTGCGGAGGCCGCGCATTCGATTGCGGAAGCGACGGGGCTTGATCCGACGGTGACGTCGGCGGTGGTGCTGTCGGCGCTGGTGCTGGTGGTGGGTTTGGTGCTGATGATGGCGGCGTCGTGGGGGTTTGCGCGGGCGGTGAAGGACGCGGGGCGGAAGAAGATTCGGCGCAAGAGCGTGCGGACGCTTGGGCTGGCGGCCATGGCGCTTGGGCTGGCTGCGGTGTGGTCGCGCGAGGATCTGGTGCAGCCGATCGCGGACGCGGCGCGGCTGTCGCCCACGGTGATCCGCAAGTTGTTGCTGTCGGTGGTGCTGATCGGATCGCTGGTGGGGGTGCGCTCGGTGCTGCTCACGGCCGTGAGCACGAGGGTGACGGACGTTCGGACGGCGTATCACTGGCGGCGGGCGGTGACGTACAGCGTGTCGATCGCGGGGCTTGCGTTGCTTGGGCTGATGTGGGTGACGGGCATCCGGGACTTCGGGGCGTTCCTCGGGCTCATCACGGCGGGGCTGGCGATCGCGTTGCAGGACCTGCTGGCGAATCTGGCGGGGTGGGTGTTTATTCTGATTCGACGGCCGTATGTGGTGGGCGACCGGATCGAGATCGCGGGGCGGCGCGGCGACGTGATCGACATTCGTCTGTTCCAGACGTTTCTGATGGAATGCGGGGAGTGGATCGACGCGGATCAGTCGACGGGGCGGGTGATCATGGTGCCGAACGGGTTCGTGTTCAAGAACACGACGGCTTCGTACACGCGGGGCTTTGAGTACATCTGGGATGAGATTCCGGTGCTGCTGACGTTCGAGTCGGACTGGAAGCTCGCGAAGCAGCTGCTGATGCAGATCGCGAATGAGCATGCGCAGCCGCTGAGCCAGGGGGCGCAGGATGCGGTGCGTCGCGCGGCGTCGAAGCAGATGATCTTCTTCACGCAGCTCACGCCCACGGTGTACACCACGGTGAAGGATTCGGGGGTGCGGCTCACGATCCGGTATCTGACGCCGCCGAGGCAGCGTCGAGCGAACAATCAGAGGATCTGGGAGTCGATTCTCGATGCGTTCGCGAAGGAGCCGGGGATCGATTACGCGTACCCGACGCAGCGGCACTACCTGAATTACGTTGAGGGGAAGGCTGGGGCGCGGTCTTCGGAGGGGCTGGGGGACGCACGGGGGGGCGGGAAGGACTGAAATCGGGGCGGGCGGTTGGCGAATCATTGATCGCGGTTGCCTGCGGAGGCGTTGCGCCTCTGCCCGCGCGGTGATGTGCGCAATACGGGAGCGATGCGATGCGAATTGCGGCGGTTGGGTCGGTGCTGGTTGGTCTTGGAACGCTTGGCGCGCTGGCGGGCGCCTATGTGTGGACCACCCGGACTCGTGCCGAGGCTGGATCGGCGGCGCAGCTGACGGCGGCGAACGCGCCCGCGAGCGCACCGGAAGGCGCCCGGGCGGGCGCGGGCCAAGCGGGTGGGCAGGAGTTGCCGGACCTGATCGGGGCGCTGCGAACGGTGCCGGGGTGTCTGGGCGTGGATGCCGGGAGTTTTCAGTCCGGGAAGCAGGTGATCTTTGCGTGGTTCGAGGACAAGGCGGCGGCGATGCGGTGGTACAACCACGACGTGCATCAGGGCGCGATGTCGGCGTTCATGACGGCCGAGAGCGACACGAAGCCGATGGAGGCCGTTCCGGACGGCGTGCCGGTGCTGGCGATCGCGTCGATCACGTTCGCGGACAGGCCGCACTTCGAGGCGATCAAGCTGCCGATATCGCAGATTGCGATCGAGCTGTACACACCGCTGAAGGGCGGGATTCACCTCGGGGGCACGTTTGCGCCCGCGAGCTTGAACGTTCCCGGGGCGCGGGATCTGTCGAAGAGCGAATGATCGTCGTTCACTTGACTCGGTGGTAGGTGAAGGTCATCACGCCCGCCTGCGTCCCCGATTTGAAGTGTCCCCACCGCTGGATGAGTGACTCCCCGGCCGCGCCGATCTCGAGCACGAGCGAGCCCATGTAATCATCCGCGGCGCGGTCGATGTTGGCGCCGCCCGCGCATTCGAAGGAGATGCGCGCGGGCGTGCTGTCTCCGGCGCTCTTGAGGTAGGGCTGATTGCCCATCATGCAGTAGTGGGTGACGCCGATGGCGTCGCCATCGAGGTGGTAGATGGTGACCATCTCCTCGGGGCGTCCGGGGAAGAGCGTCTCGACGACCGCGGAGCCGCCTGCTGTGAGTCGGTATTCGCAGACGACGTCGGGGGCGCCGTCGTCGTCGTTGTCGTCGGACTCCCATCGACCGACGAGCGATCGGACGGCCTTGTGGAGTTCGTTCTCCGCGGCGGCCTGCTGGAGAGGGAAGGAGGGGGCGGGTTCTGGATCTCCGGCGAGCATCACGGACGCGAGAACGAGCGTTGCGGCGAGCATGGACGGTCTCCTTGTGTTTGGAGCGACATTGTAGAAACGACGCGAACGTCCCTTATCGGGCGTTCGCGTCGGCGCATTCGGACTGGAGGCGACGAGCTTCGGTATGGCGGGATCAGCGTCGTCGGCGGATCACGCTGAGTCCGGCGAGCGAGAAGAGCACGCAGGCGCCGGGGGTCGGCACCGCCATGGCAACGGCGAATTCGCGCACCTGTCCGCCGACATCCAAGGTCCCGATGACGATGACGCCTTCGTCGGCGCCGAGTTCGGAGGCCATGCCGATGGTGAGCGAGTCGCCGCCTGAGAGCGCGACGCCGGACACGGTGTCGACGAAGAAGGCGCCCGAGAAGTGTGTGAGCGGGTTGGAGAGAAGGTCATCGGGGATGTCGGGGGTGTCGATGGGGACGTTGAAGAAGCTGTTGAATGCGGCTTCGATCGCGGAGTACGCCATGCCCCGGTAGACGGAGGCGGTGAGCAAGACGGACGACGAGGACGGATCGAGGACGAACCCGACCTCGCTGCCGCTGTCCGAGGCGGGGAGGTTTTTCACCGACCATCCGCCCTTCGGGGTGTTGTCCACGGCAACGGCCGCGGCGCCGCCGTTGAAGAACTGCACCTGCGTGGCGAGCGTCCAGGAGTCTTTGACAACCGTGCGGGTGTAGACGTCGAGGGAGTTGTTTCGAGTGATCGTGAACGCGGGATTGCCGGCCTTGTTGTTGAGGGGTCCGGAGATCATGGCGGTGAGCCCGCCGGCGGCGGCCACGGCGGCGGGCTTGAGGGTGCCGCCGATGGTCGGGCGGCGCAGCACCAGATCGGAGTAGGCGTTTCCCATACCGGCGGGCGCGGGGAGGTTGACGCGGAAGCCGTTGGCCGCGGCGGTCCCGGCGGGCACCTGATACTGGAAACGGTTGTAGCCGATGGCGGCGTCGGCGCTCGGCACGGCGAGCATGAGAGAGGCTGCGGTGAGGACGATTCGGGACGTTTGCATGATTCGCTCCTGCAACATTGGACGAGGCGCCGGCGTGAGCGAGACGGGACGTTCCCGTCATGCGGCCCGGGCGGGCGCGTCGTTCCGGGGGATGTGACACGATGCAAGCGACAGCGCAGGCGCGAGACTCACGCGCTTGGCGCAGTTGCTCGTTCGAGATTGTTCGTGGCGACGCGTCGCGCGCCTCGGTCGGGCTCAGCCGCCCCAGCGGGGCTCACCCCAGAGCGCGAGGTTGATCATGGGCCATGCATAGCGCCAGTTCCGGGTCGGGTCATCGGCCACGGCCTCGATGATCTCGTTGCGGACGATGGCGCGGAGGAAGGTGGATCGGCGCATGAGATCTGCGTGATCCGGCAGCCAGTCCTGGAAGGGCAGTGGGAACGAGGCCTTGGGTCGCGTGAGCACTTCTTGCGGTAGCACATCGGCGAACGCGTCACGGAGCACGCGCTTGGTGCGCGGGAGCGTGCCGACCGCGGCGCCGCCGGATGAGGATGTGAGCGATTCGGACGCATACTTGAGGTGTGTTGGAAGAGATTGGGCAAGCGTGGCCACGGCGACGTCGGCGAACGGCGTGCGGCCCTCGACTCCGGCGAGCATGGTGGACGTGTCGAGGCGCTGCAGCAGGCCCGTGAGGTTGATGCGTCGGGTGAGGAGCAGGTGCGCGTCGAGCGAGGGCGTGCTGGACGAGGATTCGGCCACGCAGCGGTCGAACTCGCGCTCGTAGAAATGGTGGAGGGCGACGTCGGCGCCTGCGGCGGTCCAAGCTGCGGGAGTGAGGATGGAGGCCTTTTCTCTGGACGTGATCCAGGAGGCGGCGTCGAGGGCCGCGCGGGCGTGAGCGGCGATGGATTCGCAGTCGGGGTCGTTGAGCGCTTCGATGGCGGCGCGGATGGGGCCGTCGTAGCCGGCGAAGAGTTCGTCGGCGCCCTCTCCGGAGAGTGTGACGATGCAGCCGTCGTCGCGCAGGCGCGAGGCCACGGCGTGAATGGCGACTTCGTTGGGTGTGGAGAGGGGCGAGCCGAGCCGGCGGACCAGGTCGGGCCAGTCTCGAGCGAAGGAATCGCGCGAGACGTGGGCCTGCGCGTGTCGAACGCCCAGCGTCCGGGCGAGTCGCTCGGCCACGTGCAGGTCGTCCCCCTGATCCTCGGAGGCGGCGCCGGCGCAGTACGTCTGGAGATCGGCGTGGTGCGCCGATGCGAGCAAGGTGGTGATCGCGCTGTCGACGCCACCCGAGAGAAGGGCGCAGGTCGGGACGTCGGCTCGCAGGTGTCGTCGCACGGAGTCTTCGAGCGCCAATCGCACGAGTTCGGCGGCATCGCGCGGATCGATATCCCAGCGTCGCCCTCGGAGGGCATTGGGCGTCCAGTAGTCGATCAGCCGGACGGAGGGCGTGGCTCCATTGAGATCGCACTGGGCCATCTGTCCGGGCGCGAGCGCGTAGAGGCCGTCGTAGAGGGTGTCGTTGGCGAGAACGGTGCGGATGGTGGAGAGGTATGCGCTCACCATCGGGAGATTCGGCTTTGATGGGCCGTGGGGCAGGGCGAGGATCGGCGCTGGCTCGGACGCGAACGCGATCTCGAGATCGGTAGCGTGAAAGTAGAGCGGCTTGATGCCCAAGGGATCTCGCGCGAGAGTGAGCAGGTTGCTATGGGCGTCGAAGACCGCGATGGCGAACATGCCGCGCAATCGGGAGAACGACTCGAGTCCCCAGTTGGCGAACGCGTGAAGCACGGTCTCGGCGTCGCAGTGGGAGGTGAACATGACGCCGCGGGCGGTCAGCTCGCGTCGCAATTCCGCGTCGTTGTAGAGCTCGCCGTTGTAGAGAAGGTGGAATCGTCCGTCAGGAGTGGACATGGGTTGCCGACCTGCGGGCGTGGGATCGACCACGGCGAGCCGTCGGTGCGTGAGAATGGCGTTTCGGATACGGCAGAATCCTGCGGCGTCGGGCCCTCGATGCGCGAGCAGGTTGCGCAGGCGCGCTGCCTCGGAGTCGGAGATGGACGGGTCGGCGTCCTTTCGAGCCACGATGCCGAAGATTCCGCACATCCCCGGAGGTATCGGACGTTGGACCCGGCGGGTGAAGGCGGTATGGCCGGATTGCCCATGAAGGGACGGGTTTTGGGCTTCAGGATCCCTCGGCGCGGACGATGACCCACCGATCAGGGTGGGTCCGGTCACGCTGGGCGTGGTACGGGACGGAGCCTTGGCCCCAGTCTGCGTCGAATCGAAGGGCGTGTGGGGAGGCCTCCCACGTTCGGACGAGGGGACGGGCGATTTGGCGGACGAGCCCGCGGGCGTTGGAAAGCTCGCCTTCAAAGTCGAGGTACAGCGCGCGATGGTCTGGAAGCCGCAGGGCGGGGAGGGGCACGCCGGGAGGAAGATCCGCGGGCAGACGAGCGATCCGGAACGTGATGAGGGGTTGCCGGGGAGCGGGATCGACCTGCGGAATCAGCCAGTCCAAGTGGGGTTGGGCCCCTTGTGGAATGTGGAGCAGGAGGGCTGAGGGGTGCATTCTCGGCAAGGGTAGAGGCTCACGGCGGGGGTGGAGCATGTCCGATAGGATCGTGCACGAAACGCACTGGAACAAGGAAAGCGACTGATGACGCGGATGCTGGCGGGCTTGGCTGTTGCGGTGATGGTTCTAGGGGCTTGCGCGAAGGAGGGGGCTCGGCCGAGCGTGTTGCGGGCTGAGGACCTTGGGTACCACGCGTTGGCCGCGGGGGACTACGCGAAGGCCGAGGGGTACTTCCTGGAGGCCGTGGATCAATCCCCCGGACGATTGCCCTCGCGGGTGGGGTTGGGGAAGGCGCTGCTGGGCCAGTCGAAGTCGGCGGCGGCCCGGAGCCACCTCGAAGTCGCGCTGACGCGGGACCCGACCAGTACGGAAGTGGCCACGTTGCTGGCCGAGTCGATGCTGCAAGCGGGAGAAGTGGATGCGATGGTGCGTCTGCTCAAGACGCGGGCTTTGGATCGTCAGCGGGTGGAGGACTGGATTCTGCTGGGCGAGTTTCAGGCCAAGGCACACGATGCGGATGGCGCCGAGGTTTCGTTGCTCACGGCGGCGCGGATCGACAAGGGGCAGACGATTGAGCCTCAGGTGGCGTTGGCGATGTTCTACCGGTCGATCGGGGAGAACGAGTCGGCGTTGAAGCGGTTGAGGATGGCGTATTTCCTGAAGCCGCAGGACGAGAACGTGCTTCGGCGGATTCGTGAGTTCGGCGAGGTTCCGGGTCCGACGCTGGCGTTGCAGCCGGCGGAAATGGAGTGAGGGGCGGGTTGACGGGGGTCTTACGTCTTCTACACTTCATCCGGATATAGGGATGAAGCGAAGCTCGGGTGAAATCGAAGTGGCGACTCGTCTGGCGGCCCTGTCGGAAATGGTTCGGGTGCGCCTGTGTCGCGTGCTGGAACGGAGAGAGCTGAGCGTGGGCGAGGCGGCTGGCGTGGTGCAGCTGCCGCAGTCGACGGTGAGCCGTCACTTGAAGGTCCTATGCGACTCTGGCTGGCTCCTGAAGCGGGCGGAGGGCCCCGCGACGATGTACCGGCTGGTGCTGGATGATCTGCCCATCGGCGCGCGGGGGATTTGGCTTGCGGTACGGGACAGTGTCGGAGATGGGGCGGAGATCCGGGAGGACGCGCGTCGCCTGGAAGCCGTGCTGGCGGAACGAAAGATCGATTCGCAATCGTTCTTCGGGAGGGTGGCTGGGGCATGGGATGAGGTGCGGAACGAGTTGTTCGGCCACGGTTTCACGACGAACGCGCTGCTTTCGCTGTTGCCGGAGGACTGGACGGTGGTGGATGCGGGCTGCGGCACAGGCAATGTGTCCGAGTTGCTTGCGCCGGTGGTGAAGCGGGTTATCGCGCTGGATGAGTCGGCGGTGATGCTGAAGGCCGCGCGAAAGCGGCTTGACGGGGTGAAGAACGTCGAGTTTGTCCGCGGGCTGCTGAACGAGCCGGGCATCGAGGATGGGAGCGTGGACGGCGTGGTCTGCGCGCTGGTGCTGCACCACGTTGCGGAGCCTGGACGGGCGATTTCGGCGTTGTCGGGTTTGTTGAGGGAAGGGGGCATTCTGCTCGTGATCGACATGGTGTCGCACGACCGGGAGGAATATCGGAGATCGATGGGGCATAAGCACCTGGGATTCAGCGAGCGTGAGGCTGAGTCGATGATGACTGAGGCGGGGCTTGAGGGGATTCGTGTGCGGGCGATGGCTGGGGAGTCGCAGTCGCGCGGGCCGAGCCTCTTTGTGGCGACGGGGCGGAAGGGCAAGGCAGCGCGCAAGCGCGGGCGCACGGAATGAGAACGGAAGCCACGCGGCGCGGCGGGTTGTCGCGCCGACGGTGAACGAATTGAAGTGAACCGATCTCCCCGATGCCGGGGCGGATCATGACGAAGCGAAGGAGTCGAATGTGCCGAGCGTGATGAAAAGCCAGCCGAAGGGAAAGAAGCCGGGCAAAGCCGCGTCGAAGGGCGACGGTGCGTTTCTGAACACGGGGTTGCCGCTGACGAGCGACCTGTCGTACAAGGTTTGCGACATGTCGCAGGCCGAGTTCGGGCGGAAGGAGTTGACGCTCGCGGAGCACGAGATGCCGGGGCTGATGGCGTGCCGTGATGAGTACGGCGCAAAGAAGCCGCTGAAGGGGGCGCGGATCTCGGGCTCGCTGCACATGACGGTGCAGACGGCGGTGCTGATCGAGACGCTGGTGGCGCTGGGGGCCGAGGTGCGATGGGCGTCGTGCAACATCTTCTCGACGCAGGACCACGCTGCCGCAGCGATCGCGGCGGCCAAGATCGGGGTGTACGCCTGGAAGGGCGAGACGCTCGAGGAGTACTGGTGGTGCACGCTGCAGGCGTTGACGTTCCCGGATGAGAAGAACGGGAGCCTGGGGCCGGACATCATCGTGGACGACGGCGGGGACGCGACGATCCTGATCCACGAGGGCGTGAAGGCGGAGGCGAAGTACAAGAAGGACGGGACGCTGCCCGACCCCTCGCAGGCCGACAACGATGAGTTTCGCATCGTGCTGGAGCTGGTGAAGGCCAAGCTGCAGGAGGATGCGACGTTCTGGACGCGGATGGCAAAGAACATCCGCGGCGTGTCGGAGGAGACGACGACGGGCGTGATGCGGCTGTATCAGCTCGCGGAGAAGAAGGAGCTGCTGTTCCCGGCGATCAACGTCAACAACTCGGTGACGAAGAGCAAGTTCGACAACATCTACGGGTGCCGGCACTCACTCACGGACGGCATCATGCGCGCGACGGACGTGCTGCTGTCGGGCAAGGTGTGCGTCGTGGCCGGGTACGGCGACGTGGGCAAGGGCTGCGCGCAGGCGCTGGCCGGACAGAAGGCTCGCGTGGTGGTGACGGAGATTGATCCGATCTGTGCGTTGCA
>CAZWZL010000042.1:0-21620 GCA_964638515.1 uncultured Phycisphaeraceae bacterium
GGATGATCCCCGGCAAGATGGTCAAGGGCATGGGCGGCGCCATGGACCTGGTGGCGGGCGTGAAGCGCGTCATCGTGGCCATGGAGCACACGGCCAAGGGCGACCGGCCCAAGATCCTCAAGCAGTGCAATCTTCCCCTCACCGGCTTGCGGTGCGTGCACATGATCATCACCGACCTCTGCACGCTGGAGCTCGACGGCGAGAAGCGCCGCTTCCGCCTCACGGAACTCGCCCCGGGAGTGAGCGTGGACGACGTGAAGAGAGTGACCGACGCCGAGATCCTGACGGATCGAGCGCCGGTGGCCATGCCGCTCTGACGGCTCGGCTTTTCGGACCTCTCGCGCTCCCACCCGCACAAGTGGCCCGGCTTGGCCGGCCCGGCGGCCCCTCGGCTGAACGTCCGTAGTACGTCATCCGATGGTCACCACGTGCGCTTTTCGAGCGCGCGCCGGAGCACCACTCGGAGCGTTCAGACGTGCAGGACCCGCAATCGCAGATCGTCCGAAAGCACACACGACACGACGTCGCGCTGCCGGCCTCCATCTCCATCGCCCGGGAGCAGGAGGAACAGGTCCGCTTCACCGGTCGAGCCGCGGCTCGAGGGGGCGCCATCGATGGGTACCTCGTGGACGCGTCGACCGGTGGCCTTGGCTTTCTCACCACCACGTTCTTGCCCAGGGGCGCGCGACTCGAGGTGCGCGTGCTCTCGCCGATCAATCCGTCTGCGCCGCCGTTGCTCGTGACCTCGCTGCTGCTCCAGCGCGTCTCCATGACGGACCGCCGTCCGGGCTATCTCCTGGGCACGGTGTTCGCCGATCGATCCCCCCAAGCGCTGGAGGCGTTCGAGCAGTTCCTCATCGCGCTGACGGACGGCCCATCCGACCATGCTTGACTCCACATCCATTCTCATCCGCGCACTGATCGAGCAGCGGCTCGTCACGGACGAAGGCGTCGAACGCGCCCGCGCGTACGCGGCAGAGCATGAGGAGTCCGTGCCCGAGGCGCTTGTCTCGCTGCGCCTCGTGGAGGCTCGCGCGGTGGCCATCACCCGCGCGACCATCTCCGAATGCCCGTTCATCGAGCTTGACGCGTTCGATGTCTGTATCCGCAACGCTGAGCTGCTTCCCCGAGCGCTGGCGGAGACCCTGGCCGCGTTCCCGGTGTTCGTGCTCGATCAGACCATCACGGTGGCCATCGCCGATCCGCTCGATTTCCGGGCGGTGGATCAGGTCCGGCAGGCGCTCAAGACCGAGGTCGAGATCGTCCTGGCCGATCCCATCGCGCTCAGGGAACTCATCACGCGCGCGTATTCTCTGGCGTCTTCGACCGGCAGCGCCGCCACGGCGCCCGTCGTGGCGACCGACCTGACAACCGGGGATGAGCCCATCGTCGCGGCCGTGAATCAGATCATCGCCAACGCCGCCGACGAGAACGCGTCCGACATTCACATCAACCCGGACGAGAAGGCGCTGCACATCCGATTCCGTGTGGACGGCTCGCTCGTCGTGAAGCAGGGGCCCCCGCTCGCAGCGCACGCCGGGCTCGTTCAGCGGCTCAAGGTGCTGGCCGCGCTCGATCTGACGCAGACCCGCAAGCCGCAGGACGGCAAGTTCCGGTTCACCCATCGAGATTCCCACATCGACGTTCGCCTGTCCACGATCCCCACGGTGTGCGGCGAGAACGTCGTGATGCGTCTCCTTCGGCCGCACGCGGCGATCAAGGGATTCGACGACCTGGGCATGCCCGCGGGGGTGCGCCAATCGCTCGAGACCGCCGTTCACCGTCCGCACGGCATGATCCTGGTCACCGGGCCCACCGGCTCCGGCAAGACCACCACACTCTACACCGCGCTCAACACCATCAACACGTCCGATCTCAACATCATGACGATCGAGGACCCGGTGGAGATCCGGCTCCCTCTGGTCCGGCAGACGCAGGTGAACGCCGGCGTCGGGCTGACCTTTGCCGCGGCGTTGCGCTCCATCCTGCGACAGGACCCCGACGTCGTGCTGCTGGGCGAGATCCGTGACGAGGAGACGGCGCAGATCGCCGTGCAGGCCTCGCTCACCGGACACCTCGTGCTTTCCACGCTGCACACCAACGACGCCGCGGGCGCGGTGCCGCGCCTGCGCGACTTCAACGTGCCCGCGTTCGCGATCAACTCCTCGCTGCTCGCCGTGCTCGCGCAGCGGCTCGTGCGTCGCATCTGCCATCACTGTGCGAAGCCCGACCAGCCTCACGCGGAAACGCTCCGCCTGGTGGGCATCGATCCCGCCGACGCGGGCTCGTTCCGCAAGGGCGCGGGCTGCGCCAAGTGCAACAACACCGGCTATCGCGGGCGGGTGGGCGTGTACGAGCTGCTCTCGGTCACCCCGGAGGTGCAGCGCGTCATCGCGCAGTCCGCGTCGCCCGTGGCCATCGCGCAGGCCGCGCGCGGGCAGGGCTTCCGGTCCATGGCCACCGACGGCATCGAGAAGGCCCGTCAAGGCCTCACCACGCTGGAGGAGATCGCCGACGTGCTCGCGTTCGGCTCCCATGAGCCCGAGACCGAGCCCGTCCGGAAGGCCGCGGCATGAGCACCATCTCATTCCAATACACGACGGTGGATCGCGCCGGCGCACGCCATAGCGGCGTGCTCACGGCCGGGTCCCGGGCAGAAGCCCTGCGCAAGCTCTCCGCGACGGGCGCCACGCCGCTCAATCTCAAGCCCGTGCGTGAGCGCCGCCGGATCACGCTGCTCAACACGCGCTCCGTGGCGCCGCGCGATATCGCGCACCTCATTCACCAACTCTCCGTGCTCCTGCAGGCACGGATCCCGCTCCCGGAGGGCGTCCGTTCCATCGCGGAACAGGAGACCAACCCGCGCCTGCGCGACGCGCTGCTCGACATCGCCTCGCGCATGCAGGCCGGCGCCACGTTCACCAGCGCGCTCGCCCAGCATCCGACGCTCTTCTCCACCATCGTGGTCGAAACCGTGCGCGCCGCCGAGGCCTCCGGCAACATCATCAAGATCCTCGAGCATCTCGCGGAGATGCTGGAACAGCAGCAGGAATCGCGCCATCAGGTCAAGCAGGCGCTCACGTATCCCGCGATCGTGCTAGTGGCGCTCTCCACGGCCACGCTGTTCCTCATCGCGGTGGTGGTCCCGAAGTTCGCGTCGATGTTCGAGGCTCGGGGCATGGACCTCCCGTTCCTCACCCGAGCGCTGCAGGTCTTCGGCGTGTCCCTTCGATCCTACTGGTGGGGCTACGCCCTCGCCGGCGCGGGCGCGTTCCTGTTGTTCCGACGAGCGCGAAAGTCGCGTGACGCTTCGCTCGCGTTTGATCGCGTCATGCACCGCGTCCCATATCTCTCCCGGGTCCTCACCGCGCTGGCCGTGTCTCGGTTCGCGCGCGTTCTCGGAATCTCGCTGTCCTCGGGGCTCGGGCTCATCGAGTCCATCGATATGTCCTCCCGCGCCGCAGCGAGGCCGTTGCTCCGGGTGGATGCGCTCTCCATGGTCGAGCAGGTCCGCAACGGCGGACGCCTGGCCGAGGTCCTCCGGGTGTGCCCCTACATCCCCTCGTTCGCCCGACGCATGCTGGCGGCCGGCGAGGAGAGCGCCGAGCTTCCCCGGATGTGCGACATCGTCGCCCGTCAGTACGAACGCGAGGCCTCCCGTCTGATCAAGAACTCGGCCACCGTTATCGAACCACTGCTCATCGCCACGCTCACGACCGTCGTCATGATCGTTGCGCTCGCCATCTTCCTACCGATGTGGGACATGGTGGGGCTTATGGGCTGAATCGCGCTCCTCCCGATCACCGACAATCGGGAGACACCACGCACAGGAGATTGGACTCATGAACCGCACCCGTCAAAGCGCCTTCACCCTCGTCGAACTCGTCGCTGTCATGGTCGTTCTGGCGGTTCTCGCCGGCGTCGCCATGCCCAAGTACTTCAACTATGCCGACAAGGCCAAGACCGCGGCCCTGCAGGGCTCGCTCGGCGGCCTCCGCACCGGCATCGCCAGCTACTTCGCCAACAGCACCACCGCCGGCACGCCCGCGTACCCCGTCATGAATGACTGGACCACGATCGGCGGCGTGATGCAGGAAGCGCTCCCTCCGAATCCCTACAACAACCTGAACAACGTGCGGCGCATCACCTCGCGGGCCAACGCCAATAACCGCGTGGTGCAGCAGCCCAACAACTTCGGCTGGAACTACTACTTCGACAACGCCTCCAACCCGCCCGTGGCCATCATCTGGGCGAACTCCAACACCAACACCACGGCCAAGGACTCGGCCGGCCGAACGCTCACCGCCAATCAGCTCTGAGCCCGTGTCTCGGCGGCGCCCATGAAGGCCCACTCACGACGACAGGCGATCCGCCGTGCGACACCGGTGCGCTCCGCGCGCACCGGTGGTCGCGCGCGCGCCTTCACCCTCGTCGAGCTGATCGCCGTCATGGTGATCACGGCCGTCCTGGCTGCGCTGGCCGCCCCGGCCCTGTCCAGAGCCTCGACCCTGCGCGCCACCGTCGCGGCCAACACCCTGATGCAGGATGTGCTGTACGCGCGAGAGCGCGCCCAGGTCTCCGGCGTCACGACATGGGTGGACTTTTCGCTCCCCGACGGATGGGCGCTGCTCACGGAAGACCCCCTGAACCCGGGCCGAGCCTCGGTCACGTCGCTGAACGACCCCGCCACGGGCGCGCCGCTGGCGCGCTCGCTCAACGACGAGCACTTCGTCGGGGTTTCCATCTCCTCCCTATCCATCCGCTCCGGCGCATCGCTCGGGTTCGACCCGCTCGGTCGCCCCCTCGACATCTCCGGAGGGCCGCTCAGCGCGCCGGCCGTCGTCGTGTTCTCCTCCAACCATCGCCTGGCCGTCGCGCCCGTCACCGGTTTCCCGACGCTCGTGATCCCATGAACCGCACTCCCGCACAACGCGGCGCCTTCACGCTCATCGAGGGCATCATCGCCATCGTGATCCTCTCGCTCGCGGTGCCGCCGATGCTCTGGGCCGTGCGCGCGGCCCAGGGTGTCCGTGCCGAGCCGCTCCAGGCCTCCCGCGCCCGCTGGCTTGCCGCGGAGAAGCTCGAGGACATCATCGCCGACAGCGCCTCGCCTACCCGGGGCTACACCTACATCGCGCCCGCGAACTACCCCAGCGAGCGCACCGTGCCGGGCTTCTCCACCTTCGCGCGGTCGGTCAGCATCTCCGAGACCGGCTTCGATCTCGTCTCGCCCGGTGTCGGCTGCAAGACCGCCACCGTCACCATCACCTGGTCCTCCCCGCGGGGCCAGAAGACCCTCTCGCTCGCCACGGTTCTGACCAGTCCCAACCCATGACCCGCGTCCGAACCATCCTGCGCGCCTTCACCCTGGTCGAGCTCGTGGCGACGATGACCATCATCTCCGCCGCCTCAGCCGTCACCGCCACGGTGATCTCCTCGTCGGCGCGCTCCTACGCCGACTCGGCCCGCTCCGCCACGATGCACGCCGTCGGAACCGCCGCGCTGGAACGCATCACCAACGAGCTCAAGGCCTGCCCGCTCGATCCCGCGGCGCCCGTCCCTTCGCCACGCATCACGCGCGTCCGTCGAAACGCCATCGATTGGGCCAACGGCTACAGCCTCTCGCTGGTCGCGCGCGAGCTGCGACTGACGACGCCGTCCCAGCCCGCGCAGGCCATTGCCCAAGACGTCTCCGCGTTCTCGATCCGCACGTATGACCATGAGAACCGGCCTCTGGCGACGAATCTCAACGCGGTCAACGCGCGCGCCATCCGACGGATCGAGATCACGCTGACCATCACGTCGGGCCGATCGACCGAGACCCTGCGAACACGAATCGCTCCCCGAGCGCTGGCGGCGCCGCAGCCGTGATCACCACCCGCGCCAATTCGGGACGCCCGTCGAGACACGCCGCCGCGGGCGTGGCCGTCGTGCTCGTGCTCGTGCTCCTGCAGCTGGTGATCGTCGGCGCGATCCTGGCGTCCTCCACGTCGACCGACCTCTCCGTGCGCCGCGTCGAAGGGGCGCGCGCCGCATACGCCGCCGACGCAGCTACCAATCTGGCCCTGCGCGAACTCGCGCTGGACGCGGATCTCGACGGCAACGGCGCCATCGGCTCCATCAACCCCGTCACCATCCTGGGTGCTTCGTCCAGTGCCGTCACGGCCGTCGGGCCGTCTGCGAGAGTGGTGTCCACCTCCGCCGCGATGGGAGAAGCCGTCCGGCGGTCCGACGCGTCATTCGATGTCGCGGCCCTCACACCTCAGTCGTGGACGCCCCGATACACGCCCTGATCGCTCGGAATCGCCCGCCCGATAACGACGATTGGCCGCCCGCGCCTGGCCGGCCCAAAGCCCCTCGCGCCGCTCGCCGACATTGAGAGGGATCGGTTTCCCTCCTCAGGCACAGAGATCGGTGCGCGCGAAGCGACTCATCATTGACCTCTCTCCCTCGCGGCTCGCGCTGGCCATCGTCCAGCGTTCCCGCATCGTGCGCGCTCACGAGGAGCATCTCGATCCCGCGAGCTGGGACGCGGCGTGGACGGGCCGCCTCGAATCACTCGATGCGCCGCTCGCCTCCGCCCTTCGAGCGATCAAGGTGGATGGGCGGGCGCACGCGCAGCTGACATACCGCGCAGACTCTGTCGTCGCCGAGGTGTACTCCTCCCCCGCGCAACCACGGGCCGCCCTCGACGCCGCCCGCCTGGCGCTCGAAGCCGCGGCGCCGTTCCCGCTCGATGAGAACGCCAGCTCGCTTGTCCATCTCCACCGCGACGCGGACCCGGCCAACGCGCAGTCACACATCCTCGCGCTGGCCGACTCCGCCGGGACCCTGCGCACCCTGACCGAATGGCTGAGTCGCGCCGGGCTGTCGCTGACGCGCGCCACGCCCAGCGTGGCCTACACCATCCATCACGCGCTCACCACCGTGCTCGAACAGCCGCGCGATCAAGCAGCGGCCCTGCTGCTCATGGCGGGGCACGAAGCCGTTTTCGTGGCCGCCTCGCCCGGGACGTCCACGCTCCACTTCGTCCGCCAGATTCCCGTGGGCTTCGAGTCTTTCCTGGCGCCGCTCACGCGCCCAATCGCTCGCCCGGCGCCGCAGCCGACGCTCCAGCTCACGCGCGAGCAGGCCGCGGACTACCTCCTCCGCACGGGGCTGCCGTCGCTCGACGCGGATCACGACGTTCAGACCACGCTCACGTCGCGCGAAGCGCTCCCGCTCCTCCAGCCGGCGCTCCAGCGGCTCGCCGTGGAGATCAAGCAGTCTCTGCGTTTCGGCCTGAGCGACGCCGTCCGCCAGAGCGCCACGCTCGTGTTGGCCGGGCGCGCGATCAAGATTCCCAATCTGGAGCAACGCCTCGCCGATCTCACCGCCGCAACGACGCGATCGCTTCCCGCTAATAGCGCCACACTCGCCGGCGGGCTGACACGGACACTGACGTCGAACCTCAGCGTTCCGGGACTGGCTACGCCCGAAGCCGTCGCCAAGACCGCCTCCTCGCGGTTGGTCGCCGCGCTCTACGCCGGCTCCGCGGCGGCATCCCTCCTGCTCGTGGCCGACGCCGCCATGCTCAGCCGATCGGTCGACGCGGCGCGCCTGGCCATCGATGAGGCCGCGTCGCAGGTCTCCCCCCTCGACATCCCGGACGCCGCGCCGGAGGCGAGAGAAATGGCCTCAGCCATCATTCGCGCCGCGGAGGCCGTGGCCCAAAGCGACTCCGATCGCGCTGACTGGCCCGCACTGCTCGCGGACCTCTCCGTGCGCTTGCCGCCCTCGGTTCGCGTGCACTCCGTCGTTGCGACCTCCGACGATCTTGTCGCTGTTGTGGAAACGGTGATCGCGTCGGCCGACCCGGTGACTTCGCCGCTGCAGGACGCCATCGCCGCATTGCGCACGAGCCCGCTGATCCGCGCCGTCGATCTTGGCCCCACGGCGCGTGATTCGAGCTCCGGCACGCTTCGCGCCTCGCTTCGAGTTTCCATCTGGCCGGCGCCCCGCCAGCCGCTGGCCAGCGCGCCACACGCACCATGACCACTCCCACAGCCAGATTCCGCTCGCTCCTCACGCACGCCGCGCTGGCCGCTGCGCCGATCGCCGGGGTCACGTTCCTGCTCAACGCCCCGCTCCGGCAGGAATACGCCGACGCGCAAGCGCGACTGTCCTTGTTGCGATTCGCCATCGACAACGCCGACCCCGACGCGCTGCCCACGGCAACGCTCGCGGACATGATCCGTTCGCTCGGCGCCAACGCGGAATCCTCGCCCACGATCTACGACGCGATCACCGCGGCCGCGAGCCGCAATGCCGTGCGCGTCGATGCCATCTCGCCCTCCACGCCGCCTGCGCAGGACGAAGAGGACGCCGTGCCCCACGAGACCTACGCGTTCTCGATCGTTGCCTTCGGCACGTTTGAGAATCTGCTGCCGTTCATCGCGGAGCTGGAGCGCGAGTGCGGGTTCACGTCCATCAGGGAAGTGCAGATCGAGCCCGCGCGCTCTGCGGCCCCGGGCATGCTCCAGGCGTCCATCGAGACGGTGCACGTGCGATACACGCTCTCCGTCGGATCGCGGGCCGAGGAGGATGGGCAATGAGCATTCTCGACAAGTGCCGTTCGCCGCGCCTGGCCGCGATGCTCGCGCCCATTCTGCTTCTGGCCATCCTGCGCCTGGCAACGCCCGCCGAAGCGCCGGCGTCCGAGTTCAATCCGGAATCGGGCGCCTCACTCAATCCCGCCAAGCTCGCCGAAACGCTGCATCCGCGCGCCCTTGCGGCCGGGGCGTACGCGCGCCTGGCCCTTCAGCAGCCTCTTGGCCCCTCTCCCTTCGCGATGCCGGCTTCCGCCACAGCCACCGCGCCCGAGTCGTCGGCGCCGGAGGCCGCGCCGATTCCCGAATTCATCGACCCGCAGCCATCGCTCTTCGCGCTCACCTCGGTGATGGCGTCGAACGCCGGCGCGGTGATCGTGCTCAACGGCCGCCTGTTCCGCCTGAACGACACCCCGGCCCCGGGATGGACCATCACGCACATCGATCCCGCCGCCCGCACCGCGACCCTTGATCACGAGGCGGGCCGCAGGCTGACGCTCACGCTCACCAAGCCGATGGCGACGCCGCGCTGAAATCTCAGCGGGGACGTATCCTCGCGCCATGACGGCGCGAGACCTCTGGTTCGACGCTCATCTGGATCTGGCCTACCTCGCGGTCAACGCGCGCGACATGACCGCGCCGCTCGATCCCGAGATGCCTCCACACCCCCCGGCCGCCGTCACGCTTCCTTCCCTTCGCGAGGCCGGCTGCGCCGCCGTGCTCGCCACCATCTTCACCGCGCCCGACATGCCCGCCGCCGGCGGATACCCCGCGGGCGACGCCGAGCGCGCCCATCGCGCGGCCCGCGCCCAGCTCGAGGCCTACCTCACATGGCGCGATCGATCCCTGATGGCGCTCGACCTTCCCGGCGCGCTTCGACCGGACCCCCACGTCGGCGAGATTCGAGGCGGCATGGGAGTGACCGAGCTGGTGGGCCCGACTCCCTCCGCGCAGCTCGCGCGGCTTGCTCGAGACAGGCGCATGCACGCGGGCCTTCTCATGGAGAACGCCGACCCCATCCGCTCGCCCGATGATCTACCGTTCTGGAAAGACCACGGGCTCGCGGCCGTGTCGCTCGCGTGGGCCAGGCCGTCGCGCTACGCCGGCGGCAATTCCACGACGCTGGGGCTCACGCCGCAGGGGCGCGAACTCGTAGCCGAGCTCGATCGACTCCACATCACTCACGATGTCTCGCACCTGTCCGATGCCTCGCTGGACGAGCTCCTCACGCTGACAGCGCGACCGATCATCGCCTCGCACTCCAACTGTCGAGCGTTGTTGCCTCCGTCTACGGACGGCTCACCCAACCAACGCCATCTGACGGACGACGCCATCCGGGAGATCGCGCGACGAAACGGCGTCATCGGGGTCAATCTCTTCGCCACGTTTCTCGTCCGAGGCCCCGGCGATGCAGCCACCGTGGAGCGCGTGCTCGAGCACATCGAGCACATCTGCCTTGTGACGGGCTCGGCTCGTCATGTCGGGCTGGGCTCCGACATCGACGGCGGATTCTCCGCGTCGCAGCTCCCCGAGGGCATCCGATCGCACGCTGACCTCCGCTTGATCGCAACGGCCCTGCGCGAGCGAGGGTGGAACGACGACGATGTCGCCGGATTCACGCACGCCAATTGGACCCGGTTCTTCCGCGACGCGGCCGGCGCGGCGCCGCGCCCCGCGCGCGCGGCGGCAACGTGATCGACGCTACTTCTTCCCGGTCTTCCGCAGCATCCGATCCGCGTACTCCCGCTCTCCCGTTCGCGCCGCAGGGTCGTTGGCCATGCCAGCGTACGCTCCCGCCACCGCGTCGCGCGCCCAACGCAGCCGACGCTCCGGGTCCGGGTGCGTGCTCAGCATTTCCCATTGCCGGTCCGTGCCCCTGGTCGCCTCGGTCATCACTTCCATGAGCGAAACCATGCCGTGGGGCGAGTATCCGGCGCGCGTCATATAGCGCATGCCCAGCGCGTCCGACTGGCTCTCTTCATCCCGACCGAACTTCAGCAGAAAGCCGGTGCCCACTCCCCCGAGCACCATGGAGCTGAGCGCAGCCGTGTCGTTGTCCGACGCGGCTCCTACCGCCACCGACGCGCCGACGACGAGCCCCTGCGTGATCATCGCGCTCGAAACGCGCTTGTCCGCATGCTCCGCCGTCACGTGTCCCACCTCGTGCCCCAGCACCGCGGCCATCGCGGCCTCGTTGGGCAACCGGCTGGCCAAACCCTTCGACAGGAACACCTTGCCGCCCGGCAACGCAAACGCGTTGATCACGTCCGAGTCCAGCAAGGTGAACTCCCAGGGAAGCGTTCGATAGTCGCCCTCCGTCTGCGCCACGAGCTTCATGCCGACCTCACGCACGTACGCCTGCACGTCCGCGTCCGCGAACGCGCCGCCGTATTCCTGCGTCAGCGGCCCCTTGGCCTGCTCGCCGAGCGAGACTTCCTCGTCTCGGCTCAGAAAGTTCAGTTGCTTCTGGCCCGTGGCCTCGTTCCGCACGCATCCACCCAGGATCCACGTGCCGCCCAAGGCCGCCATCAACACTCGTGTCCATCCGCTCGTCATCTTTCGATCCCTCCGACCGAAGCCTCTCACCGGTCTCCACCGACGCATCATCGCTCCCTGCGCCGCCGCAGTCTACCTACGATGGCCCCCATGTCCGCCACGGATTCAACGCGTTCCGACGCCCGACCGGCAACGCAGGTTCCCGCCTGGTCCGCGCGTGACCTCCACGACAATCCCCACCAGGCCGAGGACAAGCCGCAGCGCGTCCAGCGGATGTTCGCGGCCATTGCCCGATCCTACGACCTGAACAACACGCTCCATTCCTTCGGGCGCGACCGGGCCTGGCGCCGTCGCGCCGTTCAGCTCGCCGGACTTCGTGGCGGGGAGCGCGTGCTCGACATCGCCTGCGGCACGGGCGAGCTCTCCCGCGCATTCGCCGCGGCCAAGCCGGCGCCGAAATCCGTCGTCGGCGCGGACTACACGCCCGAGATGCTCGACATCGCCAGGGCCAAGCCGCCGCTTCCGTCGCCGGCAGCAGGCATCCGCTACGAGCCGGCTGATGCTACGGCGCTGCCCTACGACGACGCCGCGTTCGATGTTGTCTCCATCGCCTTCGGCATCCGCAACGTGTCCGACCCCGCGAAGGCGGCTCGGGAATTCCGGCGAGTTCTGGCGCCCGCGGGACGGCTGATCATTCTTGAGTTTGCCCGCCCGAGCTCGCGCATCATCGCAACGCTCAATGACGTGTACACGCGTCACGTGATGCCCTGCACGGCCTCGCTCATCGCGCGGGATCGCTCCGGCGCGTATTCGTATCTGCCCCGATCCGTGGCCACGTTCCTCGACCCCGATCAGATGGAGCGCATGCTGTTCGCGGCGGGTTTCGAGGGGGTGCAACGCCGGCCGCTGACCTTCGGCGTTTGCGTGGCCTACCGGGCCGATACGTCCACATAACACGCCCTGAAAGCCGTTATCGGACGAGAAAAGCCCCAAAAAACGACCCTCCGGGGCCATTCTCGTCATTCGTGGCCGGCGCGCGGACGGAGGTCCGATCCCCATCCTCGCAAGGGAGGCATGCCTCCAACGCCGACTGGAACGTCGGCGGACCCAGAACCGGCCAGCAGGCCCGGCGGAGCACAGGCCTGGGGCGCCACGGAGCCCCTCAGGTGATCACGGAATCTCACATCGATCGGTTCATTGAGTCCCTCCTCGCGGGGGACCGCCCGGCCTCGAGAGCGATGATCGACGACCTCCTGTCCCGGGGCGCGACGCCCGAGCAGGTCGTCTCGGAGCTCTGCTGGCCCGCGTACGAGAACGTCGAGCGCTCGTTCCGACAGGACAAGCTCACCCGCCTCGTCCACCACCTCGCGACGCGACTGCTTCGCGTGCTGGTGGACCAGACGGCCGCGAGATTCACGCGATTGTCGACCAACGGACGCTCGATCTTCGCGTTCTGCGGGCCGACGGACTCGGACGAATTGGCCGCTCAAATGGCCGTGGATCTGCTGGAAGCGCACGGGTTTGAGATCTCGTTCGCCGGCGGCGGCATCGCGTCGGACGAGATTCTCGCGCAGGTGCAGGCCAATCAGCCGGACGTGCTGCTGCTGTTCGCCTCGGCGCCGTCGGACCTGCCGGTGATCCGCGAGATGATCGACACGATGCACGAGATCGGCGCGTGTCGCCGGACGCAGATCGTGGTCGGCGGCGGCGTGTTCAACCGTGCGGACGGGCTTGCAGAGGAGATCGGGGCGGACCTTTGGGCGAGCGACCCGATGGAGCTGGTCGAGACGATTCTCGACGAGCCGGGACGGCGGGCCGCGGCGTCGCAGCGGACGGTGGGCAAGAAGCGCCGGGCGGCCTGAATCCCCGGAAAAGGGCGGACGGATCAGCAGGGGCGGTGCGCATCGGCGCGCCGCCTCTTTTTCGTGGGTGGTGTTGGATCGACGCACGCCGCGCGCGCCGGGGCGACTGTTGTGGGCCGGGCGCGCACGGGGCGTGTGGGTCGGGAGACCCAAGATGTTCGCCGCGGGCGTGCACGTGCGGGGCGGCGCGCGCACGGATGGCGTGATGGGGCGCACGGTGCGCGCGCGGGGCGTTGGTGCAGCGAAGCGTGTAGTGCGAGCGCGAGCCACGGCGTGCGCACGCGGCGAGGTGCGGAGTCGGCGCGAAGAAAGATCCCGGCGTCGCTGGGCAGCGCGCCGGGACCGGAGTGCATGCGGGACCGCGCCGGGTTGTCTCAGCAGGCCGTGCCGAAGAACGAGAGGACGGTGTTGAGGTCGGCGAAGTTGACGACGCCGTCGCCGTTGACGTCGCCGTTGGTTCCGGGCGTGACGGTCTGGCCGAAGAAGGAGAGGACGATGTTGAGGTCGGCGAAGTTGACGACGCGATCTCCGTTGGCGTCGCCGGGGCAGGAGGCGACGATGCGGAGGAAGGCCTGGGGCGAGCCGAAGGCGGGGTTGGAGTTGAGATCGTTGCCGGCGCCGTCGCGGAGATTGGCGAAGAAGTAGACGTCGCCGTTGTCGGCGAGGAAGAGGTCGTTGGCCTCGAAGGCGGAGAGGGTGTTGTTGCCGCGCCCGATGAAGACGTCGTCGTCGTAGAGGCCGTTGTTGTCTAGGTCGACGGGGTCGCCCTCGCGCAGGAGGACGGTGGCGCCGCCGGAGTTGTTCACCATGAGCACGGTGTCGCGCGCGGGGTCCGGGTTGTCGGTGGTTCCGACGAGGGCCCAGTGGCCGAGGCGGTTGGCGGCGAAGGCGAGGAACGTTGAGCCCCACGCCTCGGCGGCGCCGTCGACGGTTGCGCCGGTGGCGGCGACGATGACGCCGTTGCGGGCGGCGTAGACGCCGCCGGAGGCCAGGGCGCCGCGGGCGATGTAGTCACCATTGGTGAGGATGTCGGCGGTGACGATGGTGGAGGGGACGGTGGCGGAGGTTCCGGGGAAGGTGACGCCTTCCTGGATGACGACCTGTCCGTCGTAGACGAGCACGGCGTCCATCGTCGTGGCCTGATTGACCTGACCGATGGCGAGCCAGTGCGCGCCGTCGGGGCTGGTGTAGAAGGTGTTGGCGGAGATGATCTTCCAGGTTTCCATCGGGCCGCCGTTCAAGCCGACGACCTGCGTGACGTTGGTCTGGTGGAATGCGGCGCGGTTGTAGGTGATGGCGGGGCGGCGCGAGGTGTGGATCTGGAGGATGGAGCTGTCCTGCGAGCCGATCGTGCCGTTGTTGAGGAGGTGGATGGAGCCGACGGAGTTGCCGACGGTCTCATCGCCGGAGGGGTTTGGCGCGAGGTCGATGAGGCCGGTGTAGAGGTCGCCCTGGTTGAACGGGTTGAGGAAGGTTCCGGCGCCGTTCCAGACGATGACTTTCTGGAGGGTTGAGCCGCCGCGTGCGCGGGCGGAGTAGGCGAAGTTGCCGTTCTCGTCGAAGCGGCCGATGCCGGAGCCGAAGAAGTCGTAGAGCTCGCCCGCGCCGCCGCCGAGGATGGGCTGGCCTTCCTGCGCGAAGGCGTTGCCGGAGGTTCCGGAGCCGGCGAGCATGATGTTCTCGAGGTCTGAGCCGAGCTGTGTGCGGCCCTTGACGATCCAGCGGGAGCCGTCTGGCGCGAAGATGAGGTCTTCGAGGGCGCGGAAGTCGGAGGCGGCGGGGTTGCCGGCGAGGTCGCGGGCGCCGGGGATGGCCGAGGTTGGGTGGCCGGGGATCTTGGTGTAGATGACTTCGGGTCCGATGGCTTGTGCGGCGGCGGCGGTGAGGAGGAGTCCGGCGGCGGCGAGGGTGGAACGCATGTCGTGCTCCGTTGCGGGTGGCGCCTCGCGCGGGGCGGGCGCGTGGGTTTAGGGGCGTGCCGAGCCGAGATGAGGGCGCGGCGATGGACGGGTCGAGGCTACCGCGCGGGAGGGGGGAATCCAAGCCCCAAGTGGTTGGGATTTGGGGGGTTGGGGAGGGGGGAGGATGCTCAGGGAGCGGCGGTCGACTGCAGTCGGATGAGTTCCAGGGGCCGTCCGTCGTCGCAGAGGTTGAAAGCGAGCGTGTCGCCGGGCGCCACTGTCAGGATGGGTGGGTTGAGTCCAAATCGAGCGTCGAGGAACTCGATTGTGTTGACTCGGTTGCTGACGACTTGGGCAATGAGCACGTGTTCGACGGCCATGTTCTTGTCGATCAAACGACGAGCGTCTGCGCGTGGAAGTCGGAGGCCGAGATCGATGAGTCCCGTTTCGGTCAGGCAGTACGGTGATGCGAGGAGCCAGAGGCCGAGAGTGTCGGGAGCGGGCACGAGCGAGGCGTGTGAATGATGCGCGGCGGTCTTGATGCGCGCGGCGAGGGAGTCGGGGGGTGGTTGAGGCGGGGATGGGTCGCGGCGTGCGCAGGATGTAAGCGCCAAGATTGCGGTGAGTCCCAGAGGAGTGATCAAGGAATGTCGGGGCATGTCGGCGGCGATTTTACGGCGAGTGTGAGAGATTTGTTTGTGGGTCTGACGCGGTAGGAACGGGGCGAGGATTACGGTGACGAGTTCGAAGGGCACCCTCCACCGGCTCACGCTGCGCGTGAGCCACCTCCTCCACGCTGCGCCGCTGCGCGGCTTGCGGGAGGAGGGTGTTTCACAGCGCGAGGTGCGCGAAGACGCATTTGAAAGGCGCCCTCCACCGGCTCGGCGCCCCCGGCGCCCCCGGCGCCCCCGGAGGCCCCGGAGGCCACGGCACGCACTGTGCCCCCCTCCGGTTCGTGCTTCGCACGAACCACCTCCCCCGCGCTGCGCCTCTTCGAGGCTTGCGGAGGGAGGGGTTGCAACGGCGCGGATACGCGCGGGGAAATGAGCGGGCGGGGTCAGCGGACCGTTAGAATGGATGGCGTCGTTGCGGTGGATTGCTCCGAATTATTCAGCGGGAGGCGAGCATGCTTTGGTGTATGGGCGTCGTGGCGGCGGTGGCGACGACGGTTGGGCAGGGCGACGCGTGGCTGCGGGCGCATGAGCCGGGTTGCACCGTTCAGATGGCGCAGCAGATCGGAATGGGTTCGTCTGCGGATGAGATCGCGGCGAGCGTTATTGCGGCGATCCGTGCGGAGGAGGAACGGGAACAGCCTGACGAGGCGGTGCGGCAGAGGCTGTACTCGGTGCTGGCGTGGGCGACGAACGGGGCGAGGGCGAGCGACGGGGGAATCGTGATCGACAACGTGCAACAGATTGAGCAGCTTGCGCACGGTCTGGAGGTGGAATCCTCCATGATTCGATTGGAGATTCTGAAAACCGTAGAGAGAGTCGAGCCGGGTCGACGGGCACTGCTAGCTGATGGCCTAGCGGCATGCCTTCGTGACCCGGTACATTCGGTTGTGAAAAAAGCTGCGGATGTCATTCGATATGTTGGTGTGGCCAACGATGCTGGCCGGGAGATGCTCTGGCAGTTGGCATCACGACCGGCGGAGGCGAACGCGTCGGCGTGGAAGTCGCTGGAGGAGTGGAGGGAGACGGTCGGGGACATCGGGGGTTATGACGGCCGGGTGCTGTACAGGGTGTATGCGATCGGGGCGCGGATGTCGTGCGGACAGTTTGATGTGGACGTTGTGCGCTGGAGCGAGCTTGATGAGGAGGGGCAGCAGGCGGCGGTGTTGGCGTTGGCGGCGCATCTCATTTCGGGCCACGCGCCGGCCCTTTCCGATGAACAGCAGGTCAGAGCGTTGCAGTTCGTGGGGCGTTACCTCCGCACACGAGCGAGCGCGATCGCGACAACGGATGCCCACATCGTGTGGTACTTCGACAATGTGGCGCGAAGTGTCGGTGCGGAAGCGCGTGTGCGCGATGCGCTCCTCGAATGCATGGCGACTGCGAGGGCGGCGGAGGGATTCGAGGAACACGCGGAGGCGATTCGGGAGATCGAGCTGGTGGTGGGGCGGGAGTAGGGGGGGGTGAGGTTGGGCGCGCGAACTCACCGCGTGGGGGGAGGGGGGGCAGGGTCGGGCGCTGCGCCCTCCTCTAGTTCGTGCTTCGCACGAACCACCTCCCCCGCGCTCGCTTCTCTCGAAGCGAGCGGAGGGAGGGGTTGCAACGGCGCGAGTGCGGCCAAGCGACGAGCGTGCGAGATTCGGTTCTCGACAGGGAGGGGTGTGTTTCGTAGAGTCGGCCCCGCCCCCCGGAACCGCCCCCGGAACTGCATCAAGACTCCGAGGTGGAGGAGGGGCGCGTGGAGGCACGGATGTCCTGCTCGCAGAGCACAGAGCGCGGGGGTGATGGCGCCGCGCTGTGCGTGCTGGCGAGCGGGTCGCGGGGGAATTGCACGGCGGTGCGCTTGGGCAGGGGTGAGGATGGGCGCGCGCGGTTGCTTTTGATTGATGCGGGGCTGTCGGTGCGGCGGACGCGGGCGCTTCTGGAGGCGCGGGGGCACGGGTTAGAGGAAGTGGTGGGGGTGTTGTTCACGCACTTTGATGCGGACCATTGCCAGGCGCCGGTGGTGCGGGCGTTGGAGGAGCGCGCGACGATCTGGGCGCATCGGCGGCATCGTGGGCGGGCGCAGCGCGCGGGGCTGCTCACGCATCGGAGCGCGGTGTTCGAGGATGAGAAGCCGTTCTGTCCGGCGCCCGGGATCGAGGTGCGGGCGTTGCTCGCGTCGCACGATGATCTGGGCGTGGCGCTCTTTCGGATGGAGTTTTCGTGCGGGGGCACGCTGGGGCACATGACGGACGCGGGGCGAGCGACGGAGCGCGTGGTGGATCACTTGCGCGGCGTGCACACGCTGGCGATCGAGTCGAATTATTGCCCGGAGATGCAGCGGGCGAGTTCGCGGCCGGAGTATTTGAAGCGGCGGATCATGGGCGGCAGCGGGCATTTATCGAATGAGCAGTGTGCGGAGGCGGTGGGGAGGATCGGGCCGAGGGAGAGGGTGGTGTTGCTGCACCTGTCCGAGGAGTGCAACACGGCGGATCGTGCGAGCGTGGGGCACATGGGGAGGCCGTACCGGTTGACGGTGTCGAGCCAGTCGGAGTCGACGGAGTGGGTGGGGTTGGGGAAAGGCGCGAGCGAGGTGCGTTATTCGGGTTTTCATGGGTGATCCGGGGCGAGGGCGGGGCGTATGGAAGTGGGAGCGTCGGGTTGATGGGGGTCCCCCCTTCTGCCTCACGCTGCGCGTGAGACATCTCCCCCACCCCCGGAAGTCTCCCCCACCCCCGGAAGGGTGAGGGGGGAGAGGCTTTTTTGTGCAACGGTTTGGGTCGTGTGGGGTAGACTGGAGTGGCATGCGGATGACCCGAGCGGACGAGCAACGGTTGATCGAGAAGGCGGCGCGCGGCGATCGCGCGAGCGCGGAGCGATTGATTCGGGAGCATCAGGCGTCGGTGTACGCGTACATCTTTCGGCTGAGCGGGCGGTCGGACATGGCCGAGGACGTGGTGCAGGAGGCGTTCGTGCGCGTCCTGACGCATCTTGACCGGTTTGATCCGCGGTTCCGGTTTTCGACGTGGCTGTTCACGATCGCGAAGCGGTTGTATCTGAACGCGCGGCAGAAGCATCGGCCGGTGTACGACAGCGACATGGTGGGGGCGTGGGGCGGGGGCGAGGACGGGCCGAGCGAGAGCGTGGCGACGCGCGAGTGGCAGGGCGCTGCGCGGACGGCGTTGGATGATGCGCTCGCGGAGTTGGGGGAGGAGCAGCGCGAGGTGGTGGTGCTGTTCCATCAGCAGAGCTGGCCGATCGCGCTGATCTCGGATCACCTGGGGATACCGGAGGGGACGGTGAAGAGTCATCTGCATCGCTCGCGGAAGAAGCTGCGGAAGATCCTGGAGGATCGCGCGGCGGAGCGGCCGCAGGTTGAGGAGGTCTGGCGTTGACGGTTTGGGGTGACGATCCCGGCGTGCCGGGGAGTGGTCCGCTTCCGAGTGAGGTGGAGGCGTTGCTTGATGCGCTCGCGGAGGGCGCGCTGCGCGAGGATGAGGAGCAGCGGCTGTACGCGTGGGCCGAGCGTGATGCGCGGGTGGCGCGGGCCGTGGCGACGACGGTGTGGATGACGGACGCGTTGCGTGAGGATGACGTTGCGGCGCCGGACATTGCTGGTCGGGTGCTTGCGGAGACGTCGAAGCGTCGGGGGGCGTGGCTGAGCGCGCGGGGGATGCGGGTGGTGACGATGGCGCGCGTGGCCGCGGTGATCGGGGTGCTCGGGCTTGTGGCGGGCGCGATGGCGGTTCGTCGTGCTGCGCCGGAGTCGGTGGTGATGCGTCCGGTGGAAACGCCGCTGACGGACGCGGTGCGGGCCGGGGTGAGCGAGGTGCGGCTGGCGGCGATGCTGGTGAGCGAGGGCCCGGGGACGATGCGCTTGCCCCGGGTTGAGCGGAGCGAATGGACGCCGGCGCGGATCGAGGCGGCGCGGACGGCGGCGTTGGCGTCGTTGCGGCTGCCGGAGCGGTCGGGGGTGTTGGAGCGCGCGAGTTTGCGGACGGACGCGGGGGGTCGGCCGGTGGTGTGCCCTGTGAGCGAGCCGGATCTTGGGTGCTTCAAGGCGGTGTGGGTGGCGCCGTCGGGCTCCCCGGTATCAGCGGGCGTTGCGACGCCGGTGGGGGAAAAGCGCGGGAATAGCGAGCCGGTGGTGAAGCCGCTGGTGCTCCGGGGCGGTTAAAAGGGTGTGATGCGACTCGGATTTGTGGCGACGTGGCTGGTGGGGGTTGCGCTGTCGGTATGCGCGGGCGCGGCGCGGGGCGGTGACGCGGGCTGGGCGCTTCGGCTGGCGCCGGCGGATGCGGACCTGGTGGTGGTGGTGCGGGGGGCGAAGGAGTTGAGGGCGTCGGAGGCGGGACGCGCGGTGGAAGGGGCGGTGCGTTCGTTGATGGGTGATGGGGAGATGGACCGGGCATGGGAGATGCTGGCCGGGCGGCTTGGGTGGACGGGGGCGGAGGCGTATGACCGGTTGCTCGGGAAGTGCGCGATGGTGGTGGTGAGGGGGGTTGAGGGTGAGGCGAGATGGGCGTTGGTGAGCGAGGTTGGGCACAAGACCGAGGCCGCGCTGCGGAAGCGGATTTCGATGTCGCCTCGGACGGCGATGGGTGATGCGGTGGTGTTGTCGGTGGAGCGTGGGGCGTTGGAGTTGGCGCTGTCGAAGGGACCTGACGGGGCGCGCGTGGTGGTGGCGCCGCAGGGGGAGCGGGGGTTGTGCCGCGAGATGGTGAAGCGTCTGGGGAAGGGGAGCGCTCGGTCGATGTCGTCGACGGAGGCGGTGGCGCGTCTTGGTGATGCGGCGGAGCGAGCGGCTGTTGTGGCGGTGGTGCGGGGGTCGTGCGAGACGAGTTGGGGGGCGTTGGCGGCGCGGGTGGATGGCGATCGATTGACGGCGCACGTTGCGGCGGGCGCGGGGAATGTCGGGCCGGTGGACTGGAGTGATCGGAGCGGCGCGGCGGGGACGTGGGTGTCGCTGCGCGAGGGGGCGTTGCTCGCGGTGGTGGAGCAGACGCGCGCGATGGAGAAGGTGTGGTGTCTGATGGGTCCGACGCTGCTGATGACGCAGCACTGCGAGGAGGGACGGAGATTCGGCGCGGCGCTGCGGGGGTGGATGGGGTTGGGGGTGTATGCGCGGGATGGGGGCGGCCTGGACGTGGGCGCGATTGCGAGTGTCGGCGCGTTGACGGAGAGCGCGCGGTGGGGGGACGGGTTTGCGGGGAATGTGTTCGCGGCGATCGGGATCGAGGGCCAGGGGTTCGGGGGGCTGGAGGCCGAGGCGGAACGCGTGGTGGAATTGGGTCGATCGGAGGCGCTTGCGCGGACGAGCGCTTGGCTGGGGAAGGAGCGGGCGCGGTGGTCATGGCGGACGGGGGAGGATGGGGCGGGGTGGTTGGCGGTGGGGGTGGGTGAGCGTGGCTATCGGCGCGCGGTGCGCGCGGTGGAGGAGTCGGAGTTGGTGGAGGGGGAGGCACGGGTGGTGTCGATGGGAGAGGGTCGGCCCCGCGAGCTGGTGGAAGCGCTTGGGCGCGCGGGGATTCCGCTCGGGGCGGTGGGTGAGGCGCTGCGCGGGTTTGCGGGGCTTTGGTGGGAGTTTCGGGTGGATGAGGGGGGCGTGCTGAGCGGGAGAGCGGGGATGCGGGCTTGGGGGGAGTGAGGGGGCGTATACTCGCGGCCCGTCTTTGGTCTCGCGCGGCGGGGTTGTGACTTGAACGTGCGTGACGGATCGGCGACGAGAGGATGTTGCTCGGCATGGAATCGCTTCGGAATGTGGCCATCATTGCGCACGTCGACCACGGGAAGACGACGCTGGTCGACCAGCTGCTCAAGCAGTCGGGGAATTTTCGCACGGGCGAGCTGGACAAGCTGGCCGGGGGGCAGCACGGGCTGATCATGGACAGCAACCCGCTGGAGCGGGAGCGGGGGATCACGATCCTGTCGAAGAACTGCGCGGTGACGTATCACCGTGAGAACGGGGACACGTTCCGGATCAACATCATCGACACGCCGGGCCACGCGGACTTCGGTGGCGAGGTGGAGCGCGTGCTTCGGATGGCGGACGGGTGTCTGCTGGTGGTGGATTCGTTCGACGGGCCGATGCCGCAGACGCGGTTCGTGCTGGGGAAGGCG
>CAZWZL010000043.1:0-16484 GCA_964638515.1 uncultured Phycisphaeraceae bacterium
CGCATCTTCAAGGTGACGCGCGAGCGCGTGCGCCAGGTGGAGGCCAAGGCCATCCGCAAGCTGCAGCACCCGGTGCGGTCGCGCAAGCTCGCGGGCTTCCTCGAGGGCAAGGGCGAGCCGCAGATCGTGGACTGACCCGTCTATTCAGGCGAACGCACGCAGCGGGCTCGGCGGATCGCCGGGCCCGTTTTCGATCGTCCGGGCCCGGGCTGGGGCTGTGGTACCCTGAAGCCATATGCCCCTGCGCTTTCAAACACGTCTCATTCGCCACCTCCGACACGACAGTTACTCCCCGGCCACGGTGAAGATCCTCGCGGAAGATCTCGGCGTGTCGGAGGAAGACTTCGACGAGTTCGAGGACGCGGTGCGTCAGCTGGCCGAGGCCGGTGAGGTCGTCTACGGGGATGACAAGATCGTGACGCTCCCCCCCATGGGCAAGGAAGTGGTGGGCGTGTTTCGGCGGAACCCGAAGGGGTTCGGATTCGTGATTCCCCGCCAGTCCAACCTCCACGGCGATCTGTTCGTGCCGCCGGACGCGACGCTGGACGCGCTGAGCGGCGACCTCGTGCGCGTGCGTGTCGTGCGCTCCAGGCGCGGCGGCGGCGGCGCCGGTCGATCGCCCTTCACGGGCGAGATCGTCGAGGTGATGGAGCGCAAGCGTTCGGAGTTCGCGGGCGAGCTGATGAAGCGCGGGGGCCAATGGATCGTGCAGCCTGACGGGAAGGGGCTGAGCGAGCCGGTGATCGTCCGCGATCCCGGCGCGAAGAACGCCGTGGAAGGGGACAAGGTGGTGTTCGAGCTGGTGCGCCGCCCCGAGGGGAACATGGTGGGTGAGGGCGCGATCCTGAGGGTGCTGGGCAAGACGGGCGAGCCGGACGTCGAGACGCAGGCCGTGATCGCGGCGTACGGGCTGGTGCAGGAGTTCCCGGACGCGTGCGTGTCGGAGGCGCGCGAAGCCACGGACGCGTTTGAGGAGGAGCTGCGCGCGTGGGAGCGGGGCGGGCGCGTCTCAGAGAATCGCCTGGATCTGACGGGCGATTTCATCATCACGATCGATCCGCCGGACGCGAAGGACTACGACGACGCGATCTCGATCGAGCGCGTGGGCGACGGCTGGAAGCTGGGCGTGCACATCGCGGACGTGGCGCACTTCATCGCCCCGGGCTGTGCGCTCGACGAGGAAGCGAGCGAGCGCGGGAACTCGGTGTACCTGCCGAGGCTGGTGATCCCGATGCTGCCCGAGACGCTGAGCAACGGCATCTGCTCGTTGCAGGAGGGCGTGCTGCGGTTCTGCAAGTCGGCGTTCATGGAGTACGACGCGTCGGGGCGTGTGCGTCGTCAGGGGTTCGCGAGCACGGTGATCAAGTCGGTGAAGCGGCTGACGTATCTCGAGGCGCAGGCGCTCATCGATGGGAACCACAAAGAAGCGGAGCGGCACGCGAAGACTGAGCCGAAATACACACCGGAGCTGCTCGAAGCGCTCCGGATGATGAACGAGCTGTCGAAGACGATCCTGGCCCGCCGGATGAAGCAGGGGATGATCCGGCTGGATCTGCCGGAAGTGGAGCTGATCTTCGATGAGAAGGGTCGCGTGGTGGACGCGGCGCCGGAGGACGACGCCTACACCCACACGCTGATCGAGATGTTCATGGTGGAGGCGAACGAGGCGCTGGCGCGCCTCTTCGAGGACCTGCGCGTGCCGCTGCTCCGGCGCGTGCACGAGGAACCGGTGCCGGGGGAGATCGACGAGCTGCGCCGGTTCGCGATGGTGGCGGGGTACCGCATCCCGAAGAACCCCACGCGTGAGGAGCTGCAGGGGCTGCTCGAGTCGACGCGCGGCACGCCCGCGGCCAAGGCGGTGCACTTCGCGGTGCTCCGGAGCCTGACCAAGGCGCACTATTCGCCCGCGCTCGTGGGGCACTTCGCGCTCGCGAGCGACGCGTACGCGCACTTCACGAGCCCGATCCGTCGGTACCCGGATCTGACGGTGCATCGCGCGTTGCGCGCGTTCCTGGAGGCGACGAAGAACGGACGGGCCGCGCCGAAGGAGGAGAAGGACAAGCGGGCGCTGGGGCTCGATCTTCGCCGGACGAACCTGTGCCCGGATGAGCAGACGCTTCGGGAGATCGGCGCGCGGTGCACGCAGACGGAGGTGAACGCGTCGGACGCCGAGAACGAGCTGCGACAGTTCCTCGTGCTGCAGCTGCTGAGCGAGCACATCGGCGAGGTGTTCGAGGGCGTGGTGACGGGCATGACGGGCAACGGCGTGTTTGTGCAGATCGAGAAGTACCTCGCGGAGGGGATGGTCAAGACGCCCGATCTGCCGGTGGCCACGGCGGACGAAAAGGGCAAGACGAGCTTCCGCACGGGAGGTCGATGGAAGATCGATCCGAGGTCCGGCGCGCTCGTCGAGCAGCACACCGGGCGGAGCTTCAGCATCGGAGACCGGGTGGACGTGGTGATCGCGGCGGTGGACCTGCCCGCCCGGAAGATGGACTTGCTCATCGCGGACCCGGAAGCGCGAGCCCGGGGCAAGGGCAAGGTCCCTCAATTGCGGATGGGGGGCGGAGACGCTGTTGCGGGCGGCTTGGGCGGAGGGCAGGGGGCGGGATTCCGGACGGGAGCGGACCGCCGATCGGCCAAAAGCCGCGCCCGGGATCGTGGAAAGAAGAGTTACCGGGACGATCGCAAGGGCAAGGGGAAGCGGTAGGTCGGCGTCCTCGATACGGGTGTCACAGACGCTCGCGGGAGTGGAGGGCGCTAGGGGCGTGGTTCAATCGCTCGCGGATGCGAGACGATGGTGAAGCGGTTCGAAATGCATGGTTTTTATTTTCCGGAGGGACTCACATGATTGCGATTGATGCGGTGGGATTGTCCAAGCCGAGGCTGGCCGAGCTGGTTCGTCGTTTGGACGATGAGTGTCGATTGCGATTGAATGGCGATCTGCGGCGGATGCGAGGGGCGCGGGGCTTGTTGACCGTTTCCCAGCCAGGAGCCGAGACCACGTATCTGACGCCGGTGACGCAGATCGGCTCGGGCAAAATGTCGTTTCTACTCAAGGCGATGATGCACCCGGGAACGCTCTGCGTGCTGCACCTTCGAATGCCCGACGGAGAGCGATTCGACGTCTCGGGAAAAACCGCGCGGTGCCGCCACGTGGAGGGGCTGGTGCACGAGGTGGACCTTGTGTTCGATTGCCCCTTCGACCTGGAGGCGTTGACGGGCGTCCCGGATGTTGCGGTCCGGCCGGCCATCGCGGCGTAGGCTTGACGCGTGCCTGAGGACGCATCGCAGAGCAATGACCCACGGGGAGAGGATCGGCGAGCGCGGTTGGCGACGCAGGCGGCGTCGCTGCCGCGCTCGCCGGGCGTGTATCTGCTGAAGGACGGCGCCGGCCGGGTGGTGTACGTGGGCAAGGCGGCGCGCCTGCGGGACCGGGTAGGGTCATACTTCCAGCGGTCTGCGGACCTCGGGCCCCGCAAGCAGCGGATGCTGGAGGTGGTCGAGGGCTTCGACACGCTGGAGTGCGAGTCGGAATGGGAGGCGCTGCTCGCCGAGAACCGGCTGATCAAGGACGTGCGCCCCCGATTCAACGCGCGCCTGACGGACGACAAGACGTTCCCGTATCTCGTCGTGACGATGCGGGACGATTTCCCCGGGGTGTTCGTCACACGACAGCCCGCGGCGGAGGAGTTCCGAGGCGCCCGAGTGTTCGGCCCGTTCGCCAGCGCCGGCGGCCTTCGTCGCGCCGTTGAGCATCTGCAATCGGTGTTCCGGTTTCGGACGTGCGCGCTCGACATCCGCGAGGCGGACGAGCAGCGACGGTTCTTTCGCCCGTGCCTGCTGCACGCGATCGATCGCTGCTCGGCGCCGTGCGCCGCGAAGCTCGATCGCGCGGCTTATGGCGCGGACATCGACGCGCTGCTGCGGTTCCTGTCGAGCAAGCGAGGAGAGATGCTCCGCGAGCTGCGGCGCGAGATGGAGGCGGCTTCGAGCGCGATGGAGTTCGAGCGGGCCGCCGGGCTCCGTGATCGCATCCGCGCCATCGAGCGGCTCGGCGAGCGATCGACGCGCCGGGCGGGCTGGCAGCCGGAAACCGAGGCGCCGGTGCTCGATCCGCGCAAGAGCCTGCGCAGCCTGGAGCGCACGCTCGGGCTGCGCGAACCCATCCGCTGCGTGGAGGGCATCGACATCGCGCACCTGATGGGCGGCGAGACGGTGGGCAGCAAGGTGTGCTTTGTCGACGGCCGACCGTTGCGAAACGAGTACCGGCGCTATCGCATCCGCAGCGCGGGCAACGATGATTACGCCGCGATCCGCGAGGTGGTCACGCGCCGATATCGCGAAGCCGGAGCTGGGCACGAGCTGTATCCCGACGTCATTCTCATCGACGGCGGGCTGGGACAGCTGCACGCCGCTATGGAGGCGTTCGAGGCCGTGGGCGTGCGGCCCCCGATGGTGATCAGCCTCGCCAAGAAGGAGGAGCTGATCTACACGCAAGCCCGAAGCGAGCCCATCCGGCTTGGGCGGGACAACGCGGGCCTTCGGCTGTGCCAGGCCGTGCGGGACGAAGCGCACCGGTTCGCGCAGCATTACCATCACGTGCTGCGGCGGAAGCGGTCTCTGGGCGGCGACAGCGGGCGGAAGCCCCGCGAGGAACGCGAGCGTTGAAGGCAGCACAAGAAGAGCGGCGGGCGATGGCGGCGTGGGCGGGGCTGGCGTGCGTCTGCCTGGTGGGCTGCGCGGACGTTCGCACCGTCTCGTTCGAGGTGGTGGACAAGAACGGCGAGCCGGCGCGAGGCGCGCGCATCATGGCCGTGCGGCTCGAGACCGGCGGCGCGCCGTTGCCGATCAACGACGCCGTGGTCGACGAGCTGCTCGTGTCGGGGAAAACGAGCGAGCAAGGGTGGACGGACGAGCGGGGGGTGGCCCGCCTGAGACTGGCCGCGGGCCGGCCCTATCTGGTGCAGGCGCACCCGCCGATGTTCGCGCCGGAAGCGTCGATGCAGCTGCCCCCGGCGCGATACCGTCTGGACGCGGACGGGGCTTCGTTCGCGCCGATCCAGAACGGGGCGTCATGGGCCGGGGAAGTGAGGGTGGTGAAATGAAATGGACCGCGCTCGGACGAAGTGCGTGCGTGGCGGTGGCCATGAGCGTTCTGATGGGGTGCGCCGATCGCACGTGGATGACGGTGCGCGTGCGAGATCGGGACACGCTCGAGCCCGTGCGCGACGCGATGGTGAGCGTGCAGAACACGGGGATCAACCCGCTCAAGCCGCAGGGCGACGAGGGCGAGACGGACGCGGAGGGCAGTGTTCGCGTGATGATCGCGGCGTACAACCGGCTCATCATCCGCGTACGGGCCGACGGGAGGAGCGAGCACGTGATCAACGCGGATCACCCGGCCATGACGGGCGACCTGGGCTGGTTCGGGCCGAAGGTGGCGCAGGGCGGAACGCGCGCGACACTCGAAATCCGGCTCACGCCGTGAGTGACGCTTCAGCGCCCCTCGCCCTTTGAGGGCGATGCCGGGGATTCGTCCGCGGACGCACCGCCGGCCGCTGAGACGGGCTGGGCCGGCTTCGCGGCGTCGGCCGCAGGCTGCGCGTTGGTCGGCGTCGACGTCGGCGTTCCGGCCTCCGAGCCGGACGCGGGTGCGCCGGGGCGGGCCTGCCCGGAGCCTCGACGTTGGCTCGCTTCGGAAGACCCGGGAGATCCTGGGTCACCGGGTGAGCCTGGAGCGGCGGCGTTGATCGCGGCCAGCGCCTTGGCATCGAACTTCCCGGAGATGATCTCGCCCGGCTTGGGCTCACGGAGCAGAACGGGCGTGCCGGCTTCCAGCCCGGCGCGGATCTCGATCTGCGTGTCAGAGCGGCGGCCGATCTGCACCGGCACGCGCGCGAACTTGCTGCCGCTGGGCGTGTACACGAAACGGGTGGGCCCGTCGTTGAACACGGCCTGGATCGGCGTGGCGAGCACGTTTTCCACCTTGCCGAGCACGATGCTCGCGTCGCACCGCATCGACGGCTTGAGCGCGAGAACGTCGTTCGACGCATCCAGCGAGACCTTCACGGTGTACTCGCGCAGATTGGGGTCGCGCCATCCGCCGGACTCGGCGAGGATGGCGACGCGCTCCACCTTGCCCGTGAAGATCTTGCCTTGGGCCGCGTCGATCTTCAGAGTCGCGACCTGCCCCGGCTTCACGCGACCGGCGTTGGCCTCGTGCACGCGGACCGAAGCGACCATCTCGCGTGTGTCCGGGAGGATGATGAGCAGCTGGTTGGGGTGGATCTGCTGGCCGATCTGGAACGGCCCGTCGCCGCTCATGCCGCCCCAGCGGTTGCGGTCCATCGTCGAGCCGTACACGACCAGCCCGTCCTGCGGCGCGTTCACCGTGCAATTGGCAAGCTGCTCCTGCAGCTTGGAAACTTTCGACTGGCGCATCGCCAGCTGCTGACGCTTGTTGGAGCGATCGGCTTCCTTCGCAGCCAGCTCGGAGGTGTTCTTCCGCTCGACGCGCTCCATCTCCGCCGCGGCCTCTTCGATGTCGCTGGAGAGCTTCTTGATCTCCTTGGGCCGCTCGTACGTCTCGTAAACCTCCTTCTCGAGAAGCGCCGTCTGCAGGTTCGCCGCCGCTTCGATCGCGGCCACCTCGTCGCGATCGCGCTCGTCCTTGCTGAGAAATTCCTGCGCAAAGAGCTGCTCAGACTTCTCGAACTTCTCGGAGAGCCGGACCTTCTCGCGCTGCGCCTTCTCGATGCCCAACTCGTTCTTCTGGCGCATCTTGAGGTCGTCGCCCTCGATCCACTTGCGATACTCGATCTCCGCCAGCTCGTGCTTGAGGCGCGACTGGCGCATGGCGGAATCGTTCTCGTTGATCTGGATCTCAAACGCGTTTTCCGCGGCGACGAGATCGGACTTGGCCGATTCGAGACGAAGCAGCTCCTCGTCGAGCTGCTGCTGAATGTCATCCGAGTTGAGCCGAACGAGCAGATCGCCCTTCAGCACGCGCTTCCCCTCGTCCACGATCTCCGCGATCGTCGACGGCTTCTCCAGCCTTGAGCGGATCTCCACCTGGCTCTTGGCCTCCAGCTCGCCGCTCGCGGTCACCGCGATATCGAACGAGGTCAGTTCGACCTTCTTGATGTCGTTGTTGGACGTGGAGCCCTTGTCGGGGCGGAACAATGCCGCGGCCGCCGTGGCCAGGGCGATGAGCGCGATCGCGCCGACAATGGCCCGCAAGGCAAGCCCTCGGGCGCGTCGGGACGATGGAGCGGAATTGGGCATGGTCTGGCTCCGCGTGGAGATTGGACTTTCTGGTGCATCGGCCCGGAGCGTCACCAACTCCCGCGAGCCTTGAAGATCTACCGACACAAGCGACCGGGGTTCCTTCCTCGGGAAAGAAGCCCGCGCGAGGCCCGGGAGGCACTCTAGGCAGGGCTCGATCGCGCAAACCCGAATCGGCGTGTCTCAGGGGGTCGGAGGAGCGCCCAGGCCCTCCAAGGGCGTGGGGGGCGGCTCGGGCGTGCTGACGGCCGGCGGCTCAGCGTCGGGCTGAGCCTCGCCGGGGTCCGCGGGCCGCTCGGTTCCGGGAAACATGCCCTCGAGCGGCAGGAACGCCCCATCGGGCGAGACACGAAGCTGGCCGGTGGTCAGGAGATAATCGAGGATCGCGATGCGCAGATCACGCAACGCGGCGTCGCGCTGGTTCCGGGAGTCCAGGAGGTCGTTCTGCGCTTCGAGGCGTTGACGCGGCGCCACAGTGTCGGACTTGAGCTCGGTTTCCTGCAAGCGGAGTTCGTTGATCTCGACGGCCACGAGTTGAAGATCAAACGCGAACCGGGCGCGATCGATCTCTCGCACCGATTGCCGAGCCTCGAGAATGATGTTGTCTTCGAACTGACGAAGATCGCGCGAGGATCGCTGGAGATTGATCTGCGCGGCCCGCAGATTCAACCGTTCCTGTTCCCGATCCAGCGGAAGCGAGAGCGTGGCCGCGGCCCGGTACACCGTCTGGTCGGTGCGGAAATCAAGCCCGGGCGAGCGGTCGGTCTGTTGCGTGTTGAATCCGATCGAGCCGGAGATATCCAGATCGGGCAGCAGCCCGTTGGCCGCGTTGTCCACGGCTCGCTGCGCGTCCACGTATCGATCGCGACGGTTCTGCAGGTCGAGCCGGAATCGGAGCGCGGTCTCGGCGGCCGAGTTGGGCGTCGTGTCGGGCTCGGGAGGGTTCAGGTCGACGGGCGCGAGCGAGATGGACATGTCCACCGGGACGCCGAGCCTGATCTTGAAGCGATCGAGCGAGGTGAGAAACCGCTCGCGCGCGTTGGCGTACGAGGACTCGCCCGACAGCAGATTCTGCTCGACATCGCGCCGCTCGAACGCGGCCGAACGCCCCGCTTCCACCCGTGCCGCCACCTCGGCCTGCTGACGACGCAACGACTCGAGCCGCATCCCCTGATTCTCGATGGACGCCTGATTGAGCACCAGGTCGAAGTAATCACGCGCGATGTCGACCAGCAGCGAGCGGCGAACATCCTCGAACGTCCTCGCGGCGTAGACAAGGCTGCGCTCCGCGTCGATCAGGTCCTCCCGAGCCACCTGCCCGGCGCCCCGAAGCAGCGGGATGTTTCCGCCGAGCACGATCTGAGACGATTGCACGTAATCACTCGAGACGGCGTTGCGGAGCTGATCGGCGGCGTTGACCACCCACCGCGCCTCCACCTCGCCGCCGTACGGCAGCCGCTGGGTGGCGCGAAGCGTGTTGATCACGCTCAGCGCGGTGTCGTACGAGCCGCCGCTCAGTCGACCGGGATCCGATGTGAGACCGACGGCCGTGTCGTTGAAAAACCTCGGCCCCCAGAGGTGACGCTGAATGAGAAGACGGATGGTGGCGAGGAGATAGTCCTCCTCGGCCGAGAGGAACTCCGGGGACGACTCCTGCGCCTGGCGGAACGCGTCCTGCAGCGTGAACACCTTGGCGTCCGGGGACGAAACCGAGTACGCATCGAGGCGCTTGAGCCGATCCTGAACGCTGAGCGGGGGCGCCAGCGTAAACGCGAGGTCCTGCGCGCCGGGATTGGTGCTGGGTGGCTCGGTCTCGTGCTTCTGTTCGAACGTCGCGCCCGGCCCCTTCGGCGTCTCCCATGCCTTAGAGGAAGGGCCGATGGCGCCCCCGGAGAGCAGGGAGGATCGCTCATGCACGGCCTTCATCAGATTCGCATCGACGTCTGACATCGACTGGCAGCCGGCGGCGACGAGAACGACCCCCGCGCACATGGCGAGAAGCCACGTCCGCGGGCCGCCCGCCCGCCATGTCACCACGTTCGTCGATCGTCTCCTCATCGCGGGCGAGTCTACCGGTCCGTTCCGCAGGCGTTGCGGCGGTGGGGGGGGGCTCCTATCTTCGGGGCTTGGGGCGTGGTCGGCACGCGCAGGACCGGCACGGAAACGAGGGGAGTGGGACACTCGATCGCATGGCGACAGTCACCTTTGATGGTCAGAGCCTCATGATCGACGGGCGGCGGGAATGGCTCGTCTCGGGCACATTCTGGTACTCGCGCACGCCCGCCGGCGAATGGCCGCGGGCGCTGGCGTCGCTCAGGGACGCCGGGTTCAACACCGTGCTGCTCCCCGTGGTCTGGGCCCATCATGCCCCCGCGCGCGGCGAGTTTCGGTTCGAAGGCGACGCCGATCTCGCCGAGTGCGTGCGCCTGGCGGGAAGGCTCGGGCTCAAGGTCATCCTTCGAATGGGGCCGCACGTGGGAGGCGGCGAAGACCTGGGGGGCATCCCGGCGTGGGCCGGGGAACTCTCCGCGCTCGGCCAGCCGTCCCTCTGGCGGGGCCCCGACGGCGGCAAGCCCGCGATCCGCCCGCCGACCAAGTCCGACTTCGCGGCGACCATGGCGCGGGTCCGCTCCGGGTCGGGCGGGTTCATCGAGGACGTGGCGCGCTGGTTCACCGCGCTGGGCGAGCAGGTGGAAGACCTGCAGGCCACGTCGCGCGTGGAAGGGCCGATCGTGCTCGCGCAGGTCGAGCACGAGTGGTTCTGCGAGCACGATGTCTCCTCGGAGGCGTGCCTTGCCGAGTTGTCGCGGTTCGCGCGCGAGAGCGGCGTCACCGTCCCGTTGTGCAACGCCAACAACCTCCACGCATCCTCCGAGGGCGACATCGACGCGTGGTCGGGCGATGAGGAGCCCCTGCTCACGGCCCGCCAGCTGCGATCCGTCCGCCCCCAGCAACCGGCGATGCTGCTCGAGATCGCGCGCCCCCCGGCGATCGCGTGGGGCGACGACCTGAAGGGAACGGAAGCGGATGGGCGAAAGATCGCGCGGACCATGGGCGAAGCGTGCGCCGGCGGCGCACAATTTAATCTGGCACGCGTGCTGGGCGGAACGCGCACCGGGTTTTCCGCGGGCGCGATCGAGGGCCGAGCGGGGGCGTACAGCGTCGCGGCCGCAGACGTCGGCACGCTGATCGCTTCCGGGGGAGCCGTCGGCGAAGGTCTGGGCCAGGTCAAGCGCATCGCGACGTTCGCCTCGCACTTCGGCCGAGTGCTCGCGCACGCCGATCCGTCCTACGCGCCTGTTTCGTTTGCCCCGGGCACGGGCTCCGGCGCGAGCGTCGTCCCCATGCGCGGACCGCGGGGCGGCGTCGCGTTCATCCTGTTTGAGGCCGACGCCAAGCCCCCGTCGCACGTGACGCTCGCAAGGCCCAACGGCTCCACACTCGTGGCGCCCGTGCCCGATCAGCCCGCAACGTGGGTGCTGTTCGACACGCACCTGGTCAACAGGTCCACGCTCGACTGGTGCACGTTCTGCGCGTTCGCGCAATCGGGTCGGGTGTTCGTGTGCTACGGGCCGGCCGGGGCCCGCGCCTCGGTGTCGATCAACGGCTCGGCGCTGGAGCTCACGGCGCCCACGGGCCAGACGCCCGTGATCGAGGAGCACGAAGGCATCGTCATCGTGGTGTGCAGCGAAGCGCTGGCCGAGGCCACCGTCGCCCTGCCAGACGGCGTGCACGTGGGCGTGCGGGGCGTCAGCCCCTCGGGCGAGCCGGCGCCCCACCCGTCGTTCCGCACACGATGGCGGATCTCGGCGGACGGCGAGGTTTCCAAATCGAGCGCCGGGAACTCCAGCGCCGCCTCCGTGCGGGCGCCATCGCTCACCGGCTGGACGCGCAGCGCCTGCGATGCGCACGTGTCCGGCACGCATTCCGCGTTCAAGACGGCGAAGGCCCCGGCCTCGCTGGTCGCGCTCGGCGCTCCGACCGGGTACGCCTGGTGTCGGCTGGCGTTCAAGGGCAAGGGCGCAACCCGCACGCCGTCGGCGCTCGTCATCGGCGGCGATCGCGTGCATCTGTTCGCGGACGGCAAGCGATTCGCGCTGATCGGAAACGGCCCCGGAGGCGGCGAGCCCGTGGGGGCGCTCCCGGCCCGTCAGGGCGGTGAGTCCATCGTCGCGCTGATCGACAATCTCGGGCGCATCGGGGGCGAGGCCCCCATGGGAGAGCCCAAGGGGTTGTACGAGCACGTCTGGAGCGTCAGTGAGATTCGAGCCGGCAAACCCAAGCTCGCCATCGGCGCGCCCTTCACGCCCCTCGTCGCGCGCACGCCCATCATCGGGCTGCGCGCGCCCGACTCGGCCTCCGCGCACCGGGTCACGTGGTCCATCACGCGGCGCAAGAAGACTCCCGTCTGGGTGCGCGTGCGCGAGCCGATCGGCCCCGCCGTGCTGTTCGTGAACGATGCGCCCGTCGAGCTGCTCGAATGGTGGGGGCCGGGGCTGGTCCGCATCCCCGAGGAAGCGCTCAAGGGCGGCAAGAACGTGGTGCAGATCGCTCCCATCGAAGCCATGACGCCCCCGGAAGAAGCGCTCAAGGTCCTCAGCTCCGGTGTGCATCTCTACGAGGGCGCCGAGTGCCTGACCGACAAGTGCGACTGGGCGTACGCCCTGTGGAAGCTTCCCGAGGAGAAGTCGTGGGAGCGCGTCGCCAAGCCGCGCGCAAACCAGCGATCAGGCGTGCCCACCTGGTGGCGCTGCTCGTTCAAGTCCAAGCCGGACAGCCCGCCAATGCTGCTCGACGCGGCCGGCCTCACCAAGGGCCAGCTGTTTCTCAACGGGCGCAACCTCTGCCGCTATTGGGTGGCCTCGCCCGACGGCAAGCCCGTTCCCACCCAACGGCTCTACCGCCTGCCCGCAGGCTGGCTCGAGGACGGTGACAACTCGCTTGCCCTTTTCGACGAGCACGGCGCCTCCCCCAGCAAGGCCCGCATCGTCCTCGAGAAGTAAGTCGCTCCGGCTACGCGCGCGCCGTGGATCCTCGCGTTCCCTGGTCCTCGTGATTGCGCAGGCGTTCGTTCACCATGCGCCGGATCACCCGGTCCGACACCCCCGGGAAGGGCATGGCCATGGCCATGCCCAGCCGCACGGGCCATGATGTCCACACCTCCGCGCGCGGGCGACGCAGACAACGAACGATCGCGCGCGCGACGCGCTGGGGCCGCTGCAGCACCCAGTCCGGCCCGTGACTCACCAGCTTCGGCGCGTCGCTCCGGCGCTGCACCACGTCGAAAAACTCCGTGCGTGTTCCCACCGGATGCACCGACGACACATGGATGCCCATCGGCGCAAGCTCGAGACGCATCGCGCGAGCGATGTGGTTCTGCGCCGCCTTGGTCGCCGCGTACGCGCCGTAGTACGGCAGCGTGAACTTCGAGACGCACGATGAGCAGATCAGCGCGTGCCCCCGACCGGCCTGTTTCATCAGCGGGATCGCGGGCCGAAGCGTGTGCAGCGTGCCGAAGAAGTTGCATTCGAAGATCTCCCGCATCTCGCGATCGGACATCTCGTGCACGGCCTGCTCGACGCCGTAGCCCGCATTGGCGAACGCCGCGTACACGCCCCCGAACTCGCGCCGGCACGCCTCCACGCCCTCGGCGCACGCCTCCTCGCTGGTCACATCGCCCGCCAGCGCGATGATGCGCCCCGCCGGGGCGCCGCTCGCGTCGCGCAGCCGCGAGGCTTCCTCGCTGAGCACGCGCAGCGGATCGATCCTCCGACCCATGGCCAGCACGGGCATGCCCGCGCGGGCGCATTCGATGGCCGTGGCGCGACCGATGCCGCTCCCCGCGCCGGTGATCAGAATCGGTAAACCCGTGAGATTCGTGGGCATGCGCCGGGATGATAGTGCCCGGCCGAGTCAGGCCAGCAGGCTGCGCCCCGTCATCTCCGCCGGCGTCGGCAATCCGATCATGTCGAGCGCCGTCGGCGCGATGTCGGCCAGCCGCCCTCCACCGCGCAGCGTCCGCCCGCGAAACGCCTCGCCGACCACGATCAGCGGCACGTCGTACGTTGTGTGGGCCGTGTGCGGCGCGTTGGTCTCCGGGTCCCACATCTGCTCCGCGTTGCCGTGATCCGCGGTCACGATCGCGCACCCCCCCCGGGCCAACGCCTGATCCACGATGGCGCCGACGCACGCGTCCACCGTCTCGCACGCGCGGATGGCCGCGTCCAGCTTGCCCGTGTGCCCGACCATGTCCGGATTGGCGAAGTTCACCACGATGAACTCCTCTCCCCCTGGGTCGCGCAAGCGCGCGAGCACGCCGTCCCGAACGCCCGCCGCGGACATCTCCGGCTGCATGTCGTACGTCGCAACCTTCGGGCTCTGCACGATGTCCCGCGTCTCGCCCGCGTGCGGCTCGTCCCTGTAGTCATTGAAGAAGAACGTGACGTGCGGGAACTTTTCCGTTTCCGCGCAGCGAAACTGCCGCACGCCCCGCTCCGCCAGCCACGCGCCAACCGTGTTCGACAGCTTCGGCGGCTTCGGGAACGCCACCCCCAGCAGCGGGTTGAGATCCTCGGCGTAGGCGCACATCGACACAAACTCGACCCGCGGCTTCGCGCCGCGATCAAAGCCCTTCGCGCCCGTGTCCGGGCTCGCCTTCACACGCCCCTCAAACTCCGGATACACGAACGCGCGCAGGATCTCACGCGGGCGATCACCCCGATAGTTGAAGAAGATGGCCGCGTCGCCGTCCTGCACGCGCGACGCCCGAATCTCAACCTCGTCCGCGCCGATCATCGTCGGCGTGACGAACTCATCCCCCGTTTGTGAAGCCGTCGTGGGCGCGTCGTAGTAGCGCTGCACGGCCTCCCCGGCCGAGGATGCCCGGGCGACCGCGTGCTCAGCCGTGCGCCGCCCCGTCAGGCACGCGTACGCCCGCGCCACGCGCTCCCATCGATTGTCCCGGTCCATCGCGTAATACCGCCCGATCACCGACGCCACGCGCCCAACGCCGACTTCGCCCGCGCGCGATTCGATCTGCCGCACAAACCCCTTGCCGGTGCGCGGCCCCGTGTCGCGCCCATCGGTGAACAAGTGCATCCACACCCGCTCCGCGCCCTCACGCTTGCAAAGCTCCAGGCACGCGTACAGGTGCGTCAGCAGCCCGTGCACGCCCGCGTCCGACGCGATGCCCATCAGATGCACCGCCCCGCCCCGCACCACGGCCCCGCGCACCGCATTCACGAGCGCCTCATTGGAAAAGAACGATCCATCGCGGATCGCCTTCGTGATCCGCACCGACTCCTGATCCACGATGCGCCCCGCCCCGATGTTCTGGTGCCCAACCTCCGAGTTGCCCATCGTCCCCTCGGGCAGCCCCACGTCTTCTCCGCTCGTGCGGATCAGCGTGTGCGGAAACTCGCGCAGCAGACGATCCGCCACGGGCGTGCGCGCCAGCCGCACGGCGTTGAACGCGTCGTGATCGCGGTTGGGATTCTCGCCCCAACCGTCACGAACGATGAGCACGAACGGTGTTGATCTCATGTGAGCGCTCGTCGAGGCCGATGATAAAGGACAACGTCAGCCGGATACGCGCAAGTATTGTCCCAAGGAGAGAAGAGACATACCCGAAACGGGCGGGGCCGAGCAATGCCTGCGTTAGAAAAAGATTACGCGAGGTTTAAAGGCCGGCGGCGGGGCTTTCGATAGAACAGCGATCGGTGCTTGGCGGGGTGTACGCGCGTTGAAAGCGCGCGCCCCGACGGAAGCCCGATCTCGGAGATTCCTCAAGATGCGAGCGTCACGGTCGAACTCATCGTCGCGCGATTTCGTGTGCTCCCTTCTCACGCTCGGTGGTCTGGCGGCGGGGCTCAGCGGGGCCGCGGCACACGGCGCCGATGCGGCGGAGCTGACGCTCGCGACCACGGCGCACGCGGCCGAGCCGGCCGCCGAGGCGCCAGCGGACGTGGCTGGCGGCGAGCCCGGAAGCCGGCTGGCCTTCAAGTTCGGCGCGGACTACACGACCGCGTACTACTTCCGCGGCATCCGACAGGAAGACCGCGGGTTCATCATCCAGCCCTACGCGGAGATGGGCTTCGATCTCATCTCGACCGACGAGGGCTCGCTTACGCTCATCGCGGGCATCTGGAACTCGTTCCACGATCACGCCACCGGCGCGACGAACAACTCTGACCTGGTCGACAAGTGGTACGAAGCGGATCTCTATGCCGGGTTGGCCGGGTCGATCGGTGATTTCTCGCTCGGCATGACCTACATCTACTACACGAGCCCGAACGGGGCGTTCTCCACCATCCAGGAACTCGACTTCTCGGTCGGCTACGACGACAGCTCGCACTGGGGCGACTCGACGTTCGCCATCAATCCGTCGGTGGTGGTCGCCATCGAGACCGCCGGCGCAAACGCCGACGGCGGCATGAATCGAGGCGTGTACATCCAGCCCGGCATTGCGCCCGGGTTCACCGCCGCGATGGGCCCCCTGGGCGACGTCGCGTTCAGTTTCCCGATCGCGGTTGGCCTGAGCCTCTCGGACTACTTCGAGAACGCGGGCGGCGGCGATGAGACGTTCGGATACGCGTCGGTCGGCGCGAAAGCCGCGTTTCAGCTGCCGATGCCCGAAGAGTTCGGCGTCTGGTCGCTCACGGGTGGTGTGCAGGTGTTGTTCCTGGGCGATTCCACGAAAGCCATCAACGGCGGCGATGACTCGGAAGTGATCGGATCTGTCGGGCTCCTCATCGAGTTCTGATCACGCCATCGTCCACCACATTCACGCACGACCCAGTCTCGGAGGGATTCCATGTCCATTCAGCGAAAACTCGTGATTCTGCTCGCAGCCTTCGTCGTCGGCCTGTCAGGGTTCTGGCTTGTCTCGCGACAGACCCTGAGCCTCACCAGCGTCGGCGGGCCCATCTACACACAGATCGTGACCGGCAAGGACCTGATCGCGGATATTCTGCCGCCGCCGGAGTACATCATCGAGTCCTACCTCATCTCGCATCTCGCGATGAACGCCGACGAGACCGAGCTCCAGGCGCTCATCGAACGCTGCGCCGCGCTCCGCAAGGAGTACGACGATCGTCACGACCTTTGGGTGAAGGTCCTCGACGAGGGCGAGATGAAGGAGCAGCTCGTCAAGGGCTCCTACGACAACGCGCTGCAGTTCTTCCGCATCCGCGATGAGC
>CAZWZL010000043.1:16584-20632 GCA_964638515.1 uncultured Phycisphaeraceae bacterium
GCCTCCACGAGCGAGCAGATGACCAAGTCCACCTCGCTGCAGGACTCCCAGTCGTCCCAGGCCGCCGCCGCGATCGAAGAGATGTCCGCCGCGGTCGAGGAAGTCGCGCGACAGGCCGCCGAAGCCGCCAAGAGCGCCCGCGAGAGCGGCGAGCAGGCCAGCTCCGGCGGGCAGGTCGTCAACACGTCGGTCGAGAGCATCCGCTCCATCGCCGACACCGTCCGAGGCTCCGCCGAGCAGGTCAGCTCGCTCAGCCGCCAGACCGAGCAGATCAGCAAGCTCGTGGAGACGATCAGCGACATCGCGGACCAGACCAACCTCCTCGCGCTCAACGCGGCCATCGAAGCCGCCCGTGCGGGACAGCACGGACGAGGGTTCGCCGTGGTGGCCGAGGAAGTCCGCAAGCTCGCCGATCGAACCGCCACCGCCACGCAGGAAGTCACCCAGTCCATCCACGCGATTCAGTCGGAGACGGCCGCGGTGACCCAGACCATGTCCCACTGCACGGACCTCGTCGGCGCCGGCGTGGGCGCGGCGGAGCAGGCCGGAACGTCGCTTCGTGACATCTGCGAAGCGTCCTCCGCCGTGCTCAAGATGATCGAACACATCGCCGCGGCCACCGAAGAACAGTCGGTCGCCGCTCGCGAGATCGCCTCGAACATCGAGAGCATCGCCGGCACCTCGCGGGAGAACGCCGCAGGCGTCGCCCGCGCGTCCGCCGCGGCCTCCGAACTCCACGAACGCAGCGAACGCCTGCAGACGATTGTGGGCAGCACGGGCGGCAAGAAGCGTGACGACGCACACGCTTCGAAGCCCGCCAGACAGGCGGCCTGATCGGCGATCGCGAGGATCGCGGGTCCACGTAGCCCCGTGACGCGATCTGCCTCCCTCGGGATCGACAAGCCGGGCCCCGTACAACCTCGCCGGGTGCGCTCACCACAATGAGTGCACCCGGCGTTTGTCGTTGGGGCAAAGCAGCCCCCGCGCGATACGATATCTTCGTCAGCATCACGCGGGCGGAGCCCGCCGTTCCAGCGCGAGGAGAGCGCCACGATGCCCGTCGCGAGCACGCTCAAGGACAGGTACCTCGAAACGATCGATCGCGTCCACACCGCCGCACGCCGCGCCGGCGCCGACCCCGATCGCATCCTCACCGTGGCCGTCTCCAAGTACGCCGACCCCGAGCACATCCGCGAGCTCATCCACCTGGGCCACCGGGACTTCGGCGAGAGCCGCGTCCAGCAGCTCGTCCCGCGAGCCGCCCTGATGGACGAGTATCTCGAACGCGAACGCCGCCTCATCGACGCCGGCGTCACCGACGCGCCCGCGCTCCCTCCCCCCGGCGGCCTCCGATGGCACATGATCGGCCGCATGCAACGCAACAAGGTCAAGAAGGCCGTCGAGGTCTGCCGCCTCATCCACTCCGTCGACTCCCTCCGAGTGGCGGAGGAAATCCAGACCATCGCCGTCCGTCGCGCCGACCCCGTCAACATCCTCTTGCAGATCAACGCCTCCAACGAGCCGCAAAAAGGCGGCGTCGCCATCCCGGCCGCGAAGCACGTCGCCGATCAGATCACCACCATGGTCAACGTCCATCTCCGGGGCGTCATGACCATGGCCGCCCTCACCGACGACCAAGCCGAGGTCCGCCGCGCGTTCATCCGCGCACGCGAGTGCTTCGAAGACCTCCGCGCTCACGGCGTCGGGCGCGACGACGAAGCCCAGGGCGGCGGCTTCAACATCCTCTCCATGGGCATGTCCAACGACTTCGAGATCGCCATCGAGGAAGGCTCCAATCTCATCCGCGTCGGCTCCGCCATCTTCGGCGACGCCCCGCCCGACGCCGAGGTGCAGGACGAAGACTGATCGCGCACCGCGCGCCCGTCCCCCTCCCTCTCACCCCGGGCGCGACCATCCGGATTCCGGGTCCTTCTCCAGCATCCCCGCCGACTGCCGCACGCACCTCCGGCAGATGGCCTTGGCCTCGTCCGCGGGCGATCGCCACAGCGGCGCCTGCTTCTCTTCCAGGCACATCACGCACTTCCCCCCCGCGCCCTCCGCCTGCCCCGCGTCCTGCGTCCGCCCCACCTCGTCATACGCCACGCTCAAGCACTTTCCGCAGATCAGGCTCCCCTGGTGCCCCTCCACCATCGCCAGCGCCCCGTTCCAGGCGCCGCGGCAGAAATCGCACCAGAAATCCTCAGGCATCATGTTGTGCGGATCGGCATTGGGGTTGTGCATGGCGTCTCGTCTCGTGCTCAGCCGGGCTTGCGAAAGGACGTTGCGTGGAAAGGCCGCCCCTCGCGCCGGTACTTCCGCTCGAAGTTCGTGCCCACCACCTCACCCGCACCCGCCGAGTGCGGCCGCTCGAACCCGATCTCCTCGAACGCCGCGCCGCCCTCCAGCCAGCGCGCAAAGTGCTCGCGCATCCACGCCCAATACTCGTCATGATCCGTCACCACGCGCAGCTCGCCACCCGGCTCCAGCACACGCTCAACGTCCTTCAGGAACCGCTCGCTCACCATCCTCCGCTTGTGGTGCCGCGTCTTCGGCCACGGGTCGGGAAAGTATAAATGCACGACGCGCACGCTTCCGCTCACCACGCGCCAATGCAGAAACTCCCCCCCGTCCCCGTGCAGCAGCCGCACGTTCGTCATCGCCGCGCGCCGAACACGGTCCGCCGCGTACGCCCAGAACTCGCCCGCCCATTCGATCCCCAGGAAGTTCGTGTCAGGCTGCAGCGAGGCCTGCTGCACCAGAAACGTCCCCTTGCCCGAGCCGATCTCGATCTCGAACGGCCGGGACGCGTCCGGAAACCACTCGCGCGCATCGAGCCACCCGGCCCGCGGCTCCTCCACCACGTTGTCCGGCAGCGAGGGCAACTCCTCCGCGCGCAGGCCAACCTCTCCCGTGTCGAACGCCCGTCCCTTCTTGGCAAGCCCGAATCCCATGGGTGCGGGACTCTATCCGCGCCCCGCCCCACGCGCCGCAATCCCCGTTCTCGGAACCTCCACCACAAGCGGGGCGTACGATTCCTTCGGAGGGGCTCGCACGCTCGGCCGATAGAGAGTTTCGGACCCATGCCGCTCGGGCTCCTCCGAGTCATGCAACGAGGCCGCCGCCTCGGCGCGGCGGTCCGGAGGCCGACCGATGGACGACAGGCACTCGGCGTTTCGAACCGACTTCGGACAGACCCCCGGCAACGGCGGAACGCCCGGCAACGCCGGCACGCGCCGTGAGGAGCTGCTCTCCCTCATCGAGTCCAGGCTCGATCGCGGCAAGTTCCGCGAGCACAACTGGGAAGGCTCACTCTGGGATTACCTCGACATCGTCACCAGGCGACCGCACGTCGCGCGCAACGCGTTCCAACGCGTCTACGACATGGTCCTCTCCCACGGCGTCGAGAAGTACGCCCGATTCAAGCACGACCTCATCCGCTACAAGTTCTTCTCCGACCCCATCGATAAGGGCGCCGACGCCATCTACGGCCTCGACCGCGCGCTCATGCAACTCGTCGACATCTTCCGATCCGCCGCGGAAGGCTATGGCACCGACAAGCGCATCATCCTCCTCCACGGGCCCGTCGGCTCCTCCAAGTCCACGATCGCACGCCTCCTCAAGAAGGGACTCGAGCTCTACACCCGCTCCGACGCCGGCGCGCTCTACTCCTTCTCGTGGATGCTCGATGAGACCTGCGGCCCGGGCGCCAAGGACCACGAGTTCCCCTGCCCCATGCACGAAGACCCGCTCCTCCTCATCCCCAAAGAGGCGCGAGACTCCGTCCTCGAGAAGATCAACGAACGCTACAGCGAGATGGGCGGTCACGGCCGCATCAAGGTCGTCGGCGAACTCGATCCCTTCTGCCGGCGCGTCATGGCCGATCTCCTCCGCCACTACGGCGGCGACTGGAAACAGGCCATGACCCACGTCAAGGTCCGACGCATCACCCTCTCCGAGAAAGACCGCGTCGGCATCGGCACCTTCCAGCCCAAGGACGAAAAGAACCAGGACTCCACCGAGCTCACCGGCGACATCAACTACCGCAAGA
>CAZWZL010000044.1:0-20377 GCA_964638515.1 uncultured Phycisphaeraceae bacterium
AGCACAGTGCTGTGTTTTTGATAAACAGTTCCCAGAGCCTTTTCTCTGCGCCCTCCCCTCGCGGGGTAGGGCCCCCTTATCGCGAACTTACGGGGTTAATTTGCCTAGTTCCTTCACGACCGTTCTCTCGAGCGCCTGAGGCTATTCGCCTCGCCCACCTGTGTCAGTTTTGGTACGGACAATGCTTTGCCCCCACGGCTTTTCTCGGAACCCCCTCCCTCCGCGTCGGCCTTGCGGCCTCAGACTGCTGACGCTTCTGCGGAGCTTGGGCATTCGCACCGTGGTTTGATCGCTGCATCGGTGCAGGAATGTTCGCCTGCTGTCCATCGACTACGCCTTTCGGCCTCGCCTTAGGATCCGACTAACCCTGGGCGGATTTACCTTCCCCAGGAAACCTTGGGCTTGCGGCGTGCAGGATTCTCACCTGCATTATCGTTACTCAAGCCGGCATATTCACTTCTTACCGCTCCACGGACCCTTCCGGGACCGCTTCGCAGCTGATAAGAACGCTCTCCTACCACTCCTTTCGGAGTCCACGGCTTCGGCTCTCTGCTTATTCCCGATCATTATCGGCGCTGAAGTCCTCGGCCAGTGAGCTGTTACGCACTCTTTAAATGGTGGCTGCTTCTAAGCCAACATCCTGGCTGTCACGGCACTTCAACTTCCTTTCGAACTCAGCAAAGATCCGGGGCCTTAGCCGGTGGTCTGGACTGTTCTCCTCTCGTCCACGGATATTGTCACTCGTGGACTGACTCCCACAACTTGAACGCTGGTATTCGGAGTTTGGTTGGCGCGAGTAGCCTTGCGGGCCCTCGGAGCCATCCAGTAGCTCTACCCCCAACGTCTGCTTCGTGAGGCCATCCCTAAAGATGTTTCGGAGAGAACGAGCTATCTCCCAGTTTGATTACACTTTTAGTCCTCCCCAGAGGTCATCCGATATCTTTTCAACGATAACCGGTTCGGGCCTCCAGGCGGTGTTACCCGCCCTTCACCCTGCCCCTGGGTAGATCACAAGGTTTCGCGTCTGCTCCGCTCGACTAAACGCCCATTTCAGACTCGCTTTCGCTCCGGCTCCGGGCCGTTAGCCCTTAGCCTCGCCGAACAGAGCAACTCGCCGGCTCATTATGCAAAAGGCACGCCGTCACCCCTTACGGGGCTCCGACCGCTGTGTAAGCGCATGGTTTCAGGTACTCTTTCACTCCGCTTATAGCGGTGCTTGTCATCATTCAGTCGCCTTACTGGTTCACTATCGGTCGTCGAGGAGTACTCAGGCTTGGAGGGTGGACCCCCCATCTTCACGCCGGGTTTCACGAGCCCGACGCTACTTAATAGCCATTCCCAGTTCCTGCGCTACAGGGCTGTCACCTTCTTCGGCCCGCCTTTCCAGACGGCTCACGCGCTTCCTGGTTAATCCGCTTTCGCTCGCCGCTACTTACGGAGTCGCTGTTGCTTTCCTTTCCTCCGGGTACTGAGATGTTTCAGTTCTCCGGGTTCGCTCCACTCCGCCTATGCATTCAGCGGAGGGTGGCCTTGCGGCCGGGTTTCCCCATTCGGACATCCTTGGATCAATGCTCGGTTGCCAACTCCCCAAGGCTTTTCGCAGGCTCCCACGTCCTTCATCGCCTCTCGACGCCAAGACATCCACCATGCGCCCTTAGTGGCTTGATCACGCCAACCCGACGCCCCTTCTTGCGAAGAAGCCTCGGCCAACGCTCAAACCCTCACGCTCACGTTCGTTCTCCCGTCGTTCCTTGTTCAACGACGAAATCCGAATCGAGGCGTGCGCCACAAGGCACTCGTGATTGTTTCGCTCGGTGTCTCTGTCCATCGTCGCACGCCGGCTTGGGAGCCGACGCCAACTGATGACAGACGCGACAATCGCTCGTATCCACTTGTCAAAGACGCGGAAACCAAGGCGGGACTCCCGCCCTTGCTCCCCAGCCTAGATGTCTCTTGGCTGCCTCCTCGGTCCTCCGGGGAGGGATCGACGAGTGTAGCGAGGCCAAAACGCCTGTCAAGCCGACCAGGCCCTGCCGATCAACCTCCACCAAGCCCGGCAGGGCTCAGCGGCGTGCTCGCCGGTCGATCCGAACCGGTCCCCGCCGGGTTTCCCGCAGGGTCCACAGCTTTCGCCGCTCCAGGTTCACCCACCGTCCCCGCCCTGCCCGCGGCCACACTGGCCTCCACAGCCCGCCGAACGGGGTCACCAGAGCCGCCACCCGGCGTCGCCACCACGAGATTCCCCGCAGCACCGCGATACACCACCTGCCAGACCTGCTCACGACCGCCCGGACCCTCAGACGGCGTCGAGAGAACATCCACAACGAATCCACCGGGGATTCCTGCGGAGACCCGAGTCGGACCAGCCGACTGTCCAACCACCCTGGGGCCATCCGGCCCTGTGCCTACCTCAAAGAGGGGCATTTCAGGGATGTCAACCTCGGCGAACAACGCATCACCGGGCCGAAGCGTCGTGCTCTTGCCGCGCCAATGGCCGTAATGGAATCGATAAATCTCGGCGGTGGCCGAGGCTCCGCCCTCACCGCCCAGCCCGGTCCCTCGAGCACTCGTGAAGAACACCACGGCTTCGGGCAGCACTCGAACGGGCTCGCTCCAATCGGACGGTTCGCTGATCACGGCCGCGGATCCCGCCAGCGGCCTGCAAGCCTCCGACATCGAACGCGCATTGCCGTACAGCGGATTGGTGATCGCCACGCTCACTCGATAGCGATAGGTCTTGCCCGGAGCGGCGGTGAGATCGTGCGCCCAAATCGCAAAGGGCTCGCCCGATTCGAGCGCGCGCACCGCAATATCTGCCGGAGCCGTCTCCGTCGCGGCCGCGCCGCCTCCGAGAGTCGCTTCCAGCGCGGCGATCTCGGCCACGATCGCTTCACGATCCTTCTCAAGTCTCGCGATGCTTGCGCGGAGCGCGTCCTTTCGACGATCTTCCGGCGAACTGCTCGCGTCGCCCCCGCCAATGCCGCTTCCAGGCTGACTCCCGCCGTCACTCCTCGACGGCTGCATCCGCGCCATCGATCCGCCGCCACCCAACTTCCCCGGACCGCTCGACGGCGTCGCCGGACCGCTCGGGCGGATGGAGGAAGGCGGTGGCTTGTCAATGGACTCCTGCTGCTGCTTGATCTGCGCATCCAGTCGCTCGAGATTGCGCTTCTTGCGGGCCAGCTCCGCGCTGACATCCAATGATGGCGCCGCGCCCCCGACCTGGACCGCGCTGACGCGCGGCGGAGCCCAGTCCGGGCCCGCAATCGTCGAATAGAACCGCGGCTGCGCAATGTCCGCCATTCTGGTTCGCGCTTCACGCAGCGTCGGCCCGAGATCCCGACCCGACACCCCTATCTCGCTCCGAAGCGTGAACTGCTCGGGCATCGGAGGAATCAACGTCAGACCGCCGAACGAGCCGTCCGGCTGCTGCTCCTCTCGCTCCAGGCGCACGTCCAGCACCGCCATCGAATTCAGCCACCAAAACCGCGGCGGCGCCTGCGCCGGCCCGGCGCCATCCGGATCATCGCTCAGCCGTTGCACAAGCACATCGGTCGGAAACTGCGCGGTCACCGACACCACGCGCGCATCGTACGGCTGAGACGGCGTCAGGTACGCCGCGAGGCTCGGCACAGCCGCGACCACCAATGGGTCGATCGTCGCGCGGTGTTCGGCGGCGACCGGAACACCCGTCGTCGGCGGCGTCAGCAACGCGTACGTTGGAAGCCCCTCCGAGCCCGCCGTCGAATCACTGCCCGCCAAGCCGGAATTGGGCCGCCCGAGCCGCCCGACCAGCGTCTTGGACGGCAGCGCGGGCGCGCGAAGTCGTTTCTCCAAGTCAGACGCCACATCGGCCGGAGCCTCCGGCAGTCCATCGGGCAAACGATCCGCCCGGAGCCGGCCCCCGACCTCGTCCGCCCGCGAAGCCACTCGCTCGTACGCTCGCTGCGGAGAAACCCGATCCTTCTCCACCGCGACCTTGGCCGGCTGCACGATCTGCAGCGCAAACACGCCCGCCGCCGCCACGAGAAACACGCCGACCACCGCTTTCTCGGCGTGCTGCTCCAGCGGATTGATGCCCTTGCGCTTCACTGATTCGGTCCTCCACGTCGGCCGCCTCGGCGACCGCCACTCTCATCCTTGCCGATGTCACCCATGCCTTCGCCGGGTCCGCCCTCCGACGGACGAGCGCCTCCGGCGGGAGGAGGCGGTTCCGGTTGGCTCATCCCATCGTCACTCGTCGGCGCCGGCTCCGGCGGGGGCGGCGCGTCGGGATAGCCCATCCTCGACTTCACGTCCGCCGGCATCCACGCCCCAAGCCACTCGCGCAGCCATAGCGACTCGATCTTGAGGCGCAACCGAACCACGCGCTCGGGCTCGCGCGAATACACGAATCCCGACCCAAGATCGGCGTCCACATCCACGTTGGCATCGATCTGTGCGCTGATGACGCTCATCAGGTTGGTCGATCCAAACGCGTTCAGCACCGCGGGGATGCGCGCCGCGTCCACCAGCAGCGTAACCTCCGCCACTCGAAGGTCATACACCGCGTTGGGGGACTCGGGCCAGGCAACCCTGCCCGTCAAGGACTTCGTTGGATCGGTCGTCACCGCCGCGGTCGCGTCCTCGAACGGACCCTGCACGGTTGACGAAGCGGCCAGCGGTTCGACCGAAATCCGCTCAATCCGCTTCACCGGGCCTCGCATCACCGATCGATCTTCGTTGTTGGCCGCGCCCACCGCTCGCACAATGTCCGCATGCACCCAATACGCCCATTGCATTTCCCAGACTTCGGACAGCGCGGGCGGCTTGGAATCCTTCCACGCGGCCACGTCGGCGAATGCCTCCACATCGGCGTAGACCCGCGCCTGCAATCCGCGCGACGAATACAACTGCAACCGCTCGGACGTCAAGCGCTGCTTGATCGCTTCCTTATCCTCTTCCGTGAGGTCTGCGGCGGCGCGTCCCGAGAGAATCCTCTGCTCCTCAGCGAATCGAACGTCCTCGAGCCGCTTGCGAACCTCTTCGGGCGTCGGAGGCATGCCGGCCCCGATCGCGTCCAGCAACGCCGCGTGCGCTCCAACCCATCGCTTGACGAACTGGTCCGCGAGCGGCTGCTCGTCAAACTGCGACGCCGGCGCCGGCAGCAACCCATCGATGAGCGGAGCATGGTCTCCCCGATTGAACGCCAGCACGCCCCGCCGAATCAGCGCGGCCTGCTCTGTCTGCTTGGCCAGCAACGTTCGGATCGCCTCATTGGTCGACTCGTTGGGCGGCATCGAGGAAGTGAAAGGCCTTCCCGACGGCAGCAGCGGCTCCACCGCGTAGGACACGCGCACCGACCCGAGGTCGGACATCTGGCGAGCCACGTCGCTCTCGACCGACTTCAACGTCTTGGCTTTCATCGAGCGACCCACCACGACACCCGCGGGCAGCGCGATCACCGCGACAGCCAACAGAATCACGGAGGCCAGATTCGACTTGACCCAAGCAAGCAACGGCTTCACGAGGAGGCTCCGGGAGCGGTTTCGCCGGCAGGAAGAATCTCAATCGTCCAGATGATCGTGTATCGCTGCACGTCGGCCCCCTCCGGAAAAACAGCGCCGATCGCCGGGAGCGGCGCCATCGCGTCGAGCGTCGGTTCCCCGCCTCCGCCCGGCCCACCCTCCGCACGCGACGCCTCACGCGATATCGCGCTGGGTTCCGGCGGAATGATCGTGTATGGAACGCCTTCGCGCTTCTGATTCGCAGTCAACCATCGAACCACCGTTTCATTGATGAACCGAAGCTGCGCTGCGTTCGATGCATCAACGACGAGACGGCACGTCACTTTCGGAGCGCTCGATTCACCCTCCCCGCCACTCGAACCAAAACCGCCGCCCGAAGCGGCGCCCCCACGACCGCCCCGACCGCCGCGCCCCGGCGTGGCAGCCGACGGCGTCGCGGAAGCGATGTCCGTGTTGAGGCCCTCCGTCGTGAACGACCGAAGCTCCAGCAATCGCCATTCGCCCGGCGGAAGCGACGGCGTCGCCATGCCGAGCAATTCCGGCTGCGGATCCGCGGACCCGAGAATCGCCGACACATCCTGCAGCAGCTGGCCCGCGATGCCGCGATGCTCGGTGAGCGACAGCAGATTCGCCACCGAATGGCCGAGCCGCGCCCCGCCGGAAATCTCCGTCCACGACTGCTTGAGCCGATCCGACTCGCGCTTGACCTCGCTCACCTTCCGCTGCGCCGCCTGCTTCGCCGTCGCCACTCCCGAGCCCGCGGTCATCGCCCCCACGACAGACACACCGGCGCCCACGACCGAGAGCGCGGCAGCAGCGGCGAACCACGCGGTCTTCTTCTTCCACATCGCCTCGCGCACCACCGACACCGGCACCAGGTTGGCGTCGATCGGCGCGAGCCCCAAGCCCTGCAACGCGCACCCGTACGCCGTGGCCAACTGGTGAGACACCGCAGCGAACTCCGCGCCACGCGCGTCATCCACGGCGATCCGCACGAACGAGTCAAGCCGAACGACGTCCAGCCCCAGCCGTTGCGTCAGGAACTTCCGCAGCCCCGGCAGCTGGAACGACGCCCCCAATCCCACGAGCCGAATGAGCTTTGCTTCGGGATGCAGCTGCGAGTAGTACTGAATGGACCGCTGCACATCGTTCGCCAGGTCATCAAACGCCGGCTTCATCGCCTGGAAGATCTGCCGCTTGTGCTGCGACTGCTCCACCTCGCGCTTCAGCTTCTCCGCCTTGAGATACGGCACCTTGAACGCGCTCACCAGCGCTTCGGTGAAGTGATGACCCCCGATCGGGAACGTTCGAATCCACACCCGACCCGCGTCAGCCACGATCAGGTCCGTCGAGACGTTGCCGATATCGAGGATCACCGTCCCCGGCGTCGAATTCGTGAACGACAGGTCGTACGCCAGCGCGTTGTAGACCGACACGGGCGAGAGCGACACCACGATCGGATTCAGCTTCACGTCCGCGAGCAACGCCAGCCGATCCATCACCCGCTCTCGAGTGATCGCGAAGATCCCCACCTCGACGTCCGGCGAATCTTCCGACACAAACGTCTGATAATCCCATTCCACCTGCTCGATCGGGAACGGGATCTGCTGCACCGCCTCGAACTTCACGATGTCCGGAACCTTCTTGGGCTCCACCGGCGGCAGCTTGGCAAACCGCGTGAAGCCCATGTGCCCCGGCACCGACACCGACACCGATGCCCCCTTCATGTCCGCCTGCGACACCAACGTGCCCAGGCCGACTCGGAGCGCGTCCCCCGGGTCTGTGTCCGGCGTCGAGAGCGGCTTCTTGTGCGGGATGACCGCGTAATCCTCCAGCCGAACGCCCGCGCCATCACGTTCCAGCCGCACGGCTTTCACGCCGCCCGCGCCGACTTCGATGCCCCAACAGGAGTTTCCAGAAGCCATGTGCTTCCCTGATACGAGGTGGCGAACGGCCGCCACGCGGGTGATGTCACATCCTCAAGGCCCGAGCCGCCGAGACCCTGGCAACATGCCTATACGGGCCACCCCCGGCACGGTTCTCAGAACACGATCCCCTCCCGCCCGCGGCGCGAATCCGGGAATCGCCGAACGTCATTGCATCATCCACTCCCCCAACCGTCAACCGATCCGCCGCCAACCGCCCCGCACGCGGTACACTTCGGGGCTCGCCCGAGGAAGAATCGTCCTCCGGCGCGCCCTCCCGTTGGGCCAGAGAGAAACGACCCCTCGATCGAGCATCACGATGGACCCGCATCCCCACAACGAGCCCACCGCCCCAGCCCCCATTCCAACCCCCGCTCCCGCGCAGACTCCTCCGACGGCGCCGGCCAAGCCGCTCATCTCGGATGAACTCGAACGCGAGATCGCCGAGGCCATGGAAGAACTCGCCGCAGAGCAGCACGCCCCTCAGCCTGCAGGGCAGCACGGCGCGGCCACGGGTAGACCGGCCATCCGGGGCCCGCGGGTCGTCCGCGCCGGACGCGAACACCGCGCGGGCAAGGTCGTCTCGGTCGGACCGACCGACATCTTTGTCGAATTCGGTCCCAAGGAACTGGGCGTCGCATCTCGCCAAGGCTGGCCCGAGGCCGAGCTTCCAAAACCAAACGACACCCTCGAAGTCGTCGTTGATCGCTTCGACGCCGGCGAAGGCCTGTTCATCTGCTCCCGCCCAGGCGCTGTGCAAAAGGCCGAGTGGGAACTCCTTGAACCCGGCCAGGTCGTTGAAGCGCGCGTCACCGGCGTCAACAAGGGCGGGCTTGAGCTGGAAGTCGCCGGCCACGCCGCGTTCATGCCGGCATCCCACGTCGACGTGCGACGCATCGAAGACCTCTCCATGTTCATTGGGCAGAAGCTGCCCTGCGAGGTGCAGCGGGTCGATCGCTCCGGCAAGGGGCAGATCGTGCTCTCGCGGCGCAGCTTGCTGAAGGAAGAGCGGGCCAAGCAGGCCGCGACGCTGAAAGAGGAGCTCGCCGAGGGCCAGACCCGTGAGGGCACCGTCCGCAAGATCATGCCCTTCGGCGCGTTCGTGGATCTCGGCGGGCTGGATGGCCTCCTCCACGTCTCCGACATGTCCTACGACCGCATCCACGACCCGTCCAAGATCGTCAAGGAAGGCCAGAACATCACCGTCAAGGTGCTGCGCGTCGATCTGGCCAACAAGAAGATCGCGCTCGGGCTCAAGCAGCTCCAGCAGGATCCCTTCCAGACCGCGGCCACCGAAGTCGTCGCCGGCGGCGAAGCCACGGGCCGCGTCACCAAGATCCTCGATTTCGGCGCGTTCGTTGAAATCGCGTCGGGCGTGGAAGGACTCGTGCACATCTCCGAAATCTCGTGGAAACGCATCGGTCAGGTCAAGGATGTGCTCCGCGAAGGTGAGGTCGTGAAAGTCAAGGTGCTCGAGGTTGATGCCTCGAAGCGCCGCGTCTCCCTGAGCATCAAGCAGACGCAGGAGCCGCCCGCGGAAACCGGACGGGGGCGAGGCAAGGGCGAGCGCGACGGTCGCTCCGCCGAGGACATCAAGAAGGAAACCCCCGAGTTCCGCCGCCTGCGCGAGAAGTTCCAGAAGGACCAGAAGCTCAAGGGATTGTCGCTCAAGGGCGGCATGTAGCGCCGGCCCGATCCGCGGGCGTGCCCGGTACACTCCGCGCGCAATGCCCTCCAACGACCCGCTCGTCATCCTGCGCCGGCGACTTCTCGCGGCCATGCGCGCCGCCCTCGGCGAGGCGCTCCCCGCCGACACCGATCCTCAGATCGTTCCGTCGCGAAACCCCCAGTTCGGCGATTACCAGTGCAACGCCGCCATGGGGCTCGCCAAATCCCTGGCGCGCAAACCCCGTGACCTCGCGCTCGACATCGTCCGACACGCCGATCTCGAAGACGTCGCCGAGCCCCTCACGGCTGAATCAGTCGCGGGCCCGGGATTCATCAACATCCGCCTCTCCGGAGACGCCCTCGCACGAGCCCTCAACGCCATGGAGTCCGGCGGGCTCGCCGTTGAGCTCCCCGCGCAACCCGAGACGGTCGTCGTCGATCTGTGCGGCGTAAACCTCGCCAAGCAGATGCACGTCGGGCACCTCCGCTCGACCGTGATCGGAGACGCGATCGCGCGCGTGTTCGAGCGACTGGGACACCACGTCATCCGCCAGAGCCACTTCGGCGACTGGGGCCTCCCCATCGCCATGGTCACCGCGCGCGTCAAGCGACTCGCCGATGCCGGCGCCATCGATCTCTCCTCGATCGATCTCGAACAACTCGACGGCATCTATCGTGCCGCGCAACGCGCCTGCGAACGGGACGCCAAGGGGCTCGAAGCCGCACGCCGCTTCGGCCTCGGGCCCAAGGCGCTGGCCGAACTCGAAGCCCAGGTCTCCGGCGCCGAGGAGGAGTTCCTGCACGCCCGCCAGACGCTCATCGCGCTGCAGCGTCACGAGCCCGCCGTGTTCCGCGTATGGCAACGCATCGCCGAAATCACCATCGCCGAGTGCATGGCCATCTGTGCACGCCTCCACGCGAAGGTGGATGCCTCCATGGTCGCCGGCGAATCGACGTACGCCGAGGAACTCGCCGGCGTCGTTGACGATCTCGAGGCACGAAGCGTCGCCGAAACCTCACAAGGCGCGCTCGTCGTGCACCTCAAGGACGTCGGCATCGAGGAGCCCGCGCTCATCCGAAAGTCCGACGGCGGCTTCCTCTACGCCACCACCGACCTCGCCGCCATCCGTCGACGCGTCCGGCAACTCCACGCCGATCGGGTGATCTACTGCGTCGACGCGCGGCAGTCTCTCCATTTTCGTCAGGTCTTCGCGGCCTCCATCAAGGCCGGCTACGCGCGTCGCGCCGACAGATCCGACGCCCGACTCGAACATGCCGCGTTCGGAACCGTGCTCGGCGACGATGGCCGGCCCTTCAAGACACGCTCCGGCGAGAACGTCAAGCTCTCCGATCTCATCGATGAAGCCGTCACTCGCGCCGATCGCGCCATCGCCGCACGCGATCCCGACCTCGACTCCGCAACGCGTCATGAACTTGCTTCAGCCATCGGCGTGGCCGCCATCAAGTACGTCGATCTCTCCACCGATCGCGTCAAGGACTACGTGTTCGACTTCGATCGCATGCTCGCGTTCGAGGGCGACACCGGGCCATACCTGCTCTACGCGCTCGTCCGCATCAAGAGCATCTTCCGCAAAGCGCAGGAACGAGGCCTGCTCGTCGAAACCACGCGCGCGCCGTTCAACATCGTCGACCCCGCCGAGAAAACGCTCGCCCTCACGCTGCTTCGATACCCCGCCGCGCTCCAGTCCGTGGCCGATGCGCTCGAGCCGCACCGGCTCTGCGCGTTCCTGCACGATCTCGCGGGCGCGTTCTCCTCGTTCTTCTCCGCCTGCCCCGTCCTTCAAGCCGACGACGACGCCACCCGCGCCGCGCGCCTCCGCTTGTGCGCGCTCACCGCGAACGTCCTCGAGGACGGGCTCGCCACCCTCGGCATCCCCACCGTCGATCGCATGTAGCGTCTACCGCACACGCCCAAGAAACGCGCGAACCGCCTCGCACATCCGCGCCGAATGTGCAGGCTCAGTCCACAGATTGTTGTGCCCCGCGCCGGGCGCCTCCACGAGCGCCGCGTCCCTCGCGGCCTCCCGAATTGCGCGCGAGTCCTCCACCGGACACACATCGTCCGCATCGCCGTGCAACAGCAGCAGCGGCGCCCGCAGCCGCGCCGCGTGCGCCGCGCGATCAAACCCACGCCACCGCGCCCCGACGCCCAGACGCAGCCCGATCCCTACGAACGCGATCGGCCCCGTCACCCTCCAGGGCAGGCCCGCCAGACGCAGCACGTTGAACGCGGGCGTCCAAGCCTCCCTGTACGGCGCCTCGGCAATCACTCCCACAACCCCCAGCTCGGCCGCGCGCTCCAACGCCGCGGCGACAATCGACGTCCCCGCACCCGCAGACCATCCCATGAGCACCACCCGCTCCAAGCCCCGCGCTTCACGCTCGCGCGCCGCGTGCAGCACGCGAAACAGCCCGTGGTGATCCCTCGTTCCCATCGACCAAACCACACCGCCCCTCCCCCGCGCACGCGACGAATCCCCCAGCCCGGCCGGATCCCACATCAGCACGCGCGACGCGCTCTTCGCCACGCACCCAAGACGCACCAGCCCACCCACGCGCGAGTCCCCCCAGCCCGGAGTCAGCACGACGGCCGGCCCCTCCGCGTCGGCGCCTCGAACGTCCCACACCGGCAGCCGCACTCCGTCGTGCATGACCTCCCAGGACGAGAACGCGAACGGTTCATCGAGCTCCGAAGGCTCCCCCGCAACACCCTTCGACAACGCCCACGCGTAGCCACGCCTCGGCGGATGCCGCAACCGCCACGCGGTGCGCCACGAGACAAACACCAAAGCGAGCGCCAGCCCGGCGGTCAGCAGCGCCGCAAGCCCCACGATGTCGATCCCGTTGGCAAACAAGCGCACCAACATACCGAGCCCATCAGCCGCCCAGAATCCCCGATACGTCGTTGAACGTCACGATCAGGAACATCGCGATCACCAGCAGCAGCCCCACCGCAGCCGCGGCGTTCTGAATCGCCGGCGAGACCGGCCGTCGCGTCACCGCCTCGATCGCCAGGAACACCAGCAGCCCCCCGTCCGCGATCGGGATCGGGAGCAGATTCACCACCGCCAGATTCACCGAGATCAACCCCAGGAAGAACCACAGGTGCAGGAACCCGCGATCCACCACGATCGTCCCGATGTGCGCAATGCCCACCGGCCCCTTGAGATGCTCCACCTTCACCGTGCCCTCGAACAGCCGCACCAGCGTGAGGTACACAGTCCGCATCACGCGATCGGTCTCATGCACGCCCATCAGCAGCGCCGACCAGGGCGTCGCCCCCTTCAGCACCGTCTGCTCCAGCGCAAACAATCCCATCGGCACGCCGCTCGATCGCCCGATCTTGTGCAGCGCGCCGACGTGCGCCGCGCTCATTGACCAGATCAGGTCTTCCGTAGGCCCTTCGCTCGGCGAATCGCCCAACGGCAATCGCACGCGCAGCGACACGTCCGCTCCCCGTCCCGCGTCGAACGCCGCAATCGTCTCCGCGATCAGCGCCTCGCGAAACTCCCGCATCGTGGCGACGTCCGTCGTTCCGACGCGCAGCACCCGCGACCCCGCCGGAATCACCGGTTGCGCCGAAGCCCACTCCGGCGCGGGGTCGCCGCCCGTCTGCAACGACACGCCCGCGTGCCGCGCCGCGAGCGTGCCGGCAAGAATCGCCGGCCCGTCCTCCAGCGTCATCGGGGTGAAGCCGATCGACTTCCTCCGCCGATCCACTTCCGCGGCCAGCTCGACATACGCGCCATCTCGAAGCGCCGTCAGGCTCACACGCTTCCCCGCGTGCCGCTGAATCTCGCGCACTCCGGTGGCCATGTCCGGCCATTCCACCTCACCCACCCGCGCAAGCACGTCCCCGGCGCGCAGGCCCGCCCGCTCCGCTCGATCCTCCACCGACTCCACACCCAATGCCGGCAGCACGCCCAACACGTGCGCCTGCGCACGCTTCTCGCCGCTGTCGTCCACGGGAATCGCCCGAATCGTCCAATCGAAGTCCCGGCTCAATCGCACCAGCACCGGTTCACCCGATGGCGTGCGAAACGAAAGCTCGATCGTGTCCGCGTCGCGATCCGACTGGTCCGACTGCAACTGATTCGCCAACCCCACCGGCCGGCCGTCGATCGCCTCGAGCGTTGAACCCGCCGGAACCTCCGACAGCCCAGCCCGATCGCGCGCCAACCTCCAGTTCTTCGCCGACTCCCGGTCCAGCTCCGACTCCACATACAGGCGCGTCGAGGTCGCCGGATACACCCCGAGCTCCCGCAGCCGCGTCTGCTCGTTCGTCGTCGGCGCCGCGCGGAACGTGATGACTCCCTCGACACCGGGACGCTCGACACTCACCCGAAGCGGCTGTCCACCTCGGCTCATCGCCGTGGCAAGCGCGATGTCGCTGAACGATCGAACCGCCCGCCCGCTCGGCGAAAGCAGCCGATCCATGAACCCACGCTCGCCCTCGGGATCGATCGACACAATCCGGTCGCCCGCACGCAAGCCCGGCTCGACCCCATCTCTGTCGATCGGCTCCGCAATCGCGGCCGCCGAACCCGGCGCCACCTCGCCCACCAACGCCGCCTCGACGCTCAGCCCACGCATGAACACCACGACGAAGATCACGCACGCCAGCAGCACGTTCATCACCACGCCGGCCACCACGATCACCGATCGCTTCCACACCGGCTTCGCCGCGTACGAGTCCGAAGACCGTGGCCGAGATCCGGGCCGCAGGTCATCCTGTCCCAGCATCTTCACGTAACCACCAAACGGCAGCCAGTTGATCCTGTATTCCGTCGCCGACACGCCCTCCAGCCGAGGCAGCGGCGCATCCACCGGCGCCTTCACGCCGTTCTGCGCCAAACGCTTCCGAAGCTCCGGCGTCGTCGAGCCTCTCCGCCACCCGATGCCCCGGCGGTACGAGCACACCGCCGGACCGAACCCGATCGCAAACTGCTCCACCCGGACCCCCGCCCAACGCGCGGCCATGAAGTGCCCCAGCTCATGCACGAAGATCACGAACCCGAACCCAAGGGCCACCAGCAGCAGATCGAACGCGGAGCCGAGCGTGGAGAGCATGGTTGATCCTAGCGGTCCGTCGCGCGAATCACGCCCGACGCGAGCCCGCTCACTCGCACCGAGCCCTCGGTCAGCATGGACGCGACCAACCGCCGCGCCTCGCCGTCCGCGTCCATCACCGCTTCCAACGTGGGCGTCTCCCGCCACGAAATCCGGTCCATCGCCTCCGCCGCAAGCTCCGTGATCCTCCCAAAGGGGATCGCGCCCGCGAGAAACGCTTCGACCGCAACCTCATTCGCCGCGTTGAGCACCGCCCCCGCGCTACCCCCCTCCTCGATCACCCGACGCGCCAGCCCCACCGATGGAAACCGCTCGTGGTCGACCGGCTCAAAGTCCAGACGTGACATCGACGTGAGATCCAGCGGCTTCGAGCAGCCATCAGGCCGCTCCGGATACGTCAACGCAATCTGGATGGGCGTCCGCATGTCCGGCGCGCCCAGCTGCGCAAGCGTCGAGCCATCCTCGAACTCCACAAACGAGTGCACGATCGACTGCGGGTGCACGATCGCGTCCAGCCGCGCCGATTCGAGCCCGAACAGCCAATGCGCCTCGATCAGCTCCAGCGCCTTGTTCATCAGCGAAGCGGAGTCCACCGTCACCTTCGCGCCCATGCTCCACGTCGGATGTTTGAGCGCCTGACTCGCCGTCGCGCCATACGTCGCCTCACGGCTCGCCGTGCGAAACGGCCCGCCCGACGCCGTCAGCGTCACACGCTTCACCTCCGGGCCAACAACGCAAGGCGGGCACGATTCGCCCTTACGTCCCCACAGGCACTGCCAGATCGCCGAGTGCTCCGAGTCCACCGGCAACAGTCTCGCTCCCGACATGCGCGCCGCCGGGACAACGATTGCCCCAGCCGCCACAAGCGTCTCCTTGTTCGCCAACGCCACGTCACGCCCGGTGTGCACGCCCGCCAGCGTCGCAGGCAACCCCGCCGAGCCAACGATCGCCGCCAAAACAACGTCGCACTCCACCTCCCGCACCAAGCGCTCGGCCGCGTCTGGTCCCCGATCGATCGTCACCGCCCCGAATTGCTCCCTACCCGACCCCGCGTGCATCGCCACCCGCGATACGCCCATCCGCGTCGCCACTGCCAGAGCCTCCGGCTCGTTCTTTCCCCCCGCCATCCCCACCACCTCGAACGCGTCCGGCGCGCCCGCGCGACGCCGAAGCGCGTTCAAGTGCTCCACCACTTCGATCGTCTGACGACCGATCGACCCCGTCGCGCCAAGCACGATCAGCCGCCGAGGCGCGGCCTGTGCGAGATCCGATGGGAAATCCGTCATCGTCGACGCAGCGCTCCTTACCCTCAAGACTCGCTCTTCTTCGACGACGAACGACCCCGCCCACCCCGACGCGTCTTCTTCTTCTTCACGCCTGCCGCGGGCTCCTTCTCGCTCGCTGCGCTCGCGCCGACCGCCGCCGGCTCCACGTCCCACGAATCCCCCCGCGAGGCGCCCGGTCCGCCCTTGGCCGGGCTCTTCGGCGTGACCACCACCGGACGAACCACCGGCGCCGGCTTTACAGCAGGCTGCGCCGCCTTGGCAACCGCCACAGGCTCAATGTCCCACGAGTCTTCGCGCGACGGAGCCGCGACCTTCGAGGCCGCGCCCGCCTGCCTCGGCGCCGCATCCGCTGGACTGGCGCCCGCCGCATCGCGCCCGCCACGCCCCCGACGACGACGACGCTTCTTCTTGCCGCCTTCCGGCGCCTCAGTCCCATCCGCGCCCACCTTCGCGCCGCCACCCTGTGTCACCTCACCAGGCTCGATGTCCCAGGAGTCCTTGCGTGACGCGGCCGAGTTCGCAGCCGGTCGAGGCGCACTCGGCTTCGCTGTCGGCGACGCGGGCTTGACTGGAGGAGCCACATCCCACGAATCGCCGCGCGATGGGCTCGCCTTCGACGCCGGCGCTCGAACGGCTGATCCTGCAACGCCGTCAGCCTCGCCGCCCTTCCCGCCGCGACCACGCCGACGACGACGCTTCCGCCCGCCACCGCTCGCCTCGCCGCCGTCCGACGCCTCCGCCGTTCGACCCTCGCTCCCTACGCCGGAAGTCGCGCCCGCGGATTCCCCGCCCCGCTCCCGACGACGACCTCGCTTCTTCTTCCCCACGAGCGCCGATTCCGCCAGCGTCCCCCACTCCTCGTCCGACGGCTCCTGATCGACCTCCCCCAGCGCCAAGTCGTCCATCTGCTCCATCTGCTCCGCGACCGTGACCTCAGCCTCGGCCTCCAGACGCACCAGCGTCGCCGCTTCCTCCGCAGGGTCCGCGGCCCAATCCTCCGGCGCGCCCGCCGCCGGCTCCGACCACACATCCATCTCTGCCGGCGGCGCCGGCGTCTTCAATCGATCAATCTCAACGTCCGACCCCTTCGCGTCATACGCATAAAACGTCGCCACATCGATCGGGGCGCCCTCACTCACCCGCACCGCCACCGACTTGCCCGAAAGCCGCTCCAGCCGCCCAAGCTGCTGACGCCCGCCCGAGAGCATCTCCCCGGCAAGCCGCGGCGCCACCACCATCTCGATCTTCTTCACGTGCTCGAAGTGCATCAGCCACGCCACCTCCCGAAGCGCATCCGCCAACGCATACGCCGGACGACGCACGTGCCCCCTTCCGTGACAGTGCGGACACTGCGCAAAGTGCACGTTGCGATGGCTGCCCCGCATCCGCTGGCGCGTCATCTCGACGATGCCGAACTGCGAGATCGGCAACGTCTTGGTGTGCGCCCGATCGCGCTTCAGGTTGTCGTTGAACTTGCTGAGCACCTCGCGCTGGTGACTGCGCGATCGCATATCGATCAGGTCGTTGATCACCACCCCGCCAAGATCACGCAGCCGCAACTGCCGCGAGATCTCGTCCACAGCCTCCATGTTCGTCCGCACCGCCGTCGTCTCGGCGTCCTTCGCGTCACGCATCTTCCCCGAGTTCACATCGATCGCGACCACCGCCTCCGTCTCGTCGATCACCAGCGCGCCGCCCGACGGCAACTTCACCTCGCGCTCGTTCAGGCCACGGATCTGCGATTCGATGCCGAACCGGTGAAACAACGGGCAGCCGTCCGCATACCGAAGCAGCCGCGGGCCCGTCCTCGGCGCCACGATCTTCAAGAACCGCGCCGCGCGACGCAGCGCCGTCACGTCATCCACCACCACCTCGTCAATGTCGCCCCCCAGCACGTCCCGCAGGCCGCGCACCAGCAGATCGCTCTCGGCGTACAGCAACCTGGGCTTCGAGCCCGACTCCAGCCGGCGCTGCATGTCCTTCCACAACCGTTGCAGATACGCAAGGTCTCGCTTCAGCTCCGTCTTGGTCTGATTCATGCCCGCCGTGCGCAGGATGAACCCGAAGCCCTCCGGAAGATCCAGCTGATCCAGGATCTTGCGCATCTCGCGCCGACGCTCCTCGTCCTCCACGCGCCGAGACACCCCAACGTTGTCCATCTGGGGCATCATCACGAGGAATCGCCCGGGGATCGACAGGTACGACGTCAGCGTCGGACCCTTCGTACCCACCCCCTCCTTCAACACCTGCACGATCACTTCCTGCCCGCGCTTCAGACACGCCTGGATCGGCGGACGCACCCGTCGGGGCGTCTTCAGACCCACCCGCTCCGTCGCGTCGTCGTCCTCCCCGGGGAAGTACCGCGGATGCACGTCCGTGATGTGCAGAAACCCGTTGTCCTCAAGGCCGAAGTCCACGAACGCCGCCTGAATGCCCGGCTCCACGTTCGTCACACGACCGACGTAAATGTTCCCGACATGCGACGCGGCGTCCGCACGCTCCGCGTGCAACTCCTCCAACTTGCCCTCTCGAACCACCGCCAGCCGGCACTCCACGCCCGGCACGTAATTAATCAACATCCTGTTCTTCTTCACGATCCCTTGCCTTTACCTTCCTGAACGCGCAACCCGCCCCGCATCCACGCGCAACCACCGCCCGACGATCCGTTCGCGCTTCCAAGCGCCGATCGCCGACGTGCCGCGTCGTGCCGCCGACAGATTCAAGGTTGCCGTTGCCTCACAAGCCTCTGGGAATCCCGAGCTACAACCCGCGCAGAGCCGCACGGAAACTGCCCAAGCCCGCTCGGCGACTCGCGCCGAAAAAGCCCAGACCCCCCCATCAGCCCAAACCCGCCTGCGACCCGCGCTCACGCGCTGGGGAGGCTCGCGTTCAGACCGGCGGCTCCGAGCAGGCCGAAACCTCGGCCTCCCGGGAAAATCCGGTTCCCGAGCGCCGGTCTACGCCGGCTCGTCAGCGGCACGCCCGCCGAACGCCTCGGGGATTACGTTCCTGGCAGCCTCGCGCAAATACGACGCGACCTGCCGTTCGGAATCGACCGAGCCGACCCTGCGGGCCAGCCGTTCGCACTCACTCACATCGACGCTCCGAACCACTCGCTTCACGCGCGGGATCGCCGAGGGAGTCATCGAAAGGGTACGCAACCCCATCCCAATCAGCAACATCGTGTATTCCACGTCCCCGGCGATCTCCCCGCACACCGAAACATCCACCCCCTCCCGCCGCCCGGACCGCACCGTGTCCTTGATCAGCCTCAGCACCGCCGGGTGGGAAGGCGTGTACAGCGACGCCACGTTCTCATTCGTCCGGTCCACCGCCAAAACGTACTGCACCAGATCATTCGTCCCGATCGACAAAAACTCGCTCTCCCGGGCGAACGAATTCGCCATCACGGCGGCGGCCGGCGCCTCGACCATGATCCCCACCTGAACGCTCCGGTCGAACGCCACCCCCTCGTCGGTCAGATCGTCCATCACGTCCCGCAACACCATCTTCGCCTGACGAAGCTCCAGCGTCGTCGTCACCAGCGGGAACATGATCCGGCTCGGCCCCAGCGCACTCGCCCGCAAAATCGCCCGCAACTGCCGCTTGAACATCGGCATGTTCTGGAGGCAATACCGGATGCTCCGCAGACCCAGAAACGGGTTCCGCTCGTCCGACATCGCCCCGTCCGGCGTCATCTTGTCCGCGCCGAGATCAAACGTCCGGAATGTGATCGGCAGGCCATTCAAGTCCCGCACCGCCTGCGCATACGCCTCGAACTGCTCCTGCTCCGTCGGCTCATGATCCGACGTCAGCCACAGGAACTCCGTCCGGAACAGCCCCACCCCCGAACCACCCAACGCCACAACGCTCTTCGCTTCCCGCGCAAACTCGATGTTCGCCAGCAGCCGAACCTCCGTCCCGTCCTTCGTCACCGACGGCAGCCCGGCCAGCTCGCCCAGCGCGGCCCCGTACGCCGCCATCCGCTCCCGGTACTGCCGATACTGACCCAGCGTCGGCTCGTCCGGGTTCAACACCACCACCCCCCGATCACCGTCCACGATGATCGTGTCCCCCTCGCCCGCGATCTCCGCGAGCCTCCCGATCCCCACCACCGCAGGGATCGACAAGGCCTGCGCCACAATCGCCGTGTGACTCGTCCGACCACCCGTGTCCGTCGCGAACGCCGTCACCTTCCCCGGCTCAAAGGTCGCCGCCTGGCTCGGCGTCAGATCACGCGCCACCACCACCACCGGCTCGCTCAGCCCGGCAAGGTGCGCCCGGTGCTCCCCGATCAGCCGACGCAGCACCCGCCTCTCAAGGTCGAATACGTCGTCCACCTTCGTCGCGAACGCCTCATCCCCCATCCGCGTGAACGTCTCAGCGAGCGCCTTGAACCCCTCCGCCGCGGCGTACTCCGCCGTCACCCGCTCCCGCTCGATCCGCTCCCGCATCGGCCCCGTCAGCGTCGTGTCGCTCAGCAGGCCCTGGTGAAACGCGAAAATCTTGGCCGCCTCGGCGCCCAGCCGCTGCTCCGCCGTCCGCCGCAACGCCTCCAAGTCCCCCACGCTCGCCCGAAGCGCGTCATCGAGCCGCTCGATCTCCGCCGTCACCCGCGCAATGGGCACCATTCGTCGAGGGATGCGCACCCTCGCATCATCGAGCACGTACACCTTGCCGATCGCGACCCCCGCGGAAACCGGAATGCCCTTGTAGATCTCCATCCGCGCTCACTCACTGCCCGGCCGAAGGAGCGCGCCGCGAGTCGGGCACCCCAAAGAGCCCGGGGGAAGTCCCGCAAATCCTACAGGATCTCTGATTGTCCCGGTGGAGTCCGGGGGTCCGGGAGTCCGGGGGTCCGGGAGTCCGGGGGTCCGGGAGTCCGGGGGTCCGGGAGTCC
>CAZWZL010000044.1:20477-20544 GCA_964638515.1 uncultured Phycisphaeraceae bacterium
GGGGGTCCGGAAGTCCGGGGGTCCGGGGGTCCGGGGGTCCGGGGGTCAGTGGCCGAAGGTCTGAACA
>CAZWZL010000045.1:0-20324 GCA_964638515.1 uncultured Phycisphaeraceae bacterium
TGGCACCTCGATGTCGGCTCATCGCATCCTGGGGCTGAAGGCGGTCCCAAGGGTTCGGCTGTTCGCCGATTAAAGCGGTACGCGAGCTGGGTTCAGACCGGCGTGAGCCAGGTCGGTCCCTATCTGTCGTGGGCGTTGCAGATTTGAGAGGAGTTCTCCCTAGTACGAGAGGATTGGGAGGGACCCACCCCTGGTGATCCTGTTGGCGCGCTCGCGCCATCGCAGGGTAGCTAAGTGGGGCAGGGATAACCGCTGAAAGCATCTAAGCGGGAAGCCCCCCTCAAGAACAGATCTGCTTGCCGAAAGGCGAAAGACCCCTGGTAGACCACCAGGTTGATAGGCCGCGCGTGTAAGGGCTGAAAGGCCTTCAGCGGAGCGGTACTAACGGTCGTAAGGTTTGATCACGCCAACCGGGCGCCCCTCCAACGGGCGGCTCGGTTGGCCTCAGCATCCCCGCCGGGCCTTGGCCCGGCGGTCACAAGGCACTCACGTGCTTGATTCACTCTGTGTCCCTGGCTCATGCGTGGTTGCACGCAGGACGTCGGGGCGACAATCGCTCGGATCACTTGTTGTCTGTGGCTCGGCCTAGCGGCCGAGAAACGGATTGTCGGTGACTACAGGTCAGGGGAAACACCTGTTCCCATCTCGAACACAGCAGTTAAGCCCTGGCCGCCGATGATACTGCCCTGCGGGAAAGTAGGTCATCGCCGACGCTTGGCCCTGACAAGGTAACTCCTTGTCGGGGCCACTTTCATTTTTGTGACGCCAATGTCAGTGTTTCCGCGTGAGTGGAGGCTTTGCCCCATGATCGACTGGCTCGGCATCAAGGCTCTTTCATTCGACTGTTACGGCACGCTGATCGACTGGGAACGAGGCCTGCTCAATGTGCTCCTTCCGTGGGCAAAGCGAGCGGGGTTGGAAGCTGCCGGGGGCTGTGGGGGGCGCGGCGAGACGTTGGCGGATCGATTGCTCGCAGCCTTTGCCGAGGCAGAGTCACGCCGCGAGGCCGAAGCGTTTCGGGAGTACCCCGATGTGCTTCGGTTGGTGATGCGTGACTTGGGCGAGGCGCTGTCCGTGCCCGTGAGCATCGACGAGATGAATGCGCTCGCGGATTCCGTTGGAGCCTGGCCGGCGTTTCCAGACACGGTGCGGGCGTTACTTGCGTTGAGGCGGAGGTTTCGTCTGGTCATCGTTTCCAATATCGATCACGCGTCCCTCGCCCGGACGTGCCGGTTGCTTGAAGGTGAGTTTGATGCGGTCATCACGGCGCAGGACGTCCGCTCGTACAAGCCGGCCGCGCCGCACTTTGACGCGGCGGAACGGGTGATCCGTTCGATGGGCATTGAGCCCTCGGCGTGGGTGCACGTCGCGCAGAGTCTGTTTCATGACATCGCGCCGGCCTCGGCTCGCGGGATCCAGACGGTTTGGGTTGATCGGCGCGCCGGACGCCCGGGCGGGGCCACTTGCCGCCCTTTGATGGCCGTGCGCCCGGATATCACGGTTCCGGACCTGCACACGCTTGCGCTCGTCTGCGGCGCGAGCGGATCCTGAGTCCGACCGGGGTCCGGTGAGGGGGTATGCTGAGGAATCGTTTCGAGACAATTTCGGGGCACAGGAGCCGTTTCCATGACCGTGCCAGCCAGCAAGCCGAAGGTCCGGATCTATGACGGCGAGGGTGATGCGTTGCTCTCGGCCCCTTCGTCCGACCACATCACGTTGCTCCCGAATGCTCCGGAAACGGATCGATCCGCCGAGCGCATCCGGGTGGTTTGGGGCCAGCCCATGCCCGGCGACATTCTCGCGGGGAGGTACCGTACGGTCATCTGCGGGGTCAACGCGGAGGACAACTCCCACGGCATCATCGCGCAGCTCGCTGAGATGATCCCCGCGAGTCAGTGGCGGGCGTCCTCGATCACGGCGCACGTGCGGATGTTCGCAGAGGCGGTGGCCAAGCACGGCGCCGCGGACCACGAGCCGTACGTCGTCAAGTTCGATCTCGAGGCCATCGAGGTCTTGGCGCTCTTGCGTCCGCACGCGAAGGACCATTTCACGGTGAAGGACCTGCTTCGAGGGTTCCGCCAGGTCGCGTTGATGCTCGAGGGTCGGCGCATGCGGCTCCCGACGGCCAGCGTGAGCTTCCTCGGCGCCCGATCCAACCGACTCATCGACGAGACCACGGGCGAGGAGCCTTCCTTCGAAACCGTGCTCCGCACGATGTACGAGGCCGGGTACCGGGGCGATGTGTACCCCTCGCCCGCCATGTGGCGCATGGGTGATATCGGTGTTTACGCCGGCTATCCGTTTCCTCCGTCACTCGAGCACATGCGCTCGGGCGGGTTCTGAGTCACTGGGAGTTCTCACCCCGCGAGTCACGTCGCATGCAGGCCCCCGCGCGCATCATCGAACGACTCGAGCGAGCGCCCCTCGCGCTCCGATCGCTCGTCGCCATCGTTTCGCCCCACGATGCGCGCTGGCGCGGCCCCACGGGCGGCTGGTCCATCATCGAGATCGTGCGACACATGGGAGACGAGGAGGTCGACGACTTCCGCGCACGCCTGCGCAGCACACTCGAAGATCCCGCTCGCGCATGGTTGCCCATCGACCCGGAGGGCTGGGCGCGCGATCGCAAGTACATCGAGGATGACTTGGCCGAGGCCGTCGAGCGGATCTGTGCCGAGCGATCGGTGTCGCTCTCCTGGCTGCGCTCGCTGGGTGAGCCCGCGATGGTCGATTGGGCCCGGGTGCATCAGCACCCCAAGTTTGGGCCGATCTCGGCCGGTGATCTGCTCGCGTCATGGGCCGCGCACGATGCGTTGCACCTGCGCCAGATCGCCAAGCGGCTCTTTGAGTTGACGCAGCGGGACGCCGCGCCGGCGAGCACGACGTACGCGGGAGAGTGGGGGAGTTAGGGCTGCGAGATTCGATCTACGCTGCTCGATTTCGACCGCGCGGCATGATCATCTTCGTGCTTCAGCCTCTCGCCCACCACCCGAATCGCCTCCACGGACACATCCACCCCCCATGCCTCTCGTCCCGCACGAACCGCGGCCACCAGCGTCGTCCCCGAGCCGCAGCACGGGTCCAGCACCACGCCGCCCACCGGACAGCACGCGCGCACCAGCACGTCCAGCAGCGCGAGCGGCTTCTGCGTCGGATACCCCACGCGCTCCCGGGCCATGTTGTTGATCGTCGGGATCGACAGTACGTCCGTCGATTTCTTCGACATCCCCGCCATCCGCGCGCTCGTTGCGGGAACCTTCGGCGCCTCGAAGAAATACCGCTCCGGGTCCACGCCGTAGAACAGAACGTCGTCGTGCTTCCGTGCGAACCGTCTGGGCGAACTCCCTCCCAGCCCGTACGACCAGATCAGGTGATTGACGAACGACTCGGCCCCCATCAGCTCATCCAGCAGCAGGCGTGCGTGGTGCGACACGCGCCAGTCCACGTGCAGCAGCACGCTCCCCGTCGGCTTGATCGCCGGCAACGTCGCCTCCAACCGCTCGCGCAGCCACGAGACGTATGACTCGATGGTGTCCCATCGGTCCTCATATGCGCCCGCGGCCCCGCGTTTGATCTCGCCCGTGTTGAATGGGGGATCGGCGTACACCAGGTCGACGGACGAGGGAGCGAGCCCGCGCGCCACGTCGAGCCAATCTCCGTGCGCGACTCGCGCTCCCGCGCAGGGGCGCTCCCACTGCATTCGGTTGGGCGCGCGTGCGGGGGTGTGCTGGGCAGCTCGCTTCACATCATGAGTCTATCGCGCGCGTACGCCCCCACCGCCCTGTATAGTCCGCCCTCCATGTCACGAGGGATGTCGCATCGAAGGTCAAAGAAGCGCTCACGCACAGAGGGCGCGGGCGAAGCCGCGCAGCGGGTGATTGCCGCCGGAGCCGAGAGGGCGCCGATCGCGTCGATCGTCGATCGCCACGTGCTCTACCAGCACGCCGTGCAGGCCGTGGACGCCGAGATCGACTTTGTCGATGACGCGTACCACGAATTGCGGGGACGACGAGCCCGCGTGCTTCGGGAAGACTTCTGCGGCACGGCCAACTCGTCCTGCGAGTGGGTCCGTCGCCGCTCGGCCAATCGTGCCATCGGCGTCGATATCGACCCTGATGTTCTGGCCTGGGGACGCGAACAGAATCTACGCCGCCTCAAGCCCGCGGCCCGATCTCGCGTGCAGCTCGTCGCATCCAACGTCCTTCACGCCAAAGCGCCCCGAGCCGACATCGTGCTCGCGATGAACTTCAGCTATTGGATGTTCACCTCGCGCGACAGTCTGAAGACGTACTTCGAGGCGGCCCGCAGGGCGCTCGCCCCGGGCGGCATGTTCATGCTTGATTGCTACGGCGGATCGGATGCGCACAAAGAGATGCGCGAGAAACGCGAGATCAAGGCCAAGGGGCCGTGGGGCGACTCCTTCACCTACGTCTGGGACCAGGCTCAGTTTGACCCCGTATCCAGCCGTCTGATCTGTCACATCCACTTCCAGTTCAAGGATGGATCCAAGCTCCGACGGGCCTTCACGTACGACTGGCGTCTCTGGACGCTGCCCGAGATCCGCGAGATTCTGGCCGAGGCCGGGTTCGCCCGTTCCACCGTGCATTGGGAGGGCTGGGACGACGACGCCGAGGAGGGCGACGGCGACTTCCAGCCCGTGGAGCGGGGCGAGGCTGATCTGGCCTGGATCTGCTACGTCGTCGCGGAGAAGTAGGCGGGCCGCGTGGGGGCTACCATCCGCTTTTCCCCTTCGGAGTGCTCGTGGCATGGCGTCGGCGGTTGGACTCAGCGGAATGATGCGCGTGAGCGATGAACACGTCGCTGCGGCGGCGGTCGTCGAGCGGGGCCTCGCGCGCGTGCAGCGCCGGCTGCAGGAGCAGGTGCGATCAGACCTGCCTCCGGTGCGCGAGCTGTGTGCCCAGGTCGAGCGATACCACGGCAAGATGCTCCGCCCTTCCATGGTGCTGCTGTGCGGTCTGACGGCGCGCTCCGTGGGGACGGCGCTGGACGATCGAGCGATCAGCGAAGCGCACGCGGCCATCGGCGCCGTCGTGGAAATGATCCACGTCGCCACGCTCGTGCACGATGACGTGCTGGACGAAGCAGAAACGCGCCGCCGCTCGCCCACGGTCAATAGGCTCCGCGGGAACGAGCCCGCCGTCATCCTCGGGGACTACCTTTTTTCCGCCGCGTTTCATCTCTGCGCGACGCTCGAATCGCAGGAGTCAACGCGCATCATCGGCGCTGTGGCCTCGCGGCTCTGCGAGGGCGAACTGCTGCAATTGCATCATCGAGACGACTACTCCCTCGATGAACCGACGTATTTCGAGATCGTCGAACGCAAGACGGCTTCGCTGATCGCGGCCGCGTGCGATCTCGGCGCGATGCACGCGGGGGCTTCCGAGGATGTGCGCGAGCGGCTGCGCCGATTTGGTCGCAGCATCGGCATCGCCTTCCAGATCCAGGATGATCTGCTGGATCTCACCGGCGAAGAGGCCGTCGTCGGCAAGTCCGTCGGCAAGGACCTCGAGAAGGGAAAAATGACGCTCCCGCTGATCCACCATCTGCGGACCGCGGAGCCGTTGGTTCGGGGGCAGACGCTTCGGGCGATCGAGCAGGCCGGGCAGCGCGGGGCCGAAGTGGCAGCCGCGCTCGAGGGGACGGGCTCGTTCGCGTACGCCCGCAACGCGGCTTTGCGACTCATCGGGGAGGCCAAACAGGCCTTGGGCGCGGGATTCCAGGCCGGCGCCGACGATCCGGCTCTCGCCCTGCTGCACACGGCTGCGGACGCGGTCGTGGCCCGGGCGTTCTAGGGCGCCCTCCGGAAGCCCCTTGACGGGTTGTTTCGAACCGTTGCCCGGGCTATATTCCCCTCCCCCCGTCGCCCGGGGGCGTCGGCGTGTTGCCGAGCCGCGACCCGGGCCCAACGACCAGGACGGAGCTTTTTTCGAGATGAGCAAGTTTTCCCGTTTCGGCCCCGCGCCCACTCCAAAGGTCGTCCGCAAGTCGGCCAAGGGCATCGCGTTCGTCGATTACAAGGACGTCGATTCGCTGCGGCGCATGCTGAGCCCGAACGGCAAGATCCTGGGCCGCAAGCGGCTCGGCACGACGGCGCAGGAGCAGCGCAAGATCGACCAGGCCATCAAGCGAGCCCGGTTCATGGGTCTGCTGCCCTACACTTCCGCGACCCTCTGAATCCCCAACCTCGGGAAGAGTGAGCGAAATGAAGAACGCCCGGCCAAAAAGCCGGGCGTTATCGCATGATCGAATGATGTAGCGGTACATTCGGTTAAGGGCAAACAACGCCGAAACTCGAGAGCACGATGTTAAGGTCCGTGAAGTTCACGGTCCCATCGTCATTCAGATCCCCATCCAGTCCAACTCCGTTCTGCCCGAACTCCGAAAGCACGATGTTGAGGTCCGTGAAATTCACGGCATGATCACCGTCGGCGTCGCCGTCACACATCGCGGCGCCGGGCAGACCGGATTCCATGGCATTATTTCTGACTTCAGTGGCCGTGAGCCGCCGACCGTACAACGCAACCTCATCGAGCGATCCCGTGAAGAACCTCGAACCGATGAAGTCCGTCGCTCGATTGACGCGAAAGGTCGTGGCCACCACGTTGATCTGGGCGGAGGTGAACACGCCCGGGCTCAGCGCGGGATCGATCTCCATGGCGACAGCCCTTCCGTTGATGAAGAGCTTGGACCCCGTGTTGGACGCGCTCCCGCCAATCCGGGTCCAAACGACGTGGATCCACTGATTGGTGGGCACGACCGACGCCGTGCGGAGCCCACCGTTGTAGAAGCCGGCGTACAACCGATCATTCAGCGCGTTCGAGACCGAAAAATACACCTCCCGTGCATTCGTTCCCTGCCCCCAATGCAGGAACGGACCCCAGTTGGCGGCGTTGCCGGGGCTGTCGAGCCGAACAATGGCTTCACACGAGAAGCTCGGATTTCCCGTCACTGTCGACGCGCTGAGAGACTCAAGAAAGTCATCGCTGGAGTCGAATCGCGATCCCCCATCGCCGACAAAGGTCGACACGCCGCGCCCGATCGTGCCGTTAAAAGTAGCGTCATGCGATGCGCCGAGCGTTCCGCTGTTGATCGCGTTGCCCGAAGTCTCGCCGAGGCGATACCAGAGCAAGGGCGATTTCGACTGCACGCGAGCATGGAATGACGCGGGTGCGCCGACCGACTCGCTCGCAGGCGCCGAAGCAAAGAGCAGCAGCGCTGCAGCCGCGACCGCTCGACCTGGATCTCTCATGGCGTGTTCTCCATGCTCGCTCCGGGCCGCGCAGTGGACACGGAGTCTGCTGTCGGGAAGAGTCGAGTTTACTCGGTGCTCTCCGACAGAATCAAGAGCCAAGGCCCGAGAATCCGAGCGGGTTTGGCAGTTCTGGATCCGAGTGCCGCCGGCGGGCCGACGCGCACCGATGCGAGCGTCGGGTGCTGCAGGGCTGTGCGGCACGCATGCGCGGCCGCGCACGATGATGTGAACGATCGCCTAACAAAAAAAGCCCGGCCTTGCGACCGGGCAATCGTTCGTTCGATGAGCCGAAGCGGCTGGTTACGGGCAGACGATCCCGAAGTTTGACAGAACGATGTTGAGATCGGTGAAGTTCACGATGCCATCGCTGTTCAGGTCGCCCGAAAGCCCGGCGCCGGTCTGGCCGAACTGCGAGAGAATCGTGTTGAGGTCGGCGAAGTTGACGATGCGATCTCCGTTGGTGTCGCCGGGGCACGGCGTGAAGCCGGGCATCACGACGAACGCGAGCGTCAATGTGGCCATGCCGTCCGCGTTGGACACCGTCACATGACGACCGCCGGTCGGCGCGTTCACGTCAGACTGGAACGAAAGGCCCGTGACCGACGTTCCCTCGGCGTTCGGGACCGGCGTCCCTATCGCAATCACTCCCGTTCCAGAGACCGTCACCATCGATGCGCTCGTGAGGTTCTTCAGATTCGTTCCGGTAAGTGTCACCGGGACGATCTCCCCCTGCATCCCGTTCGCGGGCGCCACGCTGGTGAGGGTCGTGGTCGCGCCGAACACCGTGAGATTGATCGTGTCCTCGCCGGTCTTTCCGTTCGAGTCCGTGATGCGGAGCGTCACTGGATAGACGCCGTTCGAAACGTACTGCCGATTGGCCTTCCCGCTGTTGGTCTCGAAAACGCCGTCGCCGTTGAGATCCCATTCGTACGAAGCAATCGATGCGCCGGGCTGTGTCGCGCGGGAGTTGATGTCGCCCATGAAGAAGCAGTTGGCGTTGGCCGGAGAGCGCTTGTGAATCCCCGCGATCGCCTGCGGCGGCGACGGCTCGCCGGCTACGAGCACGGCGAGGTCGTACACCTGCACGATCTGATTCGCGCTCGAGTTCGGGCCGATGTCCTTGACGCGGATCGTGTACTCCCCGGCCGGCAGCGTCTCCGTGATGATCTCAGGCGAGCCCGCGGGCGCCGACGAGGACGAGAACAGCACGTTCGCGCCCGACGAATCGCGGATTTCCAGCGTGATGTTGCCGGCCTGTGTCGCGTTGATTGACGCGGTCGAGCCGCTGCACGAAGACGTCTGCTGGCCAGCGGTGTACGTGCCGCCGGTGGGCGTGGCCGAGACGGTCACGCTCTGAGCAGACGACAGCAGAAAAGCGAACCAGTCCTCCGAAGTGTTGCCAAACCCGGTTGCGCCGTTCAGCGAGAGGTCCAGTTCACGAACCGAGTGCGGCTCCGGCGCGGCCAAATCCCCGAAGGAGGCCGCGGTTGCGGCCGATTGGTTCCCTGCGAACCGATCGCCGTAGTTCCGTCCGGCGCCACGCCGATCGTCCATCTGCACGACGTCGAACGCGAGGTTGATCGAAGGCTCCATGAGCTTCGAGCCGTTGCAAGGCACCGAGTGGATCGCGCCCAGCCCGTGGCCGTGCTCGTGCGCCACCGTGTTGCGCAGGTACTTGTAATCCTCGGCCGGGGCGTTGAAACGAGTCGAGGTGAAGTCCGCGGCGTCCATGTACATGTCCGACCCGCCGACCCCCGCCCACGCCGCGGAGGGGAACGCGTTGTACGCCAAGAAACCGGAGGCCGAGTTGCCCGCGCCGATGCGTACATCACCGCCGCCGTTGCCGGGCGAGGTGATCGTCTGATTCATGGCGACGTTGAGGTCCGCCACTTCCGTGTAGGTCAGCGAGGAGTACTTGCGCCACGAGGCAAGGGCCTGTCGGAAATACTCTCGCCCTTCGTCGAGGTCATTGGCGCCGAAGTGCGCCATGAGTCGCGAGCCCAGCTCGTTGGGCCTGGTCGAGGCGATGGATGACAACCCCCAGGTCACGCCGTCATTTGGAAAGGAATAGGTGAGGCTCGTCCTGGCCGCGCGGTTTGAGGGTCCCTGCAGGCTGTTTCCCGTCCAGACCGTCGTGTCGGTCCAGAAGTCCGGCTGCACGAGCAGCGCCGGGGGCATCAGCCCGCTGGCCATGGCTTCTTCCCACTCCTCCGGCGTCATCTCGTTGGGAAAGCACATCGGCGCTCGCGCCAAAGCCTCCGCGAACGCGGCGGCCGAACAGGTCGGATCCGCCTCGCGCATCGCCAGCGCCGCAAGCCCGGCCGGCAGATCGCGCAAGGCGTCCGCGTGCGCAGCGTATCCCGCCAAGACGCCCGCGAAGGAAGGAAGTACGACGAGCAGACGTGCCGATGCGCGCATGAAGACCAACCTCCTCGCCCCAATTCGGGACGCAAACCATCGAATGGGGCTGGACGCACGTGCGCAACGCCTTTCCGAGCGGCGTCTGGGCCAACCCACGAGTTGCCGTTCACTATGACCCCGGAAGGCCCCAGGTTGCAACGGGAATCCCCCGAGCCCCTCAAAAAAGACCCGGTTCGAGGACGCCCCCTCGACCGAGAATAGGGGGGGTCACCCCACCGTCGAGACCCGGTCCACCTCATCCATCGTCGTCATCCCCCGAGCCACAAGCTGCCAGCCCGACTGCGTGAGCGATGTGAACAGGCCCCCCTCGATGACTTTCCGGAGCGCCTGGATCGTCGGCTCCTTCAGCACCACATCCCGCAACTCGTCCGTGAACTCGAGCATCTCATAGATCGCCTGCCGTCCCCGGTACCCCGTCCGCAGGCACCGCGCGCACCCCGTGGCAATGAACACCTCAGGCTTGTTCTCCAGGAACCGGCCCATCCGCGACGCCTGCCCCGGCGTCACCCGGACCGCCCGCTTGCACTGATCGCACAGCACCCGCACCAGACGCTGCGAAACTATCAGGTCCAGCGAGTTGGCAACGAGGTACGGCTCCACTCCGAGGTCGAGCAGCCGGAACACCGCGCCGATGGTGTCCTTGGAGTGCACCGTCGAAAACACCAGGTGCCCGGTCATCGCGGCCTGCATCGCCACCCGCGCCGTCTCATCATCACGCACCTCGCCCAGCAGAATCACGTCGGGATCCTGCCGAAGCACGGAGCGCAGCAGCGACCCGAACGTGGCGCCCTGATCAGCGTTCACGGGGATCTGCGTGATCCGATCCAGGTGATGCTCGATGGGGTCCTCGATCGTCACCACGTTTCGCTGATCCCGGTCGATTTCGCGCAGCGCGTTGTACAGCGTCGTGGTCTTGCCGCACCCGGTGGGCCCGCACACCAGCAGCAGCCCTGAGTCCTTCTCACACGTCTTCTTGATCCGATCCAGCATCCAAGGCGCCAGCCCAAGCTCCGACAGCCGTTCGGGCGCGTCCGGAGAATTCAGCACCCGCAGCACCAGCTTCTGCCCGTGCACCGAAGGCGTGATTGATGCGCGAAAGTCCATCCGACGACCATCGATCATCGCCGAGAAGTGCCCCTCCAGCAGCGCATCCCGCCCCGCCACCTTCATGTGGCACGCCGCCTTCGTCAGCCCGATCGACAATTCTCCCACAGCGTTGGGAAAGTCCGCCACCGACACCATTTGCCCATCCACACGCAACCGAACGCTGAACGCCTCCCCCTTCGGCTCCATGTGAATGTCCGTCGCTCGGCTGAACAGCGCCGCGAGCAGCATCAGCCGCATCGCCGAAGCGCCCCCGCCCGCGTCCGGCGACAACGCCTCGGACGACTTGCCCCGCGCGTCAATCAGCGTGACCGGCTCTCGTCCGGTCGTGGAGGGCGACAGGCTCTTGAGAAGTTGCCGAAGGTCCTGTTCCCACACACCCACGGCCTTGGCGTCTGGACGCCTGGCCTTGGGCGCCGCGGGCGCGTGCACCTCATTCATGAGCTCCGTCGCAAGCTCCACGCTCCCACCCCCGTTGCCCAGCCGAAACACGTGCTTGCCGACGCGAATCCGGTCCCCGGGACGCACCGCCGTCTCCGCCACGCGCTCCTCATTGACCCGGGTGCCGTTGCGCGAGCCGAGGTCGCGAACCTTCCAGCCCCCCGACCCGTCCGGCTCCACCGCGCAGTGAAAACGCGAAGCGAGGTCGTCCTGAATGGCAATATCGTTGTCGGGGTGCCGGCCGATCGACACGGGCCCATTCGAAAGATCAAACGTCATGCCGACGTTGCCGTCGTCGTCCAACAGCGCCAATTGTGCGGTATGCATGCATGACTTCCCGGAAGCTCCACGGTCGCCCCGAGCAACCACGAGGCTTCGCACCGAGGCTGAACCATGCGAGGACTCCCTCGTAACCCGGCCCGAATCGGCCCCGCGCCGAAAGTCTATCGCGCCACGAGGCTCCGGACAACGAATCCGAGTGACGGGAGCGCACGGCGCCGGCCAACGAACGCAGCCCGGGGGGTCCGGGGGTACAGGGGTCTGGGGGTCCGGGGGTCCGGGGACCCGGGGCGCCGCGTTCAGTCCATGCCGGGCGCTAGAGGGTCGAATGTGAGCGCCTCGAGCGGTCGGTCATCGAGGCGAAGGAGCCCGCTGCGCGGATGATCGAGGTCAATCGTGATCCACAGCGAGCCCGCGACCAAAAGCAAGAGCGGCGCCGTCAGCCACGTCCGCCGGCTGCCGCCCACGCCGCACCCGAAACTGACGACGCCGATCGCCAGCATCGAACAGCTCAAAAGAAGCGCGATCACCGGCGGCGGCAGGCGCTTCTTCGACGCGGCCACGCGCAACGAATGCACGTCGATCACCTCGTTGATCGGCGGCAGCATGCCCATCATGCTCGACGGCTTCGCGTTCACGCCGCGCATGGTGGCTCGCCAGATCGCGTGCAGCTGACGCTGGACTTCCGGCTCCACTTGCTCAACCGTGACCCGCGGGACCCGCTGAACCAAATCGACCCGAAACTCGGTGTACACCCTCAGAGCCGCCAGCAGCTCGGAGCGGTGGGGCTCATCGAGCAGGTCCGCCCGTAGCGAGGCCGTTCCGATGGCATTGGCCTCCCGCACGATGAAATCCTGCCGATCCAGAAACCGCGTCGCCGCGCCGCCAAAGCTAAACGCCAGCAGCAAGCCAAGCAGCCCCAGGATCGCGCCCTGAATCGATCCGATCTGCCCGCCCGATGGCGCCGCCTGCTTTTTCTTCGCAGCCCGACGCCCGGAGCGAAACCCGATTTCGCCGGAGAGGAACAACACCGCGAGAAGCCCGAGGCCGATCAAGAGCTCTTGAGCCAATCCGCTGGTCATGGTTGCTCTGCTTCCGTTCTTGGTTCACGCGCCGGCGAGCGACGTGGCGGGCGTCGCCGGAGCCTTGGGCTTGATGCGGAACACCTTTTCCGTCACCGCCTGAATGACCACGTACAGAACGGGCGTGAACACGAGCCCGAGGAACGTATTGCCGATCATCCCGAAGAACACGGCCGTGCCGATCGCTTGCCGGCTCGCGGCGCCCGCGCCCGAGGCAATCATCAGCGGCAGCACCCCGAGGATGAACGCGAGCGCGGTCATCAGGATCGGACGAAGCCGCTGACGCGACGCTTCCACCGCCGATTCCACGATGCCCTTGCCCTTTTCCCGATACGCCTTCGCAAACTCCACGATCAGAATCGCGTTCTTGGCCCCGAGCCCCACGAGCAGCACGAGACCCACCTGCGTGTAGATGTTGTTGTCCATGCCGCGGAGCATCAGCCCGGCCATCGCCCCCAGCATGGCCAACGGAATGGAGAGAATCACAGAAAGGGGAATGAACCAACTCTCATACAACGCCGCGAGAATGAGATACACCACAAGCAGCGCCATCGAGAACACGATGATGGCCTGATTGCCGACGAGCTTCTCCTGATAGGAGAGAGCCGTCCATTCGTACGCGGCGCCAGGAGGCAGCTTCGCCTCGGCCATGTTCTCGACCACGCTGAGCGCCTCGCCCGACGAAACCCCCTTGGCCGGCTGCCCCTGCAGCACCGCCGCCGGAAAGATGTTGTAGCGGATCACGCGATCCGCCCCCATGGTCTCGCGCACATCCAGCACCGATCCCAGCGGGATCATGCTCCCGTCAGGCTTGCGTAGGTCCAACCGCTTGACGTCGTCGGGCGACGCGCGGAACCGGCTGTCCGCCGAAACGCTCACCTGCCACGTGCGCCCGAACAGATTGAAGTCATTGACATACGCGGATGCCAGATAGCCGGACATCGTGGAAAACACGTCCTGCAGCGGGATGCCCAGCGTCTTGACCTTCTCGCGATCGACGTCCGCGAAGAGCTGCGGCACCGCCGCGCGATACGCGCTGTTCACCCCGCGAAGCTTCGATTGCGCGTTGCCATCCTCGATCAGACCCTGCACCACCTCGCCCATGGCCTGCCGCCCGATCCCCGAGCGATCCTGCAGCCGCAGATCAAACCCTGAGGCGCTGCCGACCCCGTCCACCGCCGGCAGCGAGAACACGATGCACAGCCCGTCCGGGATTCTCGACGTCTTCTCGCGCAGCTCGCCCATGATCGTCGCAAGGTCGCGCCCCTTCGGGAGGCGCTCGCTCCAGTCCTCCAGCCCGATGAAGAACAGGGCGTAGTTCGAACCGTTGTTGTTGATCATCGAAAAGCCCGGCAGCGACGTGTAATTCCGCACCCCATCCGTCTCGGAAAGAATCTTCTCGACTTTCTCCACCGCGGCGAGCGTGCGCTCCTGCGACGAAGCGTCGGGCATCCACACGTCGATCATCACCATGCCGCGGTCCTCGAGCGGCACGAACCCAGTCGGAACCTGGGTGAACGTCCACACGATCCCCACGACGCACGCTCCGAACCCCGCCATCGTGAACGGAATGACGGCCTTGTGAACCAGGAATCGGATCAGCCGCGCATACCCGTCGGCGATGGCGTCAAACGCCCGGTTGAACAGCCGGACGAGAATGAACGGCTTGCTCTCCGGCTTGTGCTCGCGCAGGATCAGCCCGCACAGCGCGGGCGAAAGCGTCACCGCGCAGATGCCGCTGAGAAACGTGCTGGCCGCGATGGTGAGGGCGAACTGCTTGAACAGCTGCCCGCTGATCCCCGGGAGAAACGCGGTCGGCACGAACACGGCCATCAGCACCACGGTCATGCTGATCACCGGCGTCAGCACCTCCTTCATGGCCACGATCGTGGCCTGCTTGGGAGGAAGGTGCGACTCCTTCATCACGCGTTCGACGTTCTCCACCACCACGATCGCGTCGTCCACCACGATGCCGATCGCAACCACCAGCCCGAAAAGCACCGGCATGTTGACCGAAAACCCGAACATCTTCGCGAAGAAGAACGTGCCGATGATCGAGATCGGGATCGCCAGCATCGGGATGACCGAGAGCCGAAGGCTCCCGAGAAACACGATCACCACCGCGAGCACCAGCACCAGCGCTTCGACGAACGTGTGCATCACGGCCTCGATGGCCGAGAGCACAAACTCAGATGTGTCGTACACCGTCTCGAACGACAGCCCCTCCGGCAGCGTCGCGGATTTGGCGTGCAGCAGCGCTTCCACGTCCTGCGCCACCTGCACCGCGTTGCCCCCGGGGGCCTGATACACCACCATCGCCGCGGCCGGCGTTCCCTTGTATCTGGCCAGAAGGTCATAGGACTTCCCGCCAAGCTCGACCCGCGCCACGTCCTTGACACGAACCAGACGATTCCCGTCCGCCCGGACGATCACATTCTCGAACTGCTCAACGTCGCTGAGCCGTCCAAGCGTCGACACGTTGTACTGGTACGCCTGGCCCGCCGGCGCGGGCGGCTGGCCGATGGCCCCGGCCGCGACCTGAACGTTCTGCTCCTTCAGCGCATTGATCACGTCCATCGTCGTCAACGAACGGGATTTCAGCCGCTCGGGGTCCAGCCACAGCCGGATCCCGTAATCCTTCGACGGGAAGATCTTCGCGTCGCCCACCCCCGCGATGCGCTTGATCTCGTCGAAGACGTTGATGGTCAGGTAGTTGGCGATGAACAGGTCGTCGTAGTTCTTGGCCGCGGCCTCGTCCTTCGGCGCCAGCGAGAACACCGTCACCACGTTGGAGGAGACTCGATCGGTGGTCACCCCGTTGCGCTTGACCTCGTCCGGGAGCTTGGGCAACGCGATGTTGACTCGATTCTGAACGAGCACCGACGCGATATCGATGTTCGTCCCCAGCTCGAACGTGACGTTCAGCGTGTACGAGCCGTCACTGGACGACGTGCTCTCCATGTAGATCATGCCCGGCACGCCGTTGACCTGCTGCTCGATCGGCGAGGCCACCGTGTCCGCCACCACCTGAGAGCTCGCACCGGGGTACGCCGTCGTCACCCGAACCACCGGAGGTGTGATGTCCGGATACTGCGCGATCGGCAGCGTGGGATAAGCCACAACCCCCAGGATCACGATCAGGATCGAGATCACCATCGAGACGATGGGGCGTCGAACCGGGAACTCTGCAAACATGCGACCTCCTCAGCGGCCAGAGGCCGCGGGCTCCTGCAACTTCGGAGTGACCTTCGCGCCCGGACGCGCCTTGAGCGCTCCAAGGACCACGACGCGGTCGCCCGTCGTAAGCCCCTCTTCCACCACCCGCATGGAGCCGTCGAGCGCCCCGATCCGCACACGCCGGACTTCCACCGCGTTGTCCTGGTTCACCACCATCGCATACCGCCCCTGCTGATCGCTCAGCAACGCCGCCTCCGGCACGACGATCGACGGTCGGCTGGACATCGCGAATCGAACTCTCGCAAAGAGACCCGGCAGCAACGACTCATCCGCATTGTCATAACGCGTCCGAACGCGCAACGTGCCCGTCTGCGCATCAAGCTGCGGATCGACGAAGTCAACGCGCCCCGTGTTCGAGAACTCGGCCTCGTCGGACAGCGCCAACTCGCAGGGCCGCCACGTCCCGGGAGCGATCTGCCCCGGCTCCCGCCCCTCCGTCGGGGCATCGAGAGCGCGCTCCCGCCGAACGGTCAGAACATCCGATTCGCTCACGTCGATCGACACGAACGCCGGCGTCGCCTGCACGATCTGGGCCAGCAGCGTGGGCTCGCCTCGCCCGACGAGATTCCCGACATCGACGAGATTGCGCCCGATCCGTCCGTCCATCGGCGCCGTGACGTCGCAATACTCGAGATTCAACTCCGCTTCCGCCAGGAGCGCTTCCGCCTTGGCGACTTCCGCCTCAGCCACGTCGCGACGGGCCGCCTTGATGATCGCGTCGATCTCCGGGCCCGCCCGCTGATCCGCCAGCTCTCGCGCCAGCCGAGCGTCATTCTCCGCGCCGACCAGCGCCGCTCGGTTCGCCTGCAACGCGGCCCGTGCGTGGTTCAGCTCCGCTTGAAACTGACGCTTATCGATCACGAAGAGCACGTCCCCCTTCCGGACGCGCTGCCCCGGTTGGAACCGCACGGCTTCAAGAAACCCCTGCACTCGCGCGCGAAGCTCAACCGACTCCGAAGCCTCAACCACGCCCGTGTACGTCAGATACGTCACCACATTGCGCTCGATGGGCGCGGCCACAATCACCTCCGGCGGCGGTGGGGGGGAATACGCGTTGCGATCATCCCCCTTCCCGCACCCGCTCACGATCGCTGTGCACAACGCAAACGACGCGCTCGCCCGAAGCCGCATGCCCGCGCCTCTGAAACTGTCGCGCCGCCCCCGCCGGGCCGAACAAGCCGAGTGGGGCGTGGAACAATCACGTGGTCTCACTGGTCGTCTCCTGAGGGCGCCGCGCCGCTCGCCGGCCGCGCAAAGCCGAGGTCCGATCCGCTCTCCCAACCCGGGCCGAGCACGCCCCCCCAGTCCGTGCGGGCGCGCATGCGATCCGCGGTCGCAGCGTCGATGAACTCCTGATCTCCCCGAACCTCCCATCCGCCTCCGAGCGCCCGGTACGTCCGCACCGCGCCAAGCGCGATCGCCGCCCGCGCCGTCACGTGGCTGTCCTGCTGGACGACGAGCCCCGACTGCGCATCATTCACCCGGATGAAATCCACCGCACCGGCGCGGTACTGAATCAGCGATAGCTCAACGCTCCGCTTCGAAGCCTCCACGGCCTCGCCCAGATGCGTCGTCCGCTCTCTCGAACGCAGAAACTCCGACAATCCTGCCTCCACGTCCGCCGCGGCCCGAAGCACCGAATCCTGATATCCAGCCACGGCCTGCTCATAGCGAGCATCCTGCACCCGGATGTTCCCTTCGATTCGCCCGTAATTCAGAACCGGCCAGTTCACTTCGAGCCCGATGAATCCAGCGAACGAGTTGGCGTCGAAAATGTTGCCAAGCCCCGGCCGCCGCGCGCTCTCAAAGGTGCTGCTCACGAACCCCGTCGCGCCCGTGATTGAAATGCTCGGGTACAGATCGGCCACCGCCTGCCCGATCCGCGCGCTCTGCGCGGCGGCGAGACGCTCCGCCGCGCGCACGTCCGGCCGACGCCGAAGCAGGTCGGCCGGGATGCCCGAGGCTATCTGCGTCGGAGCCTCCGGCAGCGCCCGAGGCGCTCCCGCGCTCGGTGTCAGCGCCTCCGACAGGTCAGACGGCGTCCGCCCCAGCAGCACACACAACGAAAGCGTGGCCTGGCGAAGCGCGTTTTCAAGATCCGGAATCAGCGCCCGCGTGTTCGCGAGCGTCGCGCGGGCTGTGGAAACATCCAACTCCGATACCGCCCCCGCCCGGAACCGCGTGTCGGTCAGATCGAGCGTCTCGCTCTGCAGCGCGACGTTCGCGCGCGCAAACACGAGTCGCTCCTCGAGCGATCGGATCAGGATGTAGCTCACAGCCACGTCCGACGCGAGACTGACCATCACCGCGTCGTAGTCAGCGACGCTCAAGAGCAATTCCGCGTCCGACGCTTCGATGCCGCGCCGGAACTTGCCCCAGAAATCAAGCTCCCAGGCCGCTTGCAGCCCGATCCCGTCGGTCGAAAACGATCGGTCCGGCGGGCTCGCCGCTTCATTAATGCTCAGTTGGTTGTTGGCGATGCTCCCCGACAGCTCCTGCACCTGCGGGAAGAACCGCCCCACCACAATGCCGCGCGCCGCGCGGGCCTCCAACACCCGTAAACCCGCGGCCCGAAGGCTCAGGTTCTGCGCATGCGCGCTCCGCACCAACGAGGTAAGTGTGGCGTCATTGAAGTGCTCCCACCACGCCGCGTTCTCCCCCGACAACGTGCGCTCGGCCCCATCCGTCGTCTGCCACGTGTCATTGAGGGGAGCCTCCGGGCGCTCGTAGTTCGGCCCCACCATGCAGCCGGTCGTCCCCAGAGCGCCGGCCATCGCCAAGAAAACGCGGATCGAACGATCCCTGCCGCCCCCATGGCTTCTCGAGCGCCAGCGCACAGCACGGTCGACGGCTTGCATGAGCGATCCCATCAGTCCCCTCTCGGTCGTGCGAACTCAGCGAACCTGCTCCTTACGATCCTGGCATCATACAAAGAGCGGCGCTGCAATCCCCCGGAGACGTCGCAAAGCCAAAACGGCCGACACCCTCCCCCGGCGTCACGAGCACAGCGCGCCCCGGCAGCGGGAGCGAAGACCCGACGTGCATCGACTCACTGTGCTTCAAATCCCCGGATCCGAAAGCGGGCGACCGGAATCGAACCGGCGTCATTCAGCTTGGCAATCGCGCCCACGACCCTAGAATCATCAAGGGCAGCAAGCAATTGTCATGCATTCCCAGCCATCAGACGTCAGCCGCGCCCGGGGCCCCCTGAAGTCCAACACATGACTACCGAATCGACCCCTCTCCCGCAAAGAGCCTGACCCGCCGCCCGGTTTCAGACCATCCTCTGTGAGAGTGTTTCGGTGCTCTTGCGATGCCGCAGCGCCGGGCGGAGCGAAGCGGAGCCCGATCCGGTCGACCGGCGCCCAGCCAATCCGTGGCGTCCGGCCTCGCGGCCTGTCAGGCAGCGGAGCGGATAGACTCCTCTTCGAGGGCTCTTTGACCATCAGTCGCCGCCAGTTCATTCAAGCGAGCGCTATGGGCGTCGTGTCTGCGCGATTCGGGAGCGATTCGATGGCGCAGCCAGATGCACCGCGGCCGATGGCGCCCGGCGCGCACCGCGTTGAGGCAGAGGCGTTCAAGGATGCACAGGCGGCGCTTCTTCGAAAGTATGGCGTCGCGGCCCGATCGCGGTTCGTCGACCTTCGTCGGCCGGTGCTGAGCGCCCACTTGCTGGAAGCCGGCCGCGGCGACCCACTGCTTCTGCTCCATGGCGGTGGAGCGTGCGCGTGCATGTTCGTGCCGCTCATGAGCCGTCTTAAGGGCGCAGGGCGCATTCTCGCGGTTGATCGACCCGGTTGCGGCCTCACGGAAACGTTCGACTACCGGGTAACGGCGCTGCGCGAGCATGCCGTCGACTTCATCACCAGCCTTCTTGACCAACTCGAGGCGCCGCGGGTGGCGCTTGCCGGAAGTTCGATGGGCGGCTTGTGGGCGATCCAATTCGCGCTGGCGAGGCCGGAGCGAGTAACGCGGCTTGTGCTGCTCGGTGAGCCTGCGTGGAGTCCAAAGGAGATGACGCATCCGCCCCCCACAGCCGAACCGAACCCCACGTTCGAAAGCGTCCGCGCCGGCCTTGCGTCGCGTCAAGTTGGCAATATCGAACGCGTGCCCGTTGAGGTGGTGCGGGCCTTGCTGGCCGCGAAGCGCATGCCGGGCGCCGCCGACAGTTGGAACTCCCTTCGCGCGCGGTTCTTGGAAGAACAGAAGGGGACCTATCACTTGCGGTCGGAGTTGAAGAGCCTTCGGCCGAGTACGCTCTTCATCTGGGGAGAGGATGACACGTTCGGCCCGCCGACCCTGGGTGACGAGATGGCGAGGCTGGCCCCAAGGGCGCGCTGTGAGACCTTGCGCGAGGCCGGCCACTGGCCCTGGCTCGATCAGCCGGATCGATGCGGCCAACTCGTCACGGAGTTTCTCCGGGAGAAGTGACCACGGGGACGCCCCTGGCTCGGGCCGGCGTCATGCCGCAGGAGGCCCAGCGGCAC
>CAZWZL010000046.1:0-19696 GCA_964638515.1 uncultured Phycisphaeraceae bacterium
CGCCAGCTCCACTCGAGAAAAAAGAGGAAAGAGGAAGTGGAGCCCCCCTCCTGTCGCTGCGCGACATCCTCCCCCGCGCTCGCCCGCGGAAGGGCTCGCGGAGGGAGGGGTTGCAACGGCGCGGAACGCCCGCACCACCAGGAAAGAAGGAACGGGGAATGGAGCCCCCCACCTGTCGCTGCGCGACATTCTTTCCGTGTCCCGCCTGTTTCCCGGTTCCCCGGTTCCACTCGTACCTCCGGTTTCCCGGCTGAGGGGATGTTTGGGCGGCGCACGGGGGCGCCGAGTGAGGGCGAGTTGCCGGCGGGATGTGCATTGACAGGGGGTCTTGGCGGCTTATTCTCGGTCCCTTCGGCGCGGCACGTTCTTGCGGACGGGGCGCCCTGGCGAACGGTGAGGAGCGCGTGATGAACAAAGGTGAATTGATCGAGGCCGTGGCATCGCAGATGGGGGAGACGCGTGCGCAGGCGGCGCGGGCGGTTGAGGCGGTGCTGGAGAGCATCGCGGCGGGCGTGAAGGAGCATGAGAAGGTGACGATTTCGGGGTTTGGGAGCTTTGAGAAGAAGCGGCGTTCGGCGCGGACGGGGATCAATCCTTCGACGAAGGAGAAGATCCAGATTGGGCCGAGCACGACGGTGGGGTTTAAGCCGGCGCAGGCGTTGAAGTCGTCGATGTGAATGGGGCGGCGCGGCGGCTCAGGCGGACTGGGTAAAGGCGGATTCGGCGAGGGCGACGGCGCGGTTGAGCGCGGCGGCCTTGTTGACCGTTTCGTCGTACTCGGCGTCCGCGCGCGAGTCGGCGACGATTCCGCCGGAGGCCTGGAGGTGGTAGGTCCATTCGCCGTCGGTGCTTCGCAGTGCGGTGGGGACGACGATGGTGCGGAGGGCGAGGGCGATGTCCATGTCGCCTTCGAGGGAGGCGTAGCCCATGCCTCCGCCGTAGGGCCCCCGGAGGCAGGGTTCGAGTTCGTCGATGATCTGCATGGCGCGGACCTTGGGGGCGCCGGAGACGGTGCCGACGGGGAGGGCGGCGCGGAGGGCGTCCCAGGCGTCGACGTCGGGGCGGAGTTCGCCGGTGACGGTCGAGGAGATGTGCATGACGTGGGAGTAGCGCTCGACGGCCATGACGGTCGGGAGATTCACGGAGCCGGGGATGGCGACCTGCCCGACGTCGTTTCGGCCCAGGTCGACGAGCATGATGTGCTCGGAGCGTTCCTTTTCGTCGGCGAGGAGCTCGGCTTCGAGGGCGGCGTCTTCGGCGGGGGTCGGTCCTCGGCGGCGCGTTCCGGCGAGGGGGCGGTTGGTGACGATGCGTTCGCCGGAGGCGCGGTCGGTTCGCACGCGGCAGAGGATTTCGGGCGAGGAGGCGACGAGGATGACGCCTTCGCACTGCATGTACACCATGTAGGGGGAGGGGTTGACGGCGCGGAGGGCGCGGTAGACGTCGAAGGGATCGGCGTGAGATTGCCGTTCGAATCGTTGTCCCAGCACGACCTGGAAGATGTCGCCGGAGCGGATGTACTCCTTGGCGCAGTCGACCATCTCGGAGTGTCGTTCTCGCGTGAGGTTTGACGAGAGCGGCGCGGCGGCCGGCGGCTGGGCGTCGAGTCGGCCCGGCTTGAAGGAGATGGCTTGCGCGGGATCGGGGGTCTGCAATCGGAGGACGGCGCGATCGAGCGCCTCGACGGCGACGTCGTAGGCGCGATCGGGGTCGGCGTCGGGCTCGACGATCGCGAGCCGGATGACGTGGAGGAGTCGCTCGGCGTGATCGAAGACGACGACGGTGGGGTAGAAGGAGAAGTGGAGGTCGGGGAGGCTTCGGTCATCGGTTGGCGCGGCTGTGCGCGGGAGCTTGTGCGGGTAGGCGTAGCGGACGGTGTCATAGCCGGCGTAGCCGAACCACCCGGCGAGGGGCGCGTCCGGGAGGCGCGCGTGGGTGCGTTCGGGAGGGCGAACGAGGTGGAGGCTCGACGAAAGCCGTCTCGGCACGAGGAGCGGATCGGGCTCGTGGGCGGCGACGACGGACGGGGCGCCTTCGCGCCGGATGGTCTGCACGTCGTGGTCGCGCGCGATGACTTCGATGGAGGGCTGCGCGCCCATGATGGAATAGCGGCCCTGGCGGTCTCCGTTCTCGACGGATTCGAGGAGGAAGGAGGTCGCGGTTCGAGGGTCCTGGGCGACGAGACGTCGGTAGGCCACGACGGGGGTGAGCATGTCGCTCAAGAGACGGACGGAGATCGGCACTGCGAGCGTTGCGCTCGGGTGGCGCTCGTGCGCCGAGGCGAGGCAGGCGCGGAATTCGTCTCGTGTGAGGGAGGGCATGTGAGTGACAGGGAGTATCGGCTCGACGGGGCGGGAGCGTCAGGGCACGGGGAGGGGCGCCTTGGTCGCGGCGGAGATGACCCAGGCGAGATACGCGGAGAAGGCCAGGAGCAGGAATGCGCCCTCGGCCCGGGAGATCCGCATGCCGGTCCGCATGAGCGGGAGGAGCACGACGGCAAAGGCGAGCATGACTGGGACGTCGCGGAAGAGGATGTCACGGTCGACGGTGATGGGGCTGACGGCTGAGGCGGCGCCGAGGATGAGGAGGACGTTGAAGATGTTGGAGCCGACGATGTTGCCGATGGAGAGATCGGGTTGTTTCTTGACGGCGGCGATGAGTGAGGTGGCGAGTTCGGGGAGTGAGGTGCCGCAGGCGACGATGGTGAGTCCGATGACGACGTCGGAGACTCCGAGGCTCGTTGCTATGGACGTTGCGCCGGAGACGAGGAGCTTCGAGCCGACGATGAGGAGGGCGACGCCTCCGATGATGTAGGCGAGATCGAGGAGGATTGGGCGGGCCTTGGCTTGCTCGATGGTCTCGCCGGCGGGGACGCCCAGGTCGAACTGCGCGGTGGAGGCTTCCGGTTCGCGTTTGGCGTTGCGGTAGAGCAGGAAGGTGTAGGTGATTGCGGCGGCGAGCAGGATGGCGCCGTGCCAGCGTTCGATGATGTACGCACCGACCTGTGCGGAGCCGAGCCATGCGAAGAAGGGCACGAGGAGGCAGACGCCGATCATGACGGGGGTTTCGCGTCGCACGACGGCGACGGCGCAGGCCACGGGCATGATGAGGGCGGTGATTCCGAGGATGGCGCCGACGTTGAAGATGTTGGAGCCGATGACGTTGCCGAGGGCGATGTCGGGGCTGCCGGTGGCTGCGGCGTAGACGGAGACGGCGAGTTCGGGGGCGGATGTGCCGCAGGAGACGATGGTGAGCCCGACGACGAGCGCGGAGATCCCCATGCGGAGCGCGAGGGAGGCGGCGCCTCGGACGAGGCCGTCGGCGCCGATGAGCAGTGTCACGAAGCCGGCCAGAATAAGGAGGATGGAGGTGATCATTCTTGCGCGCGCTCAGGTCGGAGCTGCGTGTGTGTCGGCGGCCGCGATGACGAGCCATGCGACGTAGGCAGCGTACGCGATGAGTAGGCCTGCCCCCTCGGCGCGCGAGAGGCGCAGGCCTGATCGCATCATGGGGAGAAGCGCGATGGAGAAGACGAGCATGACGGGGACGTCGCGGAAGAGAATGTCGGGCGCGACCTGGATGGGGGAGATGAGGGCGGAGGCTCCGAGAATGAGGAGGACGTTGAAGATGTTGGAGCCGACGATGTTGCCGACGGAGAGATCGGGCTGCTTCTTGATTGCGGCGATGAGGGAGGTGGCGAGTTCGGGTAGTGATGTGCCGCAGGCGACGATGGTGAGGCCGATGATGACGTCCGAGACGCCGAGGGCCTTGGCGACGGCGGTGGCTCCGGAGACGAGGAGGCGTGAGCCGACGATGAGCAGAATGATGCCACCGATGATGTAGGCGAGGTCAAGGAGGATGGGTCGTTTGCGGGCGGTGTCGGCGGACTCTCCGGCCGGGACGCCGGCTTCGAATTGATTGATGGCCTGAGCGGATTCGCGGCGCGCGTTGCGAAAGAGGAACAGCGTGTAGAGGAGCGCGAAGAGGATGAGGCAGGCGGCTTGCCAGCGAGGGATGAGGTATTGGCCGAGGGTTGCATACGCGATGAAGGCGCCGAGCGGCACCAGGAGCGCGACGCCGATCATGATGGGCGTTTCGCGGCGCACGATGGCGGTGGCGCATGCGATGGGGGCGATCAGGGCGGTGAGGCCGAGGATGGCGCCGATGTTGAAGGAGTTTGAGCCGACGACGTTTCCGAGGGCGATGTCGGGGTTTCCGGCGTACGCGGCATAGACGGAGACGGCGAGTTCGGGGGCGGATGTGCCGCAGGCCACGATGGTGAGTCCGACGACGAGCGCGGAGATTCCCATGCGGAGCGCGAGGGACGCGGCGCCTCGGACGAGGCCGTCGGCTCCGATGAGCAGAGTCACGATGCCGGCGAGGATGAGCAGGATGGATGTGAGCATGGGACGAGCGTCGTCGTCGGCGTGGGCGAGGTGTGTTTACTGCGGGGTGGGCGCCGGTGCGGGCGCGGGTTCCGGAGTGGGTTCCGGAGCTGGCGCCGGCAGGGTCTGCACTTCGACAGGGGCTGATTGGTTGCGGTAGTCCTCGAGCGCGGCCTGGAGCTGGGCCTTCATTTCGCCGGTGGCGAGCGCGATGGCCTGCTCGTAGCGCGTGATGGCTTCGTCACGGAGATCTTTTGCGGCGGCGATGCGGCCAAGCGTGAAGATCGCGACGGGGTCCTTGCCTTCCTTGAGCGCGTCGGCGCGGGTTGCGATGCGGGCCGCGAGATCGAGGTCTCGCGCGGGGAGTTGGGGCGCGTCGGCGAGGAACCAGGCGATCTGTGAGAGCGCTTCGGCGTTGTCATTGAGGGCGCCGAAGGCGGTCTTCTCGAGGAAGGCGTAGGCGCCGGGGGCGTCGTTGAGTTGCATGAGCATGACCTGAAAGCGTGTGAGTGTCATGCCGAGGGGCTCGAAGCCCATTTCGATGAGTTCGTCGACCTTGGCCAGGGCCTTGTCCCATTCGCCGGCTTCGGCGAGCGCGTTGGCTTCCTGCATGATGGGCTGTGCCTTGGCGAGGAGTTCGGCATCGGCCTTGGCGTTTTCGGCGGCTGCGTTGGTGTCGTAGGAGCCGTCGAGAATGCCGGTGAGCGCCTCGTCCATGCCGTTCATGGGATGGCCTGACCAGGCGACGCGGCCTTCCTTGTCGATGAGTACGACGTGAGGAATGCCTTCAACGCGGAGGGGGTCCATCCAGGTTTGATTGATGTGGCCGGTGACGTCTTCGGCGACGACGAAGGGCATGTCATCGCCGGCCCGCTGGACGTAGGCCTCGGGTGACTCGGATTCGGGCTGGGGCCACACGGCGACGGCAACGACGGTGAGGTTGTCCTTGTGGGTGTTGGCGAGTTCGACGTTGTGGGGCATGAGCTTGATACAGGGCGCGCACCAGGGGGCCCAGAAGTCGATGAGGTAGACGTGTCCCTTGGCCCATTCGGTGACGGGCTCTCCCTTGAGCCACGTGACGTTTTCGAGAGGGGGCGCCTGCACGCCGATGGCGATGGGGTCAGCCGAGAGGGAGGCGCAAAGGAGGGCGGAAGCGAGGGCGGCGGCGAGCATGATCGTCCTTTCGGGTCGGTTGTCGGTTGTTCGGGCGAGCGGGATGATAGGAGGAACGTCGGGTCGTGCTCGGGCGCTACAGTCTTGTGGTCGCGATGCGAGGCAGAAACGGACACGGGAGGACGGCGGCTTGGTGCTCGTGGCTGGCGAGCCTGGGGTTGCATGCGCTTTTGGGGGTTGGGTCTTTGCTGGGCGCGACGTGGGAGCCGAGCGGGATGGCGGGGTCGCGCGTGAATCTGCAGTGGGCCGGCGCGACGCCGCCCCCACCGGCGGAAACGCGGCCGCCTCCGCCGCCGCCCCCGGAGCCGCCCCCGGAGTCGGCGCGCGAGGAAGAGCGGCGCGAGCCGCGCGAGCGGGAGTGGACGCTGGGAGTGGATACGTCGGATGCGGTGACATCGACGTGGGTGGGTGTTGCGCCGGAGTGGGCTGGGGATGCGATGGGGAGGATCGCGGAAGTGGAGCAGGGCGCGTTCGCGCTCCCGGAGGGGGCGAACGAATTGGCGCTGGGCGCGACGGGCAGCCCGGGGGGCATGCCTACGGAAGTGCTGCTCACGCCTCCACCGACGAGCGGCGCGAGCGCGGCGTCGACCGGCGAGGCCAAGCCGGGCGATCGCGCGCCGGCGCAGCGCACGAGCGAGGCGAGCGCGCGGCCTGAAGAAGAGAAGCCGGCCACGACCGGGAAGATCGAGAAGCAGGAGGAATCCAAGAGCGCGCCGACACGGGGCGCGAACGAGGATGGAGCGACGGATGCGCGGGGGGAGCGTGAAGGGCTGGACGGGTCGAAGAAGGATGACGGCGGGGACAAGCAGGAGACGCTTGAGAAGCGCGAGGCCACGACGTTGCCGCCGGTGACGGACCTTGAATCTCGCGGCACGGCCAAGGAGCCGACGAGCGCGAGAGAGGAGACGTCAGCGCAGGAACAGGCGGAGGAACAAGAGGCGGGGGACGCGGGCGCGACGGGGGAGGGAGAGGCCCAGGGGGGGAATGAGGGCGCGGTGATGCCGCCGGCGTTGGTGGGGCAGGGCGGCTCCGGCGGGGGCGTTGTGGAGATTTCGACGCAGGGTCAGGTGTCGGACAAGGAATCGGAGGCGACGGCCCTGAAGGACCGGGTGCAGGTGAGGCCGGGTCAGCCGGTGGCGGCCAAGGGATTGGAGATCAAGACGAGGCGTCCGGTGTTCTCGTTGTATACGCGGGTGACGGCGGCGCCGAGGAACGCGGTGGTGCGGGTGCGGTTTACGCGCGAGGGGAAGGTGGCGAGCGCGGAGATGGTGCGTTCGAGCGGCGTGGCGGACGTGGACCGGCCGATTCTCGATGCGGTGTACGGGTGGACCGCGAGCGGGAAGCAGCTGCTGGAGTTGCCGGAAACGCGCGAGGGCGAGAAGCCGGCGACGGTATCGATCGTGTTCGAGATCGTGCTGCGGTGAACGTCAGTTCTGCGTGATGGTGCACTCGGTGGCGCCTTCGCCGCCGGCGTCACACTCGACGATGTGATTACGCGATCGACAGATGCACGTGGGCTGATTGCCTGGCGCGGGGCCGTAGTCGCAGCAGGCGTAGAAGCCGGGGCCGCAAGACACGGAGCATGTGCCGGCGTCGGCGATACCCGCGGTTCGTTCGTGGAGCGCGGCGATCTTGCGCTGGCGCTCGCGTTCGGCATCGGACAGGTTGTATGCGTTGCCGACGACGATGATTGCGCCGGGTTCGAGAGCGTGATGGTCGTCTGCGTCGTTGAGGCGGAAGTTGACGAACTCGGGGCCTGCGTTCCAGAGGATCTCACGGAGAAGTGGTTTGTTGCGCGGGGGCTCTTCGCCGAAGCGGGCGCCGAGGCGGATGACGCGGCTGCCTTCGAGCAGGGTGATGTTCTGTCCCTGCGGGACCACGACGTAGTACGGCGCATTGAGGAAGGAGGCGAGATTGGCGAGTTCCTCGCTATTGACGGCAGAGGCGGCGTGCAGGATGTCGCCGAGTGCTCGTGGAGCTTCTGCGTGCGCGCTCGTTGACGCGCATGCGAGCGCAAGGGATAACGCCGCGAGACGGAGCACGCGTAGGGCGGGGCGATTCATGACCATGTCTCCTGGCTGCCCTTTCGCAAGAGGGGGGGGCGAATACCTCCCCGTTCATGCCTCCCGAGCAGTCGACCTCAGTATCGTCTATTCAGACCCCCTCAGTCAAGTGGGTCTTAGCTTACTCGGGGGAGCCCTTGGCCATGTCATAGACCCAGGGCTGGATGGCGCGGGGGAAGTCGAGGACTTCGCCGGGGGCGAAGAAGAGGGTGAGTTCCTTGGCGGCGGCTTCGGGGGAGTCGGAGCCGTGGATGAGGTTGAAGGAGTTGGAGACGCCAAAGTCGCCACGGATGGTTCCGGGCTCGGCTTTGGAGCCAAAGGTGGCGCCCATCATCTTGCGAGAGACGGCGATGGCGCCGAGACCTCGCAGGGCGAGGACGAGGACGGGGGAAGAGGTCATGAAGGAGACGAGACCGGGGTAGAAGGGCTTGCCCTTGTGGTCGGCGTAGTGCTTCTCGGCGAGGGAGACGGGGATCTGCATGAGCTTCGCGCCGACGACCTGCAGGCCCTTGTCCTCGAAGCGGGTGAGGATGCGGCCCATGAGGCCTCGCTGGACGGCGTCGGGCTTGAGGATGATGAGGGTGGTTTCCATGGCTCGTCTCTCCGTTGGGTAAGGGGCGGAGAGAATAGCCGGGAAAGGGTGGAATGGCGCGCCCTCGGCCTTGCATCGGGGCGGGATCACCACGTGAGCATGGTGAGGGCGGCGAGAGGGAACCAGAAGAAGGCGGAGAGGGAGGCGAGACTGAGGAGGAGGATGGCCAGCGCGTGGGGTACGCGCGAGGTGGTGTCCGAGGGGGTGGATGACCAATCGGCGCGCCAGGCGAACCAAGCGGCGGTGATGAGGACGATCCAGACGAGGAGGGGCAGCGTGAGCGCGGCGGGGGGCGCGAGATCGACGTCGAAGCGGAGGAGCGCGGCAAGTCGGAGGAGGGGGAGCGCGAAGAGCAGCGGGAGCATCAGCCAGAAGGAGGCGCGGGCCCAACGCAGGATTGATTCCGGGCGCGCTGGGGAGTGCGTGTAGCGCGTGGCGAACGGCGCGAGCGCGAGGGTGAGGAGGAGGAGGGCGAGGGTGTTGACGATGATCGCGGGGGAGCCTGCGAGACGAGCGGAGAGGAGGGAGGCGATGAGGGGCGCGAGGGCGATGAAGAGAGAGGGGAGGGAGGCGACGCGGAGTTCGCGTTTCAGCGAGGCGAGGTCGATGCGGGTGTTGGGGGAGGAGAGGTCGGCGCCGCACTCGGAGCAGACGGAGGCATGGATGGGGTATGCGCAGCGTGCGCAGGCCGGCTGGGCGGAGAGGGCGGACACGAGAGCGGATATCGGACGGCCCCGGAGATGAGTTGAGGGACGGAGCTCAAGTTCCCAGCGAGCCTTCCGGCGGTGCGAAGAGGACGACGATGCGGAGCGTTTGAGTGATGTCGTGGAAGCGGTGGGGAACGGCGCGGCGGACGTAGAGGACGTCGCCGTTCGCGACAGGGCGGGTGTCGGCACCGGCGGTGAACAGCGCGCGGCCTTGGAGGATGACGTAGATCTCGTCCTCGGCGTGTGGGGACTGGGGGTCGGCGGCGCCCGCTTCGAGGACGTAGAGGCCCGCGGAGAGCGCGGGCGCGCGGAGGAACTCGTGGTAGAGGCGGCCTTCGCGCGCGTGGGCGGCGTCGAGGTCGGGGGCGGGGAAAAATGCGGCGGCCGGGTCGGATGGTGTGGCGGGCATGGGGGATTGTTGGGAGGACGTGAGGGATGGGTCGTCGGTCGAGGTTTGAAGAGGGAGAGTCTGTCTTGAGGACCTCATGGAGTCACGGGTCGGTGGGCGCCCATCGGATGCGAGATCGAATAGCGATGCGAGAGCCCTCACCTCGATCCTCTCCCACTCCCTAGCGGTCGCGGGAGAGGAAGGCCGGAAGTGTCGGGTCTGGTTTCGGGGCGGGGCTGGGGGTGAGCCGATAGACTCGGCGACGGTGGAATGTGGCGGAGATTTGAGAGGATTCGGCCAGGAGGGCCTTGGATGTCTGGGAGCGCGACGGCGGAGCCGATGGATCGAACGAAGCGGTCGGGGAAGAAAGCGCGGGAGACGGCGGAGAGCCTTGCGGGGAAGCAGCGCGAGATCTCGGTGTCAGAGTTCTTCGCGAAGAACCGGCACCTGCTGGGGTTCGACAACCCACGGAAGGCTCTGCTGACAACGATCAAGGAGGCGGTGGACAACGCGCTGGATGCGTGTGAAGAGGCCGAGATCCTGCCGGACATCCTGGTGGAGATCACGGACCTGTCGCGCGACGGGGGCGGGGCGGGGGACGCGAATGGCGCGGGAGAGGGGAACGGGAAGGGGTCGAAGGGGACGACGGCGTCGAGCCGGTATCGGGTGGTGGTGCAGGACAACGGGCCGGGGATCGTGCGGAAGCAGATCGAGCACATCTTCGGGCGCTTGTTGTACGGCTCGAAGTTTCATCGGCTGAAGATGAGCCGAGGGCAGCAGGGCATCGGGATCAGCGCGGCGGGGATGTACGGGCTGATGACGACGGGCAAGCCGGTGTTGATCATCTCGAAGACGGGGTTGAAGAAGCCATCGCACGAGGTGGTGCTGAAGATGGACACCTCGAAGAACCGGGCCGAGGTGGTGTCGGAGACGGAGCATCCTGAGGATGACCCGATGTTCCCGCACGGTCACGGGACGCGAGTGGTGATCGAGCTTGAGGGGAAGTATCAGAAGGGGCGGGGCAGCGTTGATGAGTATCTCGAGCTGACGGGGATCGCGAACCCGCACGCGCGGATCGAGTATGTGGCGCCGATGCAGTCGGGGGATGCGGCGCCGTTGAGGGTGGAGTTTCCGCGCGCGGTGGAGGAGTTGCCGCCGGAGGCGAAGGAGATCCAGCCTCACCCGCACGGGATCGAGCTGGGGATTCTGATCCAGATGCTGGAGCGAACGGAGGCGCAGCAGCTCGGGGCGTTCTTGCAGAAGGACTTCTGCCGGGTGGGCGGGGGCACGGCGAAGGACATCTGCGAGCGGGCTGGGCTCACGCAACGGACGTGGGTGAAGCAGGTCGGGCACGCGGAAGCGGAGCGGGTGTACGGTGCGATTCAGGAGGCCAAGATCATGGCGCCTCCGACGGACTGCTTGAGCCCGATCGGTCCGAAGACGCTGCTCAAGGGGCTGGAGAAGGGGCTGAAGCCGGAGTTCATCGCGGTGTCGTCGAGGCCGCCGGCCGTGTATCGGGGCCGGCCGTTCCTGATCGAGGTGGGCGTGGCGTTCGGTGGCGACTTGCCGGCGGACGAATCGGCTCGCGTGCATCGCTTTGCCAACCGGGTTCCGCTGCAATATCAGCAGGCGGCGTGCGCGTCGTTCAAAGCGGTGATCGAAACGGATTGGAAGCGGTACGGGCTGCAGCAACCCAGGGGCGGCGTTCCGGTGGGGTCGCTTGTGGTGATGATCCACATGGCGAGCGTGTGGGTGCCGTTCACGAGCGAGAGCAAGGAGGCCATCGCGGACTACGACGAGATCCGCAAGGAGATGCGGCTCGCGCTGCAGGATTGCGGTCGGAAGCTGGGCGCGTTCCTGAATCGGCGGCAGCGGATGAAGCGCGAGGGCGAGCGCCGGCACATCTTCGAGCGGTACATCGGGGAGGTGGCCAAGGCGTGCGAGAGCATCACGGGGACGCCGGCGGACAAGGTGTATCAGGCGTTGCTTGCGACAGCGACGAAGAAGACGGCGCAGGCGGACGACACGCTGGATGAGGAGGGGCGCGTGGTTCGGAAGGAGGAGGCGCTGGAGGGGGATGAGACGGTGTACATCCGTGGTGATGTTGGCGCGGAGGAACGCGCTGATGGGGACGGTGGCAGGACGGATGCGCGGGGGACATCGCGGCGCGCGCGCGGGAAGGCCGCGGACGACGGCCTGTTTGCCGGGGACGAGGGGGAGACGGCGAGTCCGGCGTCCAAGAAGGGCGCTTCCAAGCAGCCGAGAAAGCGGTCCGAGTCCGGGGCGCAGTCCGTCGCTTCGAGCCGCGGCGCGAAACCCACGTCCGGCGCGCGATCGTCGGCGCCGAGCGGGCCGGGCGGGAAGAAGAAGCCCAAGTATCGGTACCTGAATGATGGACGGATCGTGCCTGTGGAGGAGCCGGACGGGCTGTTCTGAGCGGCGGGCGGGCGTGGTGGAGTGACAAGCGGGATCGGGACACGAAGGAGCGGCGCAGATGGGCACGAAGCGGAGCGCGGGTGGGGCGAAGGGCGGAGCGGGGCGGAAGGGCCGATCGAAGTCGACGGCGGATGCGACGATCAAGCGGATCGTCGGGCTGGGGGAGGCTGTGGTGAAGACGTCGCTTGCGGCGCGTGGGGGCGATCCGGCGATGGACATCCCGACGCGCACGCTGTCGAACACGAAGTTCAATCGGTCCAAGGGCGTGCTCGAGATGGGTGACGCGACGCTGACGCGCAACCTGTTCAATGTGGGGCAGGCGAAGAAGTTCATGCAGTCCGTGCTCGTGGCGTCGGGTTGCAAGGGCCTGATCGAGCAGGACAAGACGCTCAGCCTTCGCGGCATGTACTACCGCTCGCTGCACACGATCGCGGGGACGAAGGAGAAGACGTTCGACGAGCAGAGTGAGAGTGACGGGATTCTGGAGGACCTCGAGGTTTCGCTGGGGGCGCTTCGGGAGGAGCTGCACGTCTTTGCGAAGAAGCGCGGCACGATGGTGGGCAACATCACGATCGAGGATTCGGGGGACGAGATCGATTGTCGGCGGATGGGGTCGGGGGGGTATGCCATCCCGTCGATCTGCGAGCCGGACGTGATCAAGTTCAAGAAGTGCGAAGCGAAGTTCGTGCTGCACGTGGAGAAGGACACGGTGTGGAGCCGGTTCAATGAGGATCGGTTCTGGCAGGAGCACAACTGCATCCTGACGGAGGGGAGCGGGCAGCCGCCGAGGGGCGTGCGGCGGCTGCTGCACCGGCTGCACCACGAGCTCGGTTTGCCGGTGTACTGCCTGCTCGATTGCGACCCGTGGGGGCACTACATCTACAGCGTGATCAAGCAGGGCTCGATCAACCTTGCGTTTGAGAGTCAGCGGATGGCGATCCCACAGGCGAAGTTCCTCGGGATTCGCGCGGCGGACTACAAGCGTTGCGGGCTGTCGGACGACGTGCAGATCGCGCTGAACGACAAGGACATTGCGCGAGCAAAGCAGATCGCGGCGTATCCGTGGTTCGAGAAGCACAAGGGCTGGCAGCGGGAGATCGACCAGCTGCTTTCGAGCGGGTTCAAGATGGAAGTGGAGTCGCTGATCACCAAGGACATCTCCTACGTCACGGAGACGTATGTTCCGGAGCGGCTGAAGGCGAAGGACTGGCTCGATTGATCACCGGGTTGAGGGGCGTCGATTGGTTGCCCCCTTCCGAGGTGGGTATACTCAGCGCAACCTGAATTGGTAATACGGGCGGGAATGTTGCCCCGTGTCATCCAGATCGATGATCTGCCCGTCGGACGCCTCCGGCGCGACGCGCGAAGCGTACTCAATGAGCCTGGAAATGGATATTCAGAGGAAGGGAGCCCAATCAGCGGCTGGGATGGACGCCGAGCCGAATCCATCGCGGATTCTTCTCGCGGACGACGACCATCTCGTGGCGACGGGATTGGCCTCGGCGGTGCGATCATTGGGATATGAGGTTGTCGGGCCGGCGCCGAACGGCGCGATGGCAGTGTCGCTGGCGCGCACCGAGGCTGGAGGGGTAGGGGTGGATCTGGCTGTGCTGGACATCCGCATGCCGGTGATGTCGGGTGTGGAGGCGGCGCGATCGCTTTGGGATGAATGGTCGATTCCGACGGTGATCGCGTCTGCGTACTCGGACGATGAGTATGTGACGCAGGCGCGCGAAGCGGGCGGGGTATTCGGGTATCTCCTAAAGCCGATTACTGCGGAGAGTCTGCGGGTTGCGATTTCCGTGGCGTGGACTCGCTCGGTGGCGGAGCGAAAGCAGGCGGGGCGCATCGCCCAGCTCGAGCAGAATCTGCGCAATCGGCAGGTGGTGGAGCGGGCAAAGTGGAAGATCGTGACGTCACTGGGCGTCAGCGAGCCGGAGGCGCATTCGAAACTGCAGCGGGCCGCGCGCGATCAGCGACGGCAGCTGGTGGAGGTGGCGCAGCAAGCCATTGACGCCACGGATCTTGCGTTCCTGCTGCGTGAGAACAGTCCGTGAGATCGGATCGCTGCGGTGCTTGCCCATCTTGCCAATCGGGCTGCCCGCGCGGCGCTCGTCGTGAATCGCTCGCAGATTCCGGCCACTTTTCGGGTGTAAACCGTGTTTGTTGACTTGCGGTGTCGGGCTGGTGTGGGCATCCTGACCCTTCTGATCTGGAATCCAGATTGGGGTTCAGCCCCGCGGGTCGATGGAGCGTGCGGAGGAAACGCTTTGTTGGGCCGGCGGGGCTGTTCTTTGGGCGTGCGGGGCTGAAAAAAACGGCAAGGGCGGATGAATCGCGGGCTCGAGCGGGCCGATAAAGGCGTTGAGCTCGCGCGATCGTCGCGCGGGGTCTGGTGATAGCTCTCGGCCGCGCCTGGAAGGCGACGGCGTGCGCACAAGGCACGCGCGAGACGGAGCGTCTCCGGCGCGTGCCCCTCGAGGCCACCCCATGCGAACGGCAATGATCGGAACGGCGTGGAAAGCAGCGACGCTTGCGGCGTTGGCGGGCGGATGCTCCAGCACCCAGCACGCGAGCGCGGACCGGCCGGCGCCTGTGGCGGCTTCACCTCGCGTCGGCCCCACGGCGATTCCCGCATCGTTTACGGCTCAGCCCTACGGCGCGCACCCGACGCCGGAGAGCGGCGCGGTGGGCCTTTTGTTTCTCGACGAGCCGCCTGCGCTTCGGGGCGGATCGCACGTGGACGTCGGCGAGAATCTGACGCAGGCCACGTTCGCCCGGGAGGGCGCTGACTTTGATCCGGATGTGTCGTCGGACGGGTCGCTGCTCGTGTACGCGAGCACGCAGCATCGCGCCACGGCCGACATCTACGTGAAGTCCGTGAACGGACAAGCGGTGACGCAGTTGACAAACGACCCTGCGCAGGACGTGATGCCATCGATCAGCCCTGACGGGCAGCGGGTGGCGTTCAGTTCGAATCGCGCGGGATCCTGGGACGTGTTCGTGGTGGGCATCGGGGGCGGCCAGCCGGTGCAGATCACTTCGGAGCCGACGCATGAGCTTCATCCGTCGTGGTCGCCTGACGGGCGAAGTCTGGTCTTTTGCAGGCTGAACCCACGATCCCGTCAGTGGGAGCTGTGGGTTGTGGACGCGGCGAATCCGACGGCGGCGCGGTTCATCGGGCACGGCTTGATGCCCGAGTGGAGCCCGACGGGAGATGTGATCGCGTTCCAGAAGCCTCGTGAGCGCGGGGAACGGCTGTATTCGATCTGGACGGTGGACTATTTCCAGGGTGAGGCTCGGAATCCGACCGAGGTCGCGTCCGACCCTGAAGTGGCGTACGTGAGCCCCACGTGGTCGCCGGACGGCACTCGCCTGGCGTTCGCGGCTGTGGTCAACCCGACGGGACCGATCGTCGGCGGGCTCGGCTTCAAGCCGGCTTCCGCGCAGATCTGGATGGTGCACGCGGACGGGTCCGGACGAACACCGCTGACGGACGGCCCGTTTGTGGCCGTGATTCCGAGATGGTCCCCGGATGGGCGCATCTACTTCGTGTCGAATCGGGGAGGATCGGACAACGTCTGGTCGCTTTCGCCGGGACACGCCATTCAGACGGCGTCATTCGACGGCGGCAGCCATGCTCCGACCCGCACCACGGCCACGACGGGCTTCCCGGCGCGAACGCTGGGAGGCGCGACGGCAGGCGTGGCCCCAGCCGGGCCCGCTCCGGGGGCAATCCCAGGTGTGCTGATGGGTCGAACCGGGGGGTGGCCGGGAACTCCGTTGGCGGGCTCAACGTCCGAGAATCACCCGCAGGATGCGAATCCGCCGATGATGGAGACGCCTCCGGCCTCGACTTCGGAGATGGCCAACGTGCCTCCCCACGAGTCGGATGAGCCTGACCCGCACTGATGGACCGACCTTCCGCGCTGTTGATTTGGAGTGCTCGTTCGATGCCCATGCCGATGCCATTTGCTTCGCGATCCGTTCGAGTGTCCTCGATCCTGATGATCGCGGGCTTGAGCTGGTCGGGGATTGGGTGCGAGTCGGCGCGCAAGGACGTGTTCGTGACGCCGCAGACGCTGCAGGCGCCGGCGTATCCGGCGTTCGGCGGGCGTGCGCCGTTGTGGGCGGTTGCGCCGCTGCGCAACGAATCGGGGGTTTCGGTGGTCGATCCGTATGAGGTGACGGACCGTCTGGCTCGTCAGATTCACTCGGTGAGCGGGCTGGACGCGATTCCGTTGAATCGGACGATTGCGGCGATGCGTGCGCTTCGGATGGATGAGATCGCGAGCCCGGGAGATGCGCGCCGGCTGGCGGAAGCGTTGGGCGCGGACGCGATCGTGGTCGGGACGATGACGGCGTGGGACCCGTACAACCCGCCCAAGATCGGCATGAGCCTGGCGCTTTTCGCGCGGGACGGCTCGCCGATGGTCGAGTTGCCGACGCCGTCGGCCACGCCGGATGCGCCGGAGACGTACTCGTGGGAGACCGCGGCGCGCGACACGGCCGTGGCTGCGGGCGGGTTCTCGGACGAGCCGGTGTCCACGGCGTCTGAGCACCTGGACGGATCGAATCACGGGGTGCAGGTTCTGGTGAAGACCTATGCCTCCGGACGTCATGACACTGTTTCGGCGCTCGGGTGGCGCCGATATCTAGCGAGCATGCCGCTGTACACGGACTTTGCGACGTTCCGCCTGACGGAACGGTTGCTCGACGCGGAGCGGCGGCGGGTGGGCGCGCCGATCGCGCAGGCGAACGGCAAGGACTGAGCGCGCGGGCGGAGACCCGAGCGGGGCGGACGGTCGGCGGGATGCCGACGCGAGCCGTCGAGGACGCAACAGCACGGCTCGTCGAGGCGGAGACCCGGCAAGCGCGACATGGGACGCCCTGCGCCCGTCAGACCCGGCCCGAACATATGACCCACCTGCCGATCGTCCAGGCCTTTCTGTCCTACCTCACCGACGAGCGCCATTTCTCTCCGTACACCGCGCGGTGCTACGGCGCGGACCTGCGCCAATTCACCGAATGGCTGAGCGGGGACCTCGGGCTCGAGTTCGACGCGGCGCGCGAGACCGCTGCGCAGCAGAAGCTCGATCAGAACAGTTCCGGCGGGGGTGGGGGCGATATCGCGGGACGCATCTCGCGCACGTCGCTGTCCGAAGCCACGGTGCACATGGAAACCGACGGGCTGCGCAAGTACCTCGCGCACCTCGCGGAGCAGAACTACTCGCCCGCGACGATGGCGCGGAAGATCGCGACGCTGCGATCGTTCTACAAGTGGGCGCACAAGCGCGGCGTCACCGCGACCAACCCGATGACGTTGATCCGCACGCCTCGACAGAGCAAGCGGTTGCCCAAGGCGATCACGATCGAGCAGGTGGAACTCCTGCTCTCGGCGCCCGACGATCGCGAGCTGCTCGGGGCGCGGGATCGCGCGATTCTGGAGACGCTCTATTCAACGGGCATCCGCATCTCGGAGCTCGTCGGGCTGAACATGTCGGACCTCGATCAGGCGGGCGAAGCGATCCGGGTGCGCGGCAAGGGCAAGAAGGAGCGGCTCGCACCGCTGGGCTCGCACGCCCTCGGCGCCATCCGCCAGTATCTGCGGTATTTCCTGCAGGATCCTCGGTTCGCGGGCCAGAGCGCCACGATGACGCCCAATGGCCGCGAGCGTCCCTTGTTCATCAATAAGCACGGCGGACGGCTTTCTTCGCGCTCGGTCCGCCGGAAGCTGGACAAGTATCTCAAGCAGGTCGGACTCGACCCGCACATTTCCCCGCACACGCTCCGTCACTCCTTCGCGACGCACCTCCTCGACAACGGGGCGGATCTGCGATCGGTGCAGGAGTTGCTGGGGCACCAGTCGCTCAGCACGACCCAGGTGTACACGCACCTGTCGACCCAGCGGATGCGGCAGGCGTACAACGCCGCTCATCCTCGGGCCGAGGCGTCCTGAGGGGCGATTCGAGACGGTGCATTCGACCGGGCGAATCTCACGTGGCTACACTCCGCGCCCATGACCCACCCACACCGACTGATTGCCGGCCTGGTTCTCCCCGCACTGCTTGCCTCCCCCGTGCTGTCGCAGGACGGCGGAGGCCAGGTGGATGAGGAATCGCAGACCATCACGCTGCAAGCGCCACCTGCCCCCGCGCCGGCGGGCAGGCCCGCGCCGCTCCCGATTCCTGAGGACATGCGTCCCTACTACGACCTGCTGATCGGGCGGTTTTCGGAGGGCACGTACACGCTGCGCCTGGTTGAGGCTTCGTGCCCGTCGGCGCCCGGCGTCGTGTTCGGCGAGTTCGTGTCGCGCGATCCTGACAACCCTGCGACCGCGCACATTCTGTTCCAGTTCGTTCATCGGCGCGGCGCGTTGCATCTGCGCATGTTCCGGCTGCCGGGCGGCGGCATGTTCGCGCCGGGCCTGTCGGGCGTGGCGGACGCCGTGCCCGTCATCGAGCTCGATCAGCTCGACGTGGTGGCGGATCTCCCTGTGCGTGTGGACGGACCGGCGTCCGCCCCCACGCAGATTATCGCCAAGGCCGCGGGGCCGTTTCCGACGGTCACCGGCGGGGCCGTGGAGATGATGACGGAGATCAGGCTCACGAAGGACTCGCTGACCCTCCGTGAGGCCGGGATGGACTCGGAAGGCCATCAGGTGTGGGCGTTCCCGACGACCGGTGAAGCGGTGTTCGCGCGAACCGGAGCGATTGAAGAGCCCGTGGAGACGCGCGTTTCGGGTCTGCGTATCGAGGTGCTTTCTTCGGCGACCGACCCGAAGGCGCTGATCGGCCAGGCCGGAGACGAATTCACGGTGCACTACACGGGTTGGCTGCCCATCGGGCGGGTTTTTGATTCGTCCCGCAGCGTCGGACGCGAGCCGTACACGACGAAGATCCCCGGCCAGCTGATTCAAGGCTGGAACGAAGGGCTGCTAGGCATGGCGGTGGGCGAGACGCGCCGGCTGATTATTCCTCCCACGTTGGGATACGGAGCGCAGGGATACGCCAATGTGATCCCGCCCGATTCCTGGCTGGTGTTCGAGATCGAGCTGGTGAAGCTCACGAAGTCTGGAGCCGCCGCGGCAGAGCCGTCCCCGGCGCCGCAGCCCGATCCGGATCGCACGAATCCGGATCAGAAGTGACTCGGGGCCTCTCGCTTCATGCGTCCGCTGCGATCAGCTGATCTTCCTTCCATTTCTTGATCTTGAGGCCGAGGGTGCGCACGCCGATGCCGAGCGCTTCGGCGGTGCGCTGACGGTGTCCCTTAAACACGGCGAGCGCATCCACGATCGTCTCCCGCTCGACTTCTTCGAGCAGTCGGACTCTGGCGCCGAGGGTCGGAGTCGCCTCGAGCATCGACGCGGCGCGCGCGGGCTCCTCTCCACGACTCGTGCCGGTGCGGAGCCAGGCGGAGACGAGGTCTGCGGTGATCGCGCCGCTGCGCGACAGCACGACGGCCCGCTCGCACACATTCTGCAGCTCCCGAACGTTGCCGGGCCAGGGATAGGCGGAGAGCGCGTCCATGGCCGAGGTCGTGACCTCCGGCGACGCGAGCCCGTCCCGGCGCGCGATGCCGTCCACGAAATGGCGAGCGAGCAGCGGCACATCCTCGGACCGCTCTTTGAGCGGCGGCAGGTGCACGGGCAGCACGCTGAGCCGGAAGTACAGATCCTGGCGGAACGAGCCGTCGTCGATGGCCCTTGAGAGATCGCGGTTGGTCGTGGCGATCACGCGCACGTCGACCCCGATGGTGATGGAAGAGCCGACGCGCTCGAACTCGCGCTCCTGCAGCACGCGCAGCAGCTTGGCCTGAATCTGGGGAGACACCTCGGACACCTCGTCCAACAGCAGCGATCCGCGATCGGCCAGCTCGAAACGGCCCTTGCGCAGCTTGTCGGCGCCGGTGAACGCGCCCTTCTCGTGGCCGAACAACTCCGATTCGAGCAG
>CAZWZL010000047.1:0-17396 GCA_964638515.1 uncultured Phycisphaeraceae bacterium
TTCCCCCGATTCGTGATCATCCTGCTCGTGGTGCTGTCGGACTACATCGGCACGGCCTACCAGTCCCTCCTGTGGCCCTTTCTCGGGTTCTTTTTCGCCCCCACCACCACGCTGGCCTACGCATTTGCCATCCACACGAACGGCTCGGTGTCCGGCCTGTACGCGCTCCTGATGGTCGTGGCCGTCCTCATCGACCTCGGCCTCCTCGGCTCCGGCGGCAACGCCGTGCGACGCGCGCCCGTCAGGAGCGGCGTCAAGCGCGTGAAGAACATGGCAGATTGAGCATCGCGCACTTGCGATCGAGCTTCACACCCTCCGATCCAGCAACCTGTACCCCACGGCCTCCGCAACGTGCCCCTCGCTCACCTTCTCTTCCCCCTCCAGGTCCGCGATCGTCCGCGCCACTCTGCGAATCTTGTCGTACGCCCGCGCGCTCAATCCCAGTTCCTCAATAGCCTGCCCCAACAGCCCCTTCGCGCTCTCCCCCATCGCTGCGTACTTGTCCAACTCCTTCCCCCGCAGCCGCGCGTTGGTCGTAGCCCCCTGCCTCACGTTCTGAATCTCGCGGGCCACGCGAACGCGCTCCCGAATCTCCCGAGTCGCGGTCCCGCGCTTCCCCTGCTCCCCCGCGCTCAGCTCCTTCCAAGGCACGCTCGGCGCCTCCACGTGAATATCAATCCGATCGATCACCGGCCCACTCACCTTCGCCAGATACTTCTCCATCTCCCGACGCCCCGCCGCGTCTCCCTGCTTCACCCCGTTCCCCTTCGGCGTCGGGTTCATCGCCGCGACCAGCATGAAGTCCGCCGGAAACTTCGCCTTCCCGCTCGCTCGGCTCACCGTCACGCACCGATCCTCCATCGGCTGACGCAACGTCTCCAGCACCGCGCGCGGAAACTCCGGCAACTCATCCAAAAACAACACGCCACGATGCGCCAGGCTCACTTCCCCCGGCCTGGGGTCTGATCCCCCACCGGCCATCGCCGGCACGCTCACCGTGTGATGCGGGCTCCGCACCGGTCGCCGCGCGACGATGCCCCCCTTCCCCCAACCACCCGCGCGCACCGTCGCCCCCGCCGCCGAGTACACCCGCGCCACCTCCAGCGCTTCCTCACCACTCAGCGCCGGCATCACCCCCGCCAGCGCCTTCGCCATCATCGTTTTCCCCGTCCCCGGCGGGCCGATCATCAGCACGTTGTGCCCGCCCGCCGCAGCCACCATCAGCGCCCGCTTCACGCCCTCCTGACCGCGCACCTCCGCGAAATCAATCTCCGCCTCCACCTCGTGCGCAAGCCTTCCGAGGTCCATCCCCTCGCGCGCTTGGGCCTCGAGCGCGCCGTTCATCACCCCCACCACCTCCGTGAGCGTCCGCACGCCCAGCACGTCCACGCCGCGCACCAACGCCGCCTCTTCCGCGTTCTCCTCCGGCACGATCACCCACCGGATCCCGCGCTCCTTGGCCATGGCCGCGAGCGCGATCGCCCCTCGCACCGGCCGCACCCTCCCATCCAGCGCCAATTCGCCCGCGAACGCGCACGCGCGTACGTCCACGTCGCGCGAATCCCCGTTGTTGGCCCTCGAGCCGCTGCTCCCCGCCCCCACCGCCACGCGCGACCGAATCACGCCGCTCGCGCACAGGAGCGCCACCGCGATCGGAAGGTCGTACACCGGCCCTTCCTTCCGCTCCTCGGCCGGCGCGAGATTGATCAGCGTCTTGCTCGCCGGGAACACGTACCCCGAGTTCTGCATCGCCGAGCGAACCCGCTCGATCGACTCCTTCACCGCCTTGTCCGGCAGCCCCACGATCTGCTGCTTCTCGAGCCCCATCTCCTCGACGTCGACCTCGACCTCGCAGACAGACGCATCGATCCCCGTCAGAATGAAACTCAGCACCCGGGCCAGCATTCGTCACCTCGCTCCGATACCGCGCCTTTCATCCGGCGAGCACGACAGCATACCCAAGTCCCAAACAATGCCCAACCACGCCCCCACCGCCCGTTTCTCCTCCCGTGTCACGGCCTACACCCGCGCCCGCCCCTCCTATCCCCAGCCCGCGCTCGACGCGCTGCTCAACGCGCACCGCGAACTGCACGCCGATCACCCCGAACCAACCATCGCGGATCTCGGCGCCGGCACCGGCATCGCCTCCACGCTCTTTGCCAAGCTCGGCTGCCGTGTGCTCGCCGTGGAGCCGAACGCCGACATGCGCGCCGCCATCCCCCCACACCCACACATCTCCACCATCCCCGCCTCGGCTGAGTCCACAACGCTCGCCGACTCCTCCGTCGACATCGCGCTCGCCGCCCAGGCCTTCCACTGGTTCGAGCCCGAGCCCGCGCTCCGCGAGTTTCATCGCATCCTCCGCCCCGCCGGGCTCGTAGCGCTCATGTGGAACACGCGCAACCCGGACGACCCCCCGACCATCTCGTACTACGACACGCTGCTCCGCCACGCCGAAGAGTCGCCGACATCCCCCTGGTTCCGCGCCACGACCGAGCCCCTGCACGCGGCTCGCCCGCTCGTCGAATGCCCCCTCTTCGCGCACTACAGAATCCTCCGCTTCCCCAACGCCCAATCCCTCTCGCGAGAACTCCTCATCGAGCGAGCCATGTCCGCGTCCTACGTCCCCACACAGGGCCCATCCCACGCCGCCCTCATCGCCGACCTGCACGCCATCTTCGATCGATTCTCCTCCCACGGCGTCATCACCCTCACGTACACCACCGAGCTCCACCTGGCCGAGCGATCGTCATGACACACATGCTCCGCATCCTTGCTTGCCTGCTCGCGCTCATCCCCGCCACGCGCGCCGGCGCCGCGCCGCCCCCATCGCGCTTCCTCACCTACGTCGAAGAGCGCGACTGGACCGTGCACATCGAGGTCGAACTCCGCCCCGAGAACGTGCTCTACGCGCCCGATCTCACCGGCATCAACGCGCCATACACCACGCCCTCGTACGCATTCCGCTCCGCCGACGTCGTCTTCCCCCTCCTCGAGTCCACAGGTTCCTCCACCACGCTCCTCGACAACTTCAACTTCAAGTCGCGACTGCTCTGGGAGAGCATCGAACACGCAAACCAGCCCGCGCTCATCGCCTCCGCACCCGCCATCGGTCGCTTCGGCCATTGGCGACTCAACGCCCTGCCAGACGGCGCTGACTACATCGGACACCGATTGCGCCTCATCCTCGACATCCCGGTGCTCTGCCGCGAGACGCGCCTCAACGAGCGCGCCGCCTCCGCCGTGCGTTGGCCGGTCAGGCCCTGGACACCGGAAATGCAGTCCGCGCTGGAACCGCAGCGCTTCGTCGAGTCTGACGACCCCGCGATCGATCGGCTCCTCACCGAGCTCCTTCCCAACCAACCGCCGCGCTCCATGCCGCCCCTCCTCACCGCCAAGACCATCCTCGCGCGCGTCATCGAGCGATATCAGCCCACGACCATGGGGTACGACTTCGGCTCCGCCGGGCTCGTCCGCGGCTTCGACATCAAGGGCGCCCGCGCCGTCGCCGAGTCCGACTCCAACAAAGTCTCCCCGTTCGATCTGCCGTGCGTTCTCGTGGCGCTCTACCGCGCCGCCGGACTGCCCGCACGCCTCGTCATCGGCTTCGATCCCGTCGCATCCGAGAAGCAGCGATACGCCATCTTTCATGCGTGGGCCGAGTTCTATCTCTTTGACGAATCCGCCCCCCCAACCAAACCCGGCGATCCACCCGGTCAAGGCCAGTGGATCCCCGTCGACCCGATCAGGCAACGCGATTTTTCCTCACGCGCGCCGCCCATCCGCTCGCCCTGGCTCTTCTTCGGCACCCATGAGGACCTCAAGGACATCGTGCCGCTGGCCCACACGTTCCACCCTCCGCTTTCAGTCCTGAACGCCCCCATGTTCGCCTACGGCTCGCCCGCGCTCTGGGGATGGCGACCCGAACCCGGACTCCCGCTCCTCGATCAGCAGCTCCGCGCCTTCGGCGCCCGATCGGCCAAGCGCGGGCGCTGACGCTCCGCGGGCCTGCCGAATTGGCAGGCCCAACGGCGTGGAACCCGGGCCATGGTTCACGAATCAAAGAGCCGACGCCGAATACAATGCCCACCCGGGACACTTTCGCATGGAGATCGCGATGCACACGTTCGTAAACAACATGAAAACCGTACTCCTCATGGGCGCGCTCATGGGGCTCTTCGTCGCCGTCGGAAGCATGTGGGGCCAGCAGGGCATGATCATGGCTCTGGCCCTCGGCGGATCGATGAACATCATCGCCTGGTTCTTTTCCGACAAGATCGCCGTCGCGGCGATGCGAGGCCAGGAAGTCACCGCCCAGAGCGATCCCGCCCTCTACGGGCTGGTGGATGAACTGCGCCAACGAGCCAACCTGCCCATGCCCCGCGTCTACATCTGCCCCCACGAGGCCCCCAACGCCTTCGCCACCGGGCGCTCACCGCGCAAGGCCGCCGTCGCCGTCACCCGAGGCCTGATGCGCATGACCAACCACGATGAACTCGCCGGCGTCATCGCGCACGAACTCGCGCACATCAAGAACCGGGATACCCTCACTTCCTGCATCGCCGCGACCATCGCCGGCGTCCTCGCGTTCCTCGCTCAGTGGGGATTCCTGATGATGGGCGGCCGACGGGAAGGCCAGAATCCACTCGTCATGATCGGAGTCATCATCCTCGGGGCCATCGGCGCCGCGCTCATCAAGGCCATGATCAGCCGCTCGCGCGAGTTCGTTGCGGATGCAGACGGCGCCCGCATCGCCGGCAACCCCCGAGGCCTCATGAGCGCGCTCCAGAAACTGGAGGTCGCCGCCGGGCGCATCCCGCTCGAACAACCCAACCCGGCCATGAACAACCTCTTCATCGTCGAGCCGCTCGCCGGAGGCCAAACGCTCCTCCGACTCTTCGCCAGCCATCCGCCCACGGAAAAACGCGTCGCCGCCCTCCGTGCGCTCGAGATGGCGCCGGGCATGAACTGATCCCGACCCGCTGTTCAGTTTCCTGCCGCGGAAGCCTGCGCGGGCGACGGCTGCACGCCGAGATACTGCAGCGAGCGCTCAAGTGTGCGCCGCACCGCCGGCGCAGCCACTTGGGAACCGCGATGCTCCACGCGCCGAACTGTTTCCGGGCCCGGATCATCGATCGTGACCACGCAAACGAGCTGCGGCGCGTGCAGCGGGCCCGCCCCTACGAACGACGAGATGTACTGATTCGGGAGATACCCGCGCTCTCCCTCGATGGCCACCTGCGCCGTCCCGGACTTGCCGAACAGGACGTAATCGAACGTCACGTCCAGCTTCTTCTGCTTCATGCGCCGATCCGCTGACTCAAACGTCTTCACCATGGCGAGCCGCGCCGCGGCCGCCACGTGCCACGGAATCACCCGACGCAGCACCTCCGGACGAGCCTCCGCAGGCGTGGCCGCGGTCAGCCGCAGCGTGGGAAGGGTCCCGGCCAGTTCACCCTGACGCGCAAACACGGCAAACGCACGAGCAAGCTGCGCCGACGTGACGCCCACTTCCTGCCCGAACGAGACCGACGTGTGCGTGTACTTGGACCACTTCGGTGTCGGCACGAGATAGCCCGATCGCTCGCCCGGGATGTTGAGCCCCGTGGTTTGTCCGAAACCGAACTGCGTCAGACCGGCCCGGATGGTCGCAAACGGCACGCGCTCAACGGCCTGTGACATCCCGATGTTCGAGGAATTCGACAGCACCTCACGCCACGTGTGCGTATCGCGGGGAATCGTGTCTCTGATGGGCCTTCCATAGAACGTCCGCCATGACGACCCCGTGTGGAACACTTCGTCGAGTCGAGCCTTGCCGGTGTTGGTGATCAACGCCCACACAAACGGCTTGAACGACGACCCGGGCTCGTGCAGATCGGTGAAGCACCGATTGCGCCCGGCCCCGGGGTGAAGCAGACGAAGCGGGTCAGGCTTGATCACCGTTCGCCGAGTTATGCCGCCCGGACGGGGCCTCTGCCCCCAAGGCACGGCTTGCCCACGCAAATCTCGCACGATGTCCGCGATCGCAAGCAGCTCGCCCGTGGCCGGATCGACCAGCACCAGCCGACCACCCGCGGCATCCGATTCCTCCACGGCCCGCTCGAGTTCCTCTTCCGCGATGTCCTGCAGGCGCGCATCGATCGAGAGCCGAACCGCAGCGCCCGGCGTCGGCGGCTGATATCCCTCAGGATCAAGCCATAGCGGCGAGCCGCGAGCGTCGCGGATGTAGCGAATCAGCCCGTCCGATCCGGACAGCCGATCGTCAAACTTCAACTCCGCACCGAACTGCCCGGCGTGATCCACGTTCACGCGCCCCAGGAGAGATGCGGCCAACGCATCCCCCGGCCCATCGCGCACCTGCCGGTTCTCGAGGTGTACCCCCGGCATTTTCATCGCCCGCACCGCTTCGATCTGCGCGTCGTCCAAGACGTTCGTCACGCGGACATAGCGAATCGGCGAGAGCCCATCCTCCTTGCGACGTTCATTCGCGGCCAGCCGCGGCATGAGGCGCTGCGCCAGATCCACCGGATCCAGCCCCGCGTTGCGGGCCAGCCGAAGCATCGATTGGTCGTAGGGAGCGGGGAACCGCTCCGGATCGATGAACACGCGATTCGCCACCCGCGAGAGCGAGAGCGGACGCCCGCGCCGATCCAGAATGTCGCCACGAGCCGCCATCTCCGGCTTCACCGAAGCCCTGGCCTGCATGGCCGACGCAAGCCGAGGCCCCGGCGCAAGCTGAAGCTGCACGACTCGCCCGAGCATCACCACCAGCACGAGCGCAATCGACACGAGCGTGAACCGGGCGGTCCAGAGCGCTCGAGAGGATTCGCTGCGATGCGTGTCGGTCATGCGCCGGGTCGTCGTTCGGTGTCGGATTCGGGCGGTGATTCCACATGCGCCGCGGGAGCGGGTCTCGGGGCCCAGATCAAGCCCTGCCCCGTCGAGCACCAGGCCGGCGGAATGGGACGCACATCACCGAGCGTCGAAGCCAATTGCTGCAGCCGATTCGGCGCAAGCAGATTCGCCACGTCCGTCCGCATCTGCCGGAGCGCCACGTCGTAAGCAGCCACACGGTTGTGCGATGCGATGATGTCGTGCGCCGCCAGAATCCGCTGCTGCCGCACCGCCAGCAACGCGGCGGCGGTCACCGCAATGCCCGAGATCAGCACGGACATCTTCAGCACCAGGTTCAGGCTGTGCGCGCTGGCAATCACGTGTGGCTTACTTCGGAGGCAGCTTGAGCTGCGCGCCGATGGCGAGATTCGATGGCTTCAGGCCCGGGTTCGAATCGAGAATGTCCTTCCAACGCTTCGCCGAGCCGAGCGTCGACGACGCGATCGACCCCAGCGTGTCACCCTTCTTGACGGTGTAGGTCCGGGCCGAGGCCTTGACCGGCGACGCCGGCTTGCCCGAACCCGCGCTCGTGGAAGGGGCGGCCTTCGGCGTCGAGTCGGCTTTGGCCGTGCTGGTCGAGGTCGAAGGCAACCTGAGGCGCATGCCCACTCGAATGTCGTCGTCCGATGCCACCCGATCGCGATTCGCTTCGAGAATCTTGGTGAACTGGGCCCCGGAGCCGAGGTGCGTCGCGGCCAACGACCAAAGAGTGTCCCCGTCCTGGACCAGGATCTCCTGCTTGCCGGACGGTCGAGCCGCCGACGCAGACGTCACCGACGCTTGGGCCACTTCGGCCACGGGCTGCACCGGGGGCTCGTAGGTAATGGGGACGTTCTGCTCCCGAGCCATGCCCATCAGCACGGCGTCCTGCTCGCTCGGGTTCAACTGCGGCGCCGTCTCCGGAGCGGGCGGGAGCAACTGCGCAACCGGGTCCGCGTTCGACACCGGTGATGCGGGGTCGACGAGGGCGCCCGTCGGACTCACAGGCACGGACTCCGCCGCTGACGCGGAAGCCGGACCCATGTTCAGGTTGAACGCATTCCGACGAGGCTCCGGCGCTGAGGTGATCACGTTGGCCGCCGCGGGCGGCGACGCGAACTCCGGCTCCACCTGGGCGATCCGGGCGTTTCGAGCCCCGGAAAGGTGGTCGGAAATGAGCACCCCCACGACGAGCACGAGGGCGGAACCAAGAATCAAGGCAAGTTTGATCTCACGAGTCATGGATGAGGCTTCCGTGCCTGGTCGTTCTGGGAACCGAAGGGAATCGCCCATGCCGATCCATCGGCAGGCGAGTTATACCAATTGCCTAAGCCACTTCGAACCGACCCCCGGGGCGAGGGTCTTTGAGGGGGACGCCGAGTGGGAGGGCAAGCCGCTCACGTGAGCAGCGTGATCGCGCGCAGCTTCGCGGATCGCGCCCTCGGATTTGTGGAAATCTCCGCGTCCGACGCCGATTCAGGCCGTCCGCCGCCTCGGTGGGCGTGACGAGCCAATCCCCGTTCGACGAGGGAGCCGAAAGACTGTTTAACGAGTCGGTCTTCAAGGGAGTGGAACGAAATCAGGGCGATTCGGGCGTGCGGTCGAAGCCAACGGGAGGCCGGCGGTAGGGACGCGCCTCGCTCGACAGCGTGCAGGAGAGCGGAGAGAGCACCAAGCTCGTCGTTCACGGCGATTCGAAGGGCTTGAAAGGTCCGAGTAGCCGGGTCGATGCCCGAAGGGTCGCGCCGCGAGCTTGGGATGGCAGAGCGGACGATGTCGGCAAGTTGTGTCGTAGTGGTTATCGGCGCTGAGGCGCGGGCGGAGGTGATTTTTTGCGCGATCGGCCCGGCGTACCGCTCCTCACCGAATTCACGAAGGATCTGGGCCAGCTCGTCCGCCGGCAGGGAATTCACGAGATCCGCCGCAGAGGTTGCCCCCGTGCGGTCATACCGCATGTCGAGCGGCCCTTCCCGCGAGAACGAGAACCCCCTCGATGGGTCGTCCACGTGGGGCGAGGCAAAGCCCAGGTCGGCCAACAGGCAGTCCGCGCCGATCCCCAGCTCGGCCAGGCGCCTGGGCAACTCCGCGAAGTTCGCGTGCATCTCGACCACTCGGGGCGGCGATGCCAATTCCAGGCCGATGCGATCGCGAGCCAGCGCCAAATGCGCCGGGTCCGAGTCATTCAGGACCAACGTGCCCTCGGGCCCGACTCGTTGGGCGAGCAGGATCGCGTGCCCCCCCAGCCCGGCCGTGGCGTCCACAGCGATCTCCCCGGGCTGCGGAGCAAGCGCTTCGAGAATCGGCTCGGGCATGACAGGGGCGTGTGACGGCACATCATGAGCCTAACCGGGGGCAGGTAGACTGGTCGCGATGGGGACACGAATTGTGCTGCTGGCTCTGGTAACGCTGTTCACGTCCGGCTGTCTGCCGGATCGCATCGTCGTCAATCTCCGGGGCGATGAGGGCTCGCTGCAGGAAAGCCTCGTCTTCGCCGGGCCTTCCGGGCGGTCTGGCCCCAAGATCGCGCTTATCGATCTGCGGGGCCTCATCGCCGACGCCTCCGCCCCGGGACTCATCGGCAGCGCCGCGAACCCCGTTGACGAGTTTGTCGCGCGGCTGGCCCGCGCGAGCGATGACCCTGAGGTGCGGGCCGTCGTGCTCCGAATCAACTCGCCCGGCGGCACCGTCACCGGCTCGGACACGATCTACCGCGAGCTGCGCCGGTTTCGGGAACGCACGGGCAAGCCGATCATCGCGTGCCTTTCAGAGGTCGCGGCCTCCGGGGGCTACTACGTCGCCCTCGCCGCCGACGAGATCATCGCCACCCCGACCACCATCACCGGCTCGGTGGGCGTGATCATGCAAACGGTCAACGTTAGTCGAGGGCTATCCATGATCGGCGTGGACGCCCGATCAGTGGTGAGCGGGCCGAACAAGACGCTGGCGAGCCCGCTGGAGCCCGCGCGCGAAGAGCACTACGCGATTCTGCAGGGTCTGGTCGACGAGTTCTACGGGCGGTTCCGAGGTTTGGTGGAAGAGCGGCGAAGCGGGGTCGGCGTGGCTGATCTGGATCGATGCACGGATGGTCGGGTGGTGACGGGCGCAGACGCCGCGCGCGTCGGATTGGTGGACGCCACCGGAGATGTGCACCACGCGGTCGAGCGAGCCATGAAACTGGCCAGCCTGACGCGGGCTCGCGTCGTGAAGTATCACGGGTCCGGGGAGAGCGTTCGATCGGTGTACGCTCGGACCGAAACCGCGGATTCCGGCGTCAGCGTGCAGGTTTCGGGCGATGGGCTCGGGTTTTTGCCTGCGGGCTTCTACTACCTGTGGCGACCGTAAGGAGGCCCCGGCGTGGTCCACTTTGACTGTCCCAAGTGCGGCAAGAAGCTGAACGTGGATTCGGGGTTTCGGGGCGCCGTGGCCCGCTGTGACGCTTGTGGGGCCCTTATCAGCGTCCCGACGAAGGACACCGCCGGAGGGGGTGAAGCGGTGCGTCGTCCGAGCCGCCCGCCGAGACCCGACGAGATCGCCGAGCACCCCCTTTCGACCGGCGCCGTGCGCACAACGACGCCCATATGGGCTGTCGTGTTGATCGGGGCGTTGGCGCTCGTGCTGCTCGGCGCAGCGATGGTCTGGGCGGGGGTCATCCCCCTTCCGTGACCGGGCGCCGAGGGATGGCGCGGGGTACCGTGAGGAGTTTCGTACGGAGAAGACCAGACAAGGAGCGTGCGGATGCGCGTTAGATCCAGGATTGTGGCGGCCGGGTGTGTCGTGGCGGCCTTGGGCCTTTGGGCGGGCGCCTCGGCTTTGGGTCGATCGAGTGCGGCGGAGCGGCCGCTGATCGCGGTGTGCGATGTGTTCGGCGTCGTGGAGAAGCTCATGGACAGCGATCGGTACCAGCCGGCGCGACGGGAGCTCGGGGAAGCGGCGGACGCCATGCTGACTCCGCTTCGTGAGCGGGTCGAGGCGTTGGGGGCGCGGGGCCGTAGTCTGCCTGAGGGTGATGCATCCATCCCGGAGGTCGCGCGGGAGTTTCAGCGCGCGCAGGCTGAGTTGCAGCAGCGCGTCACCGAGGCCGCGCGGGAGATGGAGTCACTGACGGCCAAGCAGCTGAAGGAGGCGTACACCACGGCTCGCGCGAGCACTGACGCCGTGGCCGAGCAGTTGGGGTTCGTGTACGTGATGGCCTCCCGCCTGCCCGACAAGGAGGTGGACGGCACGGATTCTGCATCGGTGGTGCGGGCGATGCTCGCACGCCCGGCGCTTCGGTCTCCGGCCGAGGCTGATATCACGCCGGACGTGCTGATCGATCTCAAGCTCGACTGACGAGTCCGCGTCCCGGGTCAGCCCCGGCGTTCGACCCCGATCGCGGGCGCTCCCGCCGACTCGATGGTCGACAGGAATTCTCGCGCGAGCGCCTGTTTGACAGCGTTGACATCGGGCGCGTTGGCCTCGAGTTCCCGGTGCAGGCTCGTCACGGCGCGGCCGGCGAGCCCGCAGGGCACGATCAGACCGAAATGATCGAGATTCGTTGACACATTGAGCGCCAGGCCGTGCAGGGTGATCCACCGACGAACGCGCACGCCGATGGCGCAGAGCTTGGCGTTGCTCACGGCGGCGCACGCTCCGGCCGGCTCGCTCGCGCCGCCGGGGGGATGCGGAGGTGGACCGGTCCAGACGCCGGTGGCGCAGTGATCGCGGTGCGTTTGGATCGCGAATCGATCGCACACGCGCATGACGATGTCTTCGAGGGTTCGCACGTGTTGATGGAGGGACCATCGGAGGCGATTGAGGTCGAGGATGGGATAGGCCACCACCTGTCCGGGGCCGTGATAGGTGATGTCGCCGCCTCGATCGGTCTCGCACACCTGGATGCCGGCGCGCGTGAGGGCTTCTGGAGGGGCGATCAGGTGCGTGCGGGCGTCGGGCCGCCGTGACACGGTGATCACGGGCGGATCGTGCTCCAGCAACAGGAGCATTCCGACCGGGCGCCGATCCGGCTCGCTCCTCCAGGAGAGCACTTGCTCGTGGGCTTCGCACTGGATCGCGTACGCCGGTTCGTAAGGGATGCGACCGAGGTCTCGGACGATCAGGGCTGATTCGTCGTGGTCGAACACGATCGATCGCCGTTGAGGCGAGACAGCATCGCGTGGGGTCTGGGCTCCGGGGCGATGGGAGTTCGCGCGGCGGGCTCGTCCAGGCGCACGAACGCGCCGGGGTCCCACTCTCGCCCGAACACGCGGGAGAGGGCGATTCGTGCGTCGATCGCGAGCGACATGAGCATCGGCACGAGGATGAGGGTGAAGACGGTGGAGCAGGCCATGCCGCCGATGACCACGGCGCCGAGCCCCCGGTACAGCTCCGACCCGGCGCCCGGCTGGAGCACGAGGGGCAGCATGCCGAGGACCGAGGTGGAGGAAGTCATCATGATCGGCCGGAGCCTGGATCTCGCCGACTCGGCGATGGCCTCGCGATAGGGCATTCGGGTGATGCGCTCTTGCTGGGTCTCCCCAAATCCGCGCATGAAGTTGAGCGCTTGCGCCACGATCAGGATGGCGTTGTTCACCACGGTTCCGATGAGGATGACGAACCCGAGCATGGTGAGGGTGTCGAGTTGCTGCAGCGGGTCAAAGGTGTGGACCAGTCGCAGGGACGCGAGCCCGCCCACGAGCGCGAGCGGGACCGAGATCAGGATGACCAGGGGGTACATCCAGTTTTCGAACAGGGCGCACATCACGAGGTAACAACAGAGCAGCGCGATGAACAGGCGGGAGGCCGCGAGTGATGTGAGGATGGACCAGAGCGAGCCGGTCCAGTCTCCCAGCATCTGGGTGCGCACCTGGGTGAGTTTGTCGGCGGCGCCGGCGAGCGACGTTCGGACGGTGGGAGGGATGGCGCCGCTCGCGCGCAGGGGTGCGATCACGTCGTTTTCGACGACGTTGGTGGCGCGTTCGAGCGCGACCCCGGGGGGAGCCGCGATGATCAACGAGACCGACCGTCGGCCCTCCACTCGGTTGATCTGCTGGGGTGAATCCACGCGGCGCAGCGAGGCAACAACTCCGAGCGGGACGGTCTTTCCGTCCGGGGTTGCGAGCGGGATCGAGGCGAGGTCGGTGAACGTGAGTCCCGGGTTCTGGAAGTCGGCCTGCCGGCGCTCGATGACGCGCAGGTCGATGCGATCGCCCGCGAGGTTGTATTCGCCGATGATTGCGCCGTCTCCCACAGCCCTGGCGGCCAGCCCGACGTCCGCCACGGTGAGCCCGACGTCGGCGGCCGCGGCCCGATTGACGATGGCCTGCACCTCCTGCGCGGCGATGTTGAAATTGCCGGGGTTCGGTCGCACGGAGGAGAAGACTCGCTGTCCAACGAACTCGAAGGACTTGCCCATGATCGCGACGGCCGCGCGGCGCACCTCGTCGAGAGAATCACCGGTGATCTCGAGTTCGACCGAGTTGCCCGCGCCGAAGCCCCCGATGTTGAAGAGCGGGGTCTGGAACGGGATGGCGAACACGCCGGGCAGTGCTTCGGGACGGGCCGCGTAGGCGAACAGGTCCACCAGCGGCTTGACGTTGGTTTCCTCTGCGCTCGTGGCGCCCATGAACATGGCGCCGGGGAACGCCACGAAGAAGAAGTTGTCGATGGGCGGCGGCGTGACGACTCCGGCCTGACCCGTGTACGGGTTCACGCTCGGCACCGAGGGCAGCTGGATGCCGGTCTCGCCCTCGGCCACTCTCCAGAACGGCTGAAGGGTGGATTCGACGCGCTTGCCGAGTTCGATCTGCGTTTGCAGGTTGTAGCCGGGTGGCGGGATCATGAACGCGAAGATCAGGTTCCGATTGCCCGCGGGCAGGTAGGAGGAGGGCGGGGTCAGCACCACGGCGCCGATAAGCGCTCCGATGGCCAGCGTCGAGACGACCGCCAAACGCACGATCCACGAGCCGAGCGCAGCCCTGAGCAGACGGGCGTAAAGCCTCTGGACGCCCGCGCCCAGACGAGCCAGAGGCCGGCGTTGCGCCTTGGGAGAGGCTGTTCGCAGTTCCTTGCGGAGCAGGCGCGCGGCGGCGGGCGGGATGATGGTGATGGAGGCCACGAGCGAGAAGAGCACGGCCGCGCAGATCGCGAGGGAGATGTCGCGGAAGAGCTGGCCGACTTCCTCCCGCACCGTCAGTACGGGGATGAATACGATGACGGTGGTGAGGGTGGAGATGAGGATGGCGGCCCAGACTTCTCCTGCTCCTCGGAGCGCGGCTCGCGGGGCGTCGTCGCCCATCTGCCTTCGGCGGTAGGTGTTCTCGAGCACGACGACCGCGTTGTCGACGACCATTCCGACGGCGAAGGCCATACCGGCGAGCGAGATGACGTTGACGTTCCGGCCGAGCAGCTGCAGCGCGAGGAAGGAGCCCACGATGGAGACGGGGATGGTGATCCCGATGATGAGGGTAGCGCGGAAGGAGCGGAGAAACAGGAGGAGGCAGAGTCCGGCGAGCGCGCCGCCGATGTAGATGTTCGACTCGACGAGGTCGAGGGAGTGGTAGATGTAGATGGTCTGGTCGTACACCTGCTCGAGCCGGAACGGGTTCGCGAGCGCCATGCGTCGCGCTTCGGATTCGAGCAGCCCGCCCGGCGCGTTGAGCTCGGCGAGCGAGGCCTTGAGCCCGTGCATGACGGACAGGACGTTGGCGCCTGGCTCGCGCTGCGCGTTGAGGGCGAGCACGGTGCGTCCCTTGGAGCGGACGATCGACGCGGGCTCCTTGAAGGTCTGCTCCACCTCGGCGAGATCGCGGACGCGGACGGGAACTCCGGCGCGATGCGCCACGACCGTGAGCCGGATCTGTTCGAGGCTCTCGAACTCTCCCACCACTCGGAATCGGACGTCGCGCTTGCCCTCGGGCAGCTGACCGGCCGAGATGTTGACGTTCTCTCGACGCAGCGCGGTGACCAGTTCGGAGATGCTGATCCGGCGCGCGGCGAGCGCGTCGGCGTCGACGCGGATCTGGATCTCGCGCTCGCGCCCGCCCAGCACCCGCACTTCGGAAAGGCCCTCGACGCGTTCGAGGTAGGGCTTGATGTGGTCGTAGGCGAAGTCGAACGCCTCACGCGTGTCGAAGGAGGGATCGGCGTTGGTGAGGAGGATCCACGCGATGTAGTCGCGGGATTGATCGTCGCCGGCGGTCACGACGGGGTTGTCGACGCCGTCGGGATAGGAGGGCACTTCCCGGAGCTTGTCGGACACCTGCCGGAGGGCGTCGTCCTTGTCGGCGCCGACGACGAATTCGAGCCGCACGGTTCCGGAACTCTGCTGCGCCTCGGAGGTGATCCTGCGCAGATTCGAGACTCCCTTGAGAAAGTTCTCCTGCTCGATGAGGATCTCGCGCTCGATTTCGGCGGGCGAAGCGCCTTCCCAGAATGTGGAGACGGTGATGGTGGTGGAGTCGACGTTGGGGGTGAGCTGGACGGGCACGGTCGCCACGGCCACGAGCCCTGCGAGCACGAGCAGGATCGCCGCCACCGCCACGCCAACGGGCCGCTGGATGCAGAGTCTGATCAGGCCCACGTCAGTTGTTGTCCTGCGAGTGGGGCTGGGTTGCGGACAGCACGTCGGGATTCGCCACGGTGAGCGGCTGGCCGGGGAACAGGATGCGCTCATTGCCCTCGATGACGACGATGGCGCCGGGAAACAGGGGCCCGGAGATGGTTCGAACGGCGGTGAGCGCGCCGACGCTGAAGAGTCGCTCGACGCGGGCGGGCACGGCGGCGCGGTTGTCCGGGTCGGAGCCGGTTGCGGTGTACACGAACCAGCCGGCATCGTCGCGGAGCAGCGCATCGGCGGGCACGAGCAATGAGGGCGCGAGTTCGCCGGTTGGGACTGAGGCCGTGATCGTCATTCCGGGACGGAGCGCGCCCTGCTGGTTTTCCAGCGTGGCGCGAACGGGAAATGTGCGCGTTGCGGCGTCGCCGGCGGAGAGGATGGCGTCGGCCGGGGCGTCGATGGTCGAGCCGGTGGCCGGAACCGAGATGGCCAGCACGGTGGAGCCGGGTGTGATCGAGGGCAGGTGTCGCTCTGGCACGTCGATCCAGGCTTCGAGCCGGTCGAGATCGAGCACACGCGCGACGGCTCCGCCACGATCGGCCCATTCGCCCTCGTCGACGGCGCGCTCCACCACCTGGCCGGCGAACGGGGCGCGGACGATGAGGTCTTCGAGTCGGCGGTCGAGCAAGTCTGAGCGCGCGTGCGATGCATCGGACTCGGCGCGGGCCTGATCGCGGCGGGCCTTGGCGCGATCGACCTGGGTCTGCGCGTCAAGAATCTCGAATTCGGAGGCCGAGCCTCGAGCGCTGAGATCGGTGATGCGGGAGAAATCGCGTTCGGCCTTCTGCAGATCGGCCTCGCGTTCGGCCAGGAGGGCGCGCGATCTGGCGGCTTCAGCGCGCGCGGCGGCGGACTCGGGACTTAGAAGCGCATCGTCGAGCACGACGAGCACATCGCCGGGTTGCACGAGGTCGCCCTGGCGGACGTTGACTTCGCGGACGCGCCCGGATTCGCGCGTGGCGACCTGGGCCTCACGCAGGGCCCGCAGGCGTCCGGTGGCGTCGGCGCGGCGTTCGACCGGGCGCATCTGCACGGGCGCGACGCGGACGGTGGCTTTGGGTGGGCCGCCGGAGCCCCCTGGCTGAGCCGACACGCGCGGACCGAAAGCGCATGACGCGAGCAGGACACAGCCGATTCCCAATCGATATGCACGCGACGGCACGGGTACCTCCCTGGGCGCAGAATCACCAAGGGTAGGCCGGGACGCGCTCGGAGGGGTCGGGCTGCGGCGCGATCAGGCGGATTCTTTGCGGGGGCGCGAGACGCGGAGGTCTTTCAGGTGGGCTCGGCGTTCGAGCGCACCGGCGTCGATGACGTACTCGGCCTCGGAGTTGTCCTGATCGGGCAGCTCGTACATGAGTTCGAGCATGACCTCTTCGAGGATGGCTCGGAGGGCGCGGGCGCCGGTTTTGCGTTGCAGCGCTTTGCGGGCGATGGCTTCGAGGGCTTCGCCTGTGAAGCTGAGCCTCGCGTTCTGGAGGGAGAAGAGGTGCTGGTACTGGCGGACGAGGGAGTTCTTGGGCTCGGTGAGGATGTTGATGAGCGCGTCGACGCCGAGGGGCATGAGGGGTGTGATCACCGGGAGTCGGCCGATGAACTCGGGGATCATGCCGAACTCGATGAGGTCTTCTGGGGTGACCTGACGGAGGATCTCGCCGGAGCGATCGGACTCGTCCGTGTCGCGGGGGGGCTCGGTGGTAAAGCCGATGCGTCCGCGCCCGATTCGACGGCGGATGATCTCTTCGAGGCCGACGAACGATCCGCCGCAGATGAAGAGGATGTTCGAAGTGTCGAGCTGGATGTACTGCTGCTCGGGGTGCTTGCGGCCGCCCTGCGGAGGCACGTTGGCCACGGTGCCCTCGAGCATTTTGAGGAGCGATTGCTGCACGCCCTCGCCGGAGACATCGCGCGTGATGGAGACGTTGTTGGA
>CAZWZL010000048.1:0-16388 GCA_964638515.1 uncultured Phycisphaeraceae bacterium
CAGAATCCGCACGTTCTGCCAACGCGCACGCAGCATCGCCAGCGCCGACGGCTCGTACGACGGCGCCACGATCACTTCGAGAAAGTGCTTCTCATGCACGATGACCCGAGCCGCGGCCGCCGTGCACTCCGACGAGAGCGCCAGAATCCCTCCGTACGCCGCGAGCGGGTCGCCCGCGAACGCCTCACGCACCGCGCCCTCCGCCGACCCCGCCACCGAAGCCCCGCACGGGTTCGTGTGCTTCACGATCGCCGCGCAGTGCCGCCCCGACATCGCGCGACGCAGGTCCTTCACCACTTCCAGCGCGGCCGCGGCGTCCAGGATGTTGTTGTACGACAGCGGCTTGCCGTGCAGCAGATCCGAGTTCACCACCGTCGGCCCCGTCGACGCCGGGTCCCGATACAGCGCCGCGTCCTGATGCGGGTTCTCGCCATACCGCAACTCGTCCACCTTCGTGAACGCCAGGCGCAACGCGTCCGGGTACGGCGACTGCGCCACCGACAACGTCGCCCGCGCCAGATACGCCGCGATCGCCGCGTCATACTCCGCCGTCCGCGCAAACGTCGCGGCCGCCAGCTCCGCCCGCACTCTCCTGGGCGTTGAACCCGAGTGCTCCCGCAGCGCGTTGATCACGCGGTCGTAGTACTTGGGCGAGGGAACCACGCACACGTGCTCGAAGTTCTTGGACGCCGAGCGCAGCATCGACGGACCCCCGATGTCGATCTGCTCGATCGCCTCGTGCTCCGCCACGTCCGGGTTCGCGATCGTGCGCTCGAACGGATACAGGTTCACGCACAGCAGATCGATGGGCTCGATCCCGTGCTGCCGCATCGCCGAGACGTGCTCCGCGTCATTGCGCAGCCCGAGCAGCCCGCCGTGCACCTTGGGGTGCAGCGTCTTCACCCGCCCTCCGAGCATCTCCGGGAAGCCCGTGAACGCATCGATGCTGCGCACCGTCAGCCCCGCCTCGGCGAGCGCTCGGGCCGTGCCGCCGGTCGACACCAGCTCCACGCCGTGCGACGCCAGCTCCCGCGCAAACGGGATCAGGTCGGCTTTGTCCGACACGGACACCAACGCTCGTCGAACCGGCACAAGGTCAGTCATCCCGCACGAGCATACCGCGCGCCACACGCCGACCGAATCATCTCGGGCTGAACTTCGACACCCGACCCTCCCCGGTCACCGCGTAGATCGCCCCATCCTCGAACGGCGACGAGACGAGCCGCCGAACCCCGGCCAGCTCCACCCGCTCCACGATGTCCCCGCGATCCGGGTCCACCGACGACGCGCGCGTTCCGTCCCACACGATCAACCGCCCGCTCCGCACGGCCGCCACACCGCCCCCTAGCTCCTTGTTCGACCAGAGCACCTCCCCGGAAGACGCGTCGAAGCACGTCATCCCCCGATCGGGAATCGTGACGTACAGCCGCCCGTTGTGCAGCGTCGGCTGATCCACGATCGGCCGCTCCGTCCGATGCCGCCAGCGCTGCGCCCCCGTCCGAATCTCGATCGCGTACACCGATTGATCCGTCGACGCCAGGAACAACAGGTCCTCAGACGCCACCGCCCGGTTCGCCAGCCCCGAATAGATCTTCGAGTGCGAGATCGACGCCCCCGTCCTCGGGTCCAGCACCAGCGTCTCGCCCGTCTGCGAAACCGCGGCCAGCGCATCCGTATTGAAGTTGCCCGACCGCTCGATGAACAACGGCGCCGACGTCACCGCGCCGGACATCTTGTACGCCCACAGCTTGTAGCGCGACACCAGCGAGTGCCCCAGCACCTGCCCCGTCGTCGAGCCGAACACCGCCAGATTCCCCACCAGCACCGGCGGCGTGTCCACCACCACCGCGAGCTTGTGACGCTCAAGCACCGTGCCCGTCCTGATGTCCAGCACGAACAACTCGTTGTCCGAAGACGAGTACACGCGATCGTTCGCCACCGCATTGCCCGTGAACCGCGCGACGCTCTCCTCGATCTGCACCGACCACCGGTTCCGACCCGTGCCCGCGTCCATCGCCGTCATCACGTTCGCCGAGTCCTGGAACACCAGCGTGTCGCCGAACGCGTCGAAGAACATCGTCCCCGCGCGCCGTGACACCAGCGGGAAGCCGCGCCACGACAACGCGTACCCCAGCGCGGCGTACCGCTCGTACTCCGTCTCCGGCGCCTTCTTCACCGCAGGCGCCCACGCGTCCGCCGAGGCGTCCGCCCCGGTCTCCGCCTTCTTCGACGCGCACGACGGCATCGTCACGCCCGCCGTCAGTGCCAACATCAGTGCCGTCGCAACGCGGATCCTCATGCGCCAATCATCCCTCTAGCCCGTCAGGCGTTCTGCTTCGGTTCGGGTCCCGGGAATCGGGCCGAGCCACCGACGCGCGCCGAGTATCGAGCCACTCCACCAAAGGGTCAAGGACGCGCCCCTTTCCCTACGAACGCCCGCCCCGCGGGTTGCCGACCATCCCCGCTATCCTCGACCCCATGTTCACAGGGCTCGTTCAGGCCGTGGGACGCATCGAATCCGTCGAAGAACAACCCTTCGGCCTGCGCCTCTCCGTGTCCGCCCGAGACTGGTCCACCGGCTTCGAACCGGGCGAATCCATCTCCATCTCCGGCGTCTGCCTCACCGTCGCCCACGCCCTCGAATCCCCCCCGCTCTGCACCCTCGATTTCGACGTCGTCCGCGAGACCCTCGCCAAAACCACCCTCGCCCGCCTCACCCAAGGCTCGCACGTCAATCTCGAACGCGCCTGCCGAGCCGACACGCTCCTGGGCGGCCACCTCGTTCAAGGCCACGTCGACGGCCTCGCCCGCGTCGTCGAGGTTCAGAATGACCCGCACGATTGGCGACTCGTCCTCCAACCACCCCCCCACGTCATGGAGTTTCTCGCCCCCAAGGGCAGCGTCGCCATCGAGGGCGTCTCCCTCACCATCGCCGAGATCTCCCCCGCCCATTCGCGACTCACCATCGCGCTCATCCCCACCACCCTCGACAAGACCACTCTCGCCACACTCCGCGAGGGCGACCACGTCAACATCGAGGCCGACTGCGTCGCCAAGCAAGTCGTCTGGTGGTTGAAGAACTACGCCCCGCCGGCGCGCGCCTGAACCCGACCCTCACCGCTTCTCCGTCACCACCGGGTTGTGCCACCGCCGCCCGTCCCGCGCCAGCAACTCGTCCGACCCTCTCGGCCCCCACGACCCCGACGCGTACGTCTCGATCGACTCCCGAAACCTCGATGACTCGAGGAACGGCTGGCACACCCGCCACGCCCCCTCCACCTCGTCCCGGTGTTTGTACAGCGACCGGTCCCCGCGCATCGCGTCCAGCAGCAGCGGGCCGTACGCTTCCGCCGGCTCGCTCTTGAACGCGTGCGCGTAGTCCATGTCCATCTTCACCGAATCGATCGCCAGCTTGTGCCCGGGCACTTTCGCCTCAAACCGCAGCGACACGCCATCGTCCGGCGCGATGTTGATCACGATCCGGTTCGGCGGGCGCGCCCCGCGCGACGTCGCGGACGGCACATCCCGGAACAGCCACGTCGGCGGCTGCTTGAACTGCACCACGATCTCCGTCAGCTTCCGCGCCATCCGCTTCCCCGACCGCAGATAGAACGGCACACCCGACCACCGCCAGTTGTCGATCTCCGCCCGGAGCGCGCAGAACGTGTCCGTGTTCTTCGATCGCTCCACGCCCTTCTCGTCCACGTACGCCGGCTTGCCGTCGCCCCCGCTCCCGTACCGCCCCAGGGCGCCGCACTCGTGCGCACGCTCCGCCCTCACAGGCGTGATCGCGTCGAACAGCTTGATCCGCTCCCGCGCCAGCGCTTCCGCGTCATAACTCGACGGCGGCTCCATCGCGATCAGCGCCATCACCTCCAGGAGATGGCTCTGGATCATGTCCCGCATCGCCCCCGCCCCGTCATAAAAATTCGCCGCCCGCGAGCCCACCCCCACCGTCTCCGCCGCCGTCACCTGCACGTGATCCACGTGCTCCCGCGTCCACAGCGGCTCGAAGATGCGATTCGCAAACCGCATCACCAGCACGTTCTGCACCAGCTCCTTCCCGAGGTAATGGTCGATCCGGAACGTCGCCTCCTCCTCGAACACCCGCCCGAGCGCGCGATTGAGATCCTCCGCGCTCTCGAGGTCCTCCCCGAACGGCTTCTCCACCACGATCCGCTGCCACGGCATGTGCTCCCGGTCCAGCGAACACCACCGACGACCCTCCGAGATCAACCCCGACGTTCCCAACGCGTCGATGATCGGGATATACAGCTGCGGCGCCACGGACAGATAAAACAGCAGATTCGTGTTCGGCGTCGGCACGCCGTGCTCTCGCGCGATCGCCCCGACCCGAGCCGAAATCCCCGCGTACGCCTCCGGGTCCGACGCGTCCCCCGCCTGATAGTGCACGCGCCCGACGAACGCGCCCCAGTGCTTCTCGTCGTACGCCGCGGAGAACTGCTGCGTGGCCTTCTTCAGCTCCGCGCGGAACTCCTCATCGCTCTTGGGCGTGCGCGACACACCCACGATCGCGTATGAGCCGGGCAGCAGCCCCTGATGATGCAGCTCGTACAACGCCGGGATCAGCTTGCGATGGCACAGATCGCCCGAAGCGCCGAAGATCACCACCACGCACGGGTCAGGCTGCTCGCTCGGCGCAAGGTTGGGCATGCCGCCCATCGTCACGACCGCCTCTCCACCCGTCAAACCACCGCGCGGCTCAAGGCGTCCCCGTCGGGATGTACTCGAGCGGCCCCCCCAGCCCCAAAGGCGCGCCCGTTTGCAGCCAGAGCACCATCATCACCGCCCACGCGATGCCGAAGCACACCGTGTACGGCAGCATCATCGCCACCATCGTCCCGATCCCAGCCTTCGGCGCGAAACGCTGCATCACCACGATGATGATCACCATGTACGAGTTCAGCGGCGTGATCACGTTCGTGATCGAGTCCCCGATCCGGTACGACATCTGCGCCAGCTCCGGCGAGATCCCCACCAGCATCAGCATCGGGATGAAGATCGGCGCCAGGATCGCGTACTTCGCGCTCATCGACCCGATGAACATGTTGAAGAACGCCGACAAACCGATGAACAGCAGGATCAGCACCTCGCTGGGCAGGTCCGCCGACGCCAGCGCCCCGCCACCGGCCATCGCCAGCATCCGCCCGAGATTCGAGTAGTTGAAATACGCGATGAACTGCGCCGCGAAGAACGCCAGCACCACGATCGGCGCCATCGACTTCATCGAGTCGTTCATCAGCGGGATCACGTCCGACACCCGCCTGATCTTTCCCGTCGCCACCCCGTACGCCGACGCCGGCGCCAGGAACCCGAAGAAGATCATCGGGATGATCGCCGCCGCCCAACGAGGCGACGCCGAGCTCGGCGCCTTGCCGTACAGCGGCCAGCCCTCGAACGCCACGCACAACGCGCCGATCACCGAAACCACCACCAGCGCGACCGTCGCCGCGAGCAGCCCGCGCTTCTCATCCCGACCCGGACGCTCACGCTCCGCGATCACCGCGCCGGGCGTCGGCCCGCCCTGGTCCTCCGGCTTTACCCGCAACCTCGGCTCCACGATCCGAGACGTCACGAACCACCCCACTCCCGTCAGCAGGAACGTCGACGCGATCATGAAGTACCAGTTGCACGTCGGCAGCACCTCGTACCCAGGGTCCAGCAGCCGCGCCGCCGACGTCGACAGACCCGCGATCACCGGGTCGCCCCCCGAAATGAACAGGTTCGCGCTGAACCCACCCGAAACCCCCGCGAACACCGCGGCGATCCCCACCAGCGGCGCCCGCCCCACCGACCTGTACAGCACCGCAGCCAGCGGCGGCAGAATGATGTACCCCGCGTCCGAGCCCACCGACGACATCACACCCAGGAACACCATCATCGGCGTCAGCGCCTTCCTCGGCGTCACCAGCATCAAGCTCTTCAACGCCGCCGCGATCAGCCCCGTCCGCTCCGCCACCCCGATCCCCAGCATCCCCACCAGCACGATCCCCAGCGGCGGGAAGTTGATGAAGTTCGCCACCATCGTCGAGATGCACCAGTACAGCCCCGACGCCGACAGCAGGCTCACCGGTCTGAGCATCGTCCCCGTCGACTCGAGCACCAGCGTCGGCGCCCCGTCCGCCCCCGCGCCCACCACCGGACGCAACTCCTCCACCTGCCAATCCATCGTCGCCCCCACCGCCGACACGCCCATCACGATCAGCGTCCCGATCACGAACAGCACCGACGGGTCCGGCAGCTTGTTCCCCACCTTCTCGATCAGGTCCAGCGGAGACCACTGCTTGCGCGACGATGTCGATCCCGCCGATGTGCCCTCAACCATGATTCTCGCTCCGTATCACGCGGCCAGTTCTTCCGCGTCTTCGTGACTCGCCCACTCGCTGAACCGCCGCAATCCCCCGCCCTCAAACTCATCCAGCGCCGCCATCACTTCCCCCGGAGCAGCCGCCAACCGCACACGCTCCCGCAGCGGCTTGCAAGGCCCCAATCGCTTCCCGAACCACGTGATCCTTCTCCGAATCTGCATCATCGCGTACCGCTCATCCCGGTACTCCACCATCAAACGCAAATACCGCCGCACGATGTCCAGCTTCTCCGCCTCGCTCGGCTCCGCAGGAACCTCGCCGCTCATCTGCAGCGCCCACGCGTCCCGAAACAACCAAGGCGCCGAGAACGCCCCCCTTCCAATCATCACCCCCGCGCACCCCGTCTCCCGAATCATCGACACCACGTCCCCCGCCTCGCGCACATCGCCATTCCCGATCACCGGCACGCTCGGCGCCGCGCCCTTCACCGCCTCCACCACGCGCCGAATCCCCTCACGGTGACACTCCCCCGTGAACTTCTGCAACGCATACCGACCGTGCACCGTGATCATCGCGCACCCAGCGCGAACCAGGTCCACCGCCAACCCCGGCGCCGCGTCGCGCGAGTGATCCACCACACCCCGCTCGTCAATCGGATACTCCCACCCCAAACGCAGCTTCGCCGTCACCGGCACGCGTCCCCCCGACTCCTCCTCCACCGCGCGCACCACCTTCTCCACCATCCGCACGGTGCGGCAAGGCTCGCACAGCAACTTCGATCCCCCATCCTTCTTCGTCACCTTGTCGACCGGACACCCCATGTTGATGTCAATCACCGTGGCGCCATGCCGCACCGCCCAGCGCGCGCCCTCGCCGAGGATGTCCCCGTCCCCGCCGTACAGCTGCATCCCGATCGGCCGATCGAGCTCGTTCGTCTGCGCGAGGTCCAGCGACGTCGCCGTGCCGCGCAGCAATCCCTGCGGCGAGAGCAGGTCGGTGCACGCAAGCCCGACCCCCCCGAGCGAGCGCGTCACCACCCGAAACGCGAGGTCGCAATACCCCGCGACGGGCGCGAGCAGCAGGTTCGACTCGAGCCGAACGGGTCCGATCTGGAGCGGGGCGGGCGGCATGCGGCGGAGCCATCGTATGACAGCCGCCGTGCGCATAACAGCGGCAGATGGGGCCGCTCGGCGGAAGTTGAGGGCGCCGCGAGCGCGGGTGCGGGAACCCCCCGGCCATGGCGGGCGAAGGGGGTACCATCACCCCCACAGGAACGGAGGACGTGTGGCGAAACGAGCATTCGGACGAATCGGCATCTGGGCTTTGGGCGCTGCGGCGGCCGGCGCCGCGCTCGCCCAAGGCAACATGACCAGCGGCGCGGCCTCGCAGGTCGAGGGCGTCAGCGTCCTCCATCTCTTCCGCCAGTCCTTCGATTTCTTCACGATTCTCATCCTCGTGGGGTCGGTGGCCGCGGTCGCGATCATCGTTCGATGCGCCATCGTGCTGCGCCGGAGCGTGATCCTGCCCGAGGCTTCAACCGCTGCCATTCGGCAATTCGTCGCCGAGCGTCAGTGGCCGGAGCTGCAGCGATTCGTGACGGAGGACGCGAGCATGCTCAGCCGCGTGCTCCGCGAGACGCTGCCTCGACTGCGCAATAACCCGGGCGTGGCCGCGGTGGGCGAGGCGGCCGATGACGCGGCCGACGCGGAGGCGACGCGGCTTTCCCGCGAGGTGGAGTGGCTGGGCGTGCTGGGGAATCTGGGGCCGCTGCTCGGGCTGGTGGGCACGGTGTGGGGCATGATCATCGCGTTCACGGGCATCGGCTCGGCGGGTGGACAGGCCGCGGCTTCCATGCTTTCGATCGGCATCGCCAAAGCGCTCTTTCACACGTTTCTCGGGCTGCTGTTGGCGATTCCGAGCCTGCTGGCGTACGGCGTGTTCCGTGAGCGGCTGGACCGACTGACGGCCGAGGGCGCGGCCCTTGCCTCCGATCTGGCCAAGGCCACGGCGATCGGCGTGTCGGCGGGGCCCGGGCAGGGCCAAGGCGTGACCAACGCGGCGAGCAAGCCGAGCCCGTCGGCGGCGTGAGGAGCCCGGGATGCGCCCACGACGACATCGGCGACGAGCCTCTCAGCACGCGCACCACGCGACGAACGTCACGCCGCTCATCGACGTCGTGATGGTGCTGATCATCTTCTATCTGATGGTCGGCTCGTTCATCGCGTCGGACTTTGTGGACCTGCCGCTGCCGTTTTCCGTTCAGGGCGAGGTCTCCGAGAGCCCCGACGTCTTCACGGTGAATCTTGCGCGGGCCGAGGGAAGCGATCGCGTGCGGATCATCGTCGGCGGGGAGGAACGGGACCTCCCGATGCTCGAGCGAGAGCTTCGCGAGGCGCTCTCGAAGGACCGCAGACTCGGCGTGCAACTGCGGGCCTCCCGAGACCTGCCGTATCGCGCGGTCGAGCCCGTGGTTCGGGCGATGGGCAAGGCGGGCGCGGGGATGATCCGGCTCGTGACGGAGCGCGCCTCATGAGCGGTCGAGGGCGTCGCCGATCGCGCCGAGGGCCGCTGGGCCCGAACATGACTCCCATGGTGGACGTGGTCATGGTGATTCTCGTGTTCTTCATGGGCGCGATGGGCTTGGCGGCCGTCGAGCAGCATCTGCGAACGGGCGCGCCCAAGGAGGCTCGCGAGCAGTCCGGCGCGGCCCAATCGCCCGACCAGCCGCCATCCAAGGGCGAGGAGGCAACCTCGCGCGCGGTGCTGCGCTTGCGACGTGTCGCGGGCGTCACGGCGGTCAGCGGGCTGGGGATGGAGGGGGTGGGGCTCGCCGACATCGACCGGCGGCTCTCGGAGTTTGCGCGGGCCGGCGCGGGGGAGGGGCTGATCGTGGTCGTTGCGCCTGGCGGGGACGTGCCCTATCAGGACGTGGTGATCGTCCACGATTCGTGCGCGAAGGCGGGCCTGAAGAACGTGCGTCTGGGCGTGATCGGCGAGTGAGTCGAACCCCGGAGCGGCTCGGACCCCGGTAGGATCGGCGGCGTGTATCAGGCGCTGCTGACGCGAAGGTATCTGCGGGCGAGAGTGATGCCGCTGTTGGCCGCGGTCGCGGTGGCGCTCTGCACGGCGATGGTCATCGTCGTGTGGTCGGTCATGGGCGGATTCCTCGCGATGCTGCTCTCCTCCGGGAGGGCGCTGATGGGCGACGTTCTGATCTCCTGGCCGGTTGTGGGCCTGGCGCATTACGAGGAGCTTCAGCGCACGCTCGAGGCCGACCCGCTCGTGGGCGCGACGGCCGCGGTGGTGGAGGCCCCCGGGCTCGTGGCGACGCCCGACGGGAACATCTCCATGGTGCAGGTCATCGGCGTGGACGGCGCGTCGTACGATCGGGTGACCGGATACGGAGACTCGGTGTGGTGGAAGCCGCAGGCGACGCCGCTCCCCAAGGACCACGCCAAGGCGGACTTGCGATTGCAGATGCAGAGCGACTGGCTCGCGCGGAGCGCGCTCACGATGACGCTGCCGGGGGGAGAGGCGGGCGAGGATCGCGCGGCCGCGGTGCCGGGCATCGAGGTGGCGCGACTGAATCGACGCACGCCCGGGGGCTGGTATGAGCCGCGGGCCGTGCTGGGGCGCGACGAGCTGACGCTGAGCGTGCTGCCGGTGAGCGAGCGCGGCGTGGCCGTGAACGTCGAGGCGCGCCGCTTCCCGATCGTGAACAACTTCCGCACGGGCCTCTTCGAGGTGGACGCGCGCACGGTGCTCGTGCGGTTCGACGCGCTGCAGGAAATGCTGCAGATGCAGGGCGCGGAGCGGGCGAGCGCGGGCGGCGGCGCGGCCATGTCCGACGCGCCAGGGTTCGGCGTGAAGCGCCTCTCCTCCGGGCGGGAGGTGTTCGGCGAACCGGGCCTGCTCGAGCGAGATCCGGCCCGCGCGACGAGCGTGCTGGTGCGCGCGCGTCCCGGGATCACCGCGCTGGCCCTCCGGGAGCGATGCGAAACGGTCTACGCGCAGTTCGCGCAGGAGCGAATCGGAGACGTGCCGCCCGCGGGTTCGATCGCCATTTACACGTGGGATGAGCGGCCCAACGTGGCGGGGTTCATCCAGGCGGTCCGCAAGGAGATCGCGCTGGTGCTGTTCCTCTTCGGGTTCATCTCCATGACGGCGGTGTTTCTCGTGTTCGCCATCTTCTGGTCGATGGTGAGCGAGAAGACCAAGGACGTGGGCGTGCTGCGCGCCATCGGCGCGAGCCGCGCGGGAGTGGCGTGGCTGTTCGTGCGGTACGGCGTCGTGATCGGCGCGATCGGCTCGGCGAGCGGCGGCGCGCTGGCGGTGCTGGTGGTGCGGAACATCAACCCCATCCATGATTGGCTCGGGCGGGCGCTGGGCATCGTGGTGTGGGACCCATCGGTGTACTACTTCACGCGGATTCCCAGCCAGGTCGAGCCGGAGCGTGCGGCCATGGTGCTCATCGCGGGCGTGATTGTCAGCGCGATCGGCGCGCTGGCCCCCGCGCTGAAGGCCGCGAGAATGGATCCCGTGCAGGCCCTTCGCTTCGAATGAACCACGCCATCGGACATCCCGGCGCGGACGACACGGGCGCGATCGTCGAGGCGATCGATGTGCGCAAGACGTACCGGCTTGGGCGGGTGGAGACGCCGGTGCTTCGGGGCGCTTCGATCCGGGTGGCGCGCGGCGAGTGGGTGGCCGTGCTGGGCGCGTCGGGCTCCGGGAAGTCCACGCTTCTGCACCTTCTGGGCGGGCTGGATCGGCCTGATGCCCCGGGGCGTCGGTGCGTCGCGTGCGGCGCCCGGGAAACCTCGTCGACGTGCGCGTGCGGCGGGCACGTGGAGCGCGTGCCCGGCGGAGACGTGCGGCTGATCGGCCGATCCCTCGCCGGGCTCGACGAGCGATCGCTGAACCGCGCGCGTCGATTCGACGTCGGCTTCGTGTTTCAGTTCTACCACCTGCTGCCCGAGCTCACGGTGGAGGAGAACGTGCTCGTGGCTTCGATGACAGCGCACGGGCGGCTGGGCTACGGGCGCGAGCGGGAGCGCCTTCGCACGCGTGCGAGCGGGCTGCTGGACACGTTCGGGCTTTCACCGCGCCTGCGGCACCGCCCGGCGGAGCTGTCGGGGGGTGAGCGGCAGCGCGTGGCCATCGCGCGGGCGTTGATGAACGAGCCGCCCGTGCTGCTCGCGGACGAGCCCACCGGGAACCTGGATCGCGTCACGGGAGCTTCGATTCTCGACGCGCTCGCGGCGCTGCACCGTGAGCGAGCGCAGACGATGGTCATGGTCACGCACGATGAGAGCGTGGCCGAGCGCGCGGACCGCATCGTTCGCCTGCGTGACGGGCGCGTCGTTTCGGAGTGACGTCGAGATCAATGAAAAGCCCGGCCGCGAGTGCGACCGGGCGTGAAGATGCGTCCTTGAAGATGCGTCGGGCAGCGGCTCAGTTGCAGGACAGGCCGAACTGCGAGAGCACCTGGTTCAGATGCGAGAAGGTGTACGTCGTGCCGTATGCGGAGAGCACGAGATTGAGATCGTTGAAGTTGACGACGCCGTCGCCGGAGATGTCGCCCTCGAGCACGCAGGCCGGGCCCATGACGGGCACGGAAACCGAGTCGCCGCCGGTTCCCGCCTTGAACAGGCTGATCGTCGCGGATCGCGCGACCGGCGCGCCGTTGGACGTGAAGCGATAGTTGTAGAGCGTGCCCCAACGCAGCGCGTTGGCGTTCGGATCGGCCGTGAACGTGCTCGTCTCCCACGTCAGGAGTCCGCCGGCGCGGCTGGAAGGCCAGTCCGTGCCGTCGAAGTTGCGCTGGCTGCCGATGACGCTCGCGTGCCCGTCCCACGAGTGGTAGTCCACGTCGTGGAAGCCGATGTTCGTCGCGGTCGACGGGGTCGGCACCTGCACGGCGAACGCGCGCCCGGCGCGCTCGGAGTTCAGGTTCTGCACGGCGTACTCGTATGTCCACGTGCCGTTGCCGTTGTCGGTCACCTTGTAGCCGACGATGAACCGGCCGTCGTTCGGCGCGTCCGCGTTGACGATCGTCACCGAGCCGTCGTTGTCCTGCCACGCCTGGATGGCCGCCTTCTGACGCTGGGTCGTGTTCGCCCCAAAGGAAACGCCGGTCACCGTGCCGAGGGTCGAGTTCCAGAAGGGATTGAATCGGCGATACGACGCGTTGTTCATGCCGTTGCCGGCGGCCGCGTCGTCATCGTCGACGTACTGCCCCTCGACGAAGTAGATCGCCCCGGTGTTTAGCGCCGGATCAAGATCCGTAGCGTCCACCACCAGACGACGGCTGAGCGTGCTGTCGATGGTTCGGAACGCGGGCGGGTACGGATACGCGGCCGTCCACGGGTTGACCTGATAACGCGGCCCGAGGTTCCCCTGCTCGCCGTTGAGCGACGCGGAGTACGGGTCGGAGCAGCCGACGCCGAGCCACTGCTCGCAGCCGCCGCCGACCGGCGTGCAGGCGCCGCACAGGCCCTGCTGCAGCGCGCAGAAGCCGTGCTTGAGGTGCGACTGGCCGATCTGCTCGAACCGCCCGTTCATCAAGCGGTACATGTTCTGGGCGATGACCGGGTGCGCGTTCGTGTTCTGGAACCACGTGAGCGGAACCGTGCCGATGTTGCACGAGGTGGTGCCCACCGAGAACGCCAGCTTGCCGCCGATGGGGCCGCCGGACGTGTAGTTGCCCATGCCGTTGAGGTCGCCCACGATGACGTCCGCGCCGACGGAGCGGCCACAATCCGTGCACGGGCCGTCCGCGAGTGCGCCGGGGTTCAGCAGGCGGTTCAGATTCGGCTCGAGCGCGGCCGCTTCCGCGAGCACTCGCTCGGCCTCGCCGTGCCGACCGATCTGGCGCAGCATCACGCCGAGCCGCACCATGGCCAGCACATCCTCGCGATTCGACTCCACGAGCTGCGAGAGGTCCTCCACGTAGCCCTGATAGGCCTGCGTGTTGGGGTTGGTGTCGGCGATTGAAATCGAGGCCGGAACGAGCGCGAGCATCACTCCCGCGCCAATGGATCGGGTCTTCACGTGGCATTCTCCTTTGCGTCAAGCCAATGGACGACAGCCCCCACAGAGGCCGAAAGGTCCACCACAACGTACCGGCTGTAGCCGAGGATTCAACCCGGAATCCCCGATCGAGGGCATTGCCTCACGAAGTTAGTGAACACCACCCGAATGGAACCTCGAAAGAAAAAACCCGGTCTTGCGACCGGGCTTTCGCGTTCACGTGCATCGGGTTGATGGTCTTACGGGCACTCGGCGCCGTAATTCGAGAGCACCTGGTTGAGGTGCACGAATCCGAACGTCGTGCCGTAGCTGGAGAGCACGATATTGAGGTCGGTGAAGTTCACGACGTTGTCGTTATTGAAGTCGCCCTCGAGGACGCAGGCGGGGCCCATGAGCTGCGCGCTGGCCGTCCCGCCGGTGCGGAACAGGCCGAGCGTCGCTGTGACCGGCGCCGGGGGCTGGTCGGCGGTGAAGCGGAAGTTGTAGAGCGTGCTCCAACGGAGGGCGTTGGAGTTGTTCGCCGGCGAGGCGACCTGCATGTTCCACGCCAGGTTTCCGCCGGAGTTCGTGGGGACCCAGTCCGTGCCGTCATAGCTGTAGAACCCGGCGGAAGCGGGGCTGCCGTCGCCGTCACCGGAGTGGTACGACACGTCCTTGAAGCCCACGTTGGTGAGCGTCGCGCCGCCCACAGGAACGGCGAACGACTTGGCGGAATTGTGCGAGTTCAGATTGAACACGGCGTACTCGTACGTCCAGGTGCCGTTCAGATTGTCGGTGACCTTGTAGCCGATGATGAACCGGCCGACCTTGCCGCCCGTGAGCCCGCCGTCGCCGACGAGATCGACGTTCACCAATGTCACGGTGGGATCAAAGTCCTGCCACGCCTGGATGGCGGGCTTCTCGCGCTGCGTGCTGCCGGAGAACGGAAGGCTGGAGGCCCAGCCGCCAGCATTCCAGGTCACGCCGAAGCGGCGGTACGAGGCGTTGTTGAGGCCGTTGCCCAGAGGCTGCGTCACGCCCGCGAACGCGGCGTCGTGCGGGGAGATGTACTGACCTTCGGCGATGTAGATCGCGCCGGCGTTCTGCGCGGGGTCGAGGTCGGCCGGGTTGACCTGGATGCGCTTGGTCAGCGCGTTGGTTCCCGGAGGCGTCCACTGCCGCTGCGGCGAGGGCCACGGGAACGCGCCGGTGGCGGCGTTCACTTCCCAGCGCGGGCCGAGGTTCGTCTGCGAGCCGTTGAGGCTGGACGAGTACGGGTCGGAGCAGCCGATGCCGAGGACCGAGCCGCCGGCGCCATTGCACGTGCAGCACAGATTCTGCGTGAGGGCCGTGAACCCGTGCTTGAGCCAAGAGAGGCCGATCTGCTCGAAGCGGCCGTTCTTGAGGCGGTAGAAGTTCTGCGCGATCACGGGGTGATCGGTGCTGTTGGAGATCCAGTTGACGTTCTGGCTGCCGAGGTTGCAGGACGTCGTGCCGATGGAGAAGGCGAGCATGCCGCCGACCTGGCCGCTGGAGGTGTAGTTGCCGATGGAGATGAGGTCTCCGACGATGATGTCGGGACCGGTGTTGGGTGTGCAGGCGCCGTCGAGCTGCACCGCGAAATCGCGAGCGGCCGGGCCGAGCGCCTTCGCGCGGTTTTCCCACGCGGTGGCCTCACCGATGCGGCCCATGTCTCGAAGCACGACCGCAAGTCGCAGCATGCTCGATGCGTCATTCGGGTCATTCTCGATGGCCGAGGTCAGGGTCTGAACAATCCCGGCCTCCCAGTCTTCAGCCGCAAACAGTGAAGACGAAACACTCAAGGCCGCTCCAGCAGCCAAAACCGCAGCGACGCCGTGCAATCTGCTCATCTCGTGGGTTCCTCGTTCTGGGACTCTTCATGTGGCGGGTGTGGCACCCAAACTGACACCGGACCCTTCCGGCGCAGCGTTTCATACTAACCCCGGTTCGCGCCCGAACAATAAGAATCGCCATGGCGGAGGGAAAAAAGACGATCCGGTCCCCATCTTGCCACGAACACTCCCCATTGAGGGTTCCCCCCATTCGTCAAGCCGCCCATTTGGCAGTTCTGCCGAAGAACCGGCGGTCCGCCCTGAGAGAACGGGCGGCAAACCCTCAGCAGAGGCCTCTCAAACGCCGATCTGGATCGGTTCCGTGAGTCCGCGGAGGGGCGCCTCGCTCGCTTCTCGGAGTTCGGAATTCGAGCGCGCGTCGGTGTTGGGTGCATCCCCACCCCCTCCGCCGGGCGAACAAGCAGTTACAGGGCGTGGGCCTACAGTGCCCCCCAACCAAAGGCTCAGGCAGGGAGAGTCAGGATGTTCGAACGCTTCACCGATCGCGCACGCAAGGTCATGGCTCTGGCCAATCAAGAGGCCCAGCGATTCAACCACGAGTACATCGGCACCGAGCACATCCTGCTCGGGCTGGTCAAAGAGGGCTCCGGCGTCGGCGCCAACGTCCTCAAGAACCTTGATGTTGACCTCCGCAAGGTCCGCATGGAGGTCGAGAAGCTGGTCAAGGCCGGCCCCGAGATGGTGACCATGGGCAAGCTGCCCCACACGCCGCGAGCCAAAAAGGTCATCGAGTTCGCAATCGAAGAGGCACGGAACCTCAATCACAACTACGTCGGCACGGAGCATCTGCTCCTCGGCCTGCTGCGCGAGCACGACGGCGTCGCCGCGCAGGTGCTCATGAACCTCACGCTCAAGCTCGAGGAGGTCCGCGAGGAAGTCCTGAACCTGCTCGGCGCCGGGATGGAGTCGACGGACGAAGCCGGCGCCGCCGCGGGCGAGCCCGGCAAGCCGGAAGGCGCCACGGCGGCCGGCGGAGAGCGTCGGGGCAAGTCCAAGACTCCCGCGCTGGATTCCTTCGGGCGCGACCTCACGGAACTGGCCAAGGAAAGCCAGCTGGACCCGGTCATCGGGCGCGCCGCGGAGATCGAGCGCGTGGTGCAGATCCTCAGCCGGCGCACGAAGAACAACCCGGTGCTGCTGGGCGAGGCCGGCGTGGGCAAGACCGCCATCGTCG
>CAZWZL010000049.1:0-16192 GCA_964638515.1 uncultured Phycisphaeraceae bacterium
ACTGTGACCTGTTCGAGCCGGCGGAGCGCGAGCAGGTTCGCAAGATCCTGGCCTACCAGATGCGGGCGATCGTGTACCAGAAGCTGCTGCCAACGCTCCACGAGAAGATCCACCGCATCCCAGCGCTCGAGATTCTCATCAACACGCCGGTTGTGCGCAAGTACATCCTCGATGGGCGCGAGGGAGAGATTCCCGAGATCCTCAAGAGCATCGAGGCGCAGAAGATCGGGATGATCGACTTCAACGGGTCTTTGGTCGAGCTGGTGGAAAAGGAGTTCGTGCACACCCGTGTCGCCCTGGAAGCCACGCCCAACGCCGACGAACTGACGATGCGACTCAAGGGGCTCGCGTGAGCGTCCGTTCGCAGGCGCCCGCACGCCGCCCCGCGCCGGGCGGCCGGGGGCACTTGCGGTCCGGGCGCCGGGAGGCGAAAACACCGCTATGCCGATGGTGAACTCGACCGTGTCCGTGATGGCCGGCGTCCAGGCCATGTCGCTGGTGTCGTGGTGGAAGCCCCTGATCGTCCTTGCGCTGCTCGGCGCGTGGGCGTGGGTCGTCTCTTCCATCTACGACAAGGATGCCGCACGCTTCTACTTCAAGCGGAAGGAGTGGAACCTTGCGCACATCGGCTTTGGGCTGGCGGGCCTGGCCGCGGCCCTGCTGACGCCGATGTTCTGGATCGGCCTGCCCATCATGGCCGTCGTGCTCTTCACCGACCTGGCGATCTATTTCATGCTCCGCAACAAGGACGATCGCGTTCCACCCGAAGCGCGATGGTCGCTCAGCCTCTCCAGCATGATGGCCGGAAGCAAGGAAGAAAAGGACCGGAAGAAGCGGGCCGCGACGGTCAGCCTCACCTTCAAGGGCCCGAAGGGCGTTATCGAGCCGCCGGAGCAGGAGTCGCCGGAGTACGCCATTCGGGCGGCCGCGGAAAGCATGCTCATCGCCGCTTTGGATGCTCGCGGCTCCCGCATCGACCTCGGCCCGGCTGGCGAAGGGCGGTACGGCTACACGACCATGATCGACGGCGTGCGGACGCCCGGCGAGGCCATGCGCACGCCCGAAGGCGTTGCCGTCATCGACTTCTTCAAGCGGGCTGTCGGGATGGACACCGAAGATCGCCGTCGCAAGCAGGTCGCCGATCTCACGATGGAGCGACTCAACGTCAAATTCAAGCTCAGGCTCACGGCGATGGGAGCGGCCGCAGGCCCAACCCTCACGGTGTTGTTCAACCCCGATCAGCAGACCGCGCGAAAAATCGAAGATCTCGGCATGCTCCCGGTGCAGATCGAAGAGATGAAGAAGCTCGCGGACGAGGGTCTGGGTGTCGTGCTGGTGGGCGCGGCCCCGCATCAGGGACGAACAAGCGCCCTCTATGCGACCGTTCGCCTTCATGACGCCTACACCTCCAACGTCCAGACCCTGGAGATCGATCCGCAGGGCTCGATCGACGGTGTGCGCCACAACGTCTTCGATCCGAAGGTCGACGGCGCGGAATTCGCCACCACCGCGCGATCGCTCCTGCGCCGCGACCCGGACGTGCTCGCCATCGCGGAGCTGCCCGATCCCGTCACGGCTCAGGAGGCCGCGCGGGCCGATTCCAATCGCACTCGGATCTACCTCTCCTTCCGCGCCGACAACGCGCTGCAGGCCGTGCAGATCTACCTCAAGGCCGTCGGAGACGCCTCCAAGGCCGCGAAGGGGCTCCATGGCGCCATTGCCTCCAAGCTGGTTCGCAAGCTCTGCCCGAACTGCAAGCAGGCGTACCAGCCCCCGGCGGATCTCCTCAAAAAGCTCGGCCTGCCCGCGGACAAGCCGGTGCAGATGTTCCGCAAGGGCGGGCAGGTGCTCATCAAGAACAAACCCGAAGTGTGCCCCATGTGCGGGGGTGGAGGATATTTCGGACAGGAAGGCTGCTACGAAGTATTCCCGTTCGGACCCGAAGATCGCGCCGCCATCGAAAAGGGCGATTTCGCCACGCTCAAGGCCTCACTCCGCAAACGTCGGCTCCCGAGCATTCAGGACGTGGCGATGCGCAAGGCCATCGAAGGCGTCACCAGCCTTGAGGAAGTAGTCCGAATCACCTCCGCGTCATCGGGCGGAGCCCCAGCGAGCAAGGCCAAGCCCGCTGCTCAAGCCGCCAAGCCGGCCAACGGCTGATCCGAGTCCGTTCATTGTTTCACTCACGTCACCGAACGCTTGCTCTGCGAGAACCGAGATGATCCTGAACCTCGTCGTCATCGCGATTGTCGGACTCATCGCGTACCTGTGGTCTTCCCACGGGCTCTTTTCCGCGATGATCCATTTCGCCTGCACGCTCGTAGCCGCAGCGATCGCGTGGGCGGCGTGGGAGCCGATCGTGTACGGATTCATGCTGGGCGTGCGCGAAGAGATTGCATGGGGCGTCGGGCTGGCCGCGCCGTTCATCATCTCGCTCTTGCTGCTCCGTCTCATCACCGACGCGATCATCAAGAAGAACATGGAGTTCGACGACGCCACCAACTTTGTCGGAGGACTCGTGTTCGGAGCGATGTCGGGCGTGATCTCCGCCGGCATGCTCGTCGTTTCGATCGGCTTCATGCGTCTTCCACCGTCCATCCTGGGCTACGCGCCCGTGGATTACGACGCCAACGGAAACCTCGTTCGAAGCGGTTCGCTCTGGCTCCCGGTCGACACGCTCGTCGTGAAGGCGTTTGAGACGCTCTCGGCCGGTTCGCTGGCGACCGCCACGCCGCTCGCGATGCACCTTCCGGACGCCCACGTGCAAGCCGCGGCCTCGCGGGCCACCTTCGGCGGCAAGGGCCGCACGACGCTCAAGCCCGCCGATTTTGAGATCGTGAGCCGATACACGGTTTCCGGCGATGTTCTGAGAGACACCTTCACCCTGAACGCCGAGGGACAGCAGGTGCCTCAGCAGGCCAAGGACCTCGAAGGAGAGTCGTACCCGCCCAACTCCGTCGTGGAGGGTTACGTCGTCAAGTTCAGCGCGGGCGCCAAGGAAAAGGGCGGGCAGTTTGTGATCGGCCCCGGGACGGCGCGGCTGGTCGTACGTGGCGACGAGGGCGCCTCTGTCTTGCTGCCGATCGCCGTCGTGTCCCGTACCTCCGCCGCCTCGCTCGACATGGCCCGCTGGCGCTTCGACGGCCGCGAAGTGTTCATCACATCGGTCGGCGGCGCTTCCGATGCCGTGTTCGCCTTCGAGTTCGTGGTGCCGCCGAACGCTCCGGCGGAGCGCACCCTCTACGTCCGCAACGTCCGTGGCGATCTCCCGCCGGCCGCGCCGAGCGCTTTTGCCTCGGCTCAGGCGCGCGACGATGCCATCCGCGCCCGCTCCGACGTGTTCGAGCGTCTCGTGGCCGGAGCCGCCATCGATCCGAACGCCGCATCGGCCGCGCCCGCGCCGTCCGGCGCGCCGATCGCGGACCCGATCCGCATCGATTCCCGCCTCCCGGGCGCCATCAACAAGCAGAACAAGGGCGGCCTCCAACTCGATAGTGAGAACCGCGTCATCGAGGGACAGGTCACGCTCGAACGCAAGGCGTTCGGCGTGCAGGGTCTTTCCCGCGAAATCACCGTTGAACGATTCGGCGAAACAAGCGACACCGTGGTGGTGCAGGTGGATGTCAGCATCCGAAGCCGGGTCAGCCTGTTCGGTCGGGCCGTGGATGCTGCGCAGGGAGTGCTCAAGCCGATTCTGGTCGACTCCATCGGCCAGGCATACGACGCCGTGGGCTACATCTACGACACCGGCGAGGCCATCACGGTGCGGTTCACGCCGGGCCGACCGATCCAGCAGTTTTCCGAACTGCCCTCCCTCAGTCGTAGCCGGCCCAACGAACGACTCATCCTGTTGTTCCGGCCCAGTGCCGGCGTCACGCTCACCAAGTTCATGCTCGGCGGGCAGACCATCGAGGACATCAGCCTCGCGCTTCCTCCGGGCCGACGCTGATCGCGAGAACCCGCGTCGCCCGATGCGCGCATGAAAAACGCCGAGGGAGGCCTCGGCGTGCGCGTGCATGTGTGCTGTCCGCCCGCGCGACGATCGGGCCTCAGCCCTTCGCGGGCCTGGACTTGGACTCCCCACCCGGTTCGCCGGCCTGCTCGGCGCCCTTGCGGGGCCTCCGCGACTCGCGCCGCGGGCCCTTTTCCACGAGGTTGCCCTCGTCATCGAACTCCATTTCCTCGCGATCGTCCTCGCCCAGCTTCCGATCCGCGATCACCTTGAGCGTGATCTCGGCCTCGAGATCGCTGTCGAGCTTCACAGGGAAGTGGTACGTGTCCACCCGCTTGATGGTCTGTGAAAGGCGAACCTCGCGGGGCTTCACCGCGAAGCCCTTCTCACCCAACGCCGCCGCGATGTCCTGCTGCGTCACAGAGCCGTACAGCATCCCGAGATCGTTGCACGAGCGCGTCAGCTCGATCTCCAGCTCCTGCATCTTCTCGATCAACTTCTCGCGCTGCGCACGCAGCTCACGGACCATGCGCTCCGCCTCAGCCCGCTTGCCGGCCAATGCCGCCACGGCTTCGGTCGTCGGCGTGGTCGCGAGATTGAAGGGCAGCAGGAAGTTCCGCGCGTAGCCCGTGCGGACCTTTACCACGTCCCCGACGATGCCGAGATTGTCAACGCTCTCCGTGAGAAGCAACTCGATGTGACTGGCCATGCTCTCGCTGTCCTTTCGTTCCGGGAAAGTTGAGGAGCCCGCATCACCATGACGCGAGCCCCAGCGTGTCTGATCCGTTCCGCGTTAGAACGGGATGTCGTCATCTCCCATGGGCTCGTGCCCCATGTCTCCACCCCCCGAATGCTCTCGTCCGCCTCCTCCTCCGCCTGACCCTCCGGAGCGGCGCTGGCCGCCCCCGCCCCCGCCCCCTCCTCCGGGACCCCCGCCCTGGCCATCTCCCCGAGAGTCCACGAACTGGAAGGAGTCGATCACCACCTTGAGCTTCGAGCGATTCGCGCCCGAGTCCTTGTCCTGCCACGTATCGAGACGCAGTCGGCCCTCGATGAACACCGGGCGTCCCTTGCCCAGGTACTGGCACATCACCTCGGCCGTGCGACCCCACGCCTCGCAATCGACAAACGTCGTCTCTTCCCGATTCTCACCGGACTGCTGATCTCTCCAGCGCCGGTTGACCGCCAGACCGATCGTCGCCACCGCCTGCCCCGATTGCAGATGGCGCAACTCGGGGTCGCGCGTCAGGTTCCCGAGCAGGATCACCTTGTTGAAATTCCCGGCCATCTTCCGTGCTCCTGAGCGATCGGCCCCCGGAAACGCATGGGGCGCCGCCGCGATTGGGGTGCGTTTACGCCTCCACTTCTTCAACGTCTTCCGAATCGGCCTCCGACTCGCCCATGTCGCGCACGCGCGCCTCGTCCTCGAGCGAGCGACGCGAGTCGGCCGACTGCATCTCCTCCACCGTCAGATGGTCCGCCCGGATCACCAGGCAGCGCATCAGCTTCTCCGACAGGTTGACGTCCCGGTGAATGCCCTCGATCGACGCCGCCGGGCAGGAGAAGTAGGCGAGGATGTAGACGCCCCGTTTCTGCTTGTCGATCTCGAACGCCAGCCGACGCTCGTCCCACTTCTTGATGGCCACCACCTCCGCATGCGCGCGCTTGAGAACCTCGCCGATGTGATCGAGCGTGTCCTGCAGCGTCGCCGCGTTGGCCTGCGAAATCAAAAAGAGCGCTTCGTAGTAGTTCGTCCGGGTCTCGGGCATGATTCCTCGTGTCCTCATCGCGCGCCAGGCATGGTCTTCTCGCGGCGGGCGTGCGCGTCGTTCCGCCCGCGCCTTGGTATGGTCAGTCCGTTGGTTCCAGATCCTTGTCCCCGCCGCGCGGGGACTTCTCTCGTACGTTGAAGCGGTTCATCACCGCGTCGATCCCCTTGGAAGCCCAAATCTCCGCCGCGTCCGCCGCCGAGTTCAGCGAGCCCTCCACAAGGCCCCATTGCTCCGGCGAAAACCGCGACAGCACGTAGTCGGCCTGCGGCACGCGCCCGGGGCTGTCCACCCCGATGCGGCACCGGGGGTACGCCTCCGTGCCCAGCGAACGCGCCACCGACGAGAGCCCGTTGTGGCCGCCGGCGCCGCCCGCGCTCCGCACGCGGATCGCTCCGCACGGAAGCGCCACGTCGTCCACCAGCACAAACACGTCCGATGGACCGACCTTGAAGAATCGCGCCGCCTCCGCCACGGCCTGCCCCGACAGGTTCATGAACGTGAGCGGCTTCATGAGCATCGCCCGATCCGAGCAGCCCGGCAGCGCGACATCCAGCGTGAGCGACTGAAACCGCGCACGCGCCGCCTGCCCGCCCGCGTGCCGAGTCGCGAGACGGTCCACCGCGAGAAAACCCGCGTTGTGCCTCGTCTTCTCGTACGAGGCGCCGGGATTGCCCAGGCCAACGATCAGCTTCACTTCTCCTCCGGTTCCTCGACCTTCTTCTCGCGAATGACTTCCGGCTCCGTCGGCGCGCCTTCCGCGGCCGCGCCCTCCGGTGTCACCGGCTCCTCGGCCTTCATATGGATCGTGGCCACCACGCCGTCCTCTTCCGAGAGCAGCTCCGTGCCTTCAGGGAGCACGATGTCCCGGACGTACAACGCGTCGCCCACTTCCAGCGCGCTGATGTTCGCCGTCACATGATCCGGGATCGCCGCCACCCGGCACCGAATCGTCAGCTCCGTCACCGGGTGCAGCAGCACCGCGCCCGCGTGCTTGAGGCCCGCGGCCTCACCCGTCAGCTTCACGTGCACGTGCACCTCCACCATCTCGTCCAGATCCACGCGCGCAAAGTCCGCGTGCACGATCGAGTCGCCGAGATAGTCGAACTGCAGATCCTTGAGCAGCACCGTCTCCTGCTCGCCGGCGAGATTGAGCGTGAACACCTTCTCGCCCGCGTGGAAGCGACGCAGCGCCTCCTTGGCGTCAAGCGTAATCGCCGTCGGCGCCACCCCGTGGCCGTACACCACCGCGGGAAGGCCGCCGCTCTGGCGGATGCGCTGCGAGAACCGCGAGCCCAATCGCTCGCGACGCGTGGCTGTCAATGTGGCCGTCTGGTTCATGGTTCGTCTCGTCCTGCCGTGTTGCCTTGAATCCGCCGATCAGCGCTTCGCGGCCCCTCGCCCGCGGAACAGCGCGCTCACCGACTGGTTGTGATGAATCCGGTGAATCGCGTCTCCCAACAGGCGGGAAACGCACAATTCCGTCAGTTTGCCCCGGAGCGGGTCCAGCCGCGCATCCTCGGGGATCGTGTTCGTGATCAGCACTTGGTCCACCGGAGCGTCCGCCAAACGCTGCGCCGCCAGACCCACCATCACCCCGTGCGTCGCGGCCACCACCACGTGCGTCGCCCCGCGAGCCTTCACCAGCCGCGCGGCCTCGCACACCGTCCCGCCCGTGGCGATCATGTCGTCCATCATCAGCACCGCGCGATCCTGCACCGATCCGATCAGGTTCGCCAGCGTCACTTCCGAGCCGCTCTTGCGACGCTTGTCGATGATCGCCAGCTCGCCCCCCAGCAGCTGCGCGTACGTGTTCGCCATCTTGACGTTGCCCACGTCCGGCGAGCACACCACCAGCTCCCCGAATTCCTCGCACATCGACGTCAGCGCTTCCACGAACACCGGCGCCGCAGAGAGGTGATCCACCGGAATGTCGAAGAACCCCTGGATCTGCGCCGCATGCAGGTCCATCGCCAGCACGCGATCCGCCCCGGCCGTCGTGATCAGGTTCGCCACCAGCTTGGCCGTGATCGGCGTGCGACCCTCGTCCTTCCGATCCTGCCGCGCGTACGCGAAGTACGGGATCACCGCCGTGATCCGCTGCGCGCTCGCGCGCTTCAGGCAGTCGATGTAGATCAGCAGCTCCATCAGGTTCGTGTTGACCGGGTCGCACGTCGACAGCACGACGAAGCAGTCCCGACCACGAACGTCCTCTTCCAGCTTCACGAGCAGCTCGCCGTCCGGAAACTGCTCCGTGATCGCGTGACCCATCGGAAGATCAAGATGCTCGCAGATGCGCGTCGTCAGCCCGCCCATCGTGCGCCCGGCGAAGATCTTCAACGAGTTCGCGTCGCTCCGGCTCATGCGCTCGCCCGCTCCCGGCGTCGTGCGGCCAGCAGACGCTCCACGTCCGCCAGCTGCTCCACCGTGTTCACGCCGAGCGCCTCCTCCGAAGGCACCCCCGACAACGTCTCCACGACCAGCCCCTTCGACGCCAGCATCTCAGGAACACGCGTCACGTAATACTCGCCCGTCACCTCGTCCCGTGGCAGCGACGCCAGCGCGTCAAACAGCGTGTCCGTGCCGAAGCAGCAGATGCTCGGGTACACCTCCCGGATCGCCTTCTCCGCCGGCGACGCGTTCTTCTCCTCAACGATGCGCTCGAACCGCCCCGCACGATCGCGCACGATCCGCCCATACCCCGTCGGGTCCTCGATCGTCGTCGTCGCCAGCGTCGCGGCCGCGCCCGAGCGCCGGTGCTTCTCCACCAGCGCTTTCAGCGTCCCCGGATTGATCAGCGGACCATCGCCCGCAAGCACCAGAGACTCCCCGCGTCGACGCTCGCCACGGAACAACGGCTCGGCCGCGTTCACCGCATGCCCCGTGCCCAGCTGCTCCGCCTGCTCCGCAAACTCGACATCATCCCCCCCGAAAATCTCGCGCACCACTTCCTGCTTGTACCCCACCACCAGCACGATCCGTGCGCACCCCGCCTCGCGACACGCGCGAACCACCCACCGCACCATCGGCTCGCCAAGCGCCGGAACCGCCACCTTCGGAAGGTCCGACTTCATCCGCGTGCCCTTGCCCGCGGCCAGAATGATCGCTGTGAGTTCCGACATGATCAGCATCTTCCGAACCGATGGAGACACGGCGCGGGAAAACTGGCCCGCTAGGATTCGAACCTAGACCAAGGGCTCCAAAGGCCCTTGTGCTACCGTTACACCACGGGCCACCGGCTCCGTCCGACTCCTCAATCTGTCAGGCCGAGTTCAACTCGACCGCCAACGCGAACAGTCCACTCGTCGCGGGCCGTCCCGTCGGCAGAGTCGCCCGAAGGGGGCAGACGCTGATCGACCAGCGGGGCCGCGGCGTTCTTCTCCTGAAGCTGAGTCATCCATCAGCCGCGATGGGACGACCCATGCCGCGCCTCGCCAAGCCCGTTCTCAGGGCCGGGGTCCGTCGCGAACGGCTCCTCACGTGGAGAAGGTCGAACAGTGTACGAGTCCCTTCCCGACAGTCAATTCGAGGACCCCGGCTCCTCCGCCCCTTCCCCGCTCGAATCCTCCGGCCCTCGCTCCTCAAGCGCCCCCCCGGCGATGGACTCATAGCACGACGCCAGAAGCCCGATCAGCGGGAACCCCCCCTTGCCCCAGGGGCTCGGCCCCAGCCGCCGCAGGATCGCGTGCTTCACTCGCGCCGCCCGGGGCGTTGTATCCAGCGTCTCGATGCCGGCCCCTACCTGCCAGAATCGATCAACGCACGCCTCCAGCGGCGGCGCCCCGGGCGAATCGAGCGATGCCGTGCCGATCAACGGGGGTGGAGCCGACGCGCCCCGTCTCGACGCCGCAGCCAGGTCCGAACGACGCTGCTTCAGCCGGTCCAGAAGGTCGCACGGATCCAGACCTCGGAGCACGAAGATCTGGAACGGGTCGCGGTGCAAGCGATCAGCCGCCATCACCCCAGCCGCGCACGTCAGCACGTCCCACTGGTCGCTCGCGCCGGATCCGGGCGATTGCGGAGAAAAATCCCCGCCCTCCGCGGGGAACAGACGCAAACCCAGAGGGAGAAAGACATCTTCAATGTTGGTGGGCATCTCGCCCGCCAGGAGCTTGGCCGCGTACGCAGCCTGCTCTGACATCGCTTCCACCGCGGCGTCCCACTGCTCCGGCGTGAACCGCACAATCGCCACGACCACCGATCGCTCCGACATCCCCGGCGCGCGAATACGAGCCTCCACACGCCCAGCCGAGAAATCCAACGTGCGAACGCCGCCGCGACGCGCAAGATCAAGCCCCTCCGCGTAGGCGTGAGGCGGCGCAACGCCCTCCACAACCCGAAGCCAACGAACGCCCGCCCATGCGCCACCCTGCTCGCTCCCCCCGCGCACACTCGACAGAAAATCCGTGCCCGGTGTCAGACCGCCGCGGATACGACCGCCCCGCCTCGGCACAAACGCGCGTTGTTCGCCGGGGCCGGTCACGACAGCAACGCCTCCTCATCAAGGTCCGGCGCCGCGCCGTCAAACGCCTCCGTCCCGTCGACCTCCTCCTCGTCAGACACCGCGTCCGGCCCAAGCGCCACCAGCTCACGCAACTGCGCCGTGGACAGTTCCGTCAGCCAGTCCTCGCCCGCGCCGATGATCCGCTCCGCAAGATCCGTCTTTTGCTCGATCATCCGATCGATCCGCTCCTCCAGCGAGCCCGCGACGATGAACTTGTGCACATGCACCGTGCGCGTCTGGCCGATGCGGTGCGCGCGGTCCGTGGCCTGGTTCTCCACGGCCGGGTTCCACCAACGATCGAAATGGAAAACATGATTCGCCGCGGTGAGATTGAGCCCCGTGCCGCCGGCCTTGAGCGACACCACGAAGATGGGCGCCGTGCCGTCCGCCTTCTGGAATCGATCCACCATGTCCTCGCGCGCCTTGGCGGGCGTGCCGCCGTGCAGAAAGAGCACCTCCCGATCCAACGCGTGCGCCAGCATCGGCATCAGGATCTTCCCCATCTCGCGGAACTGCGTGAAGATCAGCGCCTGATCCCCCTCGGACAACGCTTCGTCGAGCATCTCGAGCAGACGCACGCACTTGCCCGAGCGCGACGGGTCCGCGCGCCCGGTCGAGTCCCGCAGGAACTGCGCGGGGTGATTGCAGATCTGTTTCAGCCGCACGAGCGACGCCAGCACCAGCCCGCGACGCTGAATGCCCTCCGCACGGTCCGCCTCAGCCAACATCCGCTTGACCGTGGATTCGTACAGGGCCGCCTGCTCCGGCGTAAGCCGGCAGAACTCGCGCGTCTCGAGCTTCGCCGGAAGGTCGGGCGAGATGGTCGGATCGCTCTTCAGACGCCGCAGCACGAACGGCTGCACCAGCGAGCGCAATTGCTTCGCCTTGGACTGGTCGTGGTGTCGCTCGATCGGCGCAGCGAACCGCCTTCGGAACTCGCCCGAAGATCCAAGAAGCGACGGATTGCAGAAATCCATAATTGACCACAACTCGCTCAGCCGGTTCTCCACCGGCGTGCCCGTCAACGCCACGCGCCGCTTGGCGCGCAACGCGTGCACCGCGCGGCTCTGCTTGGCCCCGGGGTTCTTCACGTTCTGCGCTTCATCCAGCACCACTCGCCCCCACTCAACGGTCGTCAGCGCGTCCCGATCCCGATGCGCCAACGCGTACGTGGTAAGCACGACGTCAGCCCCGGACGCTTCCCGTGTCATCGCCTCGCCCTGCCCGCGCTCCGACCCGTGATGCACCACCACCTTGAGCGACGGCGCAAATCGCTCCGTCTCCCGTTTCCAGTTCGACACCACCGACATCGGCGCGACGATCAGCGTCGGCGCCGGCCTCGTTTCCGGAGCGCGCTCACGCTCATGCAGCAGCAACGCGAGCACCTGCACCGTCTTGCCCAGACCCATGTCGTCCGCGAGGCACGCCCCGAGCCCGAAGCGCTCCAGGAACGCCAGCCACGACATGCCCCGAACCTGATACGCCCGCAATGCGCCGCGGAACCCCTGCGGCTGCTCCAGCATCGGAAGCCGCTCCGCATCGCTCGAAAACAACGCGGACACCCAACCCGACGCTTCGATGCCGAGCATCGACATCCCGGCCCGCTCCGCGTCCCACGCGTATGCGAGCCGCAGCACCTCCGAAACATGCGCGTTGCCGCCCGGGTTCTCCTTGAGAAAACGAACCGCCGCCTTCACGTCCTCCGGCCGGATCTCCACCCACTGCCCCTCGACGCGGATGAGCGGCGCCTGCTCCTTCGCGAGCATCTCAAACTCCCGAAGCGAAAGCGTGGTGTCGCCCACCGCGATCTGCCAGGAATACGAGACCAGCGTGTCAATCCCGACCGTCGTCTCCCCCGCACGCCCACTCCCGCCGCCGCCGCCCTGTGACGCATCCAACTCGTCCGACCGCACCACCAGCTTCGCCCCAAGCCGTGACGCCGGCGTGTCCCACCACGTGGGCGACTCCACGACAAATCCCTGCTCCGCCAGCACCGGGCTGACCTCGCGCAGAAACTCGTACGCCTGACGCGTGCTCAGCGTCAGTCCCATCGGCTCAGTCCCCGCCAGCGCATCGTCAATCCTCGCGTACACACGCGCGGCACGCGCCAATTCCGCGAGCAGCAGGTCCTGCGGGCTCTCCACCACCAGCCCGCCAACCGACGCGCGATCCGCCCCCAACGCCCAGACCTCCTCCGCGCTGATCTCCGCCTCCGCGCGCTCCACCGAGCGCAGGTGGAACGTCAGCGGCCACTTCGCCTCAGCCGCGCCCGCGCCCACCAGCGACGCGTCGTCCGGCTCCTCCAATCGAAATAACAGCCGGAACGCCCCGCCACGCCCCCGATCCTCGAGATTCCCGAGCCACTGCCGAACCGAACGCAGCGCCATCGTCCGCCCCTGCGAGCCGACGTCCACGCCCTCACCCATCCCAAGCAATCCGCCCAGCCACGCCACCACGGGGTCCGTCGTTGCGCGACCTTCCACGGCCTCGATGAACGACTCGCGCACGAGCATCTCCCGGCACGCCGCGTCCACCGCGCGCCAAAGGAAATCCTCCGTAATCGCCCACGCGTCGTGCTCGAACGCATCGTCCGCCGCCCGCGCCGCCGCGGGCATCGCGCGCACCAACGCGCTCACGCGTTCAATGCTCGCCTCGTCGGCGAGCCAGGGCTGCCACGTCCCACGAAGCTCGCCCGTTCCGTCCTGCATCAGCGCCGGAACAAAGCGCTCGTCGGCCTGCAGCGCCCGCGCCAAGCGCGCCGCCGTGGCGAAAAACACGACTCCCGGCCCGGACAACACGCGCTCGCCATTCTCGCCCGCGCCGTCCCGATCCTCGACCCGCTCCAGCGCCTCCGCGGCGCGGCCTGCGCGAACCCGCACCGTCGGAACCTCCCAGGAACGCAACGACACATCCCCGCTCGTTTCCTCTCCCGTCCCCGCGGCAGCGTGCGCCAATCGAGGACTGGCCTCGGGCCTCCCGCCGCGCGTGGGCAGACGCAACCGGATCGATGATTCCCCGGCCTCGCACAGGGATTCCATGCCCAGAGCGGCGAGCAACGCGTGCGCATCGACAGCGAACGGATGCCATCCCGCCGGCGCACCCTCGCGCGGCGAGATCGTCTCACCCCACAAGTGAATCCAGCCCCCGGACCAATTGGCGTGCACGACGAGCATCCGTGTCTCGCGATCCCTCCTGTGCTGTGGCGCATCCGACTCCGACGCGCATCGTTCGTTCGGCTCCAATGAGGGCGGAGGGATTCGAACCCTCGACCTACGGATTAAAAGTCCGCTGCTCTGCCGGGCTGAGCTACGCCCTCGAACACCTCGCGCGTCCGGGCCGGTGCACCGCTCCGCGCGCAGGGGGAAATGGTATCGCGCACCCCGCCGTTCGTCCCCGACCGCCTCCCTTTCGAAAACCCGCCCCGTCTGCGACACTCCCAACCATGCCCTTTGATGAGGCCTTCATCCGAGATCGCGTCGATCGCGCGGCCCGCACGGTCGGCTCGCTCTCCACGATCGCCGGTGACATCCACGCCGCGGGCTCTCTCATCACCCAGCGCCTACTCGCCGGCGGAACCCTGCTCACCTGCGGCAACGGCGGCTCTGCAGCGGAAGCGCTCCATCTCGCTGAGGAACTTGTCGGGAAATACAGGGCGCCGAGACGGCCCCTGCCCGCCATCTGTCTCAACGCCGATCCCACGGCCCTCACCTGCATCGCCAACGATTTTGGCTTCGAGAGCGTTTTTTCCCGCCAGATCGAGGCTTTTGGCACGTCCGGGGACGTGCTCGTGGTGTTCTCGACCAGCGGCGCCAGCCCCAACGTCTTGAAGGCGTTGCAGATCGCGCAGCGGCTCGGCGTCGAGCGGGTCGGGCTGCTCGGCAGGGGCGGGGGGGCCGCCAAAGGCCTCTGCACGCACCCCATCGTCGTACCGGACGAGGTTCCCCGGGGCGACACGGGGCTCATTCAGGAGGCCCATCAGGTGGTGGTGCACCTGATCCTCGAAGTTCTCGAAATGGCCCTCAGTGACGGGCGCGGCGCGCACGATTGCTGAGATACCGTTGAGCCGTGGCCAGACCCAAGACCATCGCCGAGCAGGTTGTCTCCCAGCTTCTGGGGGCGTATCGGAAGGGCTACTTTCCGATGGCCGATGTCCACTCGGGCGAGGTGCACTGGCACAATCCTGAGGTTCGCGGCGTCATCCCGATCAGTGCGCCGGTGGGGCGCGGCGAGCGCGGCTTCCGGGTGTCGAGATCGCTCCGCCAGCGCGTCCGGTCCGGGAGGTTCACGATCACGTCGGACGAGGCGTTCGCCGCGACGATCGTGGGGTGCGCCGACCCGAGGCGCGCGGGGGCGTGGATCGACGAGACCATCGTCCGGACCTACCGGCTGCTGCACGACGCGGGCTACGCGCACTCGGTGGAGGCGTGGCTGACGGACGAGGGCGGCAACGCGATGCTGGTGGGGGGGTTGTACGGGGTGGCGATCGGGGGCGCGTTCTTTGGAGAGTCGATGTTCTCGCTGCCGGACCGGGGCGGCACGGACGCGTCGAAGGTGTGCCTCGTGCACCTGGTGGCGCATCTGCGTCGGCGGGGCTTTGCGCTGCTGGACACGCAGATGTGGTCGGAGCACCTCGAGCAGCTGGGGTGCGAGGACGTTTCGCGCGAGGATTTTCTGCCGATGCTCTCGCGGGCGTGGCGGAAGAAGGGGGTGACGTGGGGCGAGTTTGTGGCGTTGCCGTCGGACGCGGACGAGGAGCACGCCGGGCCTCGGGCGTTGCCGGCCGGGAGTGGCGAGGGGGCGTGACCCGGGGTGGCGGGGCGGCTACCCTCCCGACCCCCTTTCGAGCGGATCACGCGGAGACGCACTCATGGAAGCCGGCATTGTCGGGCTGCCCAACGTCGGCAAGTCCACCCTCTTTAATGCTCTGACCAACGCGGGCGTGCTCGCGGCCAATTACCCGTTTGCCACCATCGAGCCCAACGTGGGCGTGGTTGCCATCCCCGACCCGCGATTGAAACTGATCACGGGGTTCATCCCGACGCAGAAGATCGTGCCGGCCGCACTGCGGCTGGTGGACATCGCGGGGATCGTCCGGGGCGCGAGTCAGGGTGAGGGGCTGGGGAACAAGTTCCTGTCGCACATCCGCGAGGTGGACGCGATTCTGCACGTGGTGCGTTGCTTTGAGAAGGCTTCGGGTGGCGAGGACGTGACGCACGTGTCGGGGACGGTCGACCCGGTGCGGGACATCGAAACGATCGAGACGGAGTTGATTCTCGCGGATTTGCAGACGGTGGAGGGGGGGCTGGCGAAGGCGGAGCGGGCCGCGAGGAGCAAGGACCCGGAGGCGCTGGTGCGGTTTGCGGTGTTGCAGAAGTTGATGCCGGTGTTGAGCGAGGGCAAGCCCGCGCGGGCCGTGGCGTTTGAGAAGCCGGAGGAGAAAGCGGCGGTGCGGTCGCTTGGGCTCATTACGGGGAAGCGCGTGTTGTACATCGCGAACGTGTCGGAGGATGACCCGAAGGGGGAGGGCGCGCTGGCGCAGGCCGTGCGGAAGCTCGCGGCCAGCGAGGGGATGGGCGTGGTTCCGGTGTGCGCGAAGATCGAGAGCGAGCTGGCGGAGCTGGAGGAGGCGGACCGGAAGGAGATGCTCGAGTCGGTGGGGCTCTCGGAGCCGGCGTTGCACTCGGTGGCGCGGGCGACGTACGAGCTGCTGGGCTTGCAGTCGTTCTACACGGCGGGCCCGAAGGAAGTGCGGGCGTGGACCGTTCCGGTGGGGGCAACGGCGCCGCAGGCGGCGGGGGTGATTCACACGGACTTCGAGCGTGGCTTCATCCGGGCGGAGATCTACTCGGTGAGCGACCTCGAGGCGCACAAGACGGAGAAGGCGATCAAGGAGGCGGGGAAGATGCGGGTGGAGGGGAAGGGGTACGTGATGCGGGACGGGGACGTGTGCCACTTCCTGTTTAATGT
>CAZWZL010000050.1:0-14597 GCA_964638515.1 uncultured Phycisphaeraceae bacterium
GCGGATGCGCGAGATGATTCTCGCGGAGAACACGGCCGATCGCGAGAAGGCGCTGGCCAAGCTCCTGCCCTTCCAACGCGAGGACTTCATCGGCATCTTCACCGCCATGGACGGCATGCCGGTCACGGTGCGACTGCTCGACCCGCCGCTGCACGAGTTCCTCCCGCACGATGAAGCCAATCAGAAGATCCTCGCCGACGCGATGAACGTGCCCATCAAGAAGGTGCGCGAGCGCGTGTCGATGCTGCACGAGGCCAACCCGATGCTCGGGCACCGCGGCTGCCGACTGGCCGTGACTTACCCGGAGATCCTGCGGATGCAGGTCCGCGCGATCGTGGAGGCCATGATCCAGTGCCTCAAGCGGGACGTGAAGGCCCGCCCGGAGATCGAGATCCCGCTCATCGCCACGCACGAAGAGCTCGCGATCCTGCGCCGAGTCGCGGAGGAGACCATCGCCAAGGTCCGCAATGAGCAGGGCTGGGAGAAGAAGCTCGACATCCCGATCGGCACCATGATTGAAACGCCCCGCGCGGCCCTCGTGGCCGATCGCATCGCCGAGCACGCCGATTTCCTCTCCTTCGGCACCAACGACCTGACGCAGATGACGTTCGGCTTCTCTCGCGACGACATCAACAACTTCCTCCCCCACTACCTCGAGCAGGAGATCCTCGAGAAGGACCCCTTCCAGACGCTGGACCGCAAGGGCGTGGGGCAGCTCGTGACCATGTGCGTCGAGCGGGCCCGCAAGGCCCGGAAGGGCGTCGAGGTCGGCGTGTGCGGCGAGCACGGGGGTGACCCCAACAGCGTCGAGTTCTTCCATCAGGCGGGGCTGGATTACGTCTCCTGCTCCCCCTTCCGGGTGCCGATCGCCCGGCTGGCCGCGGCCCAGGCCTCCATGCGTTCCTGATCGAGCCCAATTCCTGAAACTCCGGCGCGGGCCGGACGAACAATGCATCCACGCCGCCACGGGCCTCCCGTGCGCGCCAAGGAGCCATAGACCCATGCAGCCGCTCGCTCACCGTCTCGCCGCCCTCGTCGCCATGACCTGTGTCGCACCCGCCTGGAGCGAGGGCGCGGCCGTGTTCGCGGACGCAGAGGCCGCGTTCTCGCGGGCCATGCTCGTGGCCGGCAACGGCGAGACCATGTCGCCGGAGGAGGCGTCGGCCGCGAACGCGGTGCTCGCGTCGGCCCTGCAGCAGGCGCCGAACGCACGATGGGAGCTCGGTCTGGCCCTGGTGGCCTTTGATGCCCGAAAATGGACCGACGCCCAGACGCACGCCGAGCGAGCCACAGAGCTTGATCCCACGCTCGCCGACGCTCACTACTGGCTCGGCAACTCGCTGTTCTCAGGCATCAACGAGGTCGGCATGCTCGAGAAGGGCTCGTTCGCGTCGCGCGGGCGCAAGGCCTACGAACGCGCCATCGAGCTCAATCCGAACTTCATCGGCGCTCGATTCGGGCTGGCGCAGTTCTTCGCCGGCGCGCCCGGCATCGCGGGCGGCAGCGACAAGAAGGCGAAGCAACAGGCGGAGGCGTTGATCGCGATCGAAGGCGGCGCCATGTGGGGCCACTCGGTGCTCGCGCAGCTGGCCGCGAACGACAGCAAGTGGAGCGAGGCGAGCAAGCAGTTCGAGGCCGCTTCCAGCGCCGCGTCGACGGACGATGAACGCATCGGCGTGCTGCGGAGCCATGGCGCGATGCTGCTGCGGAAGAAGAAGGACGCGGCCGCGGCGCTCCCCATCGCCGAAACGCTGGTGAAGGAGCGGCCCGACGATCTCTCGGCCCGGTACCTGCTCGGGCTGACCCAGCACGCCCTCAAGAACTACGCGGCCGCCATCGAGTGCTTCACGACGATCCTGGAGACCCGCCCGGACAGCGCCAACCCGCTCTTTGCGCTGGCCGAATCGCAGCGAGACTCGGGCCTGCTCGGCGCCGCGCTCGCCTCGTTCGAGTCGTTCGCGACCAAGCACGAGAAGGACGATCGCGCCTCGGACGCGAAGTCAGAAGCCAAGAAGCTGCGCAAGAAGCTGAGCAAGAAGTAGCGCCGGTTCCGGGGTTTCGGGGTCCGGGGGTCCGGGGGTCCGGGGGTCCGGTCGGCCTACCGCTTCTCGCGGAGCCGGGCTTCGATCTGATTGAGCATCTCGCGCATCGCGGGCTCATCCCCCAAGGGCCCGACGAAGAGACGCAGTCGCGTGATGTACTGACCATCGCGAAACGTCTCGACTTTCACCTGGTGTCCCCGCGCCGTGACGGCCTCGATGACGCCCTCGCGCGCGTCCGACACGTGCCGGCTCACGACGTACCCGTAGTCCTCGCGCACCACCGACAGCGCGGTGTCGTGCGCGGTGCGCAGATCGGCCGAGACCAGCGCCTCCAACCGCCGGTCCACCGTGAGCGTGTAGGGCTTGCCCGTGCGCGTGGTGTTTGAGCAGCCGGGAGCGCCGTTCAGAGTCATCACGCCCATCAGAATCGCCGCGAGCCAGTCACGTCCGTGCGCCATGCGAAGTCCCTTCGGTTGAAAGCGGCGGGACTATACCCACCTCCGCGCCGCGCGGTCAGGCGCTCGGTCGCGCCAGCAGCTCGGCGAGCGCATCCCCCGGAGCGCTCTGACGCATCAGCGATTCCCCCACGAGCGCGATTCTCACCCCCTGCGACCGCAGCAGCGTGAGGTCCCGGGGCGTGCGGATGCCGGATTCGGAGACCAGGATCGACCGATCCTCCACGAGGTCCACCAGCCGCAGCGTGTGCGAGACGTCGGTCGTCATCGAGTCCAGATTCCGGTTGTTGATCCCGAGAAGGCAGTAGGAGCGGTTGGGAAACCCGATGTGCGGACGCACCCGCAGCAGATTCTCCACCGAATGCACCTCCAGCAGCGTGGTGAGCCCCAGCTGCTGCGCGAGGATCATCAGATCGAGAATCTCGCCCTCCGTCAGGCACTCCGCGATGAGCAGAATCGCGTCCGCCCCGGCCGCGCGGGATTCCCACACCTGCCACGGGTCCACGATGAAGTCCTTGCGCAGCACGGGGAGGGGCACGGCGTCGCGGATGCGATGGATGAACTCCAGCCGCCCCGCGAAGAAGGGCTCGTCGGTGAGACAGGAGATGGCCGCGGCGCCGGCCCGGTGATACTGTCGGGCGATCGGCGCGGGGTCCCAGGGCTCCGCCGCGTACTCGGGCCGCAGCCAGCCGCCCCCCTCTCGAACCGATGGGCTCTTCCGCTTGATCTCCGCGATGATCGACGTGTGCAGGCCGCTGGGGTGCTTGGTGAGCGCCCCGAAGAAGTTGCGCGGGCGCCCCAGCTCGCCAATCCGCTCCTGCAGCGCGTCGAGCGTGGTTTCGCTCTTTCGACGCGCGATCTCGTCCCGCTTGGCGGCGACGATCTGTTCGAGCGTAATCGCGGGTGGCGTCGTCATGGGCGGAAACAGCGTCGCGATGGCGGCCGACTATTCATCGGCCCAACCCGCGGCGCAGGCCAGCGTGGAGGGCACAGTTGTAGGCGCTCCGCCCGAGGCCGCCCTGCAGCCCCCTTCGCCCGCCACCACTTCCTCGTCCGTGGCCGACGCCCGCCACACCCTGGTGCTGGGCATCGTCGCCCTGGTCGCGCTCCTCTCGATCTGGCACACCCGCACGCTGGACGAGTCGCGCCTGCGGCCCCGCACCGACGCGCTCGCCGCCCCCCCCCTGCTCTTCATGGCCGCCGCGTTCGCCGCGTGGTCCGCCTGGCAGATCGGTGGGTCGGTGGCCGCGGGCAACCCGGGCGCGGCCCCCGGGCCCGCCACGCGCGACGGCGCGCTCGTCATCCTCTCCGCGTACGGGGTCGGGTTCTTCGCGGTCGTTTCGTTGCTGCTGCTGGCGCCGCCCTTGCGGTCCGTCATCGGGCTGCGCCCGAGATGGCGCGACCTGCTCGTCGCCCCCGCGGCCCTGGCCATCGCGCTGCCACTCGTGCTCCTCACGACGCTTCTTGGGCGCGCGCTCGCCGCGTGGCTCGCGTCCCGCCAGGGCTTGCCCACCCCCGACTCGCTCGCGCACCAGGCCTTGCGGGAACTCTTCGCGCCCGATGCAGCGCACGGCCTCTGGTGGTGGGTCTCGGTCGCGCTCATCGCGCTGGCCGCGCCCGCCTTCGAAGAGTTTGTCTATCGCGCCTTTCTGCAGACCTCGTTCATCCGCGCCGCTCGTGCGATCCTGCCCGCGCGCGCCACACCCGCCCGCTTCGGCCCGGTGTGGCTGGGCATCGTCGCCACATCGGTCATCTTCGCCCTGGCCCACGTCGGCGCCGCGCCGTGGTACGCCATGCCGGGGCTGTTCCTGTTCGGCGTCGCGCTGGGGGTGGCGTACGAGCGGACGGGGCGCATCGGCGTGCCGATCCTGATGCACGCGGGCTTCAACACGATCAACCTGTTCCTGGCGGCGATGATCACGCCCTGACGCGCCTCCACCGCCCGTCCGCTAGTCTGTGCCCCCCATGAGCGCGACCAAGCCCCGCATCCTGACCGGAGACACCCCCACCGGCGCCCTGCACCTGGGCCACTGGGTGGGCTCGCTCGAAAACCGCGTCCGCCTGCAGGACGAGTACGAGTGTTTCTTCCTGCTGGCCAACATGCACGCGTTCACCACGCGCTCGGACAAGCCCGACGACATCCGTCGCGACACCATCGAGATCGTGCGCGACTGGCTCGCCGCGGGCATCGATCCCGACCGCGCTTGCGTCGTCCTCCAGACCGAGATTCCCGCCATCGCAGAGCTCTCGTGGTTTTTCGCGATGCTCCTGCCGTTCAACCGCGTGATGCGCAACCCCACGCTCAAGACGGAGATCGAATCCAAAAACCTCGGCGACCATTACTCCTTCGGCTTCCCCATGTACGCCGTGGGCCAGTGCGCCGACATCCTCGCCTTCCGCCCGGACCTCGTGCCCGTCGGGGAAGACCAGGTCGCGCACATCGAGATGTGCCGCGAGGTCGCGCGTCGATTCGATCAGCAGTACTGCAATGTCGATCCCAAGACGGAAGACCCGGACTACCCCAAGGCCGGCGGGCTCTTCCCCATCCCCAGCGCGCTCGTCGGGCGCGTGGGCCGGCTTGTCGGCGTCGACGGCAAGCAGAAGATGTCCAAGTCTCTCAACAACGCCATCTTCCTCTCCGACACGCCCAAAGAAGTGAAAAAGAAGGTCGGCCAGATCTTCACCGGCCGTCAGTCCATGACCGAGCCCGGCGACATCAACAACTCCCTCTTCCAGTACGTCCGCACGTTCATCCACGACGAAGCCAAGGTCAAGGACCTCGAGAGCCGCTACTCCCGCGGCGACAACATCGGCGACGGCCATGTCAAGCAGGACGTCGCCGACGCCATCAACGCCATGCTTGAGCCCATGCGCGAGCGCCGCGCCGCCTACGACGGACCCGCCGGCGAAAAGAAGATCATCGACATCATCAAGGACGGCACGGCCCGCGCGAACAAGGTTGCCGAGGAAACGCTCGAACGAGCGAAAGACTCCATGCGCCTCAAGTTCTGGTCGCGCTCGATCGACGCGCGCTGAGCGGGCCGTTCCCGCCCGCTCGCATCAGCGATGGTCCGCGATCGCCCGCAGCGTCTTCCCCGACATCATGGCCGAGAGCAGGGCCGAGCCCAGCAGCAACGATGCGAACCACATGAACGCCGCGTCGATCCGCCCCGCGGGCAGGCTCGGCGCCGCCTTGATCGACGCCCCCAGGAACACCGGCGCGATCACCGGCGCCAGCGCCGACACCGCCCACCCCGCCCCCATCATCAGGCTCGACGCCAGCCCCGTGTTCCCCGGCAACAGCCGCTGCGCCATGGAGATCGACAGCGGGATCGTCGCGCCGAATCCGATGGCGCACAGCACGGCCATGCCGTACGCGGGCCAGTAGCCCAGCCCCGCACCCACGCCCCAGTTCCCCACCATCGACAGCGTTCCCATGCTCAGCGCGCCCGCGAGCGACACGCCCACGAGGCACACCTTCTCGCGCCCGGGCTTCACGTACCGCCCCACGAGCAGCCCGAACACGCCCATGCCCACGGTCATGGCGGCCGCGAGATTCCCCGACAGCTTCGCGGCGAGCGCGGGCGAGGCGGGGATCTTGGACGCGGCCCACACGTTGAACATCACCAGCGCCCCGATGTTCACGATAAACCGCAAGCAGTTCTGCAGACCCAGCAGCCACACCGCCGTCCATCGGGCTGACCGCTCCTCGCGCGGCAGCGCCGCCGTCACCTCGCGGTGGTTGTCGTGCCGGTGCGGCACGCGCCGAAGCAGGAAGAACAGGCCCACGGCTACGGCCGCGCTGGGCGGCACGAGCCAGAGCAGGTGCGTCAGGCCGAAGGCCGCGTTGATGCGCGAGGAGATGATCGGCCCCAGCGCCTGCCCGACCATGCCGGCCGCGAAGAACAGCGCCAGCGCCCACGCACGTCCGAGGTGCGCCCGCCCGCCGATCTGCCCGGCGAGCGCGGCGCCGATGGGGTGGTACATCCCGGTGCCGATCACGCCCACGATGATCAGGGCGCACAACTGCCAGAAGTTCTGCGCGAGCCCCATGGCCGAGAGGCACGAGGCGCCCAGCAGGAGGCCCAGCGGCGCGCAGATGCGCGTGTCGAAGCGGTCCGTGAGCCACGCGAAGAAGGGCTGGAGCGAGCCGGAGAAGATAGGCGTCAGCATGTACACGGCGCTGATCTGCCCGGCCGTGAGACGCAGCCGGTCCTCCAGCACGAGCATGAGCGTCGTGGTGAAGATCGGGAAGATGTCGATCACGGCGTGCGAGGCGTTCAGGTACCAGAACCGCCGTCGCGCCTGCCCCCGCCACTGCGGCTCCGACACGGCCATGGCCGCGACCGACGCGGGCGACTCCGCGCGCGCGGGCCCGTGATGCGCAACGGCCGCGCCGTCCGGCGGCGACACGCGCGCCGGCTCTCGCGGCGCCAACGTCTCTGGGGGGAGAGTCACGGTGGCAACAGTAGGCAGGGAGGACACACGCTCATCAACTCAAAGAAAAGCGGGCTCCTCGGCCCGCTTCATCTTGACGCCGTTGTCGAGATGGACGTTACGCCAGATCGGGGAACAGCTTCGTCACCGTGCCGACCAGGTCCTTCACGTGGCTGATGGACTCGTCCATGAGCTTCTTTTCGTCGCCCTCGAGCTTGACCTCGATGATCTTCTCGACGCCCTTGGCGCCGAGGAGGGCGGGGACGCCGACGAAGTACCCCTTGCCGGGGCCGCCGACGCCGAACTCCTTCTCGCAATACGCCGCGCTGGGGATGATGCGCTTCTTGTCCTTGACGATGGCCTCGACCATCTGGATGGTGCCGGAGGCCGGGGCGTAGTACGCGCTGGTGCCCATGAGCTTGACGATCTCGCCGCCGCCGACCTTGGCGCGCTCCATGCACGCCTTGATCTTCTCCTCGGAGAGCAGCATGGAAACGGGGATGCCGTGCACGCTGGTGAAGCGCGGCAGGGGCACCATGTCGTCGCCGTGGCCGCCCAGCAGCAGAGCGGAGATGTCCTCGATGGACACGCCCAGCTCCATCGCGATGAACGTGCGGAAGCGGGCGACGTCGAGCGAGCCGGCCTGGCCCATGACGCGATGCGTGGGGAAGCCGGTGGTCTTCCACGCCGTGTAGACCATCGCGTCGAGCGGGTTGCTGACGACGATGACGATGGACTGCGGCGCGAACTCCTTGATCTGCTGGCACACGCTGCGGACGATCTGCACGTTGGTCTGCACGAGGTCATCGCGGCTCATGCCGGGCTTTCTGGGCAGGCCCGCCGTCACCACCACCACGTCCGAGCCGGCGATGTCCTTGTAATCGCTGGTGCCCTGCACGCGCGAGTCGAAGCGCTCGATGGGCCCGCAGCAGAGCAGGTCGAGGGCCTTGCCCTGCGCCACGCCGACCTTGTCGGGGATGTCGAGGAGGACGATGTCGCCCAGCTCCTTGGCCGCGGCCCAGTGCGCGCACGTGGCGCCGACGTTCCCTGCTCCGATGATGCTGATCTTCGCGCGACGAAGGGACATGGTTCTCGTCTCCGACGGGTCAGTGAGGCGTGCGTTGGTGAATCCGACGTTTCCCGGAAAAGGGCGGGCATGATACCGACCCCCGAACGCCCCCGCCCGCGCCCACGAAACTGCCACTCCAAAACGGCAAACGCCCGCCGACGTGTTGAGCGCCGGCGGGCGTGCATGTTCATGCGGGGGCTGCACTCAACGCAGCTCCGTCGAGCCGCGTCGTTTAGACGCGCAGCCCTCTCGTACAGTCACTATTGGTCACTGGATCACCTCCTTCCGAAAGAGACTTCCAGCCGTCGCAGCGGAGTACGACCGCCGCCGCCGGACTCTTTCCCCCGAGCCGTCGCCCGGGGCACACCGCCCGACGCGCATCGGCGTCGGTCGTCGCGGGGCGTGCCGGTCCGTCGGGCTCGTTTCCCCAACGGGTGGGCGGCAGGCTGGCCGCGAAGCAAGGCATCACAATCATCCCTTTCTTCGGCGAGAAATCAATCCCGGTTGCAGGATTCTTCGCCGGCGCGCGCCGCGGTGCTTGCCCAATCCCCCATCCGGGGCAGTCGACCCCCCGCGAACGCGAACATGACCCGGCCCCGGCGGGCCCGATCACCCCTCAAACTCCTCGAAAGCGCCCTTCTTCGCCTCCTCGTCCAGGTACCGCTGGAAGTCCCCCATTTTGTACGACACGAAGATGAACGCGTGCTGCAGCGTGAGCCACTCGATGTCCGAGGGATCCTCGTCGAGGTCCTTGCGCAGCCGGTTCAGTTCCGCCAGCATCGTTTCCGCTTTCATGCGGGAGTTTCTCCTTTGACGCTTCCCACGTCCGACGAGCCGCTGCGCTGACCCACAAGGCACGCCGCGCCGTACAGCAGCACGAGGGCGCCCACGACGCACGCGCCCGGCGGCAGGTCGGTCTCGAACGACACGACGAGCCCGATGAGCATCCCCCCCACCCCGAGTCCTCCCGACCACACGAGCACGCGCCCGAGCCGGTCGGTCAGGCGCAGCGCGCCGGCCGCGGGGAGCACGAGCAGCGCGGTGGCGAGCACGACGCCGGCAAGCTTCATGGCCGTGACGATCGCGATCGCCAGGAGCGTGAGCAGCACCAGTCGCATCGAGCCCACGGGCGCGCCGCCGGCCTCCGCCGAGGTCTCGTCAAACGCCCAGTTGAGCATCGGTCGGCGCACCCACCACAGCACGGCGAGCGTGATCGCCGCGGACGCCAACGCCACCCAGGCGTCTTGACGCGTCACGGCGAGGATCGACCCGAACAGCACCTGCTCCCATCCGGGCGCGGCCGCCCCGCCCCCTTGGCGGGCGCGCAGCGCGAGGAGAATGGCGCCCAGCGCCATCGAGCCCACGAGCGCAACGCCGATGACGGTGTCCGGAGAGGATCCCGCACGCCCCGGCGCCGAGCCCCGACGCGAGCCCCATGCGATCAGCCACGCCGCGAGCACGCAGAACGCGCCGACCAGCGGGAACCACATCCCGGCGGAGACGCCGAGGAACGCGGCGACGCCGATCCCGCCGAACGCCGCGTGCGACACGCCCTGCCCGATGAACGCCATGCGCTTGAGCACGACGAGCACGCTCAGCACCCCGCCCTGCAGCGCGATGGCCACGCCGGCCAGCACGCCCGGCCAGAACATCGAGGCCGCGGGACCGGTGAGGTACTCAAGCGTCCGCACGCGCGCCCCCCGGCCTTGCGGCGCCGTCGTCGTCGTGATGGTGATGCCCGTCGTGCGCGTGCCCGCACGAGGACGCCTCGTGCGCATCGATGTGCACCGCGCCGAACACCGGCTCGATCGAATGGCTGAAGACCTCGGCGAGCACCTGGGGAGTCAGGCCCGCCGGGGCCGCGTGGAAGTGCAGCGTTCGCGCAAGGCACGCCACGCGATCGCACCCGGCCGCGACCGAGCGGATGTCGTGCGAGACGATCACGATCGTGAGCCCAATCTCCCGGTGCAGGGCCGAGAGCAGGTCGGCGAAGCGCTGTTGGCCCGACGCGTCCACGCCGACCAGCGGCTCATCGAGCGCAAGGATGCGCACCTCGCGTGAAATGGCCCGCGCGATGAGAGCCCGCTGCAGCTGCCCACCGCTCAGCCGCCCCACCGGCGTCTCCGCGAGCGATTCGATGCCCACCAGACGCAGCGCCCGATCGACACGATCCCGCGTCACCCGGGGCGCCCGCCGCCACGCCGGCGCATCGAACGAAGCGCCAAGCATGGCGATCTGCCGCACCGTGAGTGGGAAGGATCGCTCCACGTCCGGCCGCTGCGCGAGGTAGCCGATGAGCCCGCGCCGGCGCGCCTCGCGCGGGCTCATGCCCAGCACGCGCACTTCCCCCTTGTCCGGCTCGATGAGCCCGAGCGCCAGTCGCAGCATCGTGGACTTGCCGCCCCCGTTGGGCCCGAGCACGCCCAGCCGCTCGCCCGATTCGACGCGCAGCGACACGCCCGACAACGCCTCGGTCCCGCCTCCGGGATACCGGTACGTCACCTCGCGGAATTCCAGCGCCGGCTCGCTCATCACCACAAGCCTAACGAGGAATCAACCGCCCCCGCGCTCGCTCTCGACCGCCGCTCCGGACAGGCCCTCCACCAGGGCATCGAGATTCGTCCGCATCATCGACGCCCACTCTCCCTGCCCGAGCGGGTCCAGCGTGAGCACCTTCACGCCCGTCTCCGCCGAGATCCGGCGCGCGATCGCCGGGTTGCTCTGCGGCTCCACGAAGATCGCCGAGATCCGGCCCGACTTCGCCAACCCCGCCACCTTCGCGATGGTCGCCGGAGTCGGCTCGCCCGTCTCGCCCTGACGCAGCACGGCCTCGATCCGCAGGCCATACCGCTCCGCCAGGCGCGAGAACGCGTTGTGATGCGTCACGATGCCTCGCCCCGCAAAGGGCGCAAGCCGCTCTCGGTGCAAGCCGTCAACGCCGACGATCTGCTTCTCCAGCGCACGGACCGCGCCCTTGAGCTCGACCGTCTGCATCCCGCTCATCCCGCCCCGCGCGCGCATCGCGTTGATGATCGAATCGCGCAGCGGCGCCACGAGCTTCCCGACGAGCTCGGGGTCGAGCCAGAGGTGCGGATCGCCCGCGCCGTGATCGTGGCCATCGTGCGCGTGATCCGCGTGGCCGTCGTGCGCGTGATCCGCATGGCCGTCGGCCGCGCCCGCCCCGACGGCCTCCGCGAACACGATCACCTCGCGTCCCTCGCGCGGATTAGCCTTGAGCGCCCGTTCGATCTGGGGTTCGAGCCCCATGCCCACCAGCACGACGAGGTCCGCGCGGGCCAGCGCGGCAATCGAGGAGGGCGAGACCTCGAAACCGTGCTCCGATCCGCCCACGGGCAGCACGCTGGTGAGTTCGCTCCCCTTGGGCAGCAGCGGCCGGACAATCCCCAGGAGAGGCGGGATCGAGACCACCGCCCGCAGCGTCGGCTCGCTCTCGGGGCGGTTCGACGGTTGGCCCATGACGGCCGGAACGATCGCGATCCACGCCGCCGCCAACCACGCCCATCGCACTGAACGACTCATGTGTTTTCCTTTCCACAGGCCCGCGGGCGGAAGACGACCGGGCGGGACGGTCGATATACTTGAGAGGTCGTCGGGGTTGCGATCCCGGGGACGACATGACGCAGGATATGGGGCGGTAGCTCAATTGGGAGAGCGCCTCGGTCGCATCGAGGAGGTTGAGAGTTCGATCCTCTTCCGCTCCACTTTGCCCTTGGGAACCCAAACCCGAGGGAGACAGCACCCAAGGCTCCGCGGGAGACACGGGACTCCGGTCCTACAAGAATCCCGCGTGAGCCACCCCCAAAGGCCCGGCCGTGCCACCACCCCCAATCGGCCGGGCCTTCCTTACGGGCTCGTGCTACCGTCGGTGCGGATGGGCACGCCGATCGATCCAACGACGATTTCGGGCTCGCGCGACACGCCCGCGATGCGCCAGTACTACCGCTTCAAGGCGCTGCACCCGGAGTGCGTTCTGTTCTTCCGGATGGGCGATTTCTACGAGCTGTTCGATGAGGATGCGATCCTCGTCTCGAAGGCGATCGGGCTCACGCTGACGCAGCGGACGAACGGGATCCCCATGGCCGGGATGCCGCATCACGCGGTGGACACGTATGCGCAGCGCCTGATGCGCGAGGGGTACAAGATCGCGATCTGCGATCAGATCGAGGATCCGAAGGAAGCGAAGGGGGTTGTGGAGCGGGCGGTGACGCGGGTGCTGACGCCCGGGTCGGTGGTGGACGACACGCTGCTGGATGAGGACCGGGCCAACCGGATGGCGGCGATTTCGTTCTTGGGAAGCGGGGAGGATGCGCCGGCGTCGATCGCGGTGGCCGAGGTATCGACGGGGGAGTTTGTGGTTTTCGAGGCCGGGGCGGGCGAGGCAGCGGATGCGCTCTTGCGGTACGCGCCGACGGAGCTGTTGTTCGCGGAGACGGAGGACGGGAAGGTTCCGCCGCGCGTTTCCGCGGTGCTTGAGGCGTGCGGGGCGGCTCCGACGCCCAGACCTGTGTGGCATTTCCGACCCCAAGAGTCCGCCGAGGTGGTGCTCCATCACTACGGCGTGCGCACGTTGGCGGGCTTCGGGCTGGAAGACACGGATCCGTGTGTAGCGCCGGCGGGCGCGCTGCTGCGCCGGCTGCTGGAGACGCAGGCGCCGGAGGGCGCGCCTCGGCCCGGGGGTGGCGGGACGACGGCGCTCGCGCATCTCTCGCCGCCTCGGAAGCTGATCGCGGGGGAGACGTTGGGGTTGGACGCGGCGTCGATCCGTTCGCTGGAGATCGAGCGGACGATGCGGGGGGAGAACGAGGAGGGGACGCTGGTGGGCGTGTTCCTGCGCGCCGGCCAGTGTGGGCCGAGGACGGCGATGGGGAAGCGGCTGGTGCGCGACTGGCTGCGTCGGCCGCTGGCGCGGCGCGAGGCGATCGAGGCTCGGCACGGACAGGTGGAGACGCTGGTGAGCGATCAGCGGACGCTGGGGGAATTGCGGAAGGCGCTGGATGAGGTGCAGGACGCGGCGCGGATCGCGGCGCGATGTGCGATCGGGCGGGCCGGGCCTCGGGATGTGGTGGCGCTCGCGCGATCCTTGAGGCAGGCGGGCGCGATCCGGGAGGCCATCACGGGCGCGCCGTCGTTCGCGGAGTTGCTGAGGCGATTTGAGGCAGTCAAGGAAACGCTGGGGCCGCTGGGAGAGCGGATCGCGGCGACGTGCGTGGATGCCCCGCCGGCGCACGTGCGCGACGGCGGCGTGGTGCGCGAGGGGGTGGATGCGGAGCTGGACGAAGCGCGGGGGCTGGAGACGGATGCATCCGCGTGGCTGGCGTCGTACCAGGCGGAGCTGTCAAGGGCGCATGCGCTGCCGGGGATCAAGGTGGGGTTCAACAAGGTGTTTGGGTACTACATCGAGCTGCCCGCGGCGCAGGCTCGCCGGGCGCCGGAGGGCTTCACTCGGAAGCAGACGCTGAAGAACGCGGAGCGGTACACGACGCCGGAACTCTCGGAGTTCGAGGGGAAGGTGACGACGGCGCGGGAGCGGGCGCTGGCGCGAGAATTGTCGATCTTTGAGGCGCTGTGCGGCGCCACGGCGCGGCTTTCGAAGGAGATCGTGTCGTTCGCGGAGGCGTGCGCGGAGGCGGACGCGCTGTCGTGCTTTGCGAGCGTGGCGGAGAGGAGGGGCTGGGTGCGGCCGCGGATGACGGACTTGCCGGTGCTGGAGATCGAGCAGGGGCGGCATCCGGTGCTGGAAGGGACGCTGGGCAACGAGTTCGTGCCGAACGACGTGGTGCTGGGGAGTGCGGAGGCGCCGGCGCGGCTTGCGCTCATCACGGGCCCGAACATGGCGGGCAAGTCGACGTTCATCCGGCAGGTGGCGTTGTTGGCGCTGCTCGCGCACGCGGGGAGCTTTGTGCCGGCGGCGAAGGCCGAGATCGGGGTGGCTGATCGGGTGTTCACGCGCGTGGGGGCGGATGACGCGCTGCACGCGGGGCAATCGACGTTCATGGTGGAGATGACAGAGACGGCGAACATCCTGCACCACGCGACGGAGCGGTCGATCGTGGTGCTCGATGAGGTCGGGCGCGGCACGAGCACGCTGGACGGCTTGGCCTTGGCGTGGGCGATCGCTGAGCGATTAGGTGGCGAGGGCGGGCCGGGGCCAAGGAGCCTGTTCGCGACGCACTATCACGAACTCACGCAGTTGGAGGAGGCGCTGCCGGGGAGGGTGAAGAATCTCCACGTGGCGGTGCGCGAGTGGAAGGGCGGGATCGTGTTCGTGCACCGGATTCTGGCGGGGCGGACGAACAAGTCGTACGGGGTGCACGTCGCAAGGCTCGCGGGCCTGCCGAGCGAGGTGGTGGCGCGGGCAAAGGAGTTGCTCGAGCGGCTGAGCGTGTCGCACGAGCCGTCGGATGTGCGGCGGATCGCGGGGGATCGGGCGGGGCGAGATGATGGATCGCAGATGAAGCTCTTTGGGGAGACGACGCACCCAGCGGTGGAGGCGCTGAAGGAGATGGCATTGGAGGAGATGACGCCGCTGCGGGCGTTTGATGAGTTGCGAAAGTTGAAGGGGATGGTGGAGGG
>CAZWZL010000051.1:0-13984 GCA_964638515.1 uncultured Phycisphaeraceae bacterium
CGGGCCGCCGATCTCGAACTGCCCCGTCGGATTGACGTGCACGATGATCTTGTCGTTCCACCACGGGCCGAGCACCGGCTTGACGACATGTTCGATGATCTCTCGCTTGAGCGCCTCCTGCTCCTTCTTGCCGTTCCAACGCTTGTCGTGCTGGGTCGAGAGCACGACCGTGTGCACCCGGTTGGGCGCCGCGGTGGCGTCGTGGCTCGCGTACTCCACCGTCACCTGGCTCTTGGCGTCCGGACGCAAGCCCGGGATCGTCCCGGCCCGACGCACCTCGGCCTGCCGCTCGACGAGCCGCTGGGACAGCTGGATCGGCAGCGGCATCAGCTCCGGCGTCTCTCGGCACGCGAACCCGAACATCATGCCCTGATCGCCTGCGCCCTGCTCCTTGATCTGCCCCTTCTCGTCCTTCTCGTCCACGCCGCGCGCGATGTCCGCCGACTGCTTCTTGATGCACTGCAGCACGGCCATGGACTGGTGGTCAAACGCCATCGCGGGATCGGTGTAGCCGATCCGCTCCACCGTCTTCCGCACGACCTCGTCGACGTCCACCCACCCTCGGCGCAGTGTCACCTCCCCCGAAACCACGGCCATGCCCGTGGAGACCATCGTCTCGCACGCGACGCGCGCGCCGGGATCCTGCGCGAGCATCGCGTCCAGGATCGCATCGCTGATCTGGTCCGCCACCTTGTCCGGGTGGCCCATCGACACCGACTCCGACGTGAACAATCGACGAGGCATGCGCGCTCCTTAGAGGCCCTCGAGTGGGCAACGTCTTCTCCACTTCATCCGGATATACGGATGAATCACGGCCGCCTCCACCGTACGCCTTCCCCGTCTCTTCGGCAAGACCTCCCCAGGGGCTTGGAGCCGCTTCAAAAACGCAGTGCGGGCGTTCGCGACCCCTGTGCCGCCGCGAACGCCCGATTCGTGTCTTCATCGGAGAGCGTCGTCCGCTCTCGCCTTTCTGTGGCAGAATCGATCCGGCGTCGCTGTCGCGTCGCCGAGCGTTTCCCCCGCCCCCTTCTGTTCGCCCACCAGATAAACGCGGTTTCTTCCGTTTACGAACGCGCTTTCCGGCGAATCTCGAAAGAAAAGAGACCGGGCGGTGGGGACGCGCGCGCCGAGCAAGCCCAGATCGCTCGGTCATCGCACGCCCCCGCCGCCCGTCTGCCCCGGGAGCAACCACGCTCCCTTCCGAGGCCGCACCGCACTGGAAGCAGCCCGAGTCGGCCTTTCGCCGGCCCGAACCGCTCTCTCCCCTCCGGACCCCCCGCTTTCTCCCCAACCACCATCCGCCTGCATGAGCGGCGGACGGCCCTCTCTCCTCCAATCCCGAATCCCAAGGTTTCCCTTGGAATCCGGGACTTTCTCCCCGCCGGACGGCCTCACCCACGGGCCTTGATTCCGTTGCTTCGGCCCCGCTCGTTCCCATTCAGGGCGTTTGCTTCGGATCTGCCAGGAAGAGAATCAACCGGCGTGCCAGACCATCCAAACCGTCGCCATCGCGTTCAAACGCAGATCAGGCTGCCAAACAGGCCATAAATTGTGATAATTCACAACAATATCTGTTGTATTCAACAGTTGTCTCATTATCTGTTGTATGTCACAATACAGGTGTGAACGCCGTATCGCTGCGAGACATCCCGGTGCCCGCGATTCGAACGGACGGGGCGTGGCGCATCCGCGAGGTCAACGCCGCGGCCAAAGCTCGGCTCGCTGGGCGCGCGGGCGTCGAATCCCTGCCGCTGGGCTCCTTCTTCAACGAGGGTGACGCGCTGCACGAGCGCCTGCGCGCCACACCAGACGCCCCTCAGGGCGCGCCCGCCGTGCGCGCGCATCTCGCCCGAGATGAACTCGAGACGCCGGTGGATCTCTTCGCGCGCGAGGAAGGCGCGACGGAGGGATACCTTGTGCTGCTGATTGACGCCTCCGCGCGCGCGGCCTTGCAGGAGGAACTCGAGCGGCTCAAGGACCGGCTCGCCGAGTCCGAGCGCGAGCGCGACCGGCTCGGCGTGCTTCGACGAGAACTCTCATCGAGCAGCGAGGCGCCGGTCATCATCGGCGGCTCGCTCGCGCTGCAGCGCGCGGTGGCGCAGGCCGAGCGCGTCGCGCCCTCCGGCGCCACCGTGCTCATTCACGGCGAGACCGGGTCGGGCAAGGACCTTGTCGCGCGCCTCGTCCACGCGCGCTCGCCCCGATCGGCCGAGGCCTTCGTGGCGCTCAATTGCGCTGCACTTCCGGAAACACTCCTCGAGTCCGAGCTGTTCGGGCACGAGCGGGGCGCCTTCACCGGGGCCGATCGGCAGCGCCTCGGGAAGTTCGAACTCGCCGACCGGGGCACCCTGTTTCTCGACGAGATCGCCGAACTCTCGATGCCCGCCCAGGCCAAGCTCCTGCGCGTGCTGCAGAACGGCCGCTTCGAACGCGTCGGCGGCACGCAGGTCATCGCGTCCGATGTGCGCCTCGTCGCGGCCACGCACCGCGATCTGGCGCGACAGGTCGAGCGGGGCCGATTTCGAGAGGACTTGTTCTACCGACTCAACGTGTTCCGCATCGAGGTCCCGCCCCTGCGCGATCGGCGCGAGGACCTCAATGCGCTTGCAGCCTTCTTTCACGAGCGACACGCACGCCGCATGGGCCGGCCCGTGCTGCCGGTGTCGGATCGCTCCGCCCGCCGGCTGTTGGCCTACGCCTGGCCCGGCAACGTGCGCGAGCTCGAGAACGCCGTCGAACGAGCCACGCTGCTCGCCGACGCCGATGCGAAGGAACTCGACATCCAGCTGCCCGACGCGCCGGCGCCCAGCGCGGAGACGCGCGGACGCGCTGCCCACGACGCTCCCCCGCGCGACGTGCTCCTCGACCTCACCGCCGAGCAGCTCCTTCGGCTTCAGATCATGCACGCGCTCGAAACGTGCGAGTTCCGCGTGTTCGGACCCCGAGGCGCCGGCGAGAAGCTGGGCATCAATCCGCAGACGCTCCTCTCCCGCATGGACAAGCTGGGCATCCCCAGGCCGCGCGCCATGCGCCGGGCCCGCCGCGGGGACGCCCCGTAGCCGCCGGATTCAACGCTGCGCGTCGGCGCGAACCGATGAGTACAGATGATGCGCCGCCTCCTGCCTCTGGCCGTTCTCGTTCCCGCGTACATGGCGATCGCCCTCACCCTCGCGCTGCGCCGCGGCAACACCGAGTTCCTGTTCTACGCCGGCGCCATGGCCGTGTGCATCGCGGGTGTGCTGTGGCTTGACCGGCGTGTGCGCCTGCCCATGCACGTCCTGTGGTGCCTGGCCATGTGGGGGATGCTGCACATGTTCGGGGGCACGCTGCCCATCCCCGCCGAGGTGACCGACCCCGCCGAAGGGCCGTTCGTTCTCTACAACTTTCGACCCGCGCCGTTCGTGCCCAAGTTCGACCAGCTCGTTCACGCGTTCGGCTTCTTTGCCGCGACGCTCGCCTCGTGGCACGCGCTCCGCGCCGCATCCGGTGGCGCGCTGCGACCCGCCCTCGGGCCGCTCATCGGCGTGGCGCTCATCGGCATGGGGCTGGGCGCCTCCAACGAGGTCATCGAGTTTGTGGCCACACGCCTCATCCCCGACACCAACGTCGGCGGCTACGAGAACACCGGGTGGGACCTCGTCGCCAATCTCCTCGGCGCCGTGTCCGCCGCCGTGCTCATCCGCGTTTCCGCCACGAGGCGCGCTTCAGGCCAGAGGCACGCCTGACTCGCTCTCCGAGCCTTCCCACGCCGCGCCGTCCACGTACCAACGCATCGACCCCGCCTGCGGCGCCACACCCAGGATCGGCAGCGTCGCCACGCCCCCCTCCCGCGCCGCGACACGAAGCAGCGTTTCGCGCTTGCTCTGGCCCGTCACCAGCACCGCGATGAACCGCGCGCTGTTGATCAACGGGAACGTCATCGTGATGCGCGCCGGCGGTGTGACGCTCGGCCCGTCGTTGAATCGCACCAGCCGGCGCGTCTCCGTGGTCGCCGGCGAACCCGGGAACAGGCTGGCCGTGTGACCGTCCGAGCCCATGCCCAGCAGCACGAAGTCCAGCCGGTCCTTGCCGCGCCCCCGGGCGGCCAGCTCGCGCACGAGCTCGCTCTCATACCGCACGTCCGCGTCCTCGTGCTCGCCCTCCATCGGGTGCACGTGCGCGGACGGGATGCCCGAGTGCTCCACGAGCAGCTCGCGGATCGCGCCGAAGTTCGATCGCTCATCGTCGAACGGCACGCGACGCTCATCCACGATCCAAAGGTGCGCGTGCGACCACGGAAAATCGCGATATTCCGGGCCGATCATCAGCCGCCGGTACAGCGGCATCGGCGTCGATCCGCCCGAGAGCGCCATGTGGAACGAGCCGAACTCGCGCACGCACGACATCGCGTGCAGCATCAGGTCCCCGGCCAGCGCATCCAGCGTCTCGTCCGCGCTCGTGTGCCAGACCAGATCTCCCGGCAGCGCGCCCCGCGCCAAACTCACGCCTCCGCCCCCTCGACCGCGCCGCCCCCGGCGCCGGCCCGCTCACGCACCGATCGCAGGCTCGCCATCGCGCGCCGGTGCGGAGGCTTGTCCGCCATCATCTGCCGCACGAACTGCACGAACCGCGCGCTCGGCCCCTCCGGCGAGAGCGCCTCCGCCGCCGCGACGCGATCCTCCAGCTTCGCGCCGGGTCGGTCGCGGTAGATCGCCTTGAACACCGCTTTCACCTGCTCGCGCTCCGCCGCGCTGAATCCCGCGCGACGCATCCCGATCACGTTCAATCCCACCGCGATGTTGATGTCCACGACGACGAGAAACGGCGGCACGTGCACCCCCATCCCCGCGCCGCCCCGGAAGAGCGCCCCCTCCCCAACGCGGCAGAACTGGTGCACCGCGCACCCGCCCGACATCACCACCCGATCCCCCAGGCTCGAGTGCCCTCCCAGCATCGCGCCGTTGGCCATCGTCACCGAATCGCCGATCCACACGTTGTGGCCCACGTGCGCGCCCGCCATCAGCAGGCAATCCGAGCCGATCCGCGTCTCCCGCCCCTCACCGCTCTCCTTCACCGTCGGACGATTGATCGTCACGTGCTCGCGGAAGATGTTCCGCGCGCCGATCACCACCCGCCCCGGGCGAGCGTCGTTGTACGCTCGGTCCTGCGGGTTGCCCCCGAACACCGAATACTCGCCAACCTCGTTCGACTCCCCGATCTCCACGTTCCGCAACAACGCGGCGCCCCGAAGCAGGCGCGTTCTCGCGCCGACGACGCACCCCGGCCCGACATACGCCAGCGCGCCGACCTCAACCCCTTCCCCAAGCTCGGCGGAAGGATGGACCTCCGCGGTCGGATGCACCGTGACAGAACGCAAGGTTGTGCTCACGCGCCGAGTATACCCCGCGCCGCGCGTCAGCCCTGCCCGCCGAAGCCGTAGTCCGCCGGATTCACGGCCTCGCCCGCCGCGATCCGCGCCAGCATCTCCTCGAACGACGTAAAGAACCGATCGCCGCCCAGATAGAACTCCTGCACCGCCGGCGTCCGGCGCGACAACGCCCTCAGCTCCCCGAGGTGCCGGCGCGCGATGCCCACCTGCTTACCCCGCTCCTCGGCGTTGCCCACGCTGCCCAGCGCCGCCTGCACCGCGATGGTCAGCTTGCGGAACAAGTCATTCAACGCCAACTCCGCGCTCGCCGTCGCCTCGCGGTGCTGCTGCTGATACTTGTCAGCCTCCTGGCCCACCTCCACCCACTCGCTCTCGCCGACCAGCAGCCGCATGAGCTCGGGCTTCGTGTCCGCAACGCCCTTGGCGAACTTGAACCGGATCGCGTCCTGCGAGTTCAGCGTCAGGATCTTGCCCTTGGGGTTGACCAGGTACTTCCCGCCGTCGTCAGCCCTCCACCGAACCACGCCGTTCTCATCGATGTCGCACGACAGCGGCTCCTCGATCTGCATCGACCGCATGATCAGCGGGTCATACCCCCCACGCGCCGAGAACTTCTCGGCCATGAACAGCAGCTCCTCGAGGAAACGCCCCTCCACGGCCTGCGCGCCGCCGCTGCCCGACGAGAACGCCGTGCACGCGCCGTAGTTGCCCTTCGTCATGAAGTAGATCTCGTTGCAGGCGTGCGCCGTCATGGCCGCCGCCGAGATCGCGGAGTGAATCCACGCCACCGTCCGGTACTTCGGCTTGAGATCGTTCTGGATCACGTCCGAGAGCTTCTGAATCTCGCTCACGGCCCCGCCACCCGAATTGATCAGCAGCACCACGATGTCCGGGTTTGAGGGCTCCAGACGCTTGATCGACTCCTTCAATGCGCTCGCGTTCATGTACGGGCCGACCATGTCCCGCGGCGGCTCGCCCAGCGTGATGAACGCCACGCGCACCGCGCCGTCGTTGGCGCCCTCTTTTGGAGCCGTCGCTTCCCTCGGCGTGTTCGTCGGCCTCGCAGCCTCGCCCGCTTTGGCGTCCGTGCGCACGGGCGTTGCGCCCGCGTCCTCGCGCTCCACCCGAAGCACGTCATCCTTCAGGAACAACTCGATCTTCTCGATCCCGCCGATCTTCGTGACGAAGTAAACGAAGCCGTCGCCCTCGCGCTGCACCGTCCCCTCGATCACCCTCCCGTCCTTGAGGTGCAGGCGATCAGCCACCGCCTCGCCCCCACAAAGCGCCGCGGCGGCGGCCACAGCCCACGCCGCCGAGATCGTCAGAGCGCCCATCGTCCGAAGCCATCGTCGCATCGAAAAACTCCTCATGTCGCTTCCGCCTCCGCGCCTCAGCCCCGCCGCCCGTCACGCTGCGACAGCTTGCGGATCTCCTCCCGATACTGCTCGATCTGCGAGTTCATCTGCGCGCGCTGCTGGCCCTCACGGTCGTATACCTCCGAGTACACGCCCAGGATGCCGCTCACCTCGCGCAGCAGCTGCATCTTCTTGCCCAGGAACCGCGCCTGATCCTCGCCCTGCTGCGGCTGCAGATCACGGTGCCGCAGCAGCAGTCGGCGGATCTCCTCCTCCGCCGCGCCCACACGCTTGGACCAGTCATCCATGATCCCCTGGCCCTTGCCCTCAAGGATCGTGTGCGCCGAGCCGAGACCCATCTCGAACACCAGGTCCTCGATCGTGCCCGCCGTCCCACGAGACACGCGCAGATCGCGCGCCCACTTCGCGTCCAGGTTCAGCACGTCGTTGCCCTGACGACGGACCTCCTGCTCCATCGTGTCCTTGTTGTCTCCCTCCCCGTTGTCGCTCAGAACCAGCCAGCCCTCGGCGAGCTGCTCCTTCGTCGGCTCCTTCATCATGTACCTGGGCTCGCCGCCCTCAAACCGCACCGCCAGCCAGTTCTCGCTCCGCGCCATCGCGCGAACGAGCTCCGGCGCGTATCCCCCGTGAATCGCGATGCCCTCAGCGTGCCCGAGCCGCAGCGAGATCTGCTTCTCGTTCACCCGGGTGTCCCCGATGTCGAAGTTCTGCAGCGTGCCGATGCCCCCCAGCCGACCGTCCGGCGTGAAGTAGATCTCCGGGCAGATCAGCGGCAGGAACGCCGCGCCCGCCTCCGCCCGCTTGATCCAGAACACCACCCGCCGCCCGTCGCGCACCGCCCGCTCGATGACCGGCGTCATGTTTTCCGCCATGAACAGCCCGTCAAACCCGCGGATCCGCTCCGCCACCGACATCCCGGGGAACTCAACCTCTTCCGCCGGCTTGAGGTCCATCTTCACCACGATCACGTCCGGGTCCATCGACTTCGCGTCGTCGATCGCGCGCTGTAGCGGCGTCTCCGTCACGTCCTTGCCGAATACGCCCTTCAGCTCGATGAGATACACACGCGCCCCCTCGCCGGTCGTGTCGCCCCCGTCGGCCGTCGTCGCAGCCTGGCCCGCGCCCGACTCCTTCGGCGCCGTCGGCGCCGGCGCGTCAGGCTTCGATGCCCCGCCCGCGGGCTTCGTCACGCCGCGCTCGATCGTCAGCAACTCCGAGCGCTTGTACGTGGTCGTCGCGGAGATGCCCGCGAACACCACCTCCATCTTCACCTCGCGCTCGTTTTCCTCGATGATGCGTCCCTCGACCACGCGACCGTTCTTGAACGTCACGCGATCCAGCCCGCCCTCCGTGTCGCTCAACGCGGCCATCGCGCTCGCCGTCGGCATGGTCGGGGCAAACCCGATCCAGGCCAGCCCCGCGCCCGCCAGCACCACCGCCGCACATCGCCCGATTCGTCGCGCCATCTGATCGGTCCTCCTCAAATCCGTCACACCCGCCCGATTCGCGTCCAGCCCACGGAATCCCCCTCGTTCGTGAGTATACGACCCGACCCTGCGCAGGTTCCCCCGCCCGCCTCAGGGCCCCGTACGACGAGCTTCCTCGAGCGCCTCCTCCCGCGACCGAACCCGCCCCTCCAGCTGCGCGTCGTACACCGCGTCCAGCACCCCGCGAAACGTGGGCCCCGGCCGCATGCCCATCGCGATCAGGTCATCACCGCTCACCCAGGCTTGCGGCGCCAATCCGCCGAACGTCCCCGCGAGCCCCCGCACATCCGCCTCGATCGCGCTGCCCCGCTCGCCGTCCCGAGCCCGCACGATCGCGAGCGCGCCCCCGAACCACGACGATGACGCCGCCCGTTTGCGAGCCGCCACCCCCAACGCTTCCCAACCCCCCTCGAGCGTTCCCACTCCCCGGACGGCCGCAGACATGGCCTCCGTCTCGTCATTGCTCAGGCACAGTGAACGGCGCCATCTCGAGACGGACGCCCCGGCGCCTTCCAGCCCCGCCCGGTCGATGGCCCACGCAGCCAAGGCCGTGGCCACATCCGAGTCGTGCGGCAATCCCCCAAGCGCGCGCGCTTCACCATCCACATGCGCCTCCCCCAGCGCCGGCGCATCCAGGCCCAACGCCGTCATGCACCGCACGGCCTCCGCGCGCGATCCGTGCGAGAGCATCTTGCGCATCTCGTCCCCCACACGCTCGCGGCTCACGCCGTCCAGCCCCCGCGCCCGTGCGCGCATCGCCTCCCCCGTCGAGGCGTCAATCACGAACCCGAGCCGCGCCGCCAATCGAACGCCACGCAGCGCGCGCAGGTGATCCTCCTCAAGCCGCTTCCCGGCATCACCCACCGCGCGCAGCCGCCCGGCGCGCAGGTCCTCCACGCCTCCGACAAAGTCGATCACGCGCCCGCCCAGCGGGCTCGACGGCTCGCCCCCGACGCTCTTGGCCAGAGGATCGAGAAAGAGCGCGTTGATCGTGAAGTCCCGACGGCGCGCGTCCGCCTGCGCCGTCGAGAAACGCACGTCGTCCGGGCGACGGTTGTCGCTGTACGTCCCCTCCTCCCGGAACGTGGCCACCTCCACCACCACGCCATGCTGCTTCACGAGCAGCACCCCGAAACTCACGCCGACCTCGTTCACGCGTGGGAACACCTCCCGCACCCGGTCCGGGTGCGCGCTCGTCGCCACGTCGTAGTCGTCCGGCTCGCGACCCAAAAGCTCGTCGCGAACGCACCCGCCCGCAAAGTACGCCTCGTGCCCCGCCTTCGTCAGGGCACGAACCACCGCCACGGCCACCTCTCGTGCGCGAGACACGTTGCCAGTCTACTCCCCGCCCGCTCCGGCCCTCTCCGGCCCGAGCCCCGGCCGCCGCGCGTACAGGTGCACCGCCGTCCCGCGATACTCGTGCGTCTCCGGCCCGATCGCGCCCGCGATCGTCAGCGCGCCTTCCGTAGCCGCGCTGGCGACACCCGATGCGCTCTTGTCTTGCAACGGCCAGGGCGAACGAAGCACCAGAAACCCCGTCTCGTCCAGCCGCTCCACCAGCTTCGACGCCGCCGACAGCAACCGCTGCCGCTGCGCGGGGTCCTCCATCATCGAATACGGCGGGTCCATGAAGATCACATGCGTGCCCGGCGCCACCCGAGCGAGCGCACCAACGCCCAGAGCGTCTCCCGTCACCACCTGCGCACGATCCCCCGCGCCCAGCATCTCGATGTTCGCCTCAAGCACGCGAGCCACCTCGCGACGCTTCTCGACGAACACGCATTCCAAGGCGCCGCGCGAAATCGCCTCCAGCCCCACCGTGCCCGTCCCCGCGAACAGATCCGCCACCCGCGCGCCCTCGAGGTGTCCGCGCAGAATGGAGAACACGCTCTCCTTCACGCGGTCCGGCATCGGACGCGTGCCGCTGTCCGGCGGCGAATAGATCGGCCTCGACTTGAACTCGCCCGCGATGATCCTCAATCCGGTCCGCTCCCTCTGCCGCCCCGCTCAGAACCGAACGACCGCGCCGGCGAATATGCCCGCCGCGGAGCCGTCCCACTCGAAACCGCCGTCCTCGCCGTCAATCACCTGCATCCGATACCCGATCTGCACGCCAACGTTGCCCCACGGATGCCACTGAAAACCCGCGATCACGTTGATCCCGCTGATGTCGTTGCTCCCGCCCGGCCACATGCCGTAGTCCAGGGCCACGTCCATCGTCGCCCGATCCCAGATCTCCAGCTCCAACTTCGCGCCGATCAGCGGCTGCACCCACGTCGCCGAGTCGCCCGCGCTCACGCCCCCCGACGAGAAATCGACGTCCACCACGTGCGCCCGCGCGCCCCCGTAGAGGTGCAAGCGCATCTCCACCTCCTCGAGCGGATGCTCCCCGAGCGATGTCCGCCACACCCGCGCGCCGATCGTGGCCTCGAACCCCGTGTAGTCGAACGACGTCCGCACCGGCGCGCCCGCGCCGACCACCAGCCCCCCGGCCGTGAACCCGGCAGACGCCGTGCCGCTCTCGTCCACGCTCGCGCCAAACCCCGACAGCGACATCGTCCAGATGTCACCCCGGATATGCGCTTCCCCGGCGGGCGCCAGCACGGGGCCGTCCGCTTCCACGTCCGTGAGATCGACCGCGCCCCCGCCCCCGATCCGCACGTCCCCGGCGAGCCCCACCCACCACGCCGACGGCTCCACCTGCACTATCCACTGGGAAGGGCGCCGATCCCCCCACAGCCACCACGCCTCGCTCGTCGCGGCTTCCGAAGCCGTCGCCGGCTCAGCCACCGCGCCCCCGGCCAACGACACGCACACGCACAAGCCTCGGATCAGCCGCAAAACCACGCTCCTTCAAGGTGAATCGTCAAGCCCCAGCGTATCGTGCGTGCGGAGGCGCCGCCGACATGCCCGAACCACGCGACTCCCAACCAGAGCCCGCCAACGTCGACGGGCTCACGGTTCGCGCGGGCTGTGTTATCCCCGCCGCCGCACTTCGGTTCGCGTTTGTCCGTTCCTCCGGCCCGGGCGGGCAGAACGTCAACAAGCGGGCGACCCAGGCCCAGCTTCGCGTGGCCGTGCAGGACATCCCGATCTCCCCGGCTGCCGCGCGCCGATTGCGCGATCTGGCCGGGGCGCGCCTCACCGACGCGGACGAGATCCTCATCGCGGCGGACCGCCAGCGGTCGCAGAGGCGGAATCTGGAAGACTGCCTTGAGCGGCTTCGGGTTCTGGTTTTGAAGGCGTTGTCGCCGCCCAAGAAGCGGGTGGCGACCAAGCCGACCAAGGGCTCGCGGGAGCGGCGGCTCAGCGCGAAAGCGCAGCGATCCGAGCGGAAATCCTCGAGGCGGGGGCTCCGGGATCAGGGCTGATCGGGCTGCCAAATCGGCGGCTCGAGGGGCGTTTCGGGGGCTGCATGCCCTGTCTCGCGGCGGGAATCGGGGGCCGCGGGCTTTGCGTCGGGTTGGGGCGGGGCGGGGGCGAGGCGCGGAAGTTGCATCGAAAGGGTCACGATGCAGTCCGTTCCGAACCATCCGAAGCGCGTCCAGGCCGGAGAGCAGGGGGGTGATCCGCGCCTGAATCTGCTGCTGACGTACTCGGGGTGGCAGTCGGATTCGTGGGCGGATCGCTTGCCGCAACTCCTTGAGCCGCTTGGGGTTCGGAGCTTCCGGGCGGGCTCGGCGACGCAGGCCGCGGCGATCATTTCGGATCGGCGGATTCACATGGCGGTGGTGGACCTCCGGCTGCCGTTTGATGGCGGCGAGGCCAAGGAGGAGGCGGGGGCGCGAGTGCTGGATCTCCTTGCACGGCAGCAGGTTGCGCCGCCCACGGTGGTGGTGAAACGGGGCAAGAGTTCGCGCGAGGACGTGCGGGATCTGCACTGTGCGTTGCGGGCGGGGGTGTTCGCGGCGATGGACCCTCCGGTGACGCTGGAGGCGATTTTGAGGGTGATGCAGCGGATGTTGGAGCGTCATTACGCGGGCGTATGGCCCGGTGGCGCGGGACCCATGATGTTCGCCTAGAGGGCTTTTCTACCGGCGGTGTGCGCCGGATTGTGGTCATACGAAGCATTCACGTACTGAGCAACGAGACAGATAAGGAGCAGACGGATCATGGCAAAGACAGCGACGGCGCCGGCCCCCTCGAAGTCGGGGACGAAGGTGAGCATCCGGCCTTTGGGTTCGAAGGTGATCGTGAAGCGGGACACCGCTGACGAGAAGACGGAGTCGGGCCTGTACCTGCCGGAGAAGGCGAAGGACAAGCCGAAGTCGGGCGCGGTGCTGGCGGTCGGGCCGGGGCCGATCAACGAGGACTCGGGGTCTCGGATTCCGCTGAGCGTGAAGGTTGGCGACAAGGTGTTGTTCAACTCGTACGCGGGGACCGAGGTGAAGATGAACAACCAGGACCTTTTGATCATGGACGAGGACGAGATTCTCGCCATCGTCGACTGAGCGTTGCATGACGAGCGAGCAGTTGCGTCTGGCGTTGTCGGAGTTGAACGGCGAGCGCGACCTTGAGGTGGTGCTTGCCGGGGTGACTTCGGCGGCGGGGCTGAAGGTGAAGCGGGCGATCCTGATCCCTGACGAGAAGGATCACCTGGTGAAGGTGACGGACGGACAGGCGGTGTTCATTCTGGATTCGGAGCGGGTGGCCGCGCTGAAGATCGGGTGACGCCGGTTCGTTCTTGCGGAAGCTTGAGATCGAGCGTGGCGCAGCGCCACAACCACACAGAAGTCTTGAAAGAAGGAAAGAGATACCCATGGCTGCGAAGCAGATTGCATTCGAGAATGACGCGCGGGAGCGGATCCTGCGGGGCGTGCAGAAACTGGCGAGGGCGGTGAAGGTGACGCTGGGCCCGTCGGGTCTTGTCGTCGTGTGCGAGAAGTCGTTCGGCGCGCCGACCGTGACGAAGGACGGGGTGACGGTGGCGAAGGAGATCGAGCTGGACGACCCCTATGAGAATCTGGGCGCGCAGATGGTGAAGGAAGTCGCGCAGAAGGCGTCGAAGGACGCGGGCGACGGCACGACCACGGCGACGATCTACGCCGAGGCGCTGTTCCAGGAGGGGCTGAAGAACGTGACGGCGGGCGCGAACGCGAACCAGATCCGTCGCGGGATCGACCAGGCCGTGACGGCGCTGGTTGAGGAGCTGAAGCGGATGTCGAAGAAGGTGACTTCTTCGAAGGAGATCGCGCAGGTGGGCTCGTGCTCGGCGAACCAGGACGACGCGATCGGCAAGATCATCGCGGAGGCGATGGACAAGGTGGGCAAGGACGGCGTCATCACGGTTGAGGAGGGCAAGTCTCTCGAGACCGAGGTGGAGCTGCTGGAGGGCATGCAGTTCGACAAGGGCTACCTGAGCCCGCACTTCGTGACGAACCCGGCCACGATGGAGTGCACGCTCGAGGACGCGTACGTGCTCATCCACGAGAAGAAGGTTTCGTCGGCGAAGGACCTGATCCCGATCCTGAGCAAGGTGGCGGAGTCGGGCAAGGCGCTGCTGATCATCGCGGAGGACATCGAGAGCGAGGCGCTGGCCACGCTGGTGGTGAACAAGCTTCGCGGCGTGCTGAAGGTGGTCGCGGTGAAGGCGCCGGGCTTCGGCGACCGTCGCAAGGCCATGATGGACGACATCGCGGTGCTGACGGGCGGTCGCGCGATCATGGAGGAGCTTGGGCTTGACGTTGAGAAGCTCGGGCTCGCCGATCTTGGGCGGGCCAAGAAGATCGTGGTGGACAAGGACAACACGACGA
>CAZWZL010000052.1:0-13882 GCA_964638515.1 uncultured Phycisphaeraceae bacterium
GCGCCGGTGTGCTGGCCACCGACGCCGCCAAGCGCTTCGGCTGGCTCCTCAACGCGCCGCAGGGCGAATGGCCTCCCCTCGATCGACTCCCGGAATCCACGCTTCGTCTCGAGCACGTAGCGCGCGCCGCGATGGGCGTGGGCGTCTCCGCTTCGCTCCGCGATGACTATGTCCTGGCCGTCCGCTGGTTCGATCTCCTCGATCGCATCGCCGAAGTCCCCCAAGCCGTCCGAGATCAGGTGTTCGCCCGCCGTGTCGCCGCCGCCGCCCGCGCCGGTGAATGGACCGACCTCCTCCGCCTCGTGCAGGTCGCGCGAGGCGTCGAGACCCCGACCGGCGCGCGACGCGACGTCGCCCCCACCCGGCTCGATCCCGCGACCGCGAGACTCCTCGCCGTGCTCGCGTTCGAACCGATGAAGCCACCCCGCTCGCCCGCCGTCGTGCAATCCCTGCGCACCCTGGCCATCGGTGATCTCGTCGCGCGCAACGAGCTCGCGCACGTCGCCGATCTCACCGCGCGCTACGGCACGGAGCCGCTGGGGCAGGACGGGTTCATTCCGCTCTACATCCGGGGCCTTCAGGCCTACCACGCCGCGCGCGATCTGCACACCTCCCGCTCGAAGGACCCCGAGCAGCCCAGCGCCGACGCGGAAGTGCTCACGCTCTACCGCCGCGCCGCCGAACTCCTCAAGGGCGCGCTCGACGATCGGTCCGGCGAAGGGCTCGTCGCCGCCCGTGCCGACGCGGCCCTCATGCTCGCGGGAACCGTGTTCTACTCCGCCGCATCACCCGCCGACGCCAACGAAGCGGCGGATCGGTTCGAACGAGCCTTCGCTCTCGCCGACTCGCCCGCGCGCGACGCCGATGCGCGCTGGATGCTCATCCGCGCGCTCGATCTGGCCATCAAAACGCCCGCCGCCGCGCGCGCCGGGCCGCAGCGCGACGCCGTCGCACGACGCGAAGCCGCGGTTGCCGAGTTTCTCCGTCGCTTTCCCGACGACCACCGCGCCACACTTCTCATCCTCGAGCAGTCCTCCAAGGGCGCGATCGCGCCCGAACAGGCCGCGCAGGCGCTGCTCGCCGTCTCGCGCGATTCGCCCGCCTGGCCCGCGGCCCGCAGGGAAGCTGCTCGCATCCTCTACACACAGGCCCGCGCGGCCGCGCCGCCGGATCGCCCCTTGCTCGTCGCACGGTTTGCCGCCCTCGCCGACGGGATCTTCGCCGACGAGGCGCGCGACGCCCGTGCCGGCGACTCCAAGGCCGTTGAACGCGCCCTCCTGCTCGCGCGCCAGTTGCTCGATCTGCTCCTGACCGATCCGCCCGACGCGCCCCGCGCGGCCCGCACACTCGACGCGTTGATCGCGCTCGTCCCCGAAACAGCCCTCGAGCTCGTGCGAGCGGAACTGCTCTTCCGACGCGTCCAGATCGCTGATGCGGTCAACGACACCGTCGAGGCTCGTCGCGCCGCCGATGCGCTCAGGCTCCGCAAGGAGCCCGGCTCGCCCGCGTTCGCTCGCGCCGCCGATCAACTCCTGCTCCGCAGGGCGCTCTCCGCATTCCGGGCGCAGCCCACCGAATCGGACGCCCGCGACGTCATGCAGTACGTTGCGCTGCTCTTGCCGAAGGACCAATCCGCCGACCCCGCGTCGCTCACCATGCTCCTGGTCAGCGCGGAGGCCGGACAATGGTTGTGGCAGCGCCACAACGATGCCTCGGCCCGCGATGCCGCGCTGCAGGCCGTTCGCGCCGCCCTCGCCATCGAGCCATCCTCGCACGCTGCCCTCCTCCGTCAGGCCGTGCTCGCAGAGGCGGCTTCGCTCCCCGCCGAAGCAACGCAGGCATGGATAGCCATGCTTGCGGCCAGCGAGGTTGGTTCAGAGCGCTGGTTCGAAGCAACCGCCAACGTCATCCGCATTCTCGAAACGCACGACGCGCCACAGGCCCGCGAGCGGCTCCGGCGCCACCGAGCCCTCTTCCCCAAGCTCGGCCCGCCGCCATGGAATGAAGTCCTCGCGCAGATCGCAGCAAGGCTCGAAGAGGGGGAACCAGCCCGATGACGCGCGATCCCTTCAGCGAACCGGCCGGTCAGACCGGCCCGAGGCCATTTCCCACCAGGCCGCACAGGCGAATCTCACCGGTCGCGCCGGTGTTGGCGGTGCTCGCCATCGGTCTCGCACTGGCGTCCGTCTACGTCGCCTCGCGTTCCCGCCCGACTTCAACCCCCAGGCCCGCGACGGCTCGCGCGCCCGGGCCGAATCAGGCTCCGCCTGCCGTCGCACCCTCCGACGCAGCCATTCCGGCCGCCGAAGCCCCGTCAACCGCCGCAATCATCGATTCTGCGGGAGAGCGGCTCGGCCTTGATCACGACGAAGCGGTGCGCCGGTTCGAGCAGGCGCTCCGCGCGCACGCCGACGCATGGACGGCGCTCAACGCCGAGCAGAATCACGCCGCCATCGACGCGATCGTGCGCACCCTCATCCGCGCCGGTGGCGATGTCGATCTGGCCGAGGCGCTCGATCGTGTCCTCGCGCCGGCCACCCGCCTCGCAGAATCGACACGCCTGGGCGACAACGAGGTGCTGCCCGCCGTGTGGGCGTGGGGGGCGCTCGCCTACCTGGCCTCGCTGCCCGACCTGCCCGTCCCCGCGCGCGAGCGCGTCGCCGCCCGCTTTGCATCATTCCCTCAGTCGGCGCCGATCGCGGCGTCTGCCGATGCCTTCGCCGGCGCCGCATCCGAGGCGCTGCGACGTGTGCCCCCACGTCTCGTGGTCGTCGCGCCGGGCGCCGCCGGAGACGCGGGTTCGCAGGCCGCCTGGCGTGCGTGGCTCAACGCCGTGCACACCGTGGTCACCGATCCCGCGACCCGAGACTCCATCCTCGTCGACGGCGCCGAAATCGCGCTCGTCTCCGCATCGGCGCTCCCACCTGACCAGATCACTCGCTCCATCATCACCGACATCCTGGCTCGCGCGGATTGGTCCAATCGTTCGCTCGCGCGCTCCGCGCTCGTGCGCTGGCTCGAGGCCCCCGATCGCTTCGCCTCCCGCGAACTGGCCGCGCTGCTCCACTGGCTCGGGTCCCGCCCGGTCGCCGACGTGCCCCCAGACACGGCGCTGCGCCCCGACGCTTCCTCCGAACAGCGACAGGCCGTCCGCGATCGTCTGGCGGTGCACTGGCGCCTCGACGCGCCGGCGCTGCTGCAGAGCCTCGTGATGTCGCTCCGAAACCAGGCCGATGCCGCCCTCAACGCCCCGACGCCCGCGTCCGCCGTCGATGCGCTCACCGACGCCGTGCTGCTCGCCCGACTCACCGCAGCCGCAGAGCGATTGCGAAGGCTCGAGGTCGATCGCGCGAAACCCATTCTCGACGATCCACGATCCACCATCGTCGCCGCGCACGCCCCGCCTTCGGCTTCAGCTCCGTTCGTCGGCTCGACGCCCGCCGATGATGGTCGTTGGGCCCTCCGATTTCTGGCCGCCCGCCGGAACGCGGCCGAGCGCCGCGCCGCCATGAGCGAGATGACCTCCTCGTCCGCGCAGCTCGGCCCGGTCGACGCCGAGGTGCTCGTGGAGTTCGCGCTTGTCGGCTCGCCCACCGATATCCGGCTGCTCGCCCAGCGCGCCGTCGAACGACGCGCCGACGAGCCCTTCGTCCTCAACGCGCTCCTCGAGTCTCTCCCTTCCGCACCCCGAAACGATGCCTCCGCACGTCTCTACCAGCGCGCCGTCCATCCCGCGCGCCTGCCCCCCGCGCGCGATCCGCATTGGATGATCGAGTCGCGCCGCGCGCTGCTCTCGCGCTTGCTCGCCCTCGCGCCCGCCGACGCCGGGCTCAGCGTGATCGATCGCCTCGCTCGCGCGCTCGCTCTCGCCCTCATCGAGCAACTCCCCGAAAAATCCCCCGCCCTCTCGCGCCTGACGATCGACGACGACGCCGAGGCCGCCTTTATCGCGATCTGGGCCAACCTCCGCGCCGAGGCCGCATCCCTCCCGAGGCTCACCGCCGGCCTGGACGAAACGGAAGCCCGTCTCCGGGCTCGTCGCACCGTCGCCGTCGGACCGGTCCAGCACGCCGTGGCGCAGGCTCGCGCACTCACCCACGCCGCCGCCTCGTTCGCAACCCTCGAGAGATCGTCACGATCCTCCGAGGTCGAAGCCGTGCTGACAGCCGAGCAGGCCGCGGTCGACGCGGCCCCCTCCGCATTCCACCAACTACGGGCAGCCAACGCCGCCACGCTCCGCATCGCGCTGATGCGCCTCGATACCGCCACCAAGCCATGACAACAATCCGCACGGCCATCTTCCGATCCATCGCGCTGGCCGCACTCACGGTAACGCTCGCCAACGCACGCCCGCTCGGCCGGTGGGACCAACGTCTCGCCGCGCTCACCCCCAACGATCCGCTCGCCTACGTTCTCCTCGCTGAGGAAGTGCTCGGCGGAGCCTCTCCGGACCCCGCCCTGGCGCGCCAACTCCTCGTCCGTGCGCTGATGCTGGATCGCACCGAGCAACTCACGCCCAGCATCCTGCGCTTGCTCTCAACTATTGCGGGCAATGACGACCTGGCCCGCGCGCTGGTGGCGCTGGCAGACGCCGCCTCTCCCGCGCACTCCCCCTTCGGCAGCCTGCATCCCCCCGACGATCCGCTCGCCACGCGCTCCCAGGCCGACAACGACGTCGCTCTGGCCGCGGCCACCGCGCTCGCCCGCTATCGCGCCGGCGATTACGCCCGGGCCGCGAACCTCCTCGATCGACCCGACACGCTCGAATTGCTCCGGGAATACTCCGCACTGCTCCCGGGCCTCTCAGCCATCGTCCGTGAGGTCCACGATCGCCCGAACTGTCGCGAGTGCCACAACGCCCGCGTCGTGCGCGCCGACGCATCCTCGGCCGAGGCAGTCAACAACACTCGCCTCTGCTACACCTGCCGAGGCAATCCCGGCCCACGCCTCTCAGACCGCGAGCTGCTCAACCAGCTCCGGGTCGAGGCCGCCATCCTCGACGCCCACAACGCCTCATGGTCCACCCAGTTCCTCATGGACGCCGCGGCGCCCCTGCGAGACCTCGACCCCGCCTCGCTCGCAGATCTCTACAACGTCGACACCAAAGCCACCCAATGGGTCGATGGCCAATGGGTCGACCCAAACACCGCCCCACCCGCCGAGCCGACCCAAACATCACCCAACCCATGACAGGGGCACGCACTCGCGGCGTCTCCTACCATGGGCATCCTTCGGAGTCCGCGCCCGCAATACCCATGACCAAACCCACCCACATTCAAGCCGCCATCGACCCCGCGTCCATCGACCTGGCCACCGCCGCCATTCTGGTCGTCGATGACAACGAAGCCAATCTCGAGCTCATCCAGGCCTACGCCGAGTCCATCGGCTGCCGAGTCCTGACCGCCCGCAACGGCCTCGAAGCCATCGAGATCGTCGACCGCGATCCGCCCGACATCATCCTGCTCGACGTGATGATGCCCAAGATGTCAGGCTTCCAGGTCTGCGCCAAGATCAAGGCCGACCCCGCCACCCGCGACATCCCCGTCGTGATGGTCACGGCCCTCAACGAGGTCTCCGACGTCGAACGCGCGGTCGAGTCCGGCGCCGACGACTTCCTGACCAAGCCCATCCACCGGCTCGAACTCATCACCCGCGTGAAGTCGCTGCTCCGAGTCCGCCTCCTCAAGAAGCAGCTCGACGCCACCCTGCAGCAGGTCCGCAATCTCACGGGCGAGTGACGCCCCGCCACCGCCTCATCGGCGCAGCGTGACCTCGCCCCCCACGATCCCCAGCACGGCCCGCCCGCGCACCTTCCGTCCGAAGAACGGCGAATTGCGGCTCTTTCCCGCGAACGCCTTGTCATCAATCGTCCAGCGCGCATCCGGGTCGATCACCGTCACATCCGCCGACCCTCCCACCGTCAATCGCCCGAGCCCCTTGGCATCAAGCCCGCACAGCGCCGCGGGCGTCACCGTCATCAGCTCGATCAACCGACCCCAGCCGATCACCTGGCTCGTCACCAGCGCTTCGACATAGAGCGCGAGCGCCGTCTCGAGCCCCACGATGCCGAACGGCGCCTGATCGAACGGCCGCCGCTTCTCCTCCGCCGTGTGCGGCGCGTGATCCGTGGCCAGCACCGTGATCGTCCCGTCTCTCACCCCCTCGCGCAGCGACTCGATGTCGCTCGCTTCACGAAGCGGCGGGTTCATCTTCGCCAGCGTGTTGTATCCCTCACACGCCTCGTGCGCCAGCAACAAGTGGTGCGGCGAGGCCTCCGCGCTCACCCGAAGCCCCGCCCGCCGCGCCCGACGCACGATCTCCACCGACCCCGCGCTGCTGATGTGCTGCACGTGATACGCCGCGCCGATCTCCCGATTGGTCGCCACGTCCCGCTCGATCACCACCTCCTCAGCCTCGCGCCGCCACCCCGGCAAGCCCAGCCGCACCGACACCGCGCCGAAATGCATCGCGGCGCCCTTCGTCATCGGCATGTCCTGACAATGCTGCATGAACACCCGGTCCACCCGCTTGCACTCGCGCAGCACGCGCGCCATCACCGCGCCATCCTCCACGCAGTCCCCGTCATCGCTGAACCCCACGGCCCCCGCCTGCGCCATCAGCCCGATCTCAGCAGGCTCCTCCCCCTTCCGCCCCTTCGTCGCCGCCGCCACCACGAACACCCGCGCCCACCTCCCGCCGTGGGCGCCGCGCCCCACACACGCCGCGGCGCCCCGCTTCGCCACCAGCCGAACCATCTCCGCGCTGTCCAACGCCGGGCTCGTGTTCGGCATGCAACACACCGTCGTGAACCCGCCCTCGGCCGCCGCCGCCAGCCCCGTTGCGATCGTCTCCTTGTGCTCTCCCCCCGGCTCGCGCAGGTGCACGTGCGGGTCGATCAGCCCCGGGCACACGATCCGCTCGCGGCAATCGATGACTTCCTCGCCGCGGCCGCCCTTCAGCCCGCGAGCAATCTCGCGCACCAGCCCGCCTTCCACCCGAACATCCAACGATGCGTCCGTCCCGCTCGCCGGATCGATCACCCTCCCGCCCTGCAGAAGCATCGCGCCCATGGTCCGTGGAAAGTAGCGGTTGTCCGGTCCAACCGCAGCGATTCCAAGCGTTTGCGAGGACGGCCCGGGGGCGGCTACACTCCCCCGTTCGCACCGCGGCAGGAGCCACTCCGAACGCGGCGGCGGGGTGTAGCGCAGCTTGGTAGCGCGTTTGACTGGGGGTCAAAAGGTCGCAGGTTCAAATCCTGTCACCCCGATTAAAGAACAAACACACGCGAGCTCTGGCTCACGGGTGTTTGGGTTTGGGTGCGTTCACCAAGCTGGGGCACGGACGTGCAACACCTCTCCACGCGACCCCGGCCGACCGGCGCAGGTCCGGACACAAGCCGACGCGCTCGCTCTCGGCTTGGATTCTTAGCGGCTGCCGGGGCCGGCAACCTTTCGAACGCGATCAAAGAAGTTGGTGATGATCCGGACCTCGTCGCCGATCGACTCCTCGTCGATCTCGACCGCGAGCAACTTTGTTTCGTCGGGCGAGAGGCTGTAGGCCCTGTCGCGCTCGAGAATCGGGCCCTTGAAGACGCGCTCGGGGTCGCCCTTGGGGCGACCGTCCGCCATCGGAATGCGCACGATCGAGCGCCCGACGCGGTAATACAGCGATGTGCCCAGCGGTCCCCACTTGGGAGCGCCGCCGCCGCCGAGTGAGATCTGAACCGGTTGGCTGCCGGCGGCGGCGCCGATCACATAGATCTCATCGCGACCTGAGATGTTGGACTGGTACGCCACCCACCGTCCATCGGTCGAAAAAACGCCGTTGCGCTCGTCGTAGCGAGTCTGCACAAGCGGACTGGCCTTTCCTCCCGAGTCGATGACCCAGATGTTGATGCCTTCGTCCGCGGTGTATTCATCGACGCAAAGCCGGCTCTCTGAGCTGACGGATGTGACATACGTGCTGTTCTTCCCCTTGTAGACGAGTTCGGGCTTGGCGGCTCCGCCAGCCGCGACCGACCACACGGCCCATCGTTCTTCACGGTTCGAATTGAACAGCACGCGTGAACCGTCGGCAGACCAGATCGGGCTGAGGTTGTTGCCCTCGTCGAACGTGATCCGGCGTGGGATGCCCCGTTGGAGGTCAACCACCGCGATGTCACCAGCACCGCCGAGGAGTGCCTGGGCTCCGTCCGGCGAAATCGCGATATTTCCGCCCATTGCGAAGCCGGAGGTGTCCTTCGCGTCGAGCACGTGGTCGACCGTGCCATCGGCATGAACCCAGACGAGGCGCTTGTTGGCGGGTTCGGCGGGCACGTAGGCGAGCGTCCCGCTGTCGGAGACATCAAAGACACAGCGCGTGGCGTTGCCGAGGTGAGCGACCGAGGCGAGCACCTGGTTGCGCTCAACTCCATCAAACGTGCCGCCGGTATCAGGGTCGAACGCGACGGCATACAAAGTGCCCCAGGTCTCCAGGATCAAGTGCCCCGAAGCGACCCATCGGGCCGGCGGCGTGAACCCCGGGCTCGCCGCCGTCAAGATCTCGCGCACGGCGCCGGTCTGCGTGTCGGTGATGCGTGCGCCTCCGATGTCCCCGTCGCACCAGGCGGTGAGCAGCAGTTTGTTGGTGCCGGGGATCGGTTGTGGCCAGACGTGCGCGTACGTGCCGGGAACCGCCGAGAGATCGGTGAGCGCGGCGGGCTTGCCGCCCTCGGGCGACACGCGCCAGAGCGGAGAGTCCACGCCGGTCGAGTAGACAATCGAGTCATCATCGAGCACGCAGGCGGACATCATTGAGCGGGACGGGATAATGAGATTGGGGCGGCCGCCGTCGACGGGGCCTCGGTACAGCCCGTCGCGACCCACAAAGACGAGAGACCGGCCGTCGGGCGAGAAGGCTGGATTCCTGAAATCGCGCGAGCCGGGGATCGCGATGAAATCCGGGCGATCCAGCGCGCGGACATAGGCCCTGGACTCTCCGGACTCATCCTCGGTCGTGAACGCGATGCGTTCGCTATCGCGAGAAATCGCTATGGGGCCGACGATCTCGTGCCCTTTCGGCATCGGGATGGACAACTCGAGCGTCGGGCCGGATCGAACCGCTGGCGGTGTGGGGCGCAGAACGACCCAGACCCATCCGATGGAAGCGATCAAGAGCAACGCGGTGGAAGCGACAAGCCATCGGCGAACGGTCGAACCGGCGCGGGCGGTGGCGCTCGCCCACTCACGCCCGGCAACGGCGCGATCGAGCGCGAGCCGTGCGTCGCCGATGTCGTTCAGCCGCTGCTTGCGCTCCTTCGCCAGACACATGGTCAACAGTTCACGCACGCGGGCCGGCGTGCCGGGCGGCAGCAGGCCGAGGTCAGACTCCTTGTGCAGCGTCGCGCCGATGGCGTCGGCGACCGTCTCGCCGCGAAAGGGCATGACGCCCGTCAACATCTCGTACAGCACGCACCCGAAGGAGAAGATGTCGGAGCGCTTGTCGACGGGCTTGCCGCGGGCCTGCTCCGGGGACATGTAGCCCGCCGTGCCCAGAATGACGCCAGGATTCGTCGGGCTCAGCGCGAATCTCGCGGGAGACGTCGCCGTCGGCGAGTCCGGCGGCGAGGGGGCATTCGTGGAAGAGGGGGCGCCCTCGGCCGTACGCGCCAGGCCGAAATCGAGCACCTTCACCACGCCGTCGGGCGTGACCATCACGTTGCCGGGCTTGAGATCGCGGTGGATGACCCCCTTCTCGTGCGCCACCTCCAGCGCCTCGGCGATCTGCCTGGCCAGGCCCAGCGACTCCTCGACGGGGATCGGGCCGGCCGCGAGCCGGTCGGCGAGCGTCTCACCCGCGACGAACTCCAGGATCAGGTACTGGTGGCCGTTCGACTCTTCCAGGCCGTAGATCGCGCCGATGCAGGGATGGTTGAGCGAGGCCAGCACCTTGGCCTCACGCTGGAATCGAGCAAGCCGGTCCGGATCGTGCGACAAGTGCGCCGGCAGCGCTTTGATCGCGACCTGCCGGTCCAGCCTCGTGTCGCGCGCGAGGAATACCTCGCCCATGCCGCCGTGGCCAAGTTCGCGCTCGATCTGGAAAGGGCCGATGGCGTCGGGGTTCATGCGCGAGCACTGTAAACGCTCGGGAGGTGAGGGCGCCGAGCGAGACCCCGCTGGGATCACGGAGCGTGAGGAATGGTGATCCCACTCCCTAACGCCCTCCAAGTGAGATTCTCTGGGTGCGTGGGCCCCTCAATTCTGCACGGTTTGAGGGCGCGCGACCTACGACTTTGGCCGCGGGGCCGTTGTTCCGGGCCGGGTGCGCACGAGCGTGGGTGTACGGGGGGTTGGATCTGCCTAGGCGGTGCGCGCGCGGGGTGTCGGGCGGGGTGGTGTCGGCGCGCGGGTCGGGGCTCGGCGGGGGGCTCCGGATCGTCAGTTCGGTGCGCACGAGGCGCGGGACGCGCGGTTCCACGGCATGCGGGAGAGGAGCGCGGCGAGGCCGCACGTCCCCGTCGCCCCCGCAAAGATCAGCCCCGCGCCGAAGAACGCCGGGATCGCGAGGAACGCCGGGTGCACGAACCACGCGAGCGCGGCGCCCGTCACCACGCCCGCGCCGATCACCAGCTGCACCTGGCGCATGAGGCTGATGCGCGCGACGGAGGTGTCGGTCTGGACGGGGAGGGAGTCCTGCTTCCAGGCCTCGATTCCGCCGGTCATGTTGTAGAGGGGGACGTTGTTCGCGGCGGCGAGTGGCGCCGCGCGGTTGGCGGCGTCGAGCGAGCGTTTTCCGCTGCGACAGTGGAGGACGAGACTCTGGCCGGGCTTGAGGTGCTGGAGGGCGCGGGCTGGATCGAAGTTCGAGAGTGCAACGAGCCGCGCTGCCGGGATGCGCTCCCGCGCGTGCTCGTCGGGCTCGCGGACGTCGACGAGTGTCGCGCTGCCCGCGTCGAGCCATGCGCGCACCTCACGAGGCGAGGCCTGCCGAACGTCCAACGGTGCGCCGTCCGCGCCCGGCGCGCTCGCTGTCGATTGCTGCATGCTCGTAGTCATCGCATGTCCTCTCACCGCGCCCGCGTGCTGCCGCTCATTCCATCCTCGTGTACGTCGTCGTCTCGAACTCGAACCAGTCGCCGTTGGGCATGACGGCCTGGGAGCGGGTCATCTTGCGGTTGGGCTCGGGGTGTTCGACGATGAGGCGGTACTTCGTGGTCCCGGCGGGGTTGTCGAAGGCGGGGCCGTCGCACTCGAGCACGAGGCGCTTGCCTGCGTCGTCGAATTGGCCGGCGAAGGTCCACATGCGGCCTTGCATCGAGTCGATGTACGTGCAGACGTACTGCTTCTGGGCGCCGTCGTAGCCGAGCGTGAGCACGGACTCGAACGCCATGCCCTGCATGTCGCCCTTGGCCTCGGCCAGCAGCCACGTGCGCCCCACCATGCGCGAGGACTCGCGGAACTCGACCTTCATCTTGGGCTGGTCGGGCGCGAGCGAAACCTCGTTGACCACCGTCCACTCCCCGGCCAGCCCGTGGACCCAGGCGGCGGGTGAGTCGGCCGGCTTGGCGCCTTCATCGCCGCCCGCGCAGGCCGCGCCGCACACGAATACCCATACTCCGAGAATCGTCGCGATCGTCCACATGGCTCCGCTCCGTGGTCCTGATGTCGCCAGATGCGCTTGACACCAAGCGTTCGCAGTCATCCTACACCCTGCGCACGGGCAGCCACAGCCGCATTTCGAAGTGTTCCACGCCGTGCGCAAACGGCATGCCGTTCCACGCTTCGAAGCCGGGCTGGTCATCGGGCACATACCCGCCGCTCGGCAGCCAGACGCCGAAGAGCCATTGCAACGCCCGCAGCTCCAGCGCGATATCTCCGCGGATCTCCACCTCGGCCACCGTCATCGTCGGGAATCGATGCCGGCCGATCTCGCCACCTGGCTCGAAACGCTCGGCCTCCACCGCCACGTAGTACCGGCAATCCTCCAACGACACGATCTCCGGATTCTCCCACTGATACCCAAGCCACTGGCCTTGCGCGAGCCCGTGGGCCTCGGCCCAGGCGACCAGTCTGGAAGTCGCGTCGAACACCGCGTTGGATCGGTACGGGTCGGTCACGCAGATGTACGCCACCGTGCGTGCGGGTTGTACGCGGATGGTCACGCGGAAACCGTCCGGGTTGTCGGCCGCCGGCGCGGAGCGCACGCGCGCCGTTTCGTCCGAGCCGAGCGTGACCGATTCCAGTCGTTGGCGGTGCGCGGCGCGGTGGGCTGTGAGGTCGAAGGCGGAGGGTGGGGCGCCGTAGCGGTCCTTGAACGATCGGGAGAAGTCGGATGAGGACGAGAAGCCGCAATCGAGCGCGATGCGCGTCAACGATGGAGTTCGTCCGGACCGCTTCTGTGACATCATGGTCAGAGCGCGTTCCAGACGCAGGCGTTTCACGAAGTCGGCGAGCGTCTCGCCGGTGAGCGCGTGGAAGACCCTGTGGAAGTGGAATGGGGAGAAGTGCGCCGCGCGGGAGACGTCTTCGAGCCGGAGGGGCTTGTGGAGATTTGTGACGACGTAGTCGATGGCGAGGTTGACGCGCTCGACGTAGGTGGAGACGGTGGCGGCGCGGGTTGGTCGTGCGTTTCGCAAGATCTGACAAGAATCCTACCGCCCCCCGGATAGCATGCGGCACGCGATTTGGCGCGGCCGTCCCGCGCCGGCTCGCACTCGGAGATACGCCATGAACCGTCTTGTCCTGTGCCTTGCCGCGTGCATGATCGCCGGTCTCGCGACCGCGCACCTGATTGGAGAAGACCCCGCGGCCAACCCCGGAGCCAACGACATGCAGCTCGGCAATTTTTCCGTCAGCCTCGCCGTGAAGGACCTCGCCGTCTCGCGCGAGTTCTACGAGAAGCTCGGCTTTCACCGGATCGGCGGCGACGGCAAGGGCTATCTCATCATGCAGAACGCGACCGCCACCATCGGGCTCTTCCAGGGAATGTTCGAGAAGAACATCCTGACATTCAACCCCGGCTGGGATCGCAACGCCGCCACGTTGCCGGACTTCGATGACGTGCGGGACATTCAGAAGGCGCTGAGGGCCAGGGGCTTGACGCCCGTGGTCGCGGCGGATGAAACGACGTCGGGGCCCGCGAGCTGCGTGCTGGTTGATCCGGACGGGAACCAGATCCTGCTGGATCAGCACGCGCCTTCGCCGAGAAAGTAAGGCACTAGCGCGTCGCGCGCCGGAAGGTGAAGACTTCCTCAAGGGGCTTGTCGAAGACGTGGGCAATCTGGAAGGCGACTTCGAGAGTGGGTGAGTACTTGCCGCCCTCGATGGCGTTCACGGTCTGTCGGCTCACGCCGATCCGATCGGCAAGGGCTTGCTGCGTCATCTCGCCGTGCGCGAATCGGAGCGCGCGGATGTTGTTCTCAAGGATGAATCGGGGGCGCGGCATGTTCAGGCTCCTCGGCGGTAATAGAGGAGCTGGAGGACGAGGCCGAGGGCTTCGGAGGCGTACAGGGAGAGGATGAGCAGGTGCGCGACCCAGAGGTTGTCGATGGAGAGCGTCATCGCGGTGACGGCCGAGAGGACGCCGACGGTGAGCAGCCAGGAGGAGTTGGCTTCGGCGCGTCGGGAGATGGCGACATCGCGCTCGTCGCGAGGCTCGGGCTTGCCGGTGAGGGCGGCGATGACGAGGCCGGCGATGAGAAACACGACGAGGACGATCACGGAGATGATGAACAGCGCGGCGTAGGCGGGGAGGGCGGTGACGCCTCGGGCGAGCATGGCGGAGGCGATGACGAGGTATGCCGCGATCGACAAGACGATGGCAATGAGCTGTATCCAGACGCTTTTCTGTTCGAAGGATGGGGGCATGGGGGTCTCCGGGGCGCAGTTGGGCGTGTCGCGGATCG
>CAZWZL010000053.1:0-13464 GCA_964638515.1 uncultured Phycisphaeraceae bacterium
CGGAGCCGGATCGGTGTAATCGTCCGCAGGCACGTAAATCGCCTGCACCGACGTGATCGCGCCCTTCGCCGTCGACGTGATCCGCTCCTGCATCTCGCCCATCTCGGTGCTCAGCGTCGGCTGATAGCCCACCGCGCTCGGCATCCGACCCAGCAACGCCGACACCTCCGAACCAGCCTGCGTAAACCGGAACACGTTGTCCACGAACATCAGCGTCTCTTTGCCCGACGCGTCGCGGAACTCCTCGGCCATCGTCAACGCGCTCAAGCCCACCCGCAGGCGCGCTCCCGGCGGCTCGTTCATCTGGCCGAACACCATCGCCACCTTGTCCAGCACGTGCGCCGTCTTGCCCGAGGCGTCCGTGTACTGCGCCTCGCCCATCTCGCGCCACAGGTCATTGCCCTCGCGCGTCCGCTCGCCCACGCCCGCGAACACCGAGTACCCGCCGAAGTTCCGCGCCACACGCGCGATCATCTCCTGGATCACGACGGTCTTGCCGACGCCGGCCCCGCCGAACAACCCGATCTTCCCGCCGCGCACGAACGGGCACAGCAGGTCCACCACCTTGATGCCCGTCGGCAGCACTTCCGTCTGCGGATTCAGCGCGGCGAACTCCGGCGGAGCGCGGTGAATCGGACGCGTCGGCGCGCCCTGCAACGCCGGCTTCTTGTCGATCGGCTCCCCCAACAGATTGAACACCCGCCCAAGCACCATCTCGCCCACCGGCACCTGCACCGGCCCGCCCACGTCGCGGCAACCCATCCCCCGCGTCAGCCCGTCCGTCGAGCCCAACGCCACCGCACGCACCCGACCGCCGCCAAGGTGCTGCGCGACCTCGCCCGTCAGATTGATCTTGCCCGCCTTCGTATCCCCCTCCACCTTCACGGCGTTGTAAATCGCCGGCAGCCCGTCCTCCGGAAACTGCGCATCGAACGTCGAACCAATCACCTGTGTCACAACGCCAGTGGCGGGCATGCTCAATCCTCGCTTCAAAAAAAGACCATCCCCGCCTCGCCCAACCCGGGCCGACAGGGGGCGAAAGGATAGCCGAACACCCGCCCCGCGAAAAGCGGATCACTCCTCCCGCCGCCAGCCTCCTCCCTCCCGCCGCCGCTCTGTCACGCCCCTCCCTCCAGATACGCTTCATCCCCGGAATGCGTCCCCCTCCCACCCCCGAGCTCTTCGACCTCCTCCGCCTCACACTCACCCAAGGCCTCGGCCCGGTCCTCATCCAACGCCTCCTCGACCACTTCGGCTCCGCCGGCGCCGTATGTCGCGCTTCCGGCGCACAGCTCCGGTCAGTGCGGGGCCTCGGCGAAAAGTCAGCCTCCGAAATCCCCCCGCGCATCGCCGCCGCCGTGCGCGACGCCGAACACGAACTCGCCCTCGCCGAGCGCCTCGCAGTGACGCTCGTCGCGCGCGCCGACCCCGCCTATCCGCCCCTCCTCAGACTCATCCCAAACCCCCCTCCGCTCCTCTACGTCCGAGGCCGGCTCGACCCCGAGCACGATCGTCACGCCCTCGCCGTCGTCGGCTCCCGCGCCTGCACCCCCTACGGCATCGAGCAAGCCGAGCGATTCTCCGCCTTCCTGGCCCAGTCCGGCCTCACCATCGTCTCCGGCGGCGCACGCGGCATCGACACCGCCGCACACCGCGCCGCGCTCCGCGTCAACGGCCGAACCATCGTCGTCATGGGCTGCGGCCTGTCCCATGGCTATCCCCCTGAAAACGCTGAATTGTTCGAACAAATCGTGGCATGCGGCGGCGCCGTCATCTCCGAACTGCCGCTCCGCACCGCCCCCGCCGCAGAGAACTTCCCCGCGCGAAACCGCATCATCTCCGGCCTGTCCCTCGGCTCGCTCATCATCGAGGCCGCGCGCGGCTCGGGAGCCCTCATCACCGCGCGGCTCGCCGCCGAAGATCACGCCCGCGAGGTCATGGCCATCCCCGGACGCATCGACTCCCCGGCGAGCGAGGGCTCCCACGACCTCATCCGCGCCGGCGGCGCGGCGCTGGTCACAACCCCCGCCGACGTCCTCGACCTTCTCGAACCCCTGGCCCGAAAGGCCTTCGACGGCGTCATCGACGCCTGGGTGGGCGCCGAATCCAAGCCAGCGCCGCAACCACTTGTGATTTCAAGCCTTACGGATCTTCAGCTGGTCATCTGGGAGGCGCTCGCCGCGCCCAGCACTTTCGATGACCTCACCCGCGCCACCGGGATCGACGCCGGCCAACTCCGGGCCGAGACCACGATTCTGGAAATGCGTCGGGTCGTGGTGCGGCGTGGAGACCGCTTGGCGCGTCGTGAGCAGGCCTGACCGACCTACCCGATTGTTTTCCGAAAATCCGTATTGATTTCTGGAGGATGGTCGGGTAGGTTACCGAACAGAGATAGGACGGATGGGCCAGTCAGCCCGTCCGCAACGGTTCGGCCCGGAGAGGCAATGAACAGGTGTATGGCGGAGGCCGCAGTGTCTGTCGTCCGGGGCGACAGCGGGAAGGTTGGAGGCCGAGATGGCGAACATGGCGCCGGCTCCGTTGGTGAGGTTGGGACCGGGTGGGTCATACGTGGCGGACTTCGTGGCCTCGGCGGGGCGTGTGGTCGCGTCGGAAGGGGCGGGCTCGCCGTTCGGGGAGGACGCGGAGGGCGGCGGCGTGCCGCACGGCGGTGCGACTGCGCGACGCGCATCTACGCAGGCCGAGCCGGTGGGCGTGGATGGTGGTGGGGGGGAGAGCGTGTCGTTTTCGTCATGGGCGGTGCGTGCCGGCGGGTTGTGGGCGGCGGCTCGCCTGTTGGATGGACAGCGGGGGTTGATGGGACGGATTCGCGAGGCCGCGAGGGAATCGCGCTTCGCAGAGGAAAACTCCGGGCGGGTGATCGTGGTCGCGGACAACATTTGGGAGGCCTTGCAGCATGAACCTGACACCAAAGCAGCTCAAGATTCTGCAGCTCATCCGGGATTGGCGCGTGCGGACCGGCTACTCGCCCACGATGCAGGAGCTCGCCGACGAGCTCGGCGTGAGCAAGGTCACGGTGTTCGAGCACGTCGAGGCGCTTATCAAGAAGGGCGCGCTGGTGCGCGAGCCGAACAAGGCGCGCTCTTTGTCGATCGCTGACGGCATCGCGGTTCCCGACGAGGATCGGCCGCTGCGTTTCCCGCTGGTCGGCAAGATCGCCGCGGGCTACCCCATCGAGAAGCTCGAGGACCGCGACGAACTGGACCTGACGAATCTCTTCGGCCCGCGGGTGGGCCAGTCGGGCGCCACGTTTGCGCTGCGTGTGGATGGGGACTCGATGAAGGACGAAGGGATTCTCGATGGCGACTACGTCATCATCGAGCGTCGCGACGTCGCGCGCAACGGCGAGCGCGTGGTCGCCATGCTCCCGGACGGCCAGACCACGCTCAAGACGTTCTTCCGCGAGGCGGACCACATCCGTCTCCAGCCTGCCAACAGCGCCTTCGAGCCCATCCGCGTCAAGGACTGCAAGGTGCAGGGCGTGGTGATGGGCGTGCTGCGCCGGTACTGATTCGGAAATTCAGGATCAGCTGACGAGCGCTCGCCGGCGCCGCGACCCCACGCGCGGGGGCGGCGCGGCGGGCGCTGGTCGCTTTTGGCCCCTCACTACGTCTCGAACTTCCTCGCGTACCCGCTCTGTTCGAGCAGCTCGCGCGGGTTCTCGCAGCGGATGATGTCCGCCAACGCCTGCTCCTTATCCGTCGCGTTCTCGTAGTAGGCCTCGGCGATCAGGCAGCCCATCGCGTAGCCCACGTCCGGCGGGCGACCGTTGAGCTTGTCCGCATCGCGAACGTACAGCCACGGGGCGTAGTCGTTGTCGTCCAGGCGCTCACGGAACTCCTCCCAGAGTTGGCGTTCGTGCTCCCGCGCGTAGGCGAGGGCTTCCTCGTTGATACTGCCGCCGGAGGCGAGCAGACCGACAAAGTCCGCGGCGCCCTCGATGAGGCACTGCTCCAGAAGTCGGCGTTCGCCGCGGTAATGCTGCTGGTAGTGCACGGCCTCGTGGGCGACAAGGGCCGCGATCTTGTCTGGGCGGTTGACGTCCATCTCCATGCCGATGATGAGCCCGCTGGGCGTGGAGGTGCCGCCGGAGTTCATCGCGCCGATGACGAAGTACACGTCGGGGAACACGGCGTCGGGATACAGCCGCTCGAACTCACGCAACGCGGCGCGGATGGCGGGCTCCTGCTCGCTGATGCGTATGGAGTTCTCGCGCATCGCGAGGTAGTCCGCGCATCGAGCCCGGACGACCTTGGCGAGATTCTCAGCGGAGCGGATGCGATTGGGCGTGAAGCCCGCGACGCCCGGCGTGCCGGGGTCGAGGTAATGCTTCTGGAGGACCTGCTCGAAGATCGTCCCCGGCTCTTCCGAGGCCTCGTCGAACGCGAACCAGAAGCGGGGGATGTCTTCGGTGACGAAGCGGGCCTCGTCGGGGCTGGGCACGGGAGGCCGCGCCTCAAAGGGCGCCGCGCACGCGGGGAGGGCGAGCGCGAGCAGGGCGAGAGCGGGGGCGAGGCAACGCGGAGCAACGGGAAGTCTGATCATGGCTCCATGGTATTGGGAGTGGCGGGCGAGGCATTCACGCTGCTCCCCAAGGCGACGTCCGCGCCGACGAGATGATCCGCCCGGAGCGGATTGATCCAGGCGCGCCAGAGAGCGAGGAAGCCGGGGTCGTCAAAGCCGAAGAAGACGATGTGGGTGCTCGGCGTCCCCTTCGGATCCCCGTCGGTCGACAGAATCGCGAGGATGCCCTGCGCGAAGCAGCGGCGCGGTCGAACAACGAGCGTGGTGTTCTCGGGTGTGTACACGTTCGTGCGGCCGCCATCGCGGATCTGGATGAACGACGGACCGACGAGGATCTCGCGCCACCAGCCGCGGGCACGGATGCGGCCAAGCAGGTAGATTGCCAGCGAAAGGATGGCGATACCGAGCGCGGCCCCCGCTTTGACGCTTATGCGTAGTGGCGACTCGGAGGCGGTATGCATCGAGAACGCGATCAGGGTGATCACGCCAAAGAAACTCGCGATGATGACCGCGTTCTTCGCGAACGACGAAAGGAATCGGTGCGGCTCGCGTGCGGACAGCCGAGAAGGGAGCGCGTCGATCTCCACCGGCTCTTGAAACATCGGCTCGACACGCAGCGGCAGGCCGCTGTGTCGCTTCGCCCGTGCGATCACGATGGCGCGTGGCGGAGTCAGCCCTCGCAATTGCAGCGAGGGCCGCAACCATTCCATGTGCAACGTCGCCGCGTCGGGCGTGATCGCGCGTTTGGGCCCCTCATACGAGATCGGTCTCCAATCGCGTCGGAGCGCCGCTTCGTAGCGTCGATCGCGCGCCGTCGAATCCGCTTCGCTTTCCCTCAGTTTCCACAACCGTCGTCGGAGCCACACAACGAGGGAGAACGCCAATGGAGGGAGAGAGAACGGCAGGAACGGGGCCGCCCACGCAAGCCCGAATTCCGGGTGCACGATCAGCAATCCGAACACGGCGACAAAGAACGCAGCCACTAAGCACCCCAGAACGATAAACCCCGCACTCGGCGGCCCCGCCGGCGGCCGGATGTCCAGCGCGAGCACGAGCGGCGCGTCCGGGTTCGTCGGCCGGGCTGTCGCGCCGGGTTCACTCACGCGGGAGTGGAGCGTACCGCGGCGTCAGAGAGGGTCAATGAACAAGGCGACCCCGAAGGGACGCCTTGTCCCCTTCGCGCGCGGGAAGAGTCGCGCGCGTCAGGAAGCTCGTCGTGAGGATGGCCCCGCCGAGGCGAGCGGCGGCATTCGCCGGGCCGCGCGCGCCGGACCGTTGGAAGAGGGGCCCGAGGCCGAGGGCTGGTGATCCATCGGCGTGCTCTCTCGGAACGGCTCGAGCGGGATGATGCCCAGGCGCAGCGCGAGCAGCGCGAGGTCGACGCGATTCGTGGCGTTGAGTTTTCGCCCGATGGCCATGCGCCGCCACTCGATGGTCTTGACGGATCGGGAGAGGCGTTGCGCGATCTGTGCGGTGGTCAGCCCGTCGGCGATGAGTCGCAGCACGGCGATGTCGGTCTCGTTGAGCCCGGCGTAGCGCGAGCGGCGGCGCGGGTTGGGGCCGGCGGTGGGCGCATCGAGGAGTTCGGGCGGGAGCGCGGCGATCGGCGTCCAGAGCACGATGCAGAGGTTGGGGGAGGCGCCTTGCGTCGCGGGCGGGAAGGGGCGGTACGAGACGCGGTATCGCACGCCGGCGTGGGTCTCTTCGCCGTACGCGGGCGTGTGATCGAGCAAGGCGCGCCGGAGGGGCTCGGAGCGCGGCAGCGCGGTGGCGCCCGGCGCGGCGTCCGGCAACGTCAGTTGCTCCGTCATGTCCGAAGGAACATCCAGCAGCGACGCCGCGCGTCGGGAGATGGAATGCACGCGCAGCGAATAATCGACGAGAGCGACGGCGGCATGCGCGTCGTCGGTGAGGGTTCGCCAGAGGGCAGAGTCGAGGATGTGCATGGACGGCGCTCGCGGAGCTGGGGATCGACATTGAAGCCAGCGTCCGAAGCGACGGCAGGGGCGCCCGAACGATCCCACGAGACCGCGGCGTGGTCGACGATCGCGCCGCGACGGCCAGAACAGAGCCGCCCTTCTCTACGACGGGAGTGTCCCCGCGGTTGCGGGATTTGTCGGGGTAATCGCACGCGCCGCCGACGCCCGGGAAAACCCTTGGGCCAGAGGGGTGAGTGGGCGGAGCCAGCTCCGCCCGCGAATCAGCCTTGGGGGTTCAGCTGGCGGTCGAGCCAATCCGGAACCTGCGCCACGCCCACACGCTCCTGCTGGAGCGAGTCTCGATGGCGGACGGTGACGGTCTGGTCGTTCAGGGTTTCAGAGTCGATGGTGAAGCAGAAGGGGCAGCCGGCCTCGTCCATGCGGGCGTAGCGCTTGCCGATGGACTGCTTGGGGTCGGTCTCGATGAGCCCGGTGCGCCCGAACCGGCGGACGAGGTCCGCGTGCAGGCGGGATGCGATCTCGGGCATGCCGTCCTTATTGACGAGCGGGAACACCGCGGCCTTGATGGGCGCGATGCGCGGGTGAAACTTGAGGTACTCGGGCGAGGGCCGGGATTCGTCCTTGGTGTAGGCCTCGCAGAGGAGCGCGAGCACGCCTCGATCGAGCCCGGCGGAGGGCTCGATGACGTGCGGCAGATACCGCTCGCCCTTCTTCGAGCCGTTGGGGAGGGTTTCCCCGCGATCGGTGTCGAAGTAGTCGAGCTTGACCTTGGAATGCTCCTGATGCTGCTGCAGGTCGAAGCAGCCGCGATACGCCACGCCCTCGAGCTCGCCGAAGCCGGGATGCGTGAAGGGAAAGCGGTACTCGATGTCGGACGTGGCCTTGGAATAGTGCGCGAGTTCGTCGGGGTCGTGCTCGCGCAGGACGAGGTTGTCGCCGGCGAGGCCGATGGATCGCCACCACTCCATGCGCCAGTCGCGCCAGAAGGCGTACCACTGCATGGCCTCGGACTCGTGGCAGAAGAACTCGATCTCCATCTGCTCGAACTCGCGCGAGCGGAAGGTGAAGTTGCGGGGCGTGACCTCGTTGCGGAACGCCGTGCCGGTTTGCGCGATGCCGAAGGGCACGCGGACGCGGGTGGAGTCCACCACGTTCTTGAAGTTGATGAAGATGCCCTGCGCGGTCTCGGGGCGGAGGTAGGCCTTGTTGGCCTCGTCGCGGATGGCGCCGGGCACGGTGTCGAACATCAGCCCGACCAGGCGCGGCTCGGTGAGCGAGCCGGGCTTCTCCGCATCCGGCGCGATGACGCGCGCCCAGCGATCCTTCGGAACGGACGAGAGGGCCACGGCTCGCACCTCACCGAACGTCTTCTCGGCCTTCTTGCGTTGCTTGGCCTCGCTGGGAGTGTCCTCCACGAACGCGAAGGAAGGCTTGTCGGTGGGCTCGTCGGAGGCGGGCACGAACACCTGCACGTGGTCGTACCGGTAGCGGCCCTTGGTGTCCTTGCAGTCCACCATCGGATCGTTGAAGCCCGCGACGTGGCCCGAGGCCACCCACACCTTCGGGTTCTGGATGATCCGCGTGTCCACCGGCACGATGGAGACGCCGTCACCGGTCGGGCCCTGGCGCCCCCAGCAGGGCATCATCACCACGTCCGTCCACCAGGCGTCGCGCAGGTTCTTCTTGAGCTGGGCGCCGAGGGGGCCGTAATCCCAGAATCCGTTGATGCCGCCGTAGATCTCGGAGGACTGGTAGATGAAGCCCCGGCGCTTGCAGAGCGACATGATGTCGTCCATGGACTTGCGGGGCGTGTTCGTCGTCAGATCGCTCATGGGAGGGCTCGGCTCAGGAAACCGCGTCGGGCTCGACGAGCGGGAATCGCTCGAAGGGCGGCCACTATAGAGGGGCGAGGCCGCGGGGCGGGAGGGCTGTAGAATCCGGACAGGCGCCCGTAGCTCAACGGATAGAGCATCGGTCTTCGGAACCGAGGGTTGGGGGTTCGAATCCCTCCGGGCGCGTTGAACGGGGAAGCCGATCGGCCGTTGATCGACGCGGCGGGGGCTCGGGCTTGCGCGATCTGCCGGATTCCCTGCGACCGGCGGGCGGGGCTGCCTGTACGATCGACGCGATCCAAAGCAAAGGAGACGGCGATGATTCGGACGAGAGATCAAGGCGTGCGCTTTCGGGGCGGTCTGAGCGCGGTGCTGGCGGGCGTCTTGATGGTGGGGGGGCTCGCGCAGTCCGTCCTCGCGCAGGAGGCGTACCGGCAGCCGCCCGCCGATGTGGTCAAGATCCTCGAAGCCCCCTCTCTGCCGGGCGTGAGTCTCAGCCCGGATCGCGCCGTCATGGTGCTGATGGAGCGCGAGACACTCCCGCCGATCGCCGACATGGCCGCGCCCATGCTGCGGCTCGCGGGCTACCGCGTGAACCCCGACACCAACGCGCCGCACGGCCCGCGCACGGTGGTCGGGCTCACGCTCAAGCAGGTGAGCGGCGGACGAGAGACGAAGGTCCAGCTTCCCGCGGACGCCAACATCGGCGGCGTCCGATGGTCTCCCGACAGCAAGCGGTTCGCCTTCACCATCACGAAGGAAAACGGCGTCGAGGTGTGGGTCTGCGATGCTTCGTCGGGCAAGGCTCGGTCGCTCTCCGGCGCGACGCTCAACGCGCTCGGCTCGGACACCGTGCAGTGGATGCCCGACTCCAAGACGCTGCTCTGCCAGTTCGTCCCCGCCGGGCGCGGATCCGCGCCCGTGGCGCCGCGCGTGCCCAAGGGCCCGGTGGTGCAGGAGACCAGCGGCAAGGTCGCGCCCGTGCGCACGTACCAGGACCTGCTCGCCAACCCGCACGATGAGGCTCTGTTCGATCACTACTTCGTGTCGCAGCTGGCGTTCCTGGACGCCGACACGGGCAAGCGCACCGACCTCGGCGCCCCCGGCGTGTACTCCTCCGTCAATCCCTCGCCCAGCGGCGAGTTCCTGCTCGTGGAGCGCGTCGAGCGCCCGTACTCCTACATCGTCCCCGCGTACCTCTTCGGCACGACGAGCGAGGTGTGGGACCGCGCCGGCAAGAACCTCGCCACCGTCTGGAAGCACGGCCTGCTCGAGGAGATCCCGATCGAGGGCGTGCCGACCGGACGTCGGTCCATCCAGTGGTCGAGCACCGAAGCGGCGAGGCTGTTCTGGGCCGAGGCGCTCGACGGCGGCGATCCGAAGACCAAGGTCCCGCACCGCGACAAGCTGATGACGCTGGGCGCGCCGTTCACCGGCGAGCCGAAGGAAGTGCTCAAGACCGAGCATCGTTTCAGCGGTCTGACGTGGATCGACGCGCCCGATCTCGCTTTGGTCACCGAGTATGACCGCGACAAGCGCTGGGTCCGCTCGTGGATGGTGAAGCCGATCGCGGGCGGCGAGCCTCGCTTGGTGTGGGATCGCTCGATCCGTGATCGCTACAAGGACCCGGGTCGCCCGCTCACGACGCTCAACGCGTTCGGGCGGTCGGTGGTGCGCGTGGAAGGTGGCTGGGCGTATCTGAGCGGCTCCGGCGCCTCGCCCGAGGGCGATCGGCCCTTTCTGGACCGCATGGATCTCGAATCGCTCGCGGTCGAGCGCCTGTGGCGCTGCGAGGGCGAGACCTACGAGAGCATCGTCGACGTGCTCGAAGCCGCGGGCCCGCGATTCATGACATCGTACGAGACCCGCAACGACCCGCCGAACTACTTCATGCGCGACCTCGCGAGCAACGCGCGGAACCAGATCACCAACTTCCCCGACCCCGCACCTCAACTCCGCGGCATCACCAAGGAACTCGTCAAGTACCAGCGCGCCGACGGGGTGGAGCTCTCCGCCACGCTGTACCTGCCCGCCGGCTACGACAAGACGAGCGACGGCCCGCTGCCGCTGGTCGTCTGGGCCTACCCGATGGAGTACAACGACCCGGCCACGGCCGGCCAGGTCTCCGGCTCGCCCTACCGATTCACACGCATCGGCGGCACGTCCCACCTGTTCTATCTCACGCAGGGCTACGCGATCATGGACGACGCGGCCATGCCCGTCGTCGGCGAGCCCGAGACGATGAACGACACGTTCGTCGAGCAGATTGTCGGCGCCGCGAAGGCCGCGATCGACAAGGCCGCGGAAATGGGCGTGGGCGACCCGGATCGCGTCGGTGTCGGCGGCCACTCCTACGGCGCCTTCATGACGGCCAACCTGCTCGCGCACTGCGACCTGTTCCGTGCGGGCGTGGCCCGCTCGGGCGCCTACAACCGCACGCTCACCCCGTTCGGATTCCAGAGCGAGCGTCGCACCTTCTGGGAAGCCACCCAGATCTACATGAACCTCTCCCCCTTCACGCACGCCAACAAGATCAACGAGCCGCTGCTCCTCATTCACGGCGAGGTGGACAACAACTCCGGCACGTTCCCCATTCAGTCCGAGCGGCTCTACGCCGCGGTGAAGGGCCACGGCGGCACCACGCGCCTCGTCATGCTCCCCCACGAATCCCACGGGTATCGCGCCAAGGAGTCGGTCATGCACACCCTCGCCGAGATGATCGACTGGTTCGATCTCCACGTGAAGCACAAGGGCTCACCCGGCGCGGCGAACTGAGAAACACGCGATTCGGCTCAATGGCACGCTTCTACACCGCCCATCTCACGATGGGCGTTTTTCTGCGCGCGAGCCTTGCGGATTCTTACGGATACTCCTGCCGCGTCGGCCGGATCACGATGTCGTTCACGTGCACGTGCGCCGGCTGGCTCACGATGAACGTCACGGCCCGCGCCACGTCGTCCGGCTCCAGCACCGGCCCGATCTTTTCCATGAACTGCCCGAACGTCTCCGGGTCGTACCCGGCCACATCCTGAAACTCCGACTTCACCACGCCCGGATGGATCGCCGTGACCCGGATGCCCTTGGGCCCCAACTCGCGTCGCGCGGCCTCCGCGATCGCCGTCGCCGCGAATTTCGTCGATCCGTACATGGACGAGAACGGCGAGATGTGCTTGCCCACGTTCGACGAGATCACCACCACGTCCCGCGCGCTCCCCGGCCAGTCGTACGGCGCCAGGTCCTCGCGCTTCTGCATCGCCGCGAGCATCCGCTCCGTCCCCGCGCGCAGCAGCCTCGCGGCGGCCAGCAGATTCACCCGCACCACCTCTTCCCACTCCGCGTCGTTCGACGTCAGCGGCGAGCCCCGCAGCCCTCGCCCCGCGTTCACGATCAGCATGTCCGGCTCGCGACCGAAGTGCTTCTCGCTCGCGTCGAGCATGGCCTTGATCACGTCGCCGTCGCACGCGTCCCCCGGGACGCACTCGGCCCTGCCCCCCGCCTCGACGCACGCCTTGCGGGTTTCCTCGAGCCGGTCCGCCCGGCGCGCGTTGAGGATCAGCGCAGCGCCCTCGGAGGCCAGATGCTCCGCGATGGCGCGCCCGATCCCCGCGGACGCCCCCGAAACCACGCCCACGCGCCTGCGCAACGTCTCGCTCATCAGCCTGCGTCCTCCGGCGAGCCCGCCCGGCGCTTACTCGCTGTCGGGCTTGGCGACCTGCCATTCCTCGAGGTCGATCGGCGCCTGGCGCCCGAAGATGGTCACCAGCACGCGCACGGCGCCCTTCTCCGGGAACACCTCGTCGATCGTCCCCTCGTACCCCTGGAACGGGCCTTCCTTGATGACGACGTGGTCGCCCTTGTTCCACACCAGCTTGATCGACGGAAGCTCCTCGGGCTTGCGAGAGTCCAGGAGCATTTTCTCGATCTCGTGCAGCTGCATCGGCGTGGGCCGCCCCGTGGCGCCGACGAAGTCCCCCACGCCCGTGGTCTCCTTGATGAGGAAGAACACGTCCTGCGGGATGCGCCCGTCGTCCTCGAGCTTCATCTCCACGAAGATGTAGCCGGGGTAGAGCTTGGTCTCGGTGATCCGCTGCTTGCCGCCCTTGAGCGTGCGCGTCTTCTCCGTGGGCACGAGGATGCGCCCGATGAGGTGCGTCATCCCCTCGATCTGCACCTTGCGCAGCAGCGTGTCCCGGACGTAGTTCTCCTTGTTGGAGGCCACCCGGAGCACGAACCAGTTCATCCCCGGGCGAACCGTCGGTTCGCCCTCGCCGATGATGTCCGTTCGCTCGTTGAGCCGTCCGTCCAGGATTTGTGTCGCTTCGTCCGCCATGGGGCATTCCTTGTCGCGGGTGTGCATGTCCCGGCTCAGGCGTCGAGCACGCCCACCCACCGGAAGAAGGTCGAAAAGAGGTTGTCCACCAGGAACAGCGTCAGCGCGATCCCGAACGAGACGCCGATCACCACCCACGTCGAGCCGATGATCTCGCGCCGCGTCGACCAGTTCACCTTCCGCATCTCGTTGTCCACCGCGATGAAGAACTCGTTGGTCCTGCCGCGGATCGCCACGAGCCAATACACGAAGATCGCGGAGAGCACGATGATCACGGCCGCGCCCGTCGCCTGCAGGTAGATCACCGGGAAGTCCGGCATCCCGCGCCGCTCGGAGACGTTGGCCGCGAACGCGCCGCCCGACTCGGCCACGCGGAGGATTGTCGAGGGCGTCATCTTCTCGCCCATGACGATCGACGAGATCCGAACCTCGTTGCCCGAGGGCTGCACCGCGGACAGCGTGGCTGTGCCGATGGGCGTCGTGCCGTTGACGTCGCCGTAGAGGGTCAGGGCCTGGCCCGAGGCCGGGGCGCCTTCCGTGGCGGAAACGCGGAGCGCCCACGTCGACTGCGGGACGGGGTACGCCGCGATCTGCTGGTAGAGCCAGAGCGCGCCGGAGAGCGCGAGGGCGCCCATCCCCACCGCGGTGAGGACGCGGGTCCAGTATCCCTGTCCGGGCTTGTACACGCCGAGCGACATCAAATGTTCCCGTTCTGTCCCGCCGTCGAGATGGGCGAAGGACGCTGAAAGACCCTGCTCTGGTGAACACGCCGGGAGGGAATCGAACCCGCAACCTGCGGATTTGGAATCCGCTGCTCTGC
>CAZWZL010000054.1:0-12784 GCA_964638515.1 uncultured Phycisphaeraceae bacterium
CCCCCCCCCCCCCCCCCCCCCCCCCCCCCCCCCCCCCCCCCCCCCCCCCCCCAACGCCAATGTTCTCAGAATCAACGAAAAACCTCTCGGACCGCCGCGCCGCGGTGCGCTCGGCGCGCGTTCAGACTCCTCGCCCATCATTTTGACACGTTCCCACAAGAAGGAAACAACCGAGTCGCGGATTCGACTCGGAGCAACCGGCAAGATGGGCAAGCCCCCCGCGGCACCAGCCCGAACGACAGGTTCCGCCACGCCCCGCCCGCCCGAGACGCTCTCCGAAGCCCGCCCCGTACAATCCCCTCCGATGACCACCCTCCTCCAACGCGCGCACCCGCAGCCCGAGACCGCCCCCGCGGCGAAGGGGTCCGTCCCCTGGAACGTCGTCCTTCTCGATGACAACCATCACACCTACGACTATGTCATCGACATGATGCGACGCCTGTTCCGGCACTCCGAGCCGGACGCCGTCCGCATCGCTGGAACGGTCGACCGGCACAAGCGCGCCGTGTGCATCACCACCCACAAGGAGCACGCCGAGCTGAAGCGCGACCAGATCCTCGCCTTCGGCAAGGACCACCGCATCGCCGCCTGCGCCGGCAGCATGTCCGCCGTCATCGAGCCCGCGCACGAGCCCGACGAGAACGCCGACAAGCCATGACCGCGCTCGCGCTCGTCGCCGAGGACATCGATCCCGTCTGCGAATCGTGGCTGCGCGAACGCGCCGACGTCCTCCGAGTCGCGCACGACGATCCCGCGTTCGACGGCGCGCTCGCCCGCGCGAACGCCCTCATCGTCCGCACCTACACCATCGTCAACGACGCGCTCCTCGACAAAGCGCCGCGACTCCGCGTCGTCGCCCGCGCCGGCGTCGGCCTCGACAACATCAATTTGCACGCCTGCGCCAAACGCAACATCCCCGTCGTCTACACGCCCGACGCCAACTCGGCCGCCGTCACCGAACTCGTCTTCGCCCTCCTGCTCGATCAACTCCGCCCGCGCACGAGACTCACCAAAGCCCTCCCGCCCATGGAGTGGAAAGCCCTGCGCGCCTCCGTCATCGCCCCCCGTCAACTCGCCGACCTAACCCTCGGCATCCTGGGGCTCGGACGCGTCGGCCGCTCCGTCGCGCGCGTCGCCACCGCCTTCCGAATGCGCGTCCTCTACCACGACCTCCTCGACATCCCGGAGGGCCGACGCGCCGGCGCCGAGCCCGTCCCGCGCGACTCGCTCCTCCGCGATTCCGACGTGCTCTCCATCCATGTCGACGAGCGCGAATCCAACCGAAACCTCATCGGCGCCCCGGAACTGAGCGTCATGAAGCCCGACGCCATCCTCGTCAACGCCGCGAGAGGGTTTGTCCTGGACCCGTGCGCACTGGCCCGGCACATGCAGGCCCGCGGCGATTTCAGGGCCATCCTCGACGTGCACGAGCCCGAGCCCCCGAACAACGACTATCCGTTGTTCCACGTGGAACGCGCCACTCTCACCCCGCACATCGGCGCCGCCACCTCCACCGCCCATCGCAACATGTCGTGGGTCGTGCGCGACGTCTGGCGCGTCCTCAACGGTGAGCCGCCCGAATTCCCCGCCGGACCGCGACCATGACCGACCGCCACATCCGCCAGAAAACCCTCGCGTTCATCGGCGATTCCGGCCAATCCCGCCTCGCGCACGCCCACGCCGTCGTCGTCGGGCTCGGCGCCATCGGCTGCGTCGCCGCCGACCTCCTCGCCCGTGCCGGCGTCGGAACGTTCACCCTCATCGACGGCGACACCGTCGATCTCACGAATCTGCACCGGCAATCCCTCTTCTCTGAACGCGATGCCCGACGCGGCGCCGCGAAAGTCGAGGCCGCGAACGAACGACTGCTCGCGATCGATGCAACGCTGCGCATCACGCCCATGGCCGCAAGAATCACGCCGGAAAACGCGGAATCAATCGTGCCGACATGTGATGTGATCGTCGACGGCACGGACAACTACGAGTCGCGGTACCTGCTCAACGACCTGGCCGTGAAGCGGGGTGTCGCGCTGTGCTACGCGGGCGCCGTGGGCGCCGCGGGCATGGCCATGACCGTGCGCCCCGGACAGACGACTTGCCTGCGGTGCGTGTTTCCGGAGCCGCCCCCTGCGGAAGCGCAGGCCACGTGCGCAAGCGAGGGGGTCTTTGCTCCCGCGGTGTACCTCGCGGCATCGACGGCCGCGAGCGACGCCTTGCGGCTGCTGGCCGCGGAGCGGCGGGAAAACTGCGGCGTGGGCGATGTGCTCACGAGGTTCGAGACCAGCAGCGGGCTGGCCCGCCAGACCCGCCTGGATCGCGATCCGGAGTGCCCCTGCTGCGTCAGGCGAGCGTTCGAGTGGCTGGCGCGGCGTGCCGGGGGAGTGCGGGTGGAGCTGGTGTGCGGGAAGGATGCCGTACGCGTGACACCCGGGATGATTGCGCCGGATGCGCTCGCGCGGGTTGCGGCACGGTGTCGAGAAAAGGGCACGCTGCTCGATGCGTCACCGTACCTGGTGCGGACGCGGGCCGAGGTGCGGGGAGCGCTCGTTGACGCGACCGTGTTCGCGGACGGGCGCGCCGAGGTGATCACGCGGGACGAGGGCGTGGCGCGCGAGGTTTACGATCGCGTGGTGACGCCCGCGCTCTCCGGGGGCTGAATCCCGAAAAACCGGCGGGTGTTATCGTTGATGGCGCCGTGGAACGTGTTCCAGCTCTCGCCACGCAGTTGCGCGAGGAACTCCGCGGTGACGCGCGCGAAGCGTGGCTCGTTGGGGCGGACGCCCCGGTGAGGGTGCGGCGTCAGGAACGGGGCGTCGGTCTCCACCATGATCCGATCAAGCGGAACGAGACGCGCGGCGGCCTGCACCTCCCTGGCGTTCTGGTACGTCACGACGCCCGTGAAGGAGACCGAAGCGCCGAAATCGAGCACCAGACGCATGTCGGTCTCATTTCCGGTGAAGCAGTGGAACACGAAGCGGTGGGGGGGGATCGAGGTCTTTCTGAGCACGGGCACGAGATCGGCGAACGCGTCTCGGCAGTGCAGAATCACGGGCTTCTCGAGGCCGGCGTCGCGCCATGTCTGGATATGCGCGAGTTGCTCTTCGAGCACGGAACGCTGGATCGTTCGAGGCGGGTCGCTGTAGTGGTTGTCCAGCCCGAGTTCGCCGAGGGCCGCGCAGCGGTCGTGGAACGCCACGGCCCGGAGCAGCGTCCAATCGAACGGCCCCTGATCGGCGTAGAGAGGGTGCACGCCCGCCGAGCACCAGACGTTGTTGTGTCGCATCGCCACACCCAGGGCCCGCTCCGCGTCGGGCGGAGTGGTGGAGACCGTCATGGCGCCGGTGACGCCGGCTGCGCGGGCGGCCTCGAGCACCTGCGGGATTCGTCCCTCGAAATCGGGAAAGGTGAGGTGGCAGTGCGTGTCGATCATCCGGGCAAGAGGGTAGCGGGGCGGGAGTGGTTCGAGGCGGGTAGTGTTTTGATGATGAGCATGATCAGGGCGCGGCATTGGACGTTGTGGGCGGTGGTGACGGCCGCGATTCTCGGCGGGAGAGCGCTGGCTGATACGGAGCGTTGGTACGGCGTGCTGCTCATGGGGGAGCGAGCGGGGTGGCTGCACGAGGCGGAGCTGATCTCCGGGCTGGGGAACATCATCTCGGAATCGGAGTTGCTGCTGCGGATCGGGCGCGGCGACACCGGCATCGAAGTGTCGATTCACACGACGACGGAGGAGACGCCTGACGGCAAGATGATCCGTATGCGCAGCGTGCAGCGGCTCGGCGCCCAGCCCATGGAGACTCGGTACGAGTGGACGAAGGACGGGGTGCGGGTGGTGAGCGTCCTTGAGGGGCGCGAGCGGGTGGAGGTCGTGCCACCTCCAGAGGGCGAGTGGGACGCGCCGGTAGCCGGGCGTCGGCGGGCGGAGCAGATGCTGAAGGACGGCGCGAAGGAGATCCTGATTCGCACGATCGACCCGACGGGCGGGCTGCAGGTGGTGGAGATGCGCCGGAAGTGGGTTGGCGAGGAGGTGGTGGAGGCGCTGGGCAAGAGCGCGCCGGCCACCAAGTGGGAGGTGGAGCAGTCGGTCGTCCCGGGAATCGTTTCGATCGAGTACCTCGATGCCGACGGAGACCTGATTCGAGGCGACACGGCGTTCGGCGGGCTGACACTCACGATGGTCGCCGCGGACAAGGAGACGGCACTGCAACCGGCTTCCGGCCCGGAGTTCATGAACGAGACGTTGATCGAGGTTTCGGACGCGATCGCGTCACCCCGAAGCTCCACGCGCGGCGAGTATCTCGTTCGCGTGGAGGGCGGCGTTCTGCCGGATCTGCCGAGCGGCGCATCGCAGCGGTTTGAGCGGATTGATGGCGCGAGTGGTCGAGTGATCGTGGACCTGAAGGCGGCGCCGGGCGCGGCCGATGCGCCGCAGGAAAAGCACCGCAAGCGATCGTCCATGCTGAACAGCGAGGATGAGCGAATCGTGGCGCTGACCGCGGAGGCGCTGCTCGGGAGCGATGGTCTGAGCGAGGCGGATCGCGCGGAGCGGCTGCGCCGATTCGTGCATCGGCATATCAACGCGAAGAACCTGGACGTGGGGTTTGCCACGGCGAGCGAGGCCGCGAGGACGCGCGAGGGCGATTGCACGGAGCACGGCGTGCTGCTGGCTGCGATGCTTCGCGCCGCCGGCATTCCATCGCGCTGCGTGAGCGGGCTGGTCTACGCGGACGGGTTCCTCGGGCGCGAACGCGTGTTCGGCTACCACATGTGGACGCAGGCCCACGTCGTGGATGCGGACGGGGCGGGCCGATGGATTGATCTCGATAGCACGCTCGCGGACGAATCGCCCTTTGACGCCACGCATCTGGCGCTCGCGTGGACTGCGTTCGAGGGAGAGGATCGGCTGAACGCGTTCGCGGCGCTGGCGCCGCTGCTGGGCAGATTGTCGATCGAGGTGGTGCGCGTGGATTGAAGGAGGCCGCGGATGGACGGGATGCCGAGCCTGCCGCGGCGCGAATCGCGGGGGCATAAGGGGACGTTCGGCACGGTGGCTGTGATCGGCGGCTGCGCGGATGACGGGGGCGTGCGGATGATCGGCGGCGCCGCGTTGGCCGCGATCGGGGCGCTTCGCGCCGGGGCGGGGTTGGCAAGGCTGGCGATGCCGGAGCCGGTGCTAAGCGCGGGCCTGACGATTGCGCCGTCCGCCACGGGAGTCGCGCTCCCGGTGGACGGCGGTGGGGGGCTGGTGGGGCACGAGGGAGCGGGCCGGATCGACGAACTCTCGCGGGGGAGCGAGTGCCTCGTGATCGGCCCGGGATTGGGGACGAGCGAAGGGGCTCGCGCCTTGGTCGTTCGTGCCGTGGGGCAGGGTGAGTGCCCGGTGGTGATCGACGCGGACGCGTTGAACTGTCTCGCGGAGCTACGCGACGTCCGGCGGGACGTTCGGGCCGCGGCGATTCTCACGCCGCACCCCGGGGAGTTTGCGCGGCTCGCGCGCTCGCTCGGCATAGCTACCGACTGCGGGACGTCGGAGCAGGATCGAGCCGCGGCGTGCGAGACGCTGGCGCAGACGCTCGGCGCCGTGGTGGTGCTCAAGGGCGCGGGGACGGTGGTGTCGGACGGGCATCGCACGTGGACGCTGACGGGTGAAGACGCGGCCAATCCGGCCCTGGCCACGGCGGGAACCGGGGACGTGCTCGCGGGCGTGATCGGGGGGCTGGTGGCGCAGGTTGCCGGCCGCGCGCGGGGCGGGGCCGGGGGATTGGCGTTGTTCGATTGCGCGCGGCTGGGCGTCGCGGCGCACGCCCGAGCCGCGGGGCTGTGGCGGGAGCGGCGGGGCGCCAGCGGCGGCATGACGGCGATGGAGTTGGCGGACTTGATTCCCGAGGCGATCGAGGGGCTGCGCGCGGGGTGAAGGGTCGGGGTGTGCTAGTGTTGCGGCATGCTGAGACTGGGTGTGAACATCGATCACGTGGCCACGCTGCGCGAGGCGCGCAAGGGGCACGAGCCCGACCCGGTGCACGCGGCGCTTCAGGCTGAGCTGGGAGGGGCGGATTGCATCACGGCGCACCTGCGTGAGGACCGTCGTCACGCGCAGGATCGCGACATCGAGCGGCTCGCGGAGTGCGTGCAGACGAAGTTCAATCTCGAGATGGGCGCGACGGAGGAGATGGTGTCAATCGCGCTGCGCGTGATGCCCGAGATGGTCACGCTGGTGCCGGAAGGACGTCAGGAGGTGACGACGGAGGGCGGGCTGGCCGTCTCCCGGGACGCCTTGCGCCTCAAGGACGTCGTGGCGAGGCTGAAGGAGGGCGTCGGGCTTGTCTCGGCGTTCGTCGATCCGGACGAGCGCGAGATCGATGCGGCGGCGAAGGCGGGCTTTGACGTGTGTGAGTTGCACACGGGGGCGTACGGCGCGGCGTTTTCGCGGTTTGCGGTGACGGTCGCGGGGACGAGCGGGGGGGAGCGGCGCGGGGCGGCGGGCGACGTGCGCGACGCGGCGCTGCGCGCGGCGACCGAGCGCCTCCGGCACGCCGCGAAGCTGGTGCACGCTGCGGGAATGCGGTGCAACGCGGGGCATGCGCTGAACTATCAGAACGTGGGGGCGATGGCGGGGATCGATGGGTTGTGGGAGTTGCATATCGGGCACGCCATCGTGGCGCGGGCCGTGTTTGTCGGGCTGCGCGAGGCCGTGACGGAGATGAAGCGCGAGATGCGGGACGCGCGAGGGAGCGGCGCATGAGTCGATGGGTGTTGGGGCTGTTCACGTGGCTGGTGGTGGGGCTCGGGATGGGCGTGGTGTACGCGGCCGACGGCCCCGCTCACCGAACCATTATCAAGCCCCGGGACACGATTCTGTTCGTCGGCGACTCGCTCGTCGCGGACAGCGCGTGGACGCGCGAAGTCGGGGCCGGTGTGCTCCGAGTTCGGAGCGGTGAGCAGGTTCGGACCTACACGGCGTCGTGGGCGGGCGCAATCATCGCGGGCGGAGCTGAGGAAGCGGGTCGGGGCCGGGGCGAGAGTGCCCTGCTGTGGGTTCCGCGCGTCACGCTGAGCACGCGCCCGACCGTGTTGGTCATGGCGTTCGGGTGGGACGACGCGCTTCGGCGGGGCGGGGCGGAGGGCGAAGCGTTTGAATCGCGGTTCGAGGCGGGTCTGGAAGCCGTGGTTGGGAGCGTTCGCCAGCGTGTACGCGAGCTGTTCCTGGTGACTCCCCCGGCGGACGGCCCGGAGGGGACGCTCACGGATCGGGAGCGCGCGCGATTGGCGGGAATCAGCGGAGCGACGTTGCGCGTGGCGGCGCGGCACGGCGTGAAGGTTGTGGCTCTGCACGAGGGCGGGGCGCGCGAGGGATTATCGGGGGCTTGGGATGCCGCGTCGGGCGTGCGATTGGAGGGCGCGCCTTCGGTGGTGGCGGCGTCGCACGTGCTTGAGGGGCTTGGTTTTTCAGGGGCGGAGTTGTCCCGGGTGGGATGGGCGCCTTGCTCCGAGCCGGTGTTCGAGCGAGCGAGGGAGCATCTCGCCATGGAGGTGCATCCGGCGGAGGGCGAGCGGTCGCGCACGTTCCGGGTGGCGGGCGCGCTGGCGTCGTACGACCAGGACTTTGACGTGCTGTGGAGGCAATTGGAGATGCGGCTCGCGGTGACGAACGAGCACAGGGTGGACATGCTCGGCTGGCAGCGGATGGAAGTGGAGCGGAACTGGCTTGCGTTGGAGCGGATCGTGACGGCGAGCGAAGAGACCGATTCGACGCGGTGAGAGCTATTGCGCGGGTGTGAGGTCGGGGAGCGATTCCGCCAGAACAATGCCCCCGCCGCTGCTTGGCGACGGGGGCCGGGATGAAGTCTCGGAAACTGTGCGCCGGAGTCTTAGATCCGGAACCGTCCGACGAGGGACTGGAGCTGCTCCGCGGCCGCGGAGAGCTGCGAGGCGGCGGACGCGGCCTGCGAGGCGCCGTCGGAGGACTCGCGCGTCACCGCGGTGATGCGCTCCATGTTGCGGGAGATCTGCTCGGAGGCGCCGGCCTGCTCCTGCGTCGAGGCGACGATCTCGCCCAGCGCATCGCCGGCGGAGCGGGCGAGGTTGACGCCCTCGGAGACGCGGTTGGTGCCGGTCTCCATCTGCGTGACGACGGCGGAGGTCTCCTGCTGGATGCCCCGGATGGACTCGGCGATCTCCTTGGTGGCCGTGGTGGTGCGTTCGGCGAGCTTGCGGACCTCGTCGGCGACGACGGCGAAGCCTCGCCCGTGCTCTCCAGCCCGCGCGGCCTCGATGGCGGCGTTGAGGGCGAGGAGGTTGGTCTGATCGGCGATGTCGTTGATGACGCCGACGATCTGCCCGATGGCCTCGCTCTTGCGGCCGAGCTCGCCCACGGCGGACGCGGAAGTAGTGACCTCGGAGGCGATCTGGGACATCTCCTTGATCATCTGCTCCATGACGTCGCGCCCGCGTCCGGACTTGAGGGCGACCTCCTGGACGGAGGCGGCCATCTCGGTGACGGCAGCGGAGACCTCGCCGGTCTGCGAGGACTGCTGCTGCATGCCGGCGGCCATCTCTTCGCTGGTGGCGGCGATCTCGGTGGCGGCGGAGGCGACCTCGGTGGAGGTGCGCTGGGTGTCCTGGACAAGGTTCCGGAGGGAGACGGACATCTCGTCGACGTTCCTGGCGAGGACGCCGAGCTCGTCCTGCCGGCGGAGATTGAGGGGCTGGGAGGTGAGGTCGCCCTTGGCGATCCTGGTGACGACCTCAACACATTTGCGCAGCGGGCCGGTGATGGTGGTGCGTGTCATCCACATGAAGCCGACGATGGCCACCGCGAGCATCGGGACGGAGAACATCATTCCGGTCTTGAACGTGCTGGCCATCTGGTCATCGATCATGCTCAGCCCGATCTGCATCTCGTAGGCGCCGTGCATGTCGCCGACGTTCCAGCTCTCCATGGCGAAACCGAGGGCGTCCTTGCCGTCGCCGTCGGTGTCCCACTCGTTGCCGGGCTTGCCGTGGCACATCATGCAGGTGGCGTCGAGCTTGATGGCGCGCATGAAGTGCATGGTGTTGGTGTCGGTGTTGTTGCGTGAGATCGTGGTGGGTCCGCCGGACTTGACCTGGGATTCGAGGTCCCTGAGCAGCTGCTCTCGGAACGATCCCTTCTCGGGCTCATGCTTCTTGTCGCGCGGGTTGAACGCGACCACGTGGAAGTCGAATTGCTTGTAGTTCGAGGCCGCTCGCTGAGCCGTCATCATGCCGACGACGACGGGAACACTCTTGAACAGCCTTGTGTCGGAGTAATGCTTGCCCTTGGCGAGATCGTCCTGGGCCTCGGCGACCAGCGCGTCGAGATTCACGGATCCGTTCGTCACCGCTTCGGACGCCAGGTTCTTTGCCTCGTCGGCGGCGTGGGTGAACGTGGTGGCGCGCATGCGGAAGTTGTTTTCGACGTTGGTTCGGTAGGAGCGCATGAATACGAAGTAGTTGGCCGCGACGATCGCGATCAGCAGGCCGACGGTGACCGAGATCAGCTTGACTTTCACACTCAACGAACTCAATCGACGCAGCATGTGGTGAGCTCCAACGAGTCTTCCGCACAGGGCCCGGGCCGACGCTTGGCTCGCGCGCGGTTGGACCGTTCGATCGGCAATGCGGAGGCCCGGATCAAGTGATCCGGAACAAAAAGCGATCTTGACATCTGAAATGGCGGCCGCCCCGTGTTATTTGGGCGAGAGGCACGATCGACCGGGGCGGCCAAGGGCTCGGGAGACACTCGGATCGGTCGCGTGCCAGAACAAAGCCCCCGCCGCTGCTTGGCGACGGGTGCTGCGTTGGAGGGTCGGGAGCGATGCTCGACCTTTAGATTCGGAACCGTCCGACGAGGAACTGGAGCTGCTCCGCGGCGGACGCGGAGTTGGTGACCTCGGAGGCGATCTGGGAGATTTGCTTGATCATCGGCTCCATGACGTCGCGCCCGCGTCCGGACTTGAGGGCGGGAGCGCAGGTTCTCGGCTCCGGGCGGATCAACGCAAAGCCGGCCGGGCGGGCACGCACGGTGCGCGCCGGACCGGTCGGGTGGATTCGGTGTTGGTGATGGTCGGGTCATTGGCGCTCGTTCGCGGGCGCGGCATTGGCCGTCGCGGGACCGCTCACCGGCTTGCGCACCGCGGTGGGCACGCTCGGGGTCTCCTGGCTTGAAGCGGCCAGCACGGCGCCCTGCATGGGAGCCTCGCCCATCCACTGCACGCGGCCCGTGCCGGTGTCGTACACCGCGCCGACGATCTTGGACTTGCCGGAAGAGGCGAGGTTGCGCACGTTGGCGTTGGACTTGAGCAGGCTCTCGATGCTCTGCCACACGTTGAATCTGATGGCGTCCTGCACGAGCGCGGGGCCGGCGCGATCGGGGTACACGCGCTTGGCGTTCTCAACCGCGGGGGTGATGTGCGCCAGCAGCGCGCCCAGGGGGCCTTCGAAGTTCGCGCCGGAGGCTGCGGCCGACACCGCGCCGCAATTGGAGTGACCCATGACAACGAGCAGCGGGGCGGCGAGATGCTCGAGCCCGTACTCGATGGTGGCGGACTGCGCCGTATCGCAGATATTGCCGGCGACGCGGATCACGAAGATGTCGCCGATGCCGCGATCGAAGATCTGCTCCACGGGCACGCGCGAGTCGGCGCACGCCAGGATCACGGCAAAGGGCTTCTGCCCATTGGCCGACGTGTCCTCGCGACGGCCCGAATCGGAGTTCGGATGGGTCGGCTGCCCCGCGACGAATCGGTCGTTCCCGGACTGCAGCATGATCAGGGCGTCAAAGGCCGACGACGACGCGTTCGCGGGCTGGCTCGGCGCCGGCGCCGTGGCTGCGGCCGGGGCCGGGGCGGAAGCCTGAACGGGCTTGGCGGCCGGCGTGCGCGCCGGGGCCGGATTGGCCGGCAGGACGTACGTAGGCTTTGCGGGCGAGGGCGCGGGGGAGCCTCCGCCAGCCAAGGCGGTCCCGGCAGCGGCGAGTGTCATCAGGGCGAGCGTGCGGATCATCATCGATCTCCGGATGGAGCGCGGCGGGGGCTTGGGCGACGACGCCCAGGCCCACCGTGCCGTCGGAACACCCGGTTGCATCGGTTGGAGCGATTACGCAGTTTGCCGCGGTCTCAAAACCTGACGGAGATTCCGGTAAATACGCTGAGATCGTCCGCGGCGTCCGTGAGTCCGAGAACAACGCCCGCGTCCAGCTGCACATCGGCCGACAGGCTTACCGTCAGGCCCGTGCTGAACGAAGCCCGGTAATCGGATGCTGCGTCGCTGCTGGCCACGCCGACGTACTCGATGTAGGCGCCCAGCGGGCCAAACAGCGTCCGTCCGATCGTCGCGGTGTGCAGGAACTCGAACTCGAACCCGTCGTCGGCGGCGTTGCGCACGGCGTCGAATTCGCCCATGAGCCCGAGATTGAACTCGCCGGGCAGGCTTGCGCCGAACGCCACGATCACGCCCGGCTCCGCGTTGCCGTTGGAAATGTCGCGGTCTCCGGTGGGCAGCTTCACGAACGGCATGATGGCGAGCGCGGTGTCGCCGGCATCGTTGCCCCACAGATTCATCTTGAAGCGCAGAGTGAGATCCCCCACGCCCGACGCATCGGGCGCGCCGCGGTCCTGCACGCGGACGAACGGGTCAAAGAGCATCTGGATCTCGGCGTTGTTGAGGAGGCCGAGCCGCACGTTGAAGGGCGCGTAGACGTAAGAGTCAACCCGAGGACCCGTATCATCACGCGTGAACTGGAGGAAGGACATCTCGACCTGCACGTGCCCCGCATCGACGGTGTACGCGCTCTCGGTCGCGTCCGGTCGATCGGTGGACATGTCCCGCATGAGCTCTCGGGGAGTCGGATTGACGAGCGTGTACCCGCTCTTGTCCGGGGGCGGCGATTCGAAGGAAGGTCGGGCGTTGGCCGAGCCGAGCAGCAGAGCGGTGGCGAGCATGCCGGTGGGTGTGCGGCGCATGGCGGGACTCCTGAAGGTGGTCACAATAAGTAACCAGCGTTACCATCGACTGTCAAGCGGCATGCGCTTCGCAGCGGGTGCTACCCTGCCGCCCCCAAACAGCCCCACTGGTCAACGGCGGAGAGGCGCATGAGCATCGCAACGAAATCGAGCGCGGCGGGAACTCAGGACACCCGGGCGGAGACGGACTCCATGGGGGAGATGCGGGTGCCCGTGAGCGCCCTGTACGGCGCATCCACCCAGAGGGCCGTGCTGAACTTCCCGATGTCCGGGCGACCCCTGCCTGCGCGCATGATCGAGGCGTATGCCCTCATCAAAGGAGCGTGCGCCAAGGCGAATCGCGAGCTGGGGCTCTTGTCGGAAGATCGTGCCGCGGCCATCTCCGCGGCGTGCAAGCGCATTTTGAACGCCGATCTCCCGACACCCACGGGCGCGAGCCCTCTGGCCTTTCACTTCCCGGTCGACGTATTCCAGACCGGCTCGGGCACCTCGACCAACATGAACGTGAACGAGGTCATCGCCAACCTCGTGTGCCTGGCGCGCGGCGCCTCGATCGGCTCGAGCAAGAGCAAGGAGTACCTCGACGCCGGCGGCGTGCACCCCAACGACCACGTGAACATGGGGCAGTCGTCCAACGACACGTTTCCCACGGCCATGCACGTCGCGGCGGCGCGTGCGATTCACGATGACCTGCTGCCCGCGGTGCGCAAGTGCGAGAGCGCGCTGCACAAGCTCGAAGTGTCGTTCAACCACATCATCAAGATCGGACGCACACACCTGCAGGACGCCACCCCGATCCGGCT
>CAZWZL010000055.1:0-5083 GCA_964638515.1 uncultured Phycisphaeraceae bacterium
CATCTTCGTCAACTCGATGAGCGACCTGTTCCACGACCAGGTGCCCGACTCGTTCATCCGCGAAGTCTTCGATGTGATGGAGGAGTGCCATCAGCACACATTCCAGGTTCTCACCAAGCGCCCCGAGCGCGTCGTGGCGTTGAAGGATGCGCTCCCGTGGCCGAAGAACGTCTGGATCGGCACGAGCGTCGAGTCCGCCAAATACTACGCGCGCGTCCGGCAACTCCAGCGACTCACACGCGCGGCCGTGCGGTTCCTCTCCTGCGAACCGCTCCTCGGCCCGCTCTCGCGCCTCCCGCTCTCGGGCATCAACTGGGTCATCGTCGGCGGCGAATCAGGCCCCGGCGCCCGTCCCATGCATCCCGATTGGGTCCGCTCCATCAAGGACCAGTGCGAACGCCGTGAGGTGTTTTTCTTCTTCAAGCAGTGGGGGGGCGTGCGCAAGCACGAGACCGGTCGGGAGTTGGATGGGCGCACGTGGGATGACAAACCGCAGACCGGGAGCGATGTATGCCGATCGAGCCGCATGACGACGGTCTCGTGATTCCAGAAGTAGGGCGGTGGTCAAAGTACAAGTACCATTTCTTGGGCAGGTACCTGCGCGCGTTCATGATCGCGATGAAGCCTAAGCCATGGGCCGGGCTGTACTACCTCGACTTGTTCGCTGGGGCGGGATTTGCTCGCGTTGAGGAGTCTGGCGAATTCGTCGCGGGAAGTCCGGTTCTCGCTGCATTGACAACGCCATCCTTCACGCAGATTCGCGCAGCGGAGGCAGACGCGAAAAAATGCGATGCGCTTCGTCAGCGCCTCGCACGCGCGGATTTGCCGACATCGCCCCTTGTGTTGCACGGCAACGCAAATGATCTCATAGATCAGCTCTTGGCTGGCATCCCAGATAGATCGCTTTGTATGACATTCATCGACCCCTATGGCTTTCACGCCGAATGGGACACGATTCGTCGGTTGAGCGAGGTGCGATCTGACCTCATCCTGTTCTTGCCCGACCACTTGGATGCCATGCGAAACTGGGAGCTGCACTACGAGGCAGACGATGATTCAAATCTCGACAGGTTCTTGGGCAAGCAATGCGACTGGCGTAGTGCATTCAATGCCGTGAATCGCGACAGAATTCCCGAGGTACTGAGAAGTCTATACGAGACTCAGCTCAAGACGATCGGGTACCGGCACTTCGATCATCGTCGCATCTACGGTCCGCAACAGAGAGGGCTCTATCTCTTGCACTTTGCGAGTCGACACCAAGCTGGCGTGACGATTTGGCGGAATGTCGGAAAGACCGACGCAGGGGGACAGCGCGAGCTCTTCTGATGCCTCAGATCTCCACCACCGCCATGTCGCTCTCCCGCGACTTCGCCTCGACCACCGGGAACTTCACCTCGCTCGCAAACACGCCCAGCGTCGGGAAACGCGAAGCCATCTCATTCCGCAATCTCGCGGCGTCATAAATCTTCGCCTTCTCGCCCTTCGCGCTCGCCAGCAGGTCCAGCCCGATCTGTCCCTCCGCCTTCGCCATCTCCATCACAGGGATCGCCCGCTCAAACGCCTGGATCCGCCCGAACGCGTTCTCGAACGTGCCCGACTTCTCCACCCACGTCGCCCCCGGCAGCACGGCCTTGGCCCGCTCCACCAGCGATGACCCCAGCGTGTCGATCAACACCAGGAACGGCGCGTTCGCCCCGTCAAACACCTTCGTCACGTCCGGCGTCGCCCATTCGCTCGGATACCCACCCACCAGGATCACCGTCCCGAACTCGCCCTTCTTCACGCGCTCGAGCGCATCGTTGAACGACATGGCCGGCTTCCCGCCCACCGCCTCCAGCACCCGACGCACCCCGCGCGCGTTCGGCGCCTTCTCCGCCCGCACCACGAACCCCGTCCCGCCCTCGTGCGCCGGCGTCGCGTTCGGCGGATACACGCAATCCTCCCCGTGCTTCGGGATCGGCCCCAGCGCGAGCGTCGCCTGCCCATCGAGCGCCAAGCCCGCGTCCGCCAGCGTGTACGCCTCCTCGCACGCCACCACCGGCGACACGATCAGCAGCACGCGACCCTTCTTCGCGCTCTCCACCACGTCCCCGTACGCCCGCGTGAAATCGCTCTCCACCAACGCGCCGAACTGCCGACGCATCGGCGTGCGCAGCCGCTGCTCCGCGTGCACGTGATGGAAGCCCTGCCGAACCTCGTCCGTGATCCACCACCGGTTCACCTCGAGGTTCTCCCTCGGCTTGATCCGGTACACCTTCCCCTCGTAGTGCTCGATCCAGATGTTGTCCCCGCTCGACGTGATCCCGTCGATGCTGGGCGTCGCCTCCAGCCTCCACACACGCTGAGCGAACAGAAAGTCCTTGTCGAGCAGCGCGCCCACGGGGCACAGGTCCACAACGTTCCCGGCGAGCGGGTTGTCCAGCGCCTTGCCCGGGAACACGTCGATCTGCTCGAACGCCCCGCGGCCCTCGATCGTCAGCTCCGCCGTCCCCGTCACCTCGCGCGTGAAACGCACGCAGCGAGAGCACATGATGCACCGATCCGAATACAACAGCACGTTCGGCCCAAGGTCCTTCTTGGGCTGCTTGATCTTGTCCTCCTCAAACCGCGACACGCTCCGCCCATACTCGTACGAGTAGTCCTGCAGAAGACACTCACCCGCCTGGTCGCACACCGGGCAGTCCAGCGGGTGATTGATCAGCAGGTACTCCATCACCGCCTTCTGGTTCTGCACCGCCTTCGGCGAGTTCGAGTACACCACCTGCCCGTCCCCCGCCGCCGTCTGGCACGTCGGGATCAGCTTCGGCAGAGGCTCCAGCGCGTTGTTGTTCCGCGGGTTCGGCGCCCACACCTCCGCCAGACAGATGCGGCACGACGCCACGATCGATAGACCCGGGTGATAGCAGTAGTACGGGATCGCCACCCCGTTCCGAAGGGCCACCTGGAGGATCATCTCCCCGGGCGTGAACTCGCAGACCTTCCCGTCAATCGTGATCGTCGGCATGGGACGGCCAGTCTAGCGAACCGCGTTCGGGCCTCACCAAGGGGCCTGCTGACCAGCCCACTTTGCCCCCGCAACCTCCAAGTCCAGCGATTACCGGCCCCGAAGCCTTGAAAAGACCCTTGTTTGCGCGGATTCGTTCAGGTACCCTGTTGGTGGCCTTAGGTTTGAAATCACCGCCGCTGGCGGCACGTCCACGAAAAGGGAGGAAACATGCGTCGATCGACACTCATTGCCATCGGTGTTTGCGCGGGCCTTGCGGGCTCTGCGTCGGCGGCCACCTTGAACGCCCACGCTGGCCCCGCCAATAACGGCGGGTCTGCAGGCTGGGCCATGTTCTTCGATCTGCAGGCGCTCACGACGAACCTCATCGTCACGCACCTGTCCACCGCGAGCACCGCGGCCGCGGGCGCCAACTTCACCGTCGAGGTGTTTACGCGCACCGGAACGGCGCTCGGCGGACCCGTCGGCTCCGGCGCCGGCTCATCGCCCGCCGGATGGACATCTCTCGGCACGGCCCTCGCTACACAAGGCCCCGTCGCCAGTCAGGTCTCGCTCGACATCGACATCCCCGACATCAATCTCACTTCCGGCCAGGTGACCGGCGTCGCTCTCCTCTTCTCCGGCGCCGGCCCGCGCTACTTCGGCACCGGCACACCGCCGTACAGCGTGTTCTCCGACTCCGACCTCATGCTCACCACCGGCGACGGCCGCAGCGCCCCCTTCACCACCACCGGCTCCTTCTTCACCTCCCGCGCCCTCGTCGGCTCCATCACCTACATCCCCACCCCCGGCGCCGCCGCCCTCCTCGGGCTCGCCGGCCTCGCGGGCGCCCGTCGTCGTCGCTGATTCACCAAGCACTCGTTGCATCATCCAGCCCCGCTCCTCTTCGAGCGGGGCTTTTTTCTGCGCGACGCTCACGCATCAAGGCGGAATCCGCAGCGCCGCCTCGAACACCTCCATCCCCCGAACGCTCGCCAAGTCGCGATCCGCGCGAGCATAATCCCCGTCCGTCCACCCCAGTCGCACGGCCCTTCGAAGCGCCGCCACGGCCCACTCACGCTCACCGCACAACGCGCGAAAACACGCGAGGTTGTACCAGTCCGTCGGCGACGCCGCGCCGCTGCGCACATCGCCCTCCTCCTCGCCGCTCCGCCGCACCACCTCCTCCTGCAACGCCCGCGCGCGCTCCCACGCGCGCATCGCCGATCCCTCCATCCCCGCCTCGCGAAACATCCATCCCAGCTCCCCCCACACCAACGCGTCCATCCGCCCCACACCCGACATCCGCGCCACCAGCTCCGCCACCGCCATGCTCGGCTCGCACGCGCGATCCGGGAATCCGCCCCGCGCCCGCCCGCGCCCCAATCCCAGCACGCCGCCATTCGAGCCGCCCGTGAGCGCCGTCCCGCTCCCGCCACGCAGTTGCCCACGATCCCCCGCCGGCAACGTCACCAGCGCCACACCGAACGCGCCCGCGCCGATCAACGCCGCCAGATTCAGCATGCCCCTGCCGCGCATCAAGCCCCCTTTCATCGCGTCTCAGCCTACGCCCGCTCCCCATCCCACGCCCCAAATCTCCCCCCGCCCCGCGCTGTACCCTCACCCCACCACCATGACCGACGCAACACCCAACAAGCCCTCGACACCCTCCTCCTTCCAGCCCCCCCGAGGCACGCGCGACTTCTACCCCATCGAGATGGCCCGCCGTCTCTGGCTCGAGGACAAGTGGCGCCGCACGGCCGTCCGTCACGGCTTCGACGAGATCGACGGCCCCACCTTCGAGCACCTCGACCTCTATACCGTCAAGTCCGGCGAGGGCATCGTCAACGAACTCTTCTCCTTCTCCCGCGCCGGCGGCGAAACACCCTTCGCCCTCCGACCCGAATTCACCCCCACCCTCGCCCGCATGGTCGCCACCAAGGCCAACGCGCTCCCCAAGCCCATCAAGTGGTTCTCCATCGGCCCCTACTTCCGCGCCGAACGCCCACAACGAGGCCGACTCCGCGAATTCCTCCAATGGAACGTCGACTCCCTCGGCGATCCCTCCCCCGAGGCGGACGCCGAGGTGATCGCGTGTTG
>CAZWZL010000055.1:5183-11964 GCA_964638515.1 uncultured Phycisphaeraceae bacterium
CCGCCCACGCCCGCCGTCGGCTTCGCCATGGGCGACGTCGTCATCTCCCTCGTCCTGCAGGACAAGGGCCTCATGCCCAGCGATGACGCCATCGCGCGCGACCTCGGCCTCGCGCCCGACGCCTTCGTCCTCGCCGCCAACGACGACGCCGACGCCAAGGCCCTTCGCCCCCTCCTCGCCGCCCTCCGCCGCCTCGGCCTCCACGCCCGACGCTCCTACAAGTCCACACGCAACGTCGGCAAACTCCTCCAGGACGCCGACAAGGCCCGCGCCCGCTACGCCGTCATCCTCGAGTCCGACACCCGCGCACAACTCAAGGACCTCTCCTCCAAAGAGCAGCACGAAGTCGTCGCAGACAACCTCGCCTCCCTCGCCACCGCGCTCGCCGAGCGCATCGCGCCACCGCGATGATTCTCGCGCTCGCGCTTCGGTTATTCCGGGCGCGGCTCTACACTTCCCCCGCCATGTCCCCCGACGACGACGTCTGCCTCTGCTTCCACGTCTCCCTCCGGAAGATCCGCACCTTCCTCGAGCGCGAAGACCCGCCCGTCGCATCCCTCATCTCCGAATGTCTCGGCGCCGGCACCGGCTGCCACTGGTGCGTCCCCGTCTTGAAGCGCCTCCACCAGATGCACGTCAACGGCGAACTCCCCGACCTCACAGCCTCCCCCGCCGACTACGCCGCCCGCCGAAAGTCCTTCCACAAAACCGGCGTCCGCGAACTCCGCCCCGACGAGAGCGACACCTCCAAAACCTAGTAGCGCGGACGTCTCGCCCGCAACTCCTCGCTCCTCTCTTCATCCTGCGGCTCGTGCCACGCCTGATCCCCCGGGGCCGCGCACCACCAATCCAAGCCCCACGTTCGCCGCCTTTATCTCCCCCTTCGCAACACCCACATCGCGTACCGCATCGTGCGCGCGAGCGTGGCGCTCGCCCGCTCCTGCGTCGCCACGTACTCCGTCAACAACCCCGCCAGCTCCGGACGCCGCGCCGAAAGTCCTTCCGCACGCGCGCGAATGAGCGCCGTCAGTCGCGCGTCCGACTCCCCCTGCTCCGCCTCCTCCACGATCTGCTCCGCGACGATCGCATCCCCGTAGGACTCCATCAGCCGCCGCGTCTCCGCAAGCCCCCGATACCGCGCCCACTCCGCCGCCCCGCGCGCCTCAACCAGGAATCCATCATCGATCACCATCAACCCGCCCTCACGAACCAACCCGCGCATCGCGCCCACCGTCTCCGCGATGCCCCCGAGCGCGTCGTACACCCCGATCAGCAGCGCCGCGTCAAACTCGCCCTTCACCTCGCGCACATCCCCGCACCGAAACTCGCACAACGCCCCCACCCCCGCCTCCGTCGCGCGGCCCCGCGCCTCCTCCACGAACGCCTCCATCCCGTCCACCCCCAGCACGCGCGCGCCCAGCCGCCGCGCCACCTCGATCCCAACCGCTCCCTTCCCGCAACCCAGGTCCACCACCCGCGACCCCGGCCCAACATCCCCCCGCAGCGCATCCACCACCGCATCCGCGTCGCTCCCGAGCGCATCCATGTCAGCGAACAACTCCGGAATCACCACCAACAGCCGAGGATCGGCGTCCAAAGACCTCGCAACGCTCTTCGTCAACTCCGAATCCACGCGAGCCTCCTCCTGAATCAACCGATCGTACGTCCCCATCACCCCCCGCCAATCCCGTCCCGTTCGCCCCGCCACAAGCGCTCTTGCCGCCCGCGCCGGAAACACTCCGCGCTCGCGCTATCCCTCTCGGACAGGCGCGAAGGGTGGCCCGATCGGATCAATCGCTCGGCCTTCGCGCGCTCCATCGAGACGGCGAGATCGGCGTCGTGCCGACCGACCCCGCTACAGACGCATCAATCAGAAAGGAACGATCATGCTTCACTCAATCCACACCACATCTCGCACCGCGCGCTTCGCAGTCGCGATCGCGATGGTGGCGCTCGCGCACACAAGCCACGCGCGCGCCGATGACCTCCCCACCCACGGGATGTTCATCCACCTCGACCCATACATCTCCCCCGGATGGTTCCCCCTCGGCGTCTTCAACGCCCTCGTGTCCCCCGGAACCATGCAGGTCGAGCTCGGCGACGACACCGTCGACTCACCATCCCTCTGGCACTGGGAGAACCAGCTCGACTTCGTCGGACTCGTCGGACAGATCTCCGTCTCCGTCGGCGGCCTGCCGCCCGAGATCGTCACCTTCGGCCCCGGACCCGACATCTACATCGAGGTCCACCAATTCGACTTCCCCGCCGAGACCGGCGTCTTCACGAAAACCCTCACCAACGCCCCCGAGTCCACCGTAGACGTCGCATGGGGCGTCTCTGTCACCGAGGACGACCGCCAGCACGGCCAACAGCCCGGCGGATCCTTCTCCTGGAACGTCCCCGGCGGCGTCGGCTCCGTACCTCTCCCGCCCCTCGACCTCCTCGACTCCATGTTCATCTACTACTCCCTCGGCTCCTGGCGCGTCGACTTCTTCCCGCCCGCCATCGCCCCCTGCCCCGGCGACACCAACGGCGACCGTGTCATCAACTTCGCCGACCTGAACGCCGTTCTCTCCGCGTTCGGCGCCATCGGCCCCGGCATCCTCGCCGACGTCAACGGCGACGGTCGCGTCAACTTCGCCGACCTCAATCTCATCCTCTCCAACTTCGGCGTCGTCTGCTGAGCCGCGCACCGGCCGCCCAACGAGCCGCAAAAACAACAACGCCCGGCGTCAAGGCCAGGCGTTGTGTGTTCGTCTCTCTTTCTCTCGTGGATCAGCGCTTCGAGAACTGGAACCGGCGACGAGCGCCCGCCTGGCCGTACTTCTTCCGCTCGACCTCGCGCGCGTCGCGCGTCAGGAACCCGTTGTCACGCAACGCCGGCTCCAGCGTCGGGTCGTAGTTCACCAAGGCCCGCGAGATCCCAAGTCGCAGCGCCTGCGCCTGGCCCATGAACCCGCCGCCCGTCAGTCGCACCTTGACGTCGATCTTGCCAGCCGTGCTCGTCACCTTCAGCGGCGCCATCGCGTCGTTGCGGTCGCGCATCTCGGAGAAATACTCCTCGATCCCCTTCGACTTCTTGCGGTTGATCACGATCTGCACCTGCCCGCTGCCCGGCTTGAGCCGAACGCGCGCCACGGCCGTCTTGCGACGACCCACCCCGCGCCACCACCCCTGACGATCCGGCCCCTTGGGCTGCTTCACAGGACGCACCGCCGCAACGGGCGCCATCGGGGTCGGGGGGAGGTCACCGGAGGGAATCGAAAGTTGCGACATGGTCAGTTCCGTCAGTTCTTCGTTTGCCCCTCGCAAGGGGCGTTCAATCCAGAGTGTCCGTTACGTCCCGGGCGTCTCGCGCCCGACTGCATTCCTCAGGCGTCCAGCCCCACCGGCTGCTGCGCCGTGTGCGGATGGTCCGAGCCCTTGTACACCTTCAGCTTCTTCAGCATCTGACGACCCAGCGCGCCCTTCGGCAGCATCCGCTTGATCGCGTCCTCGATCACGAAGTCCGGCTTGCGCTTGAGCAGATCCTCGTACGTCTCCACGCGCAGCCCGCCCGGATACCCCGAGTACGCCGTCTTCACCATCTGCTGCGGCTTCTTCCCCGTCATCGTGATCTTCTCAGCGTTGATCACGATCACAGGATCCCCCGTGTCAATGTGCGGCGTGTAGTCCGGACGATGCTTCCCCATCAGCACCGTCGCCACCTCCGTCGCAAGACGGCCAAGACGCTTCCCCGAAGCGTCCACCACGCGCCACTGCTTGTTCACCTGCTCCGGCTTCGTCCGGATCGTCGTCTGTCGCATCGCCAGATCCTGCCTTCCTGATCGTCCATCTCGAACACGCCCGCCGATCGCGAACGGAACATCACACCACGCTTCGCACGTTCGTCTCGGCACGACGCCGATCCCGAACCGCGAGTTCCCGCCGGCTCCCGATGCCCCGCATCAGGCCCGACGTGGCCCGCCGCTGTCCCTCGTCATCCGAGGCGCCGACACGAGCAATCCGCTCAATCTGTGCACGCCCTCCCATATCCATCAGGAGCCCCGCCCGGCGTCGCAGAGGGCAGAAGGGTAGCCACCCAGGCCACACTGTCAACCATCCATCCCCTCACCCCGAATCCGCGCCAATCCGCCCAAACCCGCCGATGATGGGGACACGATGAGCAACCCCGATCACCAGCCCCACGATCCGGACCCCCGACGCGACCCCGGCTCCGCCCCGACAAGACTCTTCGCGATCCTGGCCACCCTCTTCGTGGTCTCCGCCGTCGTCCTCATGCAATCCCAGGCCCGCAACGCCACACCCGTGGCCTCCACGACCTCCATCGACCCCCCCGGCGCCGTCATCACCCTCATCGGCCGCTACTCCGTCGGCGCCGCCCGACTCCTCCCCAACCAAGGCCCCACCAACATCGGCGAAGCCCTCGCGGCACAACTGGAATCCTCCTTCGGCAACGACCCCGCCGACGCCATCCGCGTCGCAATCGTCAAGGGCGAGCTCCTCAGCACCGACGCCGCACTGGCCGACCTCGCCACGCTCCTCGAATCCGAAGACCTCCCCGAGCCCGTTCGCAAAGACGCCGACATCCTTCACCGCTTCTATTCCAATGCCGACAACGCCCCCTCCGAAGACGAACGCGCCTCCCTGCGCGATCACCACCACTGGTTCGCCGACCTCGCGCTCGCCCGATTCCTCGACGAAAAAGACGCGGCCCGCCTCAACGCGCTCTCCGCCGCGAAACGCACGACCGTCGTCCTGTTCTCCGCGCTCGCCGCAGCCGCAGCCCTCTCCCTCGTCGGCCTCGTTCTCTTCATCATCCTCGTCATCCAGCGAGCTTCCGGAAACCTCCCCTCCGCCTACGTGCGCGCCGTCCCCGGCGGCTCCGTCTACCTCGAAGCCTTCGCCCTCTTCCTCGCCGGCTTCATCGCCATCAACTTCGTCGCCGACCCCCTCGAATCCATCCTCGGCTTCGCCCCGACACCACTCCTCATCTGGCTCCTCGCCCTCGTCCCCTTCTACCCGCTCCTCCGAGGCCAACCCTGGTCCAAGCACCGTTTCGCCATGGGCCTCCACACCGGCCGCGGCGTCTTCCGCGAGATCGGCGCAGGAATCCTCGGCTACGTCGCCGGTCTCCCCATCTTCATCCTCGGCATCCTCGCCACCCTCGCCCTCGCCCTTGCCCACTCATGGCTCTCCGAAGCCTCCGGCCGGCCCGCCGGACCCCCGCCCTCGCACCCCATCGTCGACACCGTCGGCGCCGGCGGAATCCTCGGCGTGCTCATCCTCTACTCCATGGTCTCCGTCTGGGCCCCCTTCGTCGAAGAATGCATGTTCCGAGGCGCCTTCTACCACCACCTCCGCGCGCGCTTCCGCCCCATCTTCTCCGCGCTCGTCGTCGGATTCGTCTTCGCCATCATCCATCCCCCCGGCATCATCGCCGTCCCCGCGCTCATGTCCCTCGCCGTCGTCTTCGCACTCATCCGCGAATGGCGAGGCTCCATCATCGGACCCATGGTCGCACACGCCCTCCACAACGGTGGGCTCATCACCATGCTCTTGCTCATGGTCGCCTGATCACACTCACTTCTTCCTCCGCAGCTCCGCATAGAACGTGACGACCGTCTTGCCATCGATCTCGCGCGTGTCCGTCACCGTGATCTCCTCGTTCACGCCCAGCCGGAACACCGACCGCACCTCGTGCAGCTCCCCCGTCGTCCCGTCCGGCTGATGCGAGATCAGCGTCAGCGTCCGCGTCGCTTCGTCATACGTCCCCGTCTCGGCAAAGCGATATCCGCTGCTCCCCACCCACACCGACTCGTACACCCCCTCGCGCGGGTTCCACGACAGCACGCACACATACTCCACCCTCCGCCCCGCCACCTCCACGTCGAACGTCATCTCGAGGTGACGCCCGCCCAGAATCCGCCCGTTCTTCCACGTCCCCTCCTGCGCATCCCGCGTCCCGTCCGGCTTCGGCCCCCCGAACGTCCCCTTCGCCTCGAACTCCCCCACCAGCCAGTCCAACTTCGCCAGCTCGCCCTCCACCTGCTCGCCCAGCGTGCGCGCCGGCTGCGCGCCCCCGTTCGTTGCCTGCCCCATCGCGCCTCCCGTCATCCCCGCGCCCACACCCGCCGCCATGATCACTCCCGCTGCCAGCCGCGTCTTCAACATCGCTTCACTCCTTCTCGCGCCCACGTGTAGTGCACGCAGCCTACCGCGCCGCGCACAACGCGCAGAAAAAAGCCCCGCTCTCACGAGCAGGGCCCTGATTCCTCTTTCTCAATCCCGAGCCGCCTCAGCCGCCCTTGGCCATCTTCTCGGCCTTGGCCCGAGCATCGTCCAGCGTGCCCACGTACATGAACGCGCCCTCCGGCAGGTCATCGCCCTCGCCGTCGCACAACCGCTCGAACGAGTCGATCGTGTCCTCCAGCGTCGTCGTGATGCCCGGGAAGCCCGTGAACACCTCCGCGACGAAGAACGGCTGGCTCAGGAACCGCTCGATCTTCCGCGCCCGCTGCACCGTCTTCTTGTCGTCCTCCGACAACTCGTCGATGCCCAGAATCGCGATGATGTCCTGAAGGTCCTTGTACCGCTGCAGGATCTGCTGCACGCGGCGAGACACCCGGTAGTGACGCTCCCCCAGAATCCCCGGGTCCAGAATCCGCGACGTCGAAGCCAGCGGGTCCACGGCCGGGTAAATCCCCTTGTCCGCGATGCCGCGCGACAGCACGACGAACGCGTCCAGGTGGCCGAACGCCGTCGCCGGCGCCGGGTCCGT
>CAZWZL010000056.1:0-11496 GCA_964638515.1 uncultured Phycisphaeraceae bacterium
GAGGGCGCCGGGGACACGAAGAAGATCCAGGCGCGCATCGCGCAGATCCGCTCGGAGGTGGAGCGGACCACGAGCGACTACGACCGCGAGAAGCTGCAGGAGCGGCTCGCGAAGCTGGCCGGCGGCGTGGCGCAGATCAACGTCGGCGCCGCGAGCGAAGCGGAACTCAAGGAGAAGAAGGCCCGGGTCGAGGACGCGCTGCACGCGACGCGCGCGGCCGTCGCGGAGGGCATCGTGCCGGGCGGCGGCGTGTCGCTGATCCGTTCGCGCAAGGCGATCGAGAAGCTCCCGCAGTGGAAGGCCGTGTTCGGCAAGAAGAACGAGGTGCACGTCGAGGACGTGGGCCGCTTCGCGTACGACATGGGCGTGGGGATGGAGATCGTTCGCCAGGCCGTGAGCGTGCCCTGCCAGACGATCGCGGACAACGCGGGCGCCAAGGGCACGGTGGTGGTGGCCCGGGTGCTGGAGTCGGACGACGCGTCGTTCGGCTTCAACGCGCTCACGCTCGAGTACGGCGACATGATCAAGCAGGGCGTCATCACGCCCGCCAAGGTCGATCGCACGGCGCTGCAGAACGCGTCGAGCGTGGCCACCATCCTGCTCACGAGCGCCTGCCTCATCACCGAAAAGCCCGCAGAGAAGGACGAGCATGACCACTCCCACGGCGCCCCCGGCGGCGGCATGGGCGGCATGGGCGGCATGGGCGGAATGGGCATGGGCGGAATGGGCGGAATGGGTGGCATGGGCGGCATGGGATTCTGAGCCGTCGGTAATCAAGCGAACCGCAATCAAACGCAAACACGGAGCACATACACATGGCCGTCAAGCCTCTGGAAGATCGGATCGTCATCAAGCCTGCGGAGCAGGAGAGCAAGACCGCGTCGGGCATCTATCTGCCCGAGAGCAGCAAGGAGCGCCCGGTGCGCGGCACCGTGATCGCCGTGGGCCCCGGCAAGCGGCTCAAGAACGGCAAGCGCGTGGACCCCTGCGTGAAGAAGGGCGACACCGTGGTGTACGGCAAGTACGCCGGCAGCGAGATCGAGATCAAGGGCGAGCAGCACCTGATTCTGAATGAGAAGGAGATCCTGGGCGTCGTGGAGTAATTCCCGGACCCCCGGCCCCCGGACCCCGGACCCCAGAACGCTTCAGGGCGACACAGGGTCCATCGAGTTTGAAACAACGGGCGCGATCAAGATCGCGGCCCTTCTGAGACACACGAGGACGCATAGAACCCATGGCGACGAAGCAACTGATGTTCTCCGACGGCGCACTGCTCGAGATGAAGAGCGGCGTGCAGCAGCTGGCGCGGGCCGTGAAGGTCACGATGGGCCCCACGGGCCGGAACGTCGTGCTGCAGAAGTCGTACGGCGGCCCGACGGTGACGAAGGACGGCGTGACCGTGGCCAAGGAGGTCTCGCTCACCAACCCCTTCGCCAACATGGGCGCGAAGATGGTGAACGAGGTCGCCAAGAAGACCAACGACAAGGCCGGCGACGGCACGACCACCGCCACGGTGCTCGCCGAGGCGATCTTCATCGAGGGCCTGCGCCATGTCGCGGCCGGGGCGAACCCGATGTCGCTCCAGCGCGGGATCAACGCCGCGGCCGAGGTCGCCGGGGAGGCGCTCTCCGAGATGTCGGTGAAGTGCAAGGGTCGCGAGGACTATCGCAAGGTGGCGATGATCGCGGCGAACCACGACACGGAGATCGGCGACATCATCGCCGAGGCCATCGAGAAGGTGGGCCCCGAGGGCGTGGTGGAAGTGGAAGAGGGCAAGAGCGCGTCGACCAGCCTCGAGTATGTCGAGGGCATGCAGTTCGACAAGGGCTATCTCTCGCCCTACTTCATGACCGACCCGAAGACGGCCGAGTGCGTGCTCGAAGACTGCTACGTGCTGATCCACGAGAAGAAGATCGCGAACCTCGCGGACTTCCTGCCGCTGCTCAACAAGGTGGCCACGGGCGGCAAGCCCCTGCTCATCATCGCGGAGGAAGTGGAGAACGAGGCGCTGGCCGCGCTGGTGGTGAACCGGCTCCGCGGCGTGCTCAAGGTGTGCGCGGTGAAGGCGCCGGGCTTCGGGGATCGTCGCAAGGCGATGCTCGGGGACATCGCGACGCTGACGGGCGGCGTGTTCTTCGCCGAGGACCTGGGGCGTACGCTCGAGTCCGTGCAGCTCTCCGAGATGGGTCGCGCCAAGAAGGTGGTGATCACCAAGGACGACACGACCGTCATCGAGGGCGCCGGCAAGAAGGCGGACATCAAGGCCCGCGCGGAGCAGATCCGGGCGCAGCACGATCGCTCCACGTCGGACTACGACCGCGAGAAGCTCATGGAGCGCCTCGCCAAGCTCACCGGCGGCGTCGCCATCATCAACGTCGGCGCTTCCACCGAAACGGAAATGAAGGAGCGCAAGGACCGCGTCGAGGACGCCCTCAACTCCACGCGTCACGCGGCCAAGGAGGGATACGTCCCCGGCGGCGGCGTCGCGCTGCTCCGCACGCAGGGCGCCGTCGAGAAGGCCCAGGCCAAGGCCAAGGGCGATGAGAAGCTGGGCTTCCAGATCGTGCTCAAGGCCCTCGAGGCGTGCGTGTGGCAGATCGCGGAGAACGCCGGCGCCGACGGCGACGTGGTCGTCGAGAAGGTCAAGAGCCTGCCGACGGCGCAGGGCTTCGATGCGTCGGCCCAGGAATACGTCGACATGGTCAAGACCGGGATCATCGACGCCGCGGTGGTGCCCAAGACGGCGCTGATGAACGCGGCGTCGGTGTCGGGCCTGATGCTCACGACCGAGGTTCTGGTGACGGAGCTGAAGGACGCGGGCGAGCCCCAGCCGACGGCCGTGGCGTGAGGTCGGAGCGAGCCGCACGCATGAACGCCGGAGGCGAGAGCCGATAGGAGATCGACGGGCCCGCGCCGGGGAACCGACGCGGGTCCGCTTTGTTGAAGGAGCCGGATGCCGACCACGCGCGACTATTACGAGGTTCTGGGGATCGAGCGCACGTCGGACGGCGAGGAGATCAAGCGCGCGTACCGCCGGCTGGCCATGAAGTATCACCCGGATCGAAACCCGGGCGACAAGGAGGCCGAGACGAAGTTCAAGGAGTGCGCCGAGGCGTACGAGGCGCTCTCCGACGAGCAGCGCCGCGCGATCTACGACCGGCACGGTCACGAGGGGCTGCGCTCGCAGGGGGGGTTCGCGGGGCACGATTTCTCGCGGATGCGCGTCGACGACATCTTCTCGATGTTCAACGACATCTTCGGCGGGATGGGCGGCTTCCAGCCGGGCGGCGCGGGCGCGCGGGCGCGCCGGGGCGTGGCGCGCGGGTATGACCTCGAGACCGAGGTGGTGATCGACCTCGCGGATGTCATCACGGGCTGCGAGCGCGACGTGGAGTTCTCGCGCCTCGACGTGTGCGACACGTGTTCCGGGAGCGGCGCCAAGTCCGGGAGCAAGCCGAGCAAGTGCGAAACGTGCGGCGGGCAGGGGCAGGTGGTGCAGACGGGCCTGGGCGGCATGTTCCGCATGCAGACCACGTGCCCGAACTGCCGCGGGCGCGGGCAGGTGGTCAAGGACAAGTGCGCGGGCTGCGACGGACGAGGGCGCACGCCGGTGAAGCGCAAGCTCAAGGTGAAGATCCCCGCGGGGATCCACGATCAGCAGGCCGTGCGCATCCAGGGCGAGGGCGAGCCGCCGGCCCCGGAGGTGTCGCCCGACGGGAGCGGCGTGAAGGGCGACCTGCACGTGGTGGTGCGCGTGCGTGAGGATGATCGTTTCCAGCGCGACGGAGACAACCTCGTCGCCGCGCTGCCCATCACGTTCACGCAGGCGGCGCTGGGCGCGACGATCGAGATCGACACGCTGGACGGGCCGGCGCACCTCGAGGTGCCGCGGAGCACGCAGCACGGCAAGGTGCTGCGCGTGAGCGGGGCGGGGCTGCCGAGCCTGCGCGGCGGGAAGCGGGGCGACCTGGTGGCCGTGGTCGAGGTGGTCGTGCCGCGGAAACTGACGGCAAGGCAGGAAGAGCTGCTGCGCGAGCTGGCGGCGACGGAAGAGAGCGCGGTGAGCGAGAAGAGCGGCGGCGGCGTGTGGCGGAAGATCCGCGACGCGATCGGCGGCTGAGGGTCGGGAACAGCAGCAAGGGAACGATGCGCCGATGACGCGAGAGAAGAAGGACAAGTCGAAAGATCACGCGGAGCGCGAGGAGGCCGCGGGATGCTGCGGCGGGCGCGAGCCCGATTGCTGCGCCGAGCCGGACGCGGCGTTCGAGGCGCTGCGCGCCGAGCGTGACGAGCTGGACTCCAAGTACCGGCGCACGCTGGCGGATTTCCAGAACTACCAGCGTCGCTCCCTGCAGAACGAGCAGGAGGCTCGCGATCGCGGGATGGCGTGCGTTGTGGAGAGCGTGATCGCCTCGCTGGACCACTTCGAGAAAGCGCTCAGCCAGGACACATCGAAGATGACCAGCGAGCAGCTCGTGCAGGGCGTGCGGCTGATTCACGACGATCTGGTGCGTTCGCTCGCGCGCCACGGCGCCGGGGTCATCGAGCCCGAGGTCAACGAGGAGTTCGATCCGATGCGCCACCAGGCCGTGGCCACGCGCGCGGAAGAAGGCGTCGAGCCGGGGCGCATCGTGCAGACGCTGCAGCGCGGCTACACGCTCGGGGAGCGGGTGATTCGCCCGGCCATGGTCGTGGTGGCGAGCGGGGAGGGAGCGTAAACGATGCCGACGTACGAATATCGCTGCGGCGCCTGCGGGCACGAGTTTGAAGAGTTTCAGTCGATGTCGGCCAAGCCGATCAAGAAGTGCCCCAAGTGCGCGAAGAACCGGGTGGAGCGGTTGATCGGGCTCGGGGGCGGCGTGCTGTTCAAGGGGTCCGGGTTCTACGAGACCGACTACCGGAGCGACTCCTACAAGAAGAGCGCGGCGTCGGAGAGCAAGCCCGCGGGGGGCGGGGACTCGTCCGGCGGTTCGGGCGGCTCGTGCGCCTGCGGTAAGAAGAGCGCCGGGGAGTGCGCGTCGGGCGCCGCGAAAAAGGAACCCCGGAAGGACTCGTAGCAGCGCAGCGCGGAGCCTGTGCTATCGTGGGCCGGCTCGCTCCTTCGAGGGCGTGGCCATCGAAGGAGATCATCGCCCCATGGCGACGGCCATCCAGTTTGCGACGTCGGAGTTCGAGAAGCGCGATCGCTGCGCCGACCTCCCCCACCGCCCGCGCGTCCTGCTGGGCAAGATGGGGCTCGACGGGCACGATCGCGGCGTGAAGGTCATCGCTCGCGCGCTGCGGGACTCGGGCGCACACGTCATTTACTCCGGCCTCTGGCAGACCCCCAAGAGCCTGGCCATCTCCGCGCGCGACGAGGACTGCGACGTGATCGCGGCCTCGATGATGTCCAACTCGCACCTGGTGCTCGGGCCGAAGCTGGTCGATGCGCTGCGCGAGGTCGGTCGCGCCGATGTCCCCGTCTACATGGGAGGCATCCTCCCGCAGGAAGACCTTTCCAAGCTCGCCGAGATGGGCGTGAGCAAGTGCTTCACGACCGGCACGGGTCTGCTGGACATCGTGGAGGCGGTTCGAGGCGCGGTGAGGCCGAGGAAGGAGAAGGCGTCGGATCATCCGGTGGCGCAGCTGGCGCGGGACATCTCGCTGCTGCACGCCGGGCAGCCCGTTCGGAAGGGCGCGCCCAAGCGCCGGCCCACGCGCGTGATCGGCGTGACGGGCTCGCCGGGCGCGGGCAAGTCAACGCTGGTGGCGCAGCTCGTGTCGGAGCATTGCCGTCGAGCCAAGTCATCGCCGGGGATGGGGCGCGTGGCGGTGGTCGCGTTCGATCCCATGTCGCCCATCACGGGCGGCGCGCTGCTGGGCGATCGACTCCGTGTGGACTTCAACTCGCTCGACGAGGCCGCGTTCTATCGATCGCTTGCCATTTCCGGAGAGGACTATCACGCGCTGGACGAGATTCTCGAACTGATCGGCGGCGCGGAGCCGCCGAGCGTGGAGGGCCTGTCCGGACCGATCGACACGGTGTTCGTCGAAACGGTCGGCGCCGGGCAGAACGAGACGAAGATCCGCGGGCATGTCGATCGCACGGCGCTTGTGCTGGTGCCCGGCATGGGCGACGCGGTGCAGATGGACAAGGCCGGCATCCTCGAGATCGCCGACGTGTTCGTGTGCAACAAGGCGGATCACCCGGGCCAGAACGAGCTCATGCGCGATCTGCGCGAGGTGGCCGGTCGGCGACCGGTGGTCGAGACCATCGCCACACGCTCCGTGGGGCTCGAAGCGCTATACGACGCGCTGCTGGGCTGACTCAAAAAGCCGAAGATGCAGGCTTGCGTGGAAGGTGAATGTTTGGTACCATGATTCGGGTATTGATGCCGGCTTTGCGGCGCGAGCCCCGGCGGGGTTCGCTGCGGGTTCGTGGGAAACGACCGTCGCGCCGCACCGACATACACCAGGCAACAGGAGTTTCGAACACATGAAGCCTCGCATGACCGTCGGAACGTTGATCGCCGCGCTCGCCCTCACCGGCTTCGCGTGCGGCTCGGCGCTCGCTCAGGACTCGATCAAGGACGCCGGCCACAAGGCGGCGCAGAAAGCCGATCCGCACAAGGACGGCAAAGGCCACGACAACGACGCGAAGCACGCCGGCGATCACGGCATGAGCCCGGAGGCTGCGGCGGAGATGGAAGCGTGGATGAAGGCCGCCACTCCCGGCGAGCACCATCATCGGCTGAACTACTTCGTGGGCTCGTGGAACGTGACCGTGAAGTCCTACATGGGCGGCCCGGACGTGGAGCCGACGACCTCGTCGGGCTCGAGCACGGCGGAGTGGATCATGGACGGCCGCTACATCAAGGACTCGTTCAAGGGCGATTTCATGGGCATGCCCTTCCAGGGCATGGGCATCACCGGCTACGACAACGTCCAAGGTCATTACATCGGCCTGTGGATCGACAACATGGGCACGGGCTTCATGACCTCCAAGGGCATGTGGGATGAGTCCAAGAAGACCTTCACGTTCAAGGCCGAGTATCCCAACCCGATGGAAGCGGGCAAGATGAAGAAGATGAAGGAGACGATCAAGATCGTCAGCGACTCGGAGTACGTCTTCACGATGTACGACGTGAGCGAGGGCGAGGCCCGGCTGGAGATGGAGATCACGTACAAGCGTTCGTGATCGCGATCTGAACTGTTGAATCTAAAGCGCGGGCTCCTGCGAGATCTTCGCGAGAGCCCGTGCTTTGTTATGAACCCCCCGAGCCTCCCGCCAGTACAACCCCGCACGGGAGACCGACATGAGCGCCAACACCATCAGCGAGCCCGAGCCGCTTTCGCTGCAATGCATGGAGATCTGGGGCGGCATCGAGGCCGTCGACACCGCCGTTTCGCTGACCGGGCTGGACGCGTGGGTCTACGCGCGCCCCCACGGCGAGGGCGCGGCCGGCGGCGACGTGCACTACCTCTCGATGTGCGGCTCCGGGCGCATCGTGCGCGTCGGGCTCGCGGACGTCTCGGGCCACGGCGCGGTCGTCAGCGATCTCGCGGGCACGCTGCGATCGCTCATGCGCCGACACATCAACACGCCCGACATGACGCGATTCATGCGGGCCACCAATCAGGCGTTCCTGCAGCACGCCGAGGTGGATCAGACCACCATCGGCCGATTCGCCACCGCGCTGCTGGCCACGTATTTCGCCCCGAGCGACCACCTTCTGCTCTGCAACGCGGGCCATCCCAAGCCGCTGTGGCGGCGCGAAGCCACGGGCCGGTGGAGCGCGCTGGATGAGTCCTCCCCCGAGCTGGCCGAGCGCGTGGCCAACCTGCCGCTCGGCGTCATCGAGCCGACGCCCTACTCGCAGTTCGCCGTCAAGCTGGCCAAGGGCGACCTGGTGCTGCTGTTCACCGACGGCGTGACGGAGACACGGTCCCCCGGTGGAACCCTGCTCGGAATGGAAGGGCTGCGCTCGATGCTTGACGGCCTCGATCCCGCGCAACCGGCATCGCTGCTCCACGCGCTGCTGCAGCGGCTCGAGGAATTCCGCGGCCCGGGCACAACTCCCGACGACGATCTCTCCATCATCCTGCTGCATCACAACGCGTCGGGCCCGCACCGCCAGACCGTCGCCGAGCTCGCCGGCGTGCTCGCCAAGATGATCGGGCTGAAGCGAGTGTGACGCACGCAGGCGGAGGACGCGTCGCGCACGCTTCCGGTACGCTTTCGCCCATGCGAGCCGTGGTCATCGAAAAGCAAGGCGCTCCGGTCGCTCCGAACGTCCGCGCGGTCAGCGACTTCGCGGACCCGTCCCCGAACGCCAAGCCCGGTCCCGGACAGGCCCTCCTCCGCACCGAGGCCTCCGCCCTCAACCACATGGACCTCTGGGTCGGCATGGGGCTCCCCGGCGTTGACCGCCCCTTCCCCCGCGTCACCGGATGCGACGTCTGCGCCATCGTCGAAGCCGTCGGCGAGGGCGGCGACTCGGCCTGGGTCGGCAAGCGCGTCATCATGAACGCCAAGTACGAGCGCGACCGCTCTCCCGGCCCGGACGACCCCCCCGCCTCCTCATTCATCCCCGACTACGAACTCATCGGTGAGCACATCCACGGCTCCCACCGCGAGCGCTTCTTCGCGCCCATCTCCAACCTCGCGCCCGTCGGCGACGCCGACCCCGTCGAAGCCGCGGCCTTCGGGCTCGTCACGCTCACGGCCTACTCCATGGTCGTCACCAAGGGCGCTCTGCGCCCCGGCCAATCCGTCCTCATCACCGGCATCGGCGGCGGCGTGGCCACGAGCGCCCTCGCCATCGCGCGATGGATGGGCTGCCCCGTCTGCGTCACCTCGCGCCACCAATGGAAGCTCGATCGCGCCAAACAACTCGGCGCCGAGTGGACCATCCTCGATCAGGGCCAGGACTGGTCCAAGGAAGCCCGCAACCTCACTGCCAAACGCGGCTTCGATCTCGCCGTGGATTCCGTCGGCAAGGCCACGCACCTCACCTGCATCAAGAGCCTCGCTCGCGGCGGCGCGTACGTCACCTGCGGCAGCACCACCGGCGCCGACGCCACCACCGACCTCACCCGCGTCTTCTGGAACCAGCTCCGCATCCTCGGCTCAACCATGGGCTCCAACGCCGAGTTCCGCGAGATCGCCGCCCTGTTCCGGTGCGGTCAACTCAAACCCGTCGTGGACAAGGCCCTCCCCTGGTCCGAGGCCCGGTCCGCGTGGGAGCGACTGGAAAAAGGCGAACAGTTCGGAAAGATCGTTCTGAAGTGGTGACCCGCGCCCCCGCCCGCGCGCGCCACGCATCCGCACTCAACCCGCCGCAACGAACGCGGCGATCACGGAGACACCGATGTCCTCACTCCTCGCAGGCAAGACCGGCCTCATCTTCGGCATCGCCAACGATCGCTCCTACGCCTGGCACATCGCCGAAGCCCTCCTCAAGCAAGGCGCCACCTGCGCCTACACCTCCCTCCCCGGCGAGAAGAACGAACGCCGCACTCGAAAGGCCCTCGAATCCCTCCCCGGCGGCGAAGCGAACGCTTGGGTCCACCCCTGCGACGCCTCGAAGGATGAGGACATCGACGCCGTCTTCGACGCCTACACCAAGAAGCACGACCGCCTCGACTTCGTCATCCACTCCATCGCCTTCGCCGACCGCGAGTGGCTCTCCCCCGGAAAGTTCACCGACACCCCGCGCGCCTCCTTCCTCTCCGCCATCGACGTCTCCGCCTACACACTCGCCGCCATGGCCCGCCGCGCACGCGAGCCCATGAAGGCCTCCGGCGGCGGCTCCATCCTCGCCATGTCCTACTACGGCGCCGAGAAGGTCGTCCCCGGCTACAACGTCATGGGCGTCGCCAAGGCCTGCCTCGAATGCACCGCGCGCTACCTCGCCTGGGAGCTCGGCGAGCACAACATCCGCGTCAACACCATCTCCGGCGGCCCCCTGCGCACCCTCGCCAGCAGCGCCGTCGGCGGCATCGACAAGATGCTCGAAGTCACCCCCGTCAAAGCCCCGCTCCGCCGCAACGTCGAGGGTTCCGACGTCGGCGGCACGGCCGCGTTCCTCGTCAGCGACCTCGCCAGCGGCGTCACCGGCGAGAACGTCTACGTCGATTGCGGAGTGAGCACGGTGGGCGTGTAAGCACCAACGGGCGAGGCTTCGCGTGACGATCCAGCAATGGGCCTGGCTCGCGTTGATCCCCTGCGGGATCTGGCTCTCCATTCTCGCGTTCATCCGCCTCCGCGCGTTCTTCGGACTGCACGAAGGGCGCATCACCTACGTTCTCAACAAGCGCGGCCTCATGCCCGTCGACGACGACGCACAGGTTCGATTTCGCCAGTTCTTCGACGGGTTCTCACTCTTCTTTTCTCCCACTCCCCTCGAGCGATACCCGCCGTACGAGAGCAGCACGAGCATCGAACAACTCCTCCGGCGCGAGAATGATCAACGCCTCGACTGGTTCGGCGTGTGCCGACTGAACAAGCGCTTCGACGTGAGTTCAGACTCCGAAACGATGCGTGTCATCCCCTTTGTCGCCGTGCAGTGGCGGCTCGGCCCTCACCCCCCACCCTTCACGCTCTCGCGCGAGCGGATGCTCCAGAGCGGCGCCGACGTCGCGGAAGACATCGACTTCCCCGACGATCCCGAATTCTCACACCGCCTGCTCCTGAAATCGCGCCGCGACGGCGAGGTCCGGCGCCTCTTCACGAGCGAAGTCCGCCACCTCTTCTCGCAACGCAAACGCGCCATCCACGCCGAGTGCATCGGCGCCCGCATGCTCTTCTGGCACGATCCGCGACGCATGCTGCATCGCGACGAGCCCCTCACGCCCGCCCGCGTGCAGGAATTGCTCGATGTCGCCGAGCAGTTCTGCGATCACTTCCAAAGGCAACGCGCCCCCCGCTAACCACTCCCCCTCACCGCAATATTCCTCAGCAGCCGCACCCGCCTCCCCTCCGCGCACGCCAAGCGCTCCGCCTCCACGCGCACCTCGAACCCCGCCTCACCCTCTTCCCCCGCGCCCGCCGCCCCGTTCTCCTCTGCATTCACGCGCGCCCCCTCCACCAGTCCCCAACCCCTCGGCAGCTCATCCGGCCGCACCATCCCTCTCGGGCACGCCACGTACAACTCATCCGCCTGCCGGTACGCGCTCAAGAGCGCAAACTTCGTGTGCCCGTACAGCCTCCGGTCCAACCCCGCCAACTCGCGCACGATTTCCCGGTGCCCCGGCCAGCGCGCCGCCTCGTCCCGCAACACCTCCAACTGCGGAAACAGAAACTCGCGACTCGCCCTCCCCTCAGCCCCCGCCGCATCCCCCTCCCCCACAGCCCCCTCGCGCTCCGCGCGCGCGAGCAATCTCTCCTCCTCCTCGCGCAGCCGCTTCAACAACTCCTCCCGCTGCCGCAGCAGCGACGCCCGATCCGCGCGATCCTTCAAAAAGTCCGCGCGCGCCTGCTTGCACTCCACGATCAGCGTGAACGGCCGACGCTTC
>CAZWZL010000057.1:0-10992 GCA_964638515.1 uncultured Phycisphaeraceae bacterium
GAACTGCGGCTTGTACCCGTTGAAGAACGGCGTGTGACGGCCGCCCTCTTCCTTGGTCAGCACGTACACCTCGGCCTTGAACTTGGCGTGCGGCTGGATCGAGTTGGGCTTGCAGAGCACCTGCCCGCGCTCGATGCCCTCCTTCTCAACGCCGCGGAGCAGCGCGCCGACGTTGTCGCCGGCTTCGCCCGAGTCCAGCGACTTGTTGAACATCTCGACGCCCGTGATCGTCGTCTTGGTCTTCTCCTTGCGAAGACCGACGATCTCCACCTCGTCGCCGACCTTCACCTTGCCGCGCTCGATACGACCCGTCGCCACCGTGCCGCGCCCCTTAATCGAGAACACGTCCTCGACCGACATCAGGAACGGCTTGTCCACCTCGCGCTGCGGCTCGGGGATGTAGTCGTCCAGCGCCTTGAACAGCTCGTCCAGAGGGGCGCAGATCTTGTCGTCCTTGCCGCTGCACTCGAGCGCAGCCTTCGCCTGACCACGGATGATCGGCGTGTCGTCGCCCGGGTACGAATACTTGTTCAGCAGCTCGCGAACCTCGAGCTCCACCAGCTCCAGAAGCTCGGGGTCGTCCACCAGGTCCACCTTGTTCAGGAACACCACGATGTGCGGCACGCCGACCTGGCGGGCCAGCAGCACGTGCTCGCGCGTCTGAGGCATCGGGCCGTCCGCCGCCGAAACGACGAGGATGGCCGCGTCCATCTGCGCGGCGCCGGTGATCATGTTCTTCACAAAGTCCGCGTGGCCCGGGCAGTCGACGTGCGCGAAGTGGCGCTTCTCCGTCTCGTACTCCGTGTGCGACGCGGCGATCGTCACCGTCTTGTCCGTCGAACGAACGGTGCCGCCCTTCGTGATCTCGGCGTAGGACTTGGCCGTCCCGCCGAACCGAGCGGCCGAGCGGGCCGCCAACGCCGCCGTCAGCGTGCTCTTGCCGTGATCGATGTGGCCGATCGTCCCGACGTTCACGTGCGGCTTGGTTCTCTCGAATACGCCCTTAGCCATGTCTTGCGAACCTCCACCCAAGACGCGCCCGGTCGTGGTGACGTCCCGAGCCGCGCGCCGGTTGAGAAACCCAGAGTCGCCGGCAACTACGCCGACGAGTACTTGTGTGATCCGCCAGAGCACGCGCCCTGACGGTGAACGATCCAATGAGGAAGCCATCCGATTCGGCTTCCACCGGCTCCCGATCTCCCAGCGATCGAGCCAACGCCCTTCCCCCGCGCCCCACGGCGCCCACCATCCCGCGGCCCCGCAGTGTCCCCACGCCGGGCCCATCAAGCAAGCCACCAGCGGGGATTGAACCCGCGACCTCACCCTTACCAAGGGTGCGCTCTACCACTGAGCTACGGTGGCAGCGACCGCGCCGGCCCGGGTCTCGAACCCGGCGAGGGGCAGAAATGTAGCCACCCGCCCGCTCCCGAACAAGTGCCCTTCCAACCACCATTCTAGCAAAGACGCCCCCGGCTCCCCCCGGAACCGGCGATATCGACTCCCTCCCCCGGCTTCGCCCCGACGAGTTCCATTCCCCAATCGCCATAATCCCCGGATGCGCCCCGCCGTCTTCTTCGATCGCGATGACACGCTCATCCGTCGAACGGGCGGCGCGCCCACCGGTGATCTCGGTCAACCCGATCAGGTCGAACTCGTCCCCGGCGCACAAGACGCGCTCCGCGCGCTCGCCCGCGCCGACTTTTTCCTCGCCGTCATCACCAACCAGGGCGGCGTCGCCCGGGGCGCCTACCCCGAGTCCGCCGTCCACGCCGTCCACGCGCGGCTCAACCAACTCCTTCGCGAGCACGACGCCCCCGCCATCCACGATTTCCGCCACTGTCCCTATCACCCCAGGGGGACACTCCCCGCGTACACCCGCGAACATCCGTGGCGCAAGCCCTCCCCCGGCATGATCCTCGACCTCGCGCAGCGGCATGGGCTCGACCTGGCCGCCTCCTGGGTCGTGGGTGATCAGCCACGCGACATCGCGGCCGGATTTGCCGCGGGCTGCCGCGCCGTGCTGATCGCGCCATCCGACGCGCCCTGCGATCCTCCCCCCGACGCGCACGTCGGCGACATCCTCTCCGCCGCGCGACATATCCTCGCCTCCCCCGCGCGCGCCTCATGAACACTCCAGCCCCCGAGCCAACACGCATCCTCGTCGTCCTCCCCACGTGGGTCGGCGACACCGTCATGGCCACGCCCGCCCTGCGGCTGCTGCGCGATCGGCTCCCCGGCGCATTCCTCGGCGCCCTCGCCCGTCCCGGCGTCGACCACATCCTCGAAGGCTCCGATCTCTTCGACGAAATCCACCACGCTCCCCCCTCCGGCATCATGGCGCCGAAGGTCGCCGCCCAGCGCGTCCGCACACGCCGCTACGCCTCCGCCATCCTCCTCACCAACTCCTTCTCCACCGCGCTCTCGACCCGTCTCGCCAACATCCCGCGCCGTCTCGGCTACGACCGCGACGGGCGCGCCATGCTCCTCACCGAACGTCTCACACCCCCCCGTCGGCGCGACACCTCTCCGTACCGCGCCTCACGCACCGATCCCTCCGCCTGGGCCCCGATCCCCGCCTGCGAGTACTACGCCCGACTCGTCCGCGCCCACCTGCGCGACGAGCGCGCGCGGGAACGCTCCCTCGAACTCGCCGTGGCCCCGGCGCAGGCCGACGCCGGCGCCGCGCTGCTCGAGCGAGCCGGACTGGCGCCTCAAGAGCCCTTCGCGGTGCTCAATCCCGGCGGCAACAACCCCGCCAAACGCTGGCCCGCCGAGCGATTCGCCCACGTTGCCGCGCATCTCATCCAGCGGCACAACCTCCGCGTGCTCATCAACGGCTCGCCGGCGGAGGCCGATCTCGCCGACGAGCTCGTGGCGCATCTACAACGCGCCAACCCGGACATGGCCGGTCGCCCCGTCGCGCTGCCGCGCCTGGGCGGCTCCCTGGGCTCGCTCAAGGAACTGCTCCGGCGAGCCGCGATCCTCGTCACCAACGACACGGGCCCGCGCCACATCGCCGTGGCCTTCGCCACCCCCGTCGTCACCCTCTTCGGCCCCACCGACCACCGCTGGACCACCCTCACCCCCTGGCTTCCCAAGGGTGGCGCCGAGCGACTGCTGCTGGCCGACCCCGCGCTGCCCGAAGCCGAGGTCGCCAACGACCATCCCGACCGCTGCCGTATCGAGAACATCTCGCTCGAGGCCGTCCTCGCCGCCTGCGACGAACTGCTCAGCCGCCCGCGTTCGTCAGCGGGTTGATCTTCGGACGCGGATCGCCGTGCGCCGCGATCCGCTCCGCGATGCCCCGCCAAGCCAACTTGCGGGCCGAGAGCGATGCGCCCCCGCTCGCCTCCTTCAGCACACGCATCCGCATCGTGCGCGACGCCACGCACCCGACCCCCATCGGCTCCAGCATCAGGCTCGTCAGCATCCGCGCGCCCCCCGTCCGCTCGCGATCCCTCCGGATCGCCACCGTGTCCACGATCACCACGCGCGACGGATGCTCAACGATCAGGTTCGAAGGCTTGTGATCACGATTGAACCAGCCCTGCTTCACGAGCCCCCCAACCTGCGACCCAACCGTCCGCGCCAGCTCTCTTTGTTCGCCGAAACTAAGCGTCGAACACCCCAGACGAACCTCGTTCAGGTGTTCGAGCAGCGTGCCGCCCCGCACGGCCTCGAGCGCCAGCGCCTCGTGCAGCGCCAGCCCCTCGCGCCATCGAAACAACGCCAGGCAACTCGCCGAGGAAATGCCCATCGCCGCCAGCCGCTCCGCGCCGCGCCACTGCCGCGCCGCGTGCGATCGGCTCAGCGCCACGTCGAGAAAGTCCTTGAGGCTCGTGAGGCGCCACGCCTTGACGACCAGCTCGCGCCCGGCCACGCGTCCGCGCCGCACGCTCGTCCGCCCATCGCGCTTGATCTCCCGAGGCGCCTCGTCCCACACGTGGCCGCGAACAGCCGACGCGATCGCCCGCGCCTCCGGCGCTCCCGCCCGCACCACGCGCACTGGTAGTGACTCGCTCACGCCGGTTCAGCGTAATCGGCCCCGCCCCCCGCCGTCAGCCCCGCCCGGCGCCGGCCGCCATGAGCCGATCGCCGCGCGGCGCATCCGTGTCCTCACGCCACACGCACTCCACTTCGATCCCGAAGAGCGCAAGCAACGACGTCAGGTGCCGCTCGACGCTGGCCTTGGCCTCCGACCGATACCGCGCGTCGTACTTCTCGAACAGCTCCGAGGCCTGTCCCTGCGCGTGCTTCATCAGGTCCTTCTGCGTCGCCGCGTTCACCTGGATGATGTCGAGCAGCCCGAGCACCCGCCCGGCCTGAATGTCGTACGGCTCCACGTCCAGCAGGCGCAGCGCGCCCTCGATGCTCGGCAGGCGTAGTCGGTATCGACCCTCGCCCAGCCGCTCCACGTCCGCCTCGCGCACCCGCGCCAGGTCCACCGAGTACTGCTTCTCGAAGTGGAAGATCATCGCCACGCGCGCCTGCGACAGCAGGATCGGCGGCATCCACGACCACCCCTTCGTGCTCGTGGCGATCTCCTTCGCACTCACCTCCAGACCCACGAGCCGGCCCACCGCGCGCACGCGGTCCGCGATCGTCGCGCTCGTCACCGAGGCCGTCGGCGCCTTCGCGCCGACCTTCCGCAGCACGAGAAACACAACCACCCCCCCGAGCAGCAGTCCGAGCACCAGCAGGATGAGTTCAGCCATGGACCCTCCAGGGAGCTTGTTGGGGATTCGAAGGACGCCATTTTGCCCTTGCCCGATAGCCCCGCACCCGAGGGGATGTTAGGTGGACGCTTCCTCGCGACCGTGTTCGAGCGATCGGATGCCGTAATGCGCGGACGCCGAGAGCAGGCCGACCACGATCAGCCCGCCGAACAGCAGCGCGAGCGTTCGCACCATCGGATGCACGGCCGCGAGCGAGGCGGAGAGCGGCGTGAACGCCCACGCGCCCATCACGCCCAGCGCGATCGCGCCGAGCACGCTCCCCGTCACGAGCGCCCGAATCGAAGGCGCGGGCCGGCGCGCCCACACCGTGACGCCCGCCAGCAGAAACATCAGCGCGCTCGCGCCGAGACGCGCCGCCGAGATCGGATGCGCCTGAATGCCCCGGTACGTGGCGCGATCCGCGGTGTAGCCGAGCACCGTGCCCACCAGAATCGTCCCCGCCACGCAGAGCATCGCGAGCGCGGGGCCGTGCCGAAACTTCCCAAGCCCCACCAGCACGGCGAACAACGCGCCCACCAGCGCCAGCCCCTCGAACCCGAGCAGAAACCAGCCCGGGTCCGCCCGGGTCGCGGCGCCGAATCCCTGCCAGAGCGCGCTCAAACCCACACCCGCGCCCACCAACAGGCATGCGCCTCGAATCGCCATCGGAGTCTTGGGAAGAGCCATCACGTCTCCACAACATCGGCCGAACTTGCCCCTCACACCAGCCTCACGACACGGGATCGTACCCCGGCTTGGCAGGCGCCCTCCCGCGAGGTACACCCAACGCCGGCTCGCCATGACCCACGCCCGTGCCACCGCCGATACGCCACGCACCGCCGCCGAGTTCTTCGCCGGAATGGGCCTGGTGCGCCGCGCGCTCGAGTCCGTCACCCCGGCGTGGAGAACCGTCTACGCCAACGACGTCGATCCGCTCAAGCACCGGCTCTACGAAGCCTCGTTCCCCGACGCGCACGACGTGCTCGATCGGCGCGACATCGGCGAGGTTCGCGCGTCCGACATCCCGGCCTGTGATCTCTGGTCCGCATCGTTCCCCTGCACCGACCTCAGCCTCGCCGGCGCCCGAGCGGGCATTCACCGGGGCCAGTCGGCCGCGGTGTGGCAGATCTTCCGGCTGCTCGAGGAAACGCCGCGAGAGCAACGCCCGCGCTGGCTGCTGTTCGAGAACGTCGTCGGCCTGCTCACGAGCGCGAGGGGCGCCGATTTTCTCGCGCTGGTGCGCGCGATCAACCGCGCGGGCTACGGCGTGGACCCCGCGCTCGTCGACGCGGCGTGGTTCACCGCGCAGTCTCGCCCGCGCCTCTATCTCCTCTGCGAACGCCTCGACGTGCGCGCGCCCGACGCTCTTTTCGAGGATGACCGCCATCGTGCGCGAAATCACCGTATCGACACGTTGGTGCGCACCCACCCCGCAGAAGCTTGGCACCGGCGAACATTCGCCCCCCTCGCGCCACACCCGGAATCGTTGCAAAGAACGCTCCAGGACCCCCCCCGAGACTCGGAACGGTGGTGGGACGGGGCGCGCGCCGAGTACTTCGTTTCGCAGGTCCACCCCGCCCACAAGCACGCCGCGGAACGCATGATTCACGCTCCGACTGTCACGCACGCCACGGCGTATCGGCGCGTTCGACCGGTCGGCCCCGACGGCGCCAAGCGCAGCGTGGCCGAGCTGCGCACCGACGGACGCGCCGGGTGCCTTCGTCTTCCCAAGGGCGGCAGCGCGAAGCAGATCGTGTTCCGCGCGGGGCTCGGCGAGTATCACGTGCGCCACATGACGCCGAAGGAAGCCGCGCGATTGCAGGGCGTCGACGACGAGGCGCTCTTCGGCGAAGCCAGCCCGTTCACGGACAACGAGCTGCTGGCGGGGCTGGGGGACGCGGTGTGCGTTCCGGCCGCGGCGTGGGCCGCGGAGATGCTCACGAGCCGGTGACGATCGCGACGCCGCTGGACGTGCCGAGTCGGTCCGCGCCGGCGTCGATCATTCTGATCGCGTCGTCGCGCGTGCGGATGCCCCCGGAAGCCTTCACCTTCATCTTCCCGGCGTGCTTGCGGAGGAGTTGCACGGCCTCGATGGTCGCGCCTCCCGCGGGGTGAAATCCGGTGGACGTCTTGACGAAATCGCACCCGGCCTGCGCGGAGGCTCGGCATCCGGCGGCGATCATGGCCTCGAACGCGTTCAATCCGCCGCCGGTGGCGTCGGCGTGCGCTCGGAGCGCGGCCGTCTCCAGAATGACCTTGACCACCACGCCGCTCGACACAGCGCGGACCGCGCGCGTGGTCTGCAGCAGGTCTTCACGCAGTCCGTCCGCGTCCCGCGCGATCAGCCGAGGCAGATGCGCGACGACGTCGACCTCGCGCGCGCCGTTCTTGCAGGCGTGCGTGGCCTCGATGGCCATCACGACGGGGTGCATGGCGCCGAGAGGGAATCCCGCGACCGCGCACGCGAGCACTCGATTTCCCTTCGCGGCGTCGAGGCGCGCGGCGAGCGGCTCCATGAAGCGGGCATTGGCGCACACGGAGGCAAAGCCGTGCTCGACGGCCTCGTCGGCGAGCCGGAGCACGTCGTCGAGCGTGGTTTCCGGCTTGAGGGCCGTGTGGTCGATGCGGCAGGCGAGGTCTTGGTGGGACATGATTCGATCGTACTGACCCGGGCGGGCGGGAACCTGCTCGGGGTGACGCGGGTCCATAGCATGCGGTGATGTGGAGAAGCGTGACGAGATTGAGGGCGTGGTTGGGGGTGGCGGCGCTGAGCGCGCTCGTCACGGGCGAGGTGTTCGCGCGGTTCCCGCCGTTCGCGGAGGGAACCTATGCCGAGGCGTCGGCCCGCGCGGACCGGGAAGGGAAGTGGCTCATCGTGTACGCCACGCTCGAGGGGTGCGGATCGTGCGGGGCGTACCTGCCGATCTGGTGGGACCCTCGGGTCGTCAAGTGGCTCGACGAGAACGCCGTGGCCACGCTGATCGACACGGTGCGCGAGCGTGAGATCGCGCAGCGGCTGAAGGTGGATCGATGGCCCGTGACGGCGCTGGCGATCCGTGGCGGGGTCGTGTTTGATCGGATCTCGTGCCGGCGCTCTGCTGAGGAGCTGGTCGCGTGGTTCGAAGACCTGTCCCGAGGCGAGACGGAGGGGCAACGGCTCCGGCGCGAGACGGGCGGCAATGTGGAGGCGCGATTGCGCCTGGCTCGGACGTGCGTCGAGGCGTCCCGGTTCGATGACGCCACCGGGGACTACGTTTGGCTCTGGGAGCGGATGGGGTCGGGCGATGCGGTGCAGCGGGGCGCGAGGCGCGGGCTCGTCGCGGACGAGATGACGGACCTCGCGCTGCGATTCGGCGGCGCGCGCAGCGCGTTTCGAAAGGTGCGCGATCGGCTGGAAACACGCCTGAAGGCCGGCGAAGCCGATCTCGACGAACTCGAGGATTGGATCGTGCTCAATCGGGTGGTGCGCGAGCCGGAGCGGACGGAGGCCTGGGTGTTGCGCGTGCGGGGCACGGAGGAAGGACGCGCGACGCTGCACGCGGTCGCGGGGCGCGTGTTCCCGCTGCTGGTCGAGCGAGGCGAATGGTCCGCGGCCGGGGACGTGTATGCCGACGGCGTCGCGGAGGCGCGCCGCACGCGCGCGGTGTACGAATCGGAGGCGAGCGCGAGAGAGTGGTCGGCCAGGCCGGAGGATGTCGCGGCGCGGGCGGATCTGGAGCGGGCGTTCATGGATCGGCTGTCGACGCTCTCGGCCGCGCTGTTCGCGGCCGGGCGTGACGAGGCGGGCGTCTCGGTGGCGGAGGAGTTGTTGGGCGTTCGGAGCGACGCGGCCGCGCGTGAGGCGCTCGCGGAGAGCGCGTTGCGCGCGGGCGCCGTGCGGGCGGAGCATCTGGTGTGGCTGGACGCTCGCCCGGGCGTCGGACAGGCGTGGGTTCGTCTTCGCCAGCGCGTTGCGGAGGGGCTGGAGGAGGCGGGTCTGGCGCCGTGGGACGAGCGCTAGCGCTCGTTTCGGACGTCGGGGTTGGGGCGTGCATCGGGGGTTGGGGCCGGGCCGATCGAGACGACGCGCCACGAGTTGGAGTTGTTCTCGCTGCGCGAGAGTCGCCATCGAAAGACGGTGACGCGATCGCGATGCTGATAGAAGACGTCCACGGCCGCGGCGTCGGGCCCGAAGGGGAGCGGCTCGGCGAACGCGACGACCTCGGCGACCGACGGGATTGCGTTCTCGTCGAATCGCTCGGCGAGGCTCTGCGGCGTGAACCGCTGCTGGATGCGCGTCGAGCAGTGCGCAAGGAGCCGCTTGAAGTCGCGCTTCTGGAGGGAGGCCACGGCGCTGCGCGCGAGCATCACGGGGTCGGCGCGCTGGATGGTGGCTTCGATCCGGCGAAAGGAGGCGTCTCGATAGTCGGCCCATTCGGAACGCGGGGAGAGCGCGGCTCGTGGGGGAACAGGCGCGAGTGCGAGGTAGGCGATGGCGGCGAGCAGCCCGAGCGCGCCCGCGATGCGGAGCAGCGATCGGGACGGCGCGGTCATCCCACGGAGCCGACGAGGGCCGAGTTGGTCGGGAAGCGCTGGAGCGCGGCGAGCAGCGTCTCGATCTGTTGCGGCGCGGGCATGGAGATCAGCCTGCGTCGGAGCGCGGTGACGGTCTTGAGCTCCGCTTCGGTCATCAGCAGGTGCTCTTTTCGCGTGCCGGAGGCTGCGAGGTTCATGGCCGGGTACAGGCGCCGCTCGGACACCTTGCGGTCGAGGATGAGCTCCATGTTTCCCGAGCCCTTGAACTCCTCGAAGATCACCTGGTCCGCCTGAGAGCCGGTGTCGACCAGGCACGTGGCGAGGATGGTGAGGGAGCCGGCCTCCTCGGAGTTTCGTGCGGCGCCGAAGATCTGGCGGGGCACCTCGAGGGCCTTGGAGTCCAGGCCGCCGGACATGGTGCGCCCGGAGGAGGCGTGCCGGCGCGACGAATTGAACGCGCGTCCGACGCGGGTGAGCGAGTCGAGGAGGATGACGACGTGCTTGCCGGCCTCGACCATGCGTCGGGCGCGGTCGATGGTCCAGATGGCGAGTGAGATGTGCTTCTCGATGTCGTGGTCGTTGGAGGAGGCGAAGACGGTGGCGGGCACGTTGCGGCGGAAGTCGGTGACTTCCTCGGGGCGCTCGTCGATGAGGAGCGCGACGACCTCGACGCCGCCGGGCTTGCCCGCGGGGTGATTGCGGGAGAGGGCGAGGGCGATGTCCTTGAGGAGGGTGGTCTTGCCGGCCTTGGGGGGCGAGACGATGAGCCCGCGCGTGCCGCGACCGATGGGGCAGAAGAGGTCGATGAGCCGGCATGCGGCGGGGCAGCCGGGGTACTCGAGGGAGAGGCGCGGCGCCGGGTCGATGGAGGTGAGTTCTTCGAAGGGGCGGACCGCGGCGTATGCGTCCGGCGCGAGGCCCTCGATGGAGATGAACTGCTCGACGACGGGGCGCGCGGACTTGGAGGGCCCGCCTCGCCGGCCTCGACGGCGACGGGGGCGCCGATCGACGACCTCGACGGTGACCTCGGCGCCGTTGCGCAGGCGGAGGCGTTCGCCGAGTTCGAGCGGGACGAAGGGGTCGGCCTCGGTCTCGAGGACGGTCGTGCCCTCGAGACGGCGGACCCGTCCCTCGGCCCGCTGGGGCCATTCGAGGATGCCGGTGAGTGTTTGTGGTGTCGGCGCTTCGGTCACGACAAAATCGATTCGATGCACGGCCCCGGTTCGTGAGTTTTGGAATCGGGCCGGGCCCGCCCCCTGCGGCGCCCACGCCCCTCCCGTGGGGGTGATTGGAACAGGGAGAGGGTATTGCGTCAAGGGCAACTGGTAGCACGTTTGGACCGCATGATCCGGGGAGGGACACGCGGATCGCGAAATGGAGGTCGCATGCGTGCGTTGCGGGGAACCGGGGTTCGAGCGTTCGCTTTGATCACGGGGGTGAGTGATGATCCCCTCTCCCAAGATCGGATCGAGAGACGTGACCGGCTCGCCCGCAGTGGACAACTTCGACTACCAGGTGACGCTCACCGACACGTGCCCGAACGATTACGAGATGCTGTTCGATCAGGATGGGGATCAGCGTCTCACGATGGGCGATGTCGCGGAGTGGGTTGCGAATCCGCGTGATTTCAACGCCGACGGAGAGAGCAACCCCTTTGACCTCAGCATGCTCGTTCGCGTTGTTCAGACCTTCGGCCACTGACCCCCGGACCCCCGGACCCCCGGACCCCCGGACCCCCGGACCCCCGGACCCCCGGACCCCC
>CAZWZL010000058.1:0-9850 GCA_964638515.1 uncultured Phycisphaeraceae bacterium
TATATCGCCAAGAACCTCGTGGCGGCCGGGTTCGCCGACGTCTGTGAGGTACAGCTCTCGTACGCCATCGGCGTCGCGGAGCCCACCAGCGTGCTGGTGGACTGCCAGGGCACGGCCAAGGTGGACGAGGAAGCGCTGAGCGACGCCGTGCGCGCGACGTTCAGCCTCACGCCTCGCGGCATCATCGAGAGCCTCAAGCTCCGCACGCCGATCTATTCGGCCACCGCCACACACGGCCACTTCGGGCGGCCCGCCGGCAAGATCAAGGTGCCCGTCCACCAGGACGGGCGCGAGGAGTGCGTCGAGAAGGAGTTTGAGACGTTCACGTGGGAGAAGACCGACAAGGCCGAGGCGCTGCAAAAGGCGCTGGCCACCGTCGGCGCAGCGCACTGATCCGGGCGAGAACGCGCACCCGCTGAGAGAAGAACAAGGGCCGGACGCCGCGAGCGCCCGGCCCTTCGTCTTTGTCGGAGCAGGCCCCGTGCCGCCTACGCGCGCCGTCGAGGCAGGATCAGCATCACGCCCGCGATCGCGAGCAGCGCGCCGGAGCCCGGAGTCGGGATGAACCCGGCGATCACGGCATCGATCTGGGCGCTGCCGTCATGCCCGTCGGTGCGGAGCGCCTGGATGCGGATGAACTTGGCGCCGTTGGGCAGGTCGGCCATCGGGACCATCCAGCGCGCGAGGTAGTCGTCGGCCGCGGACGCGATCGTCCACCCGAACACAAACACGTCGGTGGCCACACCGTCGAAGTAGCTGGTCCCGTCGAACGAGAATCGGACCATGTAATCGAGAGAGGACTCGCGGAGTGATCGCGCCGAGTTGGGGCCGCCGAAGGTGTCGTTGTCGGCGTATCGCGCGATCACGGACGCCACGTCGACGAAGTGGAACGTGTCCTGCGTGTAGATGGGCAGCTCGAGCCGGCCCCAGGGCTGATCCATGCCGCCGTTGGCGGCAGTGGGCGGGACGGCCACGTGGGCTCCGGGGTTGCCCCCGATCCCGAAGAGCAGCGAGTCTCTCGCGCCGGGCGTGTTGTCGGCCGTGCCGCCGGCGTCCTCGAGGTCGAAGGAATCCTCGACGAACTGGAGGTCCGCGGCCGCGGCGTACTTCTGGGAGAGCCCGTCGCCGAGCGTTTGCAGGTAGTTCGTGCGGTTACTGGTGTTTGGGTTGGCGCCGCCGCCGAAGATGCGTTGCGTCTGCGAGATCTCAATCTGATCGATCCCGCCGACCTTGGGCGCACCGGTGCCGGCGTCGGTGGAGCGGGCTCGCCCGATGACTTCGAGGGTCGAGGGGATGTTGAAGCCGGGGTTGCCGACCCCCAGCCCGTTCTGCGCGAGCCCCGGATGCCACCTCCATCCGCCGTCGGCGAGCAGATTGACCTGATCGAGCGAGTGCGCGTTGTTGGCGCCGCCGGCCTGCATGTGCTCGGCAAGACCCATCGTGATGAAGTGCCCGACCTCGTGGGCGAACGTGTCGGCGACGCGATCGTCTCGAACGACCACGCCGTGATTGGTCCAGCCCTGCGGGTTCCCGGCGGGCACGACGGCCATCTGCGGGTGGGCCGCGAATCCGCGCGTGCCGCCCGCGATGGAGGGCACGAACCAGGCGTTGATCGTGGGGGCCGCGGCGCGCCCGGCGGTCATGACGTTCATGGCCGGGCCGGCCGCATCGGGCGAGGCGACGGGGAGCGCGCCGGCGTAGTTCACGTTGACATTCTGCTGCGCGACATTGAGGATCGACACGCCCGACTGCACCCACACCTTGTTGGCCACGTCGTAATCACGCGAGATGTTGACGGTGGACGCGGTGTTGGCGAGCGGCGCGCCGTTCTGGTCGGTGACAATCTTGTGATCGACGGTGAAGAACCGCTGCGAGCGGTCGTAGCCCTCAAAGGCGTCGCGCGCTCCCGCGAGATTGGGGTGGCGCGCGTCCATCCAGCCATTGCGCTCCTCTCCCCCTCGGAACACGAGGTACCCTTGGTGCATGAGCGCCGTGCGGAGCCCGTCCCGATTGAGGTTGAGCGGGATGTGTGATGCGAGCGCGGGCGTGGCGATCGCGCCGACACCGCACGTGAGCACGATGTGAGCGATACGGGGCGACATTCGGACCTTCCTTTGAGAACGTGGTCCCATGGGTCGGCAGCGCGGCGCAACAGAACGTCTGGCGAGCGTCGCCGAGGATGCGGGTTCTGAAATCGTGTGCGTGCGGCGCATCCGGGAGCCGACGACGCGAGCAGGACGGGATGCCGCCCGCCCTGCAAAGCCCGATGCGTGACGTGTCGATTCCTCCCCCTGTGCTGAATGCAACGTACCCGCGCCTCGGGCCGGAAACAAGCGGAATTCGTCCGACAAACTCGCGGTTCGGTGGGCGTTTGCATGCCCATTGACGCCAACGCCGCGCAACCGCACAATCTGTCATGGCGGCAATCATTGACTGGGACGGCAAGTTTCTCGGGGAAGGCATCACCTTTGACGACGTGCTCCTCGTGCCGAGGCGCTCCAGCGTCCTCCCCAACGAGGCCGACACCTCCACGCGCCTGACCCGGCGCATCGCGCTGCGCATCCCGCTCGTCTCGGCGCCCATGGACACGGTGACCGAGGCCGACCTCGCCATCGCCCTCGCGCAGGAAGGCGGGCTGGGCATCATTCACAAGAACCTCTCGCCCGAGGCGCAGGCCCGGGAGGTGGCCCGCGTCAAACGCTCGGCCAACGGCGTCATCACCGACCCCATCACGCTCGGGCCCAGCGACACCGTCGCCGCGGCGCGCGGGCTGATGGCCCAGCACAACGTGTCGGGGTTCCCCATCACGGAAGACGGCGCCAACGCGCTCCGCACCAAGGGGCGCGTGGTCGGCATCCTGACCTCGCGCGACCTCAAGTTCATCGAGGACGACGCCACGCCCGTGCGCGAAGTGATGACGCTCAAGGACCTCGTCACGGCGCCCCCGGGCACCACGCTCGAGCAGGCCGCGAGCATCCTCAACAAGAACAAGGTCGAGAAGCTCCTGCTGGTGGACGACAAGGGCGCGCTGGCGGGGCTCATCACGATGCGCGACATCGAGCGGCTCGCGCGATTCCCCCGCGCGAACCTCGATGAACGCGGGCGGCTGCGCTGCGGCGCCGCGGTGGGCGTCGGTCAGCTCGATCGCGTCGAGGCGCTCATCGGCGCGGGGGTGGACGTGGTCGTGGTCGACACGGCCCACGGCCACTCGGAGAACGTGCTCTCAACGGTGAAGAGCGTGAAGGCCAAGTGGGACATCGACGTGATCGCGGGCAACATCGCCACCGCGCAGGCCGCGCAGGACCTGATCGACGCGGGCGCCGACGCGGTGAAGGTGGGCATCGGGCCCGGGTCGATCTGCACGACGCGCATCGTCACGGGCGTGGGCGTGCCGCAGGTTTCCGCGGTGATGAGCGTGGTGCGCGTCGCGGACAAGGCCGGCGTGCCCGTGATCGCCGACGGCGGCGTGCGGCAGTCGGGAGACATCGTGAAGGCGCTCGCGGCCGGCGCGAACGCCGTGATGATGGGCTCGCTCTTCGCAGGGCTCGACGAATCCCCGGGCGAGACCGTCATCGTCCAGGGCCGGCGGTACAAGTCGTACCGCGGCATGGGCTCCGAGGGCGCGATGTTCGCCGGCTCGGCGGACCGCTACGGCCAGTCCGCCGCGCTCGAGGCCATCCGCGCCCGGCGCGAGAGCGAGGACAGCGGCGATCGCCGGCGGGCCCGCCAGAGCGACTCACGCAAGTTTGTGCCCGAAGGCGTCGAGGGGCTCGTGCCATACCGCGGCCGGCTCGCGGAGTTCGCGTACCAGATGGTCGGCGGAGTGCGCAGCGCGATGGGCTATCTCGGGTGCCGCACGATCGACGAGCTTCGGCGCGACGCCCGGTTCCTGCGCATCACGGCCGCGGGCATGACCGAGAGCCACCCCCACAACATCCGCATCACCAAGGAAGCCCCGAATTACTCGACCGGCGCGATGGGCGAGTGACTCGCCCTCGGCCCCGCGAAGCCGCTAGAGAATCATTCCCGTGACGCGCGACTCGTACACGATTTTGCCGTTCACGAGACCCTGACAGTCCGAGATGAACCGCTTGGGGTGGAACTTCACCTCGCGCGCGATGAAGTACAGATCGTCTCCCGGCACCACCATCCCGCGAAACACCGTGTTCTCGATCCGTGTGAAGCCCGCGAACTTGCGGTGCTCGAACCGCGCGAAGTACATGATCGAAGCCAGCTGAGCCCCAGCCTCCACCATCAGCACGCCGGGGAGGATGGGCCTGCCGGGGATGTGCCCCTCGCACCAGAACTCGTCGTCACGAACCCGCTTGATCGCCACGGCGGCCGTGTAATCCGCGCGGTGCCAGATCACGTGGTCCAGCAGCAGCATGTGGCCCCGATGCGGGATGTAGTCGTTGATCCGCTCGTGCGGGATCATCTTCCCCGTCAGGTCGATCGACGCGAAATCGAGCAGAGGCATCGTGCCGGGCCTCGGCGCGGAGGACGACTCACGCCGTTCGGGTCCGGTCGGCGCGTCGTCTGATTCGATGGTCTGCATGTCAGAAGCGTTGCGCGTCACGAGCCCTCGGTGGTGCGAAGCTCCAGAATCTTGTTCCGGATAACCTGCGCGGTGTTCTTGATGTCCTGCATGGTCTTTCGGGCGCGGGTGCCCGCGGCCTTGTTGCCGCCTTCAGCCTTGCGGATGTCCTCTTCCGCTTCCGCTATCAGTGCTCTGAGCGTTTCAAATTCCTGCACGGCATGCTCCGATTGAGGGCGCCCGCCGCGGCGACCGCCGCGAGGGCCCGGTGCGGGATGGACGACGACCCCGTGGGGCCTTCCGATGCCCCTATCTTCGCAAAAATAGGGGTTCTGGCAAGAGGGCCCCTCCCACCCAACCGGTTAGTGCATCTCGGGCCCGAGCGTGATCGTGTTCTTGCCCTGAGCCTTGGATTCCAGCGCCCTCCGGTCCGCCAGGTCCACCAGCTCCTCGGCCTCGCTCCCATCCCACGGAAACGTCGCCAGCCCACCCGAAATCGAGAGCGCCCCGGGGCCCGACCGACCCAGCTTGGGGAAGCACTGTGCGGCCGCGGCCCGCTGAAACCGCTGGGCGATCTTCGCCACCGAGAGCGCATGACGAGAACTCCCCGGCGCCACCGGCGCCTCGCGCGGCCCCTCGGGGTCATAGAAGATCACCGCAAACTCATCCCCGCCGATCCGGCACACCCGGTCACACGGACGCACCACCGCGCGGATCAGCCCCGCCATCTCGCACAGAATCTCGTCGCCGATGGCATGCGAATGGCGATCGTTGAACAACTTGAAGTCGTCGATGTCGAACACCAGCACCGAAAGCTCGGCCCGCTCGGCCCGCGCGTGCTCCAACGACGTTGAAAGCCGTCGCTCGAAATACCGCCGGTTCCACAGCCCGGTGAGAGGGTCCGTGAACGCCGCCTGACGCAGCTGCGACTGCTGCTCCTGCAGCAGGAGCCAGTGCGCCAGCCACGCCGCTTCCGCCCGCGCCGACTCGCCCTGCGCCCGCGTCACCAGCCGGCCAAACCGCCGACCCCGATGCTCGACGAGCAGACCGGGCGCGGGTTCGACGGTCTCGATTTCGGGGCCAACAAAGGACGCGTCCGGATCGCCCAAACGCCGACGAATCTCCGCGACGCAGGGCCCGAGCACCTCCTGTCCCGCGATCACCGCGCGAAGCACGGGCAGATCGCCGACGCCGCTCGCCGGGGCTCCCCCCTCCGATCGGGCCGAAGGAGCCACATTCCGAGGCACGCGCGGCCCATCGATGAGCCGCCGCAGCGCCGCCACCGACGCATCCAGCGGCGCGACGCCGTCGTACGCATCACCGCAAGCCAGAGGAGCGTCTTCGCCGGAAAGCGCCAACACGCGAATGGCGCCGTCCACACGCCGCAGCGCCGCGCAGAAATCCTTGGCCTCTTCGGCTCCGACCGCATCGGGCGCCACAAGCACGAGCGTGCGGGATGGGGACTGCGCGTCGATGGGACACGCCACCTCACCCACGGCGTCAAGCGGATCGCGCGCTCGGATGAACTCCACCGAGCCATCGTGCCGAAGCGAAGCCTCGAGCGCAGGAGCCGCGCCCAGACGAGCCACCAGCACCACCCGAAGGTCGGACCGCGCAGGGGGTGAACGCGTTGGATCGGGCTGTGCCGTCACGACTCGCCCCGCTCGACTCCCGGCTCAGCGGGGTCATCCGACAAGAGCATGGCCAGCTCCTCATCCGTCAGGAGCGACCCCGCGCCCCCCCCGGCTCGCGTTTCGATGAGCCCGCTTGCCTCCGAGCCCGGATCGCCCGCCAGCCGCAACCGCGGAGGCGACGAGGGCCGGGCCACCGGCCCGCCCGGCCCCATGGCGGATTGCGCCGGGACGTACGCTCGGAGCTTGTGGGCCGACCGCTCGTCATACACCCAAATGGGAGACGACGGCGCGTACTTGCCCATGGCGTCGATCATGGCCCGGACTCGTCCGTCCGGGAGCGATCGCTCCGGGTCCACCATCACAAGAGCGGCGCGATCAGCCGGAACGGCGCAGCACTCGGCCAGAGCAAGAAACGGGGAGGTCACGGGCCGGGCCTGGACTCCTCTTCCGGCCAAGGCCTGCAAAAGGTCCGCCGGGGGGTTGGAGCCCAGAGCATGCCACACCGCGCACCGGGCCGAGCCGGGCTGCCGAGCGGGCGAATTCGGGCTCACGCGCGCCACCGAATCGAGTGTATCACCACGTCGCAACAATGCTTCTCTCCTCCACAGATTCCGAGATTCTCGAGAGTAGTACGTGCCGAGCCCGGCGCGGTTCTTACATCGAAAGGAGATGCTCGGCCGCCTCCCGCGCGCCGTCGATGGGCCCAAGTCCCGCAAACGCCGCCCGCATCGCCATGCGCCGCCCCTTCGAGCCGAGAATATCGGCGAGCAGCGGGCCGATAACGCGCGCATTTTCCGAGGCGTCGATCAGGTCGCGCACAATCAGCACCGGCGCCTCGCCCCCCTCGCGCAGCAGGACCTCCGCGTTGTGCCGCTGATGCTCGTCTCGGTGATAGGGATACGGAAGGAAGATCGTCGGCGTGGCCGACGCCCACACTTCCGCCACCGTCCCGGCGCCGCTGCGCGCCAGCGCCGCGTCCGCCGCGCCCCACGCCAGGCCGATCTCGCGCACGAACGGAACGACGCGCCCCGGGATCCCCGCGCCCGCGTAGGCCCGCTCCACACTGTCGTCGTCGCGCACGCCCGTCTGGTGAAACACCTGCCAGCCCTTGAACATCCCCGCGTCCGTGCCCGCGAGACGGATCATCATCTCGTTGATCGACCGCGCGCCCTGCGAGCCGCCCGAGATGAACAACGTCGGCAATGCCGGATCCAGCCCGAGCGCTGCGCGGCACGACTCGGGGCCGCCCCGCGCCAACGCGTCCGCGCGCACGATCGGCGTGATCCGCTCCCACGACGCCGGCGCCAGCGGCGCGGGCGTGGTGAGCGTCAGATCCGCACGCCGGGCGATCACCCGGTTGGCCTTCCCCGGCGCCGCGTCCAGATTCACCAGCGCCACCGGCGCGCCGACACGCCGGGCCGCCGCCACCACCGGCGCCGCCACGAACCCCCCCATCGCCACGACCACGCACTCCGCGCCGCCCTCCTCGCGCACGAGCCGCTCCGCCTCCCGCACCGCTCCCGGCCAGGCTCGCAGGAACTTCAGGAACGAGCCCGGTCGCACTCCAAACGGGGCCGCACGGATCGGCGTGAACGCCACTCCCTCCTTTTCAAGGATCTCGGCGTCGATGGCGCGCGTGGAGCACACGAACCGATGGCGCGCCTCAGGCTCCCGCGCGCGAATCGCGCTCGAGATCGCCAACGCCGGGTACAGGTGTCCCCCCGTGCCGCCCCCGGCGAAGATGAACGCTCGCCCGCTCACGCCGCCAGCGACGCCGAGTCGGACGTCAGTCTCAGCCTCGGCGCCTCCCTCTGGCTCGTCGCGCGTCCGAGTGACTCCCGATCCAGCGCAATCAGGAGCCCCAGCGAGAACGCCGTGAGAATCCACCCCGTCCCGCCCGAGGAGAGCAATGGCAACGCGATGCCCTTGGTCGGCCCGAGCCCCGTGACCACCCCGAGATTGATCACCGCCTGGCCGCCAAGCGTCGTGAGCACCCCGAGCGCCACGAGCTTCGCGGCCAACGAGGGCGCCGCCCGCAGAATCGCCATGCCCGCCAGCAGAATCGCCATGTACAACGCGATCACGGTTGCGGCGCCGGCGATCCCCAGCTCCTCACAGATCACCGCAAAGAGGAAGTCCGTGTGGTCCTCCGGCAGATACCCGAACTTCTGCAACCCGAATCCGAGCCCGCGACCAAATCCCTGCCCGTTCGCCACCGCCAGCATCGACTGGATCATGTGGTACCCGGCGCCCTCCGCATCCGCCCACGGGTCCAGGAATGACTCGAGCCGCTGCCTGCGGTAGTCGGAAGACAACGCCGCGAACGCCAGCCCCGCCAAGGCGGGGGGCACAAACAACGCAAAGTGCCAGATCCGCGCCCCGGCCGCGACGAGAACCACGGCGGCCACTCCGAGCATGAGCACGCCCGTCCCGAGGTCTTCCTTGATGATGAACACCGTGAGCACGCCCGTCATGGCCAGCGCGGGGAGCAACGCCCGGAACGACTTCATCCGCGCGGACGTCTGCCACGCCGCATACAGCGCCAAAAGCACGGGCAAGGCCCACTTGGCGATCTCCGACGGCTGCAACGAGCCCGCAACCGGGATCTGCACCCATCGGGCCGAGCCGTTCACCTCACGCCCCACTCCCGGCACATAGACGAGCGCGAGGCACAAGAGCAGCCCCAGCGTCATGGCGATGAGCGGTGTCGGAATCGAGAGACGCGTCCGCTCCGGCGGCGGGCCGAGCCGCCTCGGGCTCAGCAGAGACAACACCGGCAGGCGAGAAGCCACGACCATCGCCAGGATCGCCAGCGCCATGTACGCCACCTGGCGCGAGAGCACGATCGACTTGAACGTCACAACCCCCTCGGCCCCGAGCGGCGCCTCAGACACCGGCGCCGAGGCGAACTCCGACGACAGCGGAGCCTCCGCGGTCGGCGTCGGCAAAGGCGCGGCCGGCTTCTCGCCCGTCGTCATGGATGCCGACTGCACCATCACCGCGCCGATGCACAGCAGCGCGACGACACAGAGCGCGATGAAATGGCCGGGACGAGGCATGGCGTGGATCCTCTTATCGTCCGATCCCCGCCCGAGAGCCGAAAACCAGGGCGCCGAATCCACCCGCTCAGTGTCGGAAATGCCGCACGCCCGTCACCAGGCACGTCACCCCCCGCTCATCGCACAGATCCAGCGTCTCCTGATCCCGCTTCGAGCCCCCCGGGTGCACGATCACCCGCACCCCCCCATCGATCAACAGCCTCGGCCCATCCGGGAACGGGAAAAACGCGTCCGAAGCCGCCACGCCGCCCTTGGCATTCGCCCCCGCCTTCTCCAGCGCAATGCGGCACGACGCCACCCGATCCATCTGCCCCGCCCCGCCCCCGAACAGCCGAGTTCCGTCGCCCGCTCCTCCCGCGATCGCCACGGCATTGGACTTGAGGTGCTTCACCATCACCCAGGCCGCCGCCGCGTGCGCCAGATCCTCCGCCGAGGGCGCGGGCCCGGCCGAGTGCACCCACTGCTCCACCGCGGGCAGCCTGGTGTCCCGATCCTGCACCAGCAGCCCTCCCGGCACCGACCGATAGTCCAGCTTCCTCACGCGCGACGGCGCCCTGTCCCCCGTCGCCAGAATCCGCACGTTCTGCCAACGCGCACGCAGCATCGCCAGCGCCGACGGCTCG
>CAZWZL010000059.1:0-3104 GCA_964638515.1 uncultured Phycisphaeraceae bacterium
CCATGATCAACGGGCTGGGCGTGCTCGGCTGGGGCGTGGGTGGCATCGAAGCCGAAGCCGTGATGCTCGGCCAACCCGTGTACATGCTCACCCCCAAGGTGGTCGGCTTCAAACTCACCGGCAAACTTCCTGAGGGCTCCACCGCCACCGACCTCGTGCTCACCGTGACGCAGATGCTCCGTGCGCACGGCGTCGTCGAGAAGTTCGTCGAGTTCTACGGCCCCGGCGTCGCCACGCTCACGCTCCCCGATCGCGCCACCATCGCCAACATGGCGCCGGAGTACGGCGCCACCGTCGGCATTTTCCCCGTGGACGCCGTCGCGATCGACTACATGAAGTTCACCGGCCGCAGCGCGGAGCAGACCGCCCTCGTCGAGGCCTACTACAAGGCGCAGGGCATGTTCTGGACGCCCTCCTCGCCCGAGCCCGAGTTCAGCGAGAATCTTGGCCTCGACCTCGCCACCGTCCGCCCCTCCCTCGCCGGGCCCAAGCGCCCGCAGGACCGCGTCCTGCTCACCGACATGAAGCCGCGCTGGCGCAAGGAGCTGACGGACTCCTTCGGTAAGAAAAGCCCAAGCGAGGCGGTGCGGGTGGACTCGTGGGCCTCCGAAGGAGGCGCCGCGAAAAGTGTCAACCCGCCGGCCGGACCCGTGGAGTGCAACGGCGTCAGCGTGGATCTCGATGGAAGGACGGTGTCGCTGCACCACGGGGATGTGGTGATCGCGGCGATCACGTCGTGCACAAACACGAGCAACCCGGACGTCATGCTGGCCGCGGGCCTCGTCGCCCGCAAGGCCCGCGCCCTCGGCCTCACCCGCAAGCCCTGGGTCAAGACCAGCCTGGCTCCCGGCTCCAAGGTGGTCACCGCCTACTACGACAAAGCCGGCCTCACCGAAGACCTCGAAGCCGTCGGCTTCGCCACCGTCGGCTACGGCTGCACCACGTGCATCGGAAACTCCGGCCCGCTCCCCGAGGCCATCAGCCAAGGTGTCAAGAAGGGCGACCTCGTCGCCGTCAGCGTCCTCTCCGGCAACCGCAACTTCGAGGGCCGCATCAGCCCCGACGTCAAGGCCAACTACCTCGCCAGCCCGCCGCTGGTTGTGGCGTACGCGATCGCGGGAACCGTGGACATCAATCTCGATCGAGATCCCATCGGCAAGGGCAAAGACGGCAAGGACATCTTCCTCAAGGACATCTGGCCGACGCAGGCCGAGGTGCAGGCGATCAAGGCCAAGGGCATGTCCGCGGACCAGTACCGCGAGCAATACGCGCGCGTCTTCGACGGCAATCCCACGTGGAACGACGTGCCCGTCTCCAAGAGCGATCTCTACGGCTGGAGCGTCGACAGCACCTACATCCAGAACCCACCGTACTTCGAGGGCATGACCGAAGAGCCCGAAGACGTCCGCCCCATCAAGGGCGCGCGATGCCTGGTCTACGTCGGTGACTCCGTCACCACCGACCACATCTCTCCCGCCGGCGACATCGCGGCCGACAGCCCCGCCGGCAAGCACCTCGCCGAGCGAGGCGTGCCCAAGTCCATGTTCAACTCCTACGGCTCACGCCGCGGCAACGACCGCGTCATGACCCGCGGCACGTTCGCCAACGTCCGCGTCAAGAACAAGCTCGCCGTCGACCCCGCCACCGGCAAAGTCCGCGAGGGCTGGTGGACGAAGGACTTCTCAGGCAAGGCCCCCGCGAACGAGCCCGTCACGCCCATCTTCGACGCCGCCATGCGCTATAAGAGCGCCCGCACACCCCTCGTCGTTCTCGCGGGCAAGGACTACGGCATGTGCTCCTCGCGCGACTGGGCCGCGAAAGGCACCAACCTCCTCGGCGTGCGCGCCGTCATCGCCCAGTCCTACGAACGCATCCACCGCAGCAACCTCGTCGGCATGGGCGTCCTCCCCCTCCAGTTCGCCGAAGGCCAGAGCGCCGAGTCCCTCGCCCTCGACGGCAACGAAACCTTCGACATCGACCTCCCCCCCACCATCGAGCCGCGCAGCACGATCAAGGTCAAAGCCACCAAACCCGATGGCAAGACCGTCACCTTCGAAACCCGCTGCCGCGTCGACACCCCCGTCGAAGCCGAGTACTACCGCCACGGCGGCATCCTCCACTACGTTCTCCGCAAGATCCTCAACGAGAGTAACGCAGCAACATCTTTATGACCGCAGAACCGTGGCACGCTGATCCCACTACCCGCAGCTTTTATGCGACCGTTGAACGCGCCATCTTGCAAGGTCGGCGGGATCTATTTGGCCAGCAATCTGCCTGATCTTTAGAGCGAGCATTGCGAGCACTGTCGGTACGGATCTGCAATTCGTGGAACTCCCTGTGCGCGCTCGCTCTCCATTCCTCACATGATGCTGATCTGGACATCTCCGCAATCGTGCGTGCATCCTTTGATGCCTATGTGCAAGCGGCGTGGATCGCACACGCGCCTGCTGAACGAGACAACCGCGCCGACCTCTATCCGGATTATCTGTGGATCGAGCGCACAAAGGGCCTGGACCACGTTCTCAATCTGGACAACCCATTAAGCAAGCGTCTTGCAAACTCCCCATCGCGGGCCGAAGGCGAGAATCTCAATCAAGCCCAACTTGCAAGAGTGCGACACAAGTATGACGACAAGAAAGGTCGCCTTCGCAACAACTGGTGCCCCGGCGACCTCCTCTCGATGTCCCGAGAACTTGGAATTGAGGGGGAGTATCGGCTGTTCTCATGGCGTTGCCACTCCGCAGTTCACAGTGCTCCGATGGCGACGATTCTAGGAGCGCCGCTCAAGCCTCGACACGCTGTGTTCGTGGGCGCGATGATCGCCGCACGCACTTTGGTGCTCATGAGTGATGTGCTCAGCAAGTCGCGCAGCGAGAACAGTGACCCGGTCTTACGCGAGATGGCGTCGCGCGACATTCTGAAGACCGAAGTCCCTGAATGGGAGGCAATGATGAACAAGGTGCTCACGTCCCAAACTGACTCAACACCGCGTTCAGATCCGCGAAGTTCACCGCTCCGTCCAGATTGACGTCCCCCGGCAGCATCGCCCCGCCCGCGCTGAACTGCCCGAACGTCGACAGCACCGCGTTCAGGTCCCCGAAATT
>CAZWZL010000059.1:3204-9815 GCA_964638515.1 uncultured Phycisphaeraceae bacterium
AGCCACTTCACGCTGAACCCCGAATCAAACGCGTATGGCTCCGGGTTCAGCGTCGACGTCGCGTACCCGCCGTAAATCCGAGACGACAGGTACGCCAAGCGGCAGTTCGGAAACTTGTCCTTGATGTTCCGAACCGTATCCGCCAGCAGCCCCTGCAGATACTGCGGGTGCGCCGGGAAGGTGCCCGCCGGAAACTGACTTCCCGGTCCCGGAATCGCCTGCTTCACCCACACCGCCTGCACCTGCAACGGCGTGAGCCCCGCCTGCGCAAGCCGCTGATTCACGTTGCTCCAGTACGGCGCGTTGGGGTTCGCCGTGATCCCCGCGTGCTGCCCGCCCTGCGCGCCGTCGATCACTCGCACGCGCGGATGTCTGTTCACGAACCCGTTCGCCAGCTGCACGAACGCCGAGTACTCCTGCGTCGTGTTCGACATGCCGATCGACAGCAGCACCACGCTGCCCTGCGGGTCCGGGATCCCCGCCCCGTCCAGCGGAGTGATGCCCTGCGCGATCGCCCGCCCCGCCGCGTCGTGCGCCGCGGGCCGCAGGTTCGACCCCTTGGGATACAGCCCGCCCTGCGCTCCCAGGTACAAATCCGCGCCCAGGTCATTCAGCGGCGTGATGCCCACCGACGTCCCCGCGCAGTTCTGCCCCCACGCGCACACCGACATCCCCAATGCCACGATTCCCGTCGTCCATCGAGCTCGCATCACCATCGCCTCCTTGTCCGAGCCGTGCATCCAGCGTTCCAACACTCGTCGGCCCGCGCCAGTATTCCCCCCCGCCTCCCCTCGGTAAACGCCCATCCCCCGCTTTCATTGCCCCGCCCCGATACCCTCACGCCGTGTGCGTGCTCGTCGTCGCCAATCCACGCTCAGGCCGAGGCCGCGCCATCGCACTCGCCCGCGCCATCCTCGGCTCACTCGAACGCCACAACGCCCACGCCACGCTCCTCGAAACCGGCCCGCACCTCCCCGAAGCTCTGCAGCGCGAATCCCCCGACGCGCTCGTCGTCTGCGGCGGAGACGGGACCGTGCACCACCTCCTCCAGCACGCACGCTCCGCCCCCGCGCTCCTCCCGCCCATCTATCACGCCCCGACCGGGACCGAGAACCTCTTCGCGCGCGAGTTCGGCATGTGGCCCCCCGTCCCTCCCGACGAGGTCGCTCGGCGCGTGCTCCGAGCCGCCTCGCGGTCGATCGACCTCGGCGTCGCCGGGGAACGCGCCTTCTCGCTCATGATGAGCGTCGGCTTCGATGCGAGCGTCGTCGAGCGCGTCTGCGCTGCTCGCACCGGCCGCATTACCCGATGGTCCTATGCGCGACCGATCCTCCGCGAGGCCGTGCGTCCCACGCTCGCGCGTGTTCGCGTCAGCGTCGACGGCCGGCGCATCGTCGACGGCAATCGCGGCCTCCTGATCATCGCCAATGTGCGGCAGTACGCGGCGCGACTCAACCCGGCCGGCGACGCCGATCCTTCCGACGGCTTGCTCGACGTGACGTTCATGGCCGCAGGCCGCGCGTCCCAGGTCATCCGGTGGTCGTTGCTCTGCTGGTCGCGGGCCCAGCGTGGCGCCGTGGGCTGCGTCATGGCGCGCGCCCGCGAGATTGAGATCGAGTCGCTTGAAGCCGAGGCGCCCATGCAGATGGACGGCGAATTCGCGGGCCGGCTCATGCCCGGCAAGCCCGGCGTCATCCGCGTGGCGCCCGGCGCGATGCGGGTCGTCGCGGTCGAGCCGCCGGAGCGTCAAGCCGCGATGTCGCTCAGCAAGGGCCTCCGAAACCGGACAGCACGAGATTCAGATCCGCGAAGTTGACTACGCCGTCCCGATTGAGATCGCCGACGAGCACGGCCCCCGATGCGCCGAACGACGACAGTACGAGGTTCAGATCAGCGAAGTTCACCAGCCTGTCCCCGTTCACATCGCCCGCGCACATCGGCAGCGCCCCCAGCTTGGCCGCGAAGAAACCGTGCGTTCCCTGCGTCGTCCCGCCCCCCAGATTGCCGTGACCGGCGCCAGCAATGATCCGATAATCGTTGAACACCCCGACCGCGTCCAGCGCGTTGTGCAATCGCAGACTCTGCCGCCACGGCACCAGTGTGTCCGAATCCCCGTGTGCGATGAACATCGGCGGATCGCTCGCGTCCACCCATGTAATCGGATTCGCCTGCGTCACGAGCGTCGCGTAATGAGGAAACGGCGCCGCCGGATTCGTGAAGTTCGCGCGCAGCTCGCCGATCCCCTGGCCGGGCTGATCGAACCCGATCAGGCGCGACTCCGGCGAGTTGTACGCATCGTGGTCGATCACGGACCCCGGCGGAGTCGTCACATCCAGATTCATCTGCAGGAGGTCCGTCGGCCCGAAGTAGTCCCCCGCGGCCTGAACCCCGGACCAATAGGCAAGGTTCCCCCCCACCGTCCCCTCGATCGCCGCTACGCCTCCCGACGTCGCCGCCAGCGCGACCAGATGGCCCCCGGCGGACGAGCCCCAGACGCCGAATCGAGTGTGATCAAGGTTGTACTGCGCGGCGTTGGCGCGCAGCCAGCGAATCGCGCCCTTTACGTCGTGGATCTGCGCCGGGAACGTCACCGACTCGCCGCCGAACTGCCCAGCCTGACTGGTGAGTCGGTAGTCGATGCTTGCAACCGCAAAGCCCTGTTGCACCAGCGCCGGGGCGCCGCCGGCGGGAAATCGCGAGCCCCCGGCCCATCCTCCACCGTGAATCCAGATGACCAATGGCCTTGGCGGCGCGGTCCCGGACGGGAGGTATAGGTCAAGCAACAAAGGTTGCCCACCCACCGTGGCGTACGTCAAACCCGAGAACGTGGGCTGCGCAGCCGCAAGGGAAGCGACGCACACAACCCAGAACATCGCGAGCAAACGGATTGGACGCATGACCAATTCTCCGAGGCGACGTGTCGCACAAATGAGAATAACACCGCGCCCGCCAAACGCCATGGAGATCTGGGTATTGCACCAGCTGCGTCCACGCCCCAGTGACCGTTCACTTGGGCCGGGGAAATCGCCCGCGTCGCTTGTCCTCTCCCCCCATCTCGATGGCCGCGATCTGCTTCAGCACGCCGCGCCAACGTTCTCAAACCACGACACCTTGTTGCCATTGAACGACGCGCCAAGAATGTTCGCGTCTCCGTCTCCATCGAAGTCACGCGCAATTACGCCCTGCGCCGCGAAGAACGACGGCTGAATTGTGCGCTCGGCAAACGTCGGCGCCGCGCACGCCACCCCGCCGCACCTTCATCGCGCGCCTCCTTCCTGATCCGCGCTCCCAGCCCAGCCGACGGCGCCCCACACGCGAAACAACGGCCCATCGGGGTTTCGCCCGGCATGAAGGGGAATACCCCGCGCAAGAACGTGCGGCCTAGCCCTTCGCGGCCCGTGTGCGCCGCATCGCGCCCGCGCCGCGCTCCCCCCTCACCGCGCCCGCCGAGCGCCGCCTCACCCTCCCGTATTCACCCACACCGTCTTCACCTGCGTGTACATCTCCAGCGCCGCCTTTCCCATCTCGCGCCCGAAACCGCTCTGCTTATACCCGCCGAACGGCGCCGCCGCGTCAAAGCAGTTGTAGCAGTTGATCCACACCGTCCCCGCGCGCAGCTTCGACGCCAGCCGGTGCGCCTTCCCCACGTCCCTCGTCCACACCGCCGCCGCCAATCCATATTCCGAATCGTTCCCCGCCGCCGCCACTTCCTCCGGGTCCTTGAACGGAACGGCGCACACCACCGGCCCGAAGATCTCCTCCTTCACCACCCGCATCGTCGGCTTCACCTCCGTCAGCACCGTCGGCCGCACGAAGTAACCCTTCTCCATTCCAGAGGGCCGTCCCCCGCCCGTGACCACCTTCGCCCCTTCCTGCTTCCCGCTATACACAAACCCCGACACCTTCTGGTGCTGCTCCTCCGAAACCAGAGGCCCCATCACCGACACCGCCTCCAACCCCGCCCCCACGCCAATCTTCTCCGACCTCTCGATCAGCCTCGACACCACCCGGTCAAACGCCTTGTGCTCGATGAACAGCCTCGATCCCGCGCAGCAGCATTGCCCGTGGTTGAAGTAGATCGCGTTCGCCGCCCCGTCCGCCGCCGCGTCCAGGTCCGCATCCGCAAACACGATGTTCGGCGACTTGCCCCCCAGCTCCATCGACACGCGCTTCAGGTTCCCTGCCGCCGCGCGCATCACGATCTTCCCCACCTCCGTCGACCCCGTGAACGCCACCTTGTCCACGCCCGGATGCGCAGCCAACGCCGCGCCCGCCGTCTCGCCCAGCCCCGTCACGATGTTCACCACACCCGCCGGGATCCCCGCCTCCTCAATCAACTCTCCCAGCCGCAGCGCGCTCAGCGGCGTCTGCTCCGCCGGCTTCAGCACCACCGTGTTCCCGCACGCCAGCGCCACGCCCAGCTTCCACGCCGCCATCAACAACGGGAAATTCCACGGGATGATCTGCCCCACCACGCCCACCGGCTCGCGCAGCGTGTGCACGAAGTAGCTCCCCGGAAAACTCACCGGAATCGTCTCCCCCTCCACCTTCGTCGCCCAACCCGCGTAGTACCGGAAGTGATCCACCACCAGCGGCACGTCCGCCGCCCGCGACACGCTGATCGGCTTCCCGTTGTCCAGCGTCTCCAGCTGCGCAAACTCCTCCGAGTGCTGCTCGATCAAATCAGCCAGCTTCCAGATCGCCCGCCCCCGCTGCGACGGGCTCATCTTCCCCCAAGCCCCATCCTCAAACGCCCGCCGCGCCGCCTTCACCGCAAGATCAACATCCGCCGCATCCCCCGCCGCCACCTCCGCAAGCGCAAGCCCGTTGCTCGGGTCGTACGTCGTGAACGTCTTCCCGCTCTTCGCCCCCACCCACTTTCCATCGATCAGCATCTTCCGCGTCCGCCCCCCCACGAACTCCTTGACCCCCGCCGCCAGACCCGGATGCGAAAGCGTCGCGCTCAATGCCGCCATGGGATGTCTCCTTCGTCGCCCTGAAGCATCGCCGCCGACGCAAACCACGCCGACGCGCGCCGCCTCGCCCACCAATCCTCTGCATGTTACCGCGCCGCCGGCCCCCTTCCGCCCCGGCTACTTCCCTTCCATCGCCCGCGCCATCGCGTGACCCATGTGCGCCGGCGTCTCGGCGATCTGCATCCCCGCCTTCTTCAACGCCTCGATCTTGCTCTCCGCGCCCCCCTCGCCACCCGAGATAATCGCCCCCGCGTGCCCCATCCTTCTCCCCGGCGGCGCAGTCCGACCCGCAATGAACGCGGCCATCGGCTTCGTCACGTACTGCCGCGCAAACTCAGCCGCGGCCTCTTCATCACTCCCCCCGATCTCCCCGATCATCAGGATCGCGTGCGTCTCCGGGTCCTCCTGAAACAAGCGCAGGCAATCAATGAAATTCACCCCGCGCACCGGATCACCCCCGATCCCCACGCACGTCGACTGCGCAAGCCCCAACTGCGATGTCTGCCACACCGCCTCGTACGTCAGCGTCCCCGAGCGCGACACGATCCCCACCGACTTGCCCCGCTTCGCCTGCGAGATGTGCGTGTTGATGTACCCCGGCATGATCCCGATCTTGCACCCCGCGCTCGTGTACGGGTCCTTCGCCGAATCGCCGCTCCCCGTTTTCGGCCCCGGCGTGATCACCCCCGGACAGTTCGGCCCGATCAGCACGCTCTGCCGGTACGGCGGGCGCGATGCGTTGATCTCGTCCAACATCGCCCTCGCCTTCACCATGTCCGCCACCGGAATCCCCTCGGTGATCGCGCAGATCACCCGCACCTGCGCCTCCGCCGCCTCGAGAATCGCGTCCGCCGCGAACGCCGGCGGCACGAAGATCATCGTCGCGTCCGCCCCCGTCTCCCGCACGGCCGCGCCCACCGTGTCGAAGATCGGCAGCCCGTTCTCATCCTTCGACCCGCCCTTCCCCGGCGTCACCCCCCCCACCATCTTCGTGCCGTAATGCAGACAGCCCCGGGTGTGCAGGGCCCCGAACGAGCCCGTGATGCCCTGACAAAGGACGCGCGTGTTCGCATTGACGAGAATGGCCATGGGGCGGAGAGAATAGCGGATCGGACGCGGGGTCCGCGGATGGCTTCGCGTTGGCTTTGCCCGCTGCCGGCGGCATAGACGCGCTCGCCCGCGCGGCCACGCCCGAACACGCCGTCTGCCTCGATCGCCGTCCGGCCTCTCATGCCATGTGCCACGAAAACGAGGAATGTGATCTCGGACCTTGTTTCGGGGGAACCGCGCGGTACGCTCAGGCCGTACAGGTCTCGACAGAAAGTTGTGGTTTCCGGGCCTGCTTGCGGGGAATCGTCGCCATGCGTGCGTGCGAGAGAGAGCCGAATCGTCAGCGAAGCAACGCGAGCCTTCGTCGTCTCGCTTTAAGCGCGCCCGCGCTCAGTCTCGTCCTCGCCCTCGTCTCCCCCGCCTCCGCCCGCCCCGCGCCACCCTCCTACGGCCACGACTTCGTCACCATCACCCATGCCGGCAATCGCGCCGCGCTCGAATCCGAACGCGTCTTCGGCGCCTCCTTCGCAGGCTTCCCCAACCTCGGCGCCGTCAACTACGAGTACCGCATCGCCCGCACCGAAC
>CAZWZL010000060.1:0-8851 GCA_964638515.1 uncultured Phycisphaeraceae bacterium
GACGACAAGGAAATGCTCGAGTACGGACTCATCGACAAGGTCCTGACCTCGATGCCCAACATCCCCCGCGCGCCACACATCGACCAGGCCGACTGAGCGCCGGCGTCTCTCGCGCCGACCCCCACTTCCGCGCGTACCCTTCCGGTATGACGCTCTCCATGCGCACATCGACGGTGCTTGTGGCGGTTCTGGGAACACTGACCCTCTCGGCCTGCTCCTCGCGAAAGTCGTTCGAAAACGAGAACGACGACCTGCGGCGGCGTGTCGCCACGCTCGAGAACGAACTCGAGGCCGCGAGCGCCCGGGCCGTCGAAGCCGAATCCAAGCTCGTCGAATTCGCGCGCGCCCGGGAGTCCACCGACGAAGGCCGAGCCCTCGAAGCCCTCCCGCGCTGCGCGGGCCTTTCCATCGGGCGCTACTCCGGTTTCGTTCGGCCCGAATCGGGCGAAACGCCGAACGCGATCGACGTGTACGTGAAGCCGTACGACGGACGCCAGCGATTCGTGCAGGTGGCCGGAACGCTCCGCGTTGAGGCCCTGCTGCTGCCCGAGAAGCTCGGGGCGGAGGCCGCGGACACCGCGGGCCGAAGGCTCGGCGTCGTCGAACTCACGCCGGAGCAGCTGCGCGACGCGTACCGCTCATCTCCGCTCGGCACGCACTACTACGTCCGGCTGGAGATCGCGCGCGACGCGGCCGAACTCCGGGGCACCCTCGTGCTTCGCGCCGAACTCCGCGATCCGATCGGCGGGCAGGTGCATCGAAACGAGTCGATCGTGGGCGGCCCTTGAACCGCGGGCGGGTCGGATGCGAATAACTCTTCGTCATTTCGCGCAAACATCGGATGCAAACGCATCCCGAACAAATCACGCACACTCTCTCCTCCTGACCGCCCCGACGTGCCTCACGCCGGGGCGGTTCATCTCGCTACAGTGAGGCCATGCGTCTGAAGGTGCGTCGAACGTGGGTCATAGGGATGGTGGTTGTGGTCGGATTCGGCGCAGCCGGTTGTAGCAAGCCGCTGTTTAAGCCTGGCGAGGACCGCTCTCCGTTCGACCGATTCAACGCGGTCCGGAACCAGCAAGCGCCTCAGACGATTGAGGATGAGTTTGGGCGGCGTCGTCCGAATCTGCGGGCGCGTTTGACGCCGAAGGGCTGATTTCAGGCGTGAAACGGTCAGATTCTGGGTCGCGCGGCGCAGTCCGCACGGACTTGAGTTGAATTGTCGTTTTTTCAAAAGACGATGGGACCGATTCGCCGATGTGAGCGCGTCCCGGAGTATTCTTGGGAGGACGTGATTCGCGTGGCACGACGAACTCGACGAACCGGTGGACTGGTGGCTGGACTTCAGCGGCTTCGAAGGCCCCAGGTGGTGTGGCTCTCGCTGGTGGCGTCGATGACGGCCGCCGGGGGAATCATGGCGGCTCTGGATGGCGGTCGCGCCCCACGGATGGATGGCGTGGCGCTTGCCGCGGCCACTCGAACCTCTCAGGTCGGCTCGATCGAGTCGATCTTCCGCACTCGGGCTCCGCTCGAGCGCGACCGGTGGCAGTACGTCGTCATCCATCATTCCGGCGCGGCGCACGGCTCGGCCCAGACGTTGGCGGCCCAGCACGAGGCGCTGGGGCTCAAGGGGCTTGGGCACCATTTCGTGATCGGCAACGGGAACGGCTCGGGTGATGGTGAGTTGTTTGTGGGCCACCGGTGGCTGGATCAGGGGTATGGCGCGCACGCGGCCGGGGCGGACGGGGAGTGGTACAACACGCGCTCGATCGGGATCTGCCTGATCGGCGACGGTGATCGTCGGCCCTTCACGCCGGCCCAGATGTCGCGGCTTGCGGACCTCGTGTCGGCGTTGTGCCGAGATTTCGGGATTCCCGAAGATCGGGTGATCCTGCATCGGTCGATCGCGGGCACGACGAGCCCTGGCCGCCTCTTCCCGGAAGCGGCGTTACGGGAGCGTCTGAGTGCCCTGCGTCCGGGCGGTTCGCCCGAGGCGCGTTGAAGGCCGGGGCGTCCGGGGTCATACTGCGAGCCCGTTGGTTGGAACCGCCTGTCGGCGACCGGTCATGCCCGTCCTATTGGAGGGGACGTATGGACGGCGCGGCACCGCGGAAGGAATCGGTGCGTAGAGCCTGAGGGCGCGGTCCAGGCTTCGTGAGGCGGTTGGTCGTACGTGATGCAGGAAACGAGCGTGGTCAAACCCGGATCCCGGCTGGCAGGCTTCAGCGTTCTCGCGGAAGTGGGGCGTGGCGCCGCGTCGGTGATCTATCTGGTGCAGGACCCCAAGACCAAGCAGATCTGGGCGCTGAAGCACTTGGTGAAGAACACGTCGAAGGATCAGCGGTTTCTGGACCAGGCGGAGACGGAGGCGGACGTTTCCTCGAAGCTGTCGCATCCGGGCATCAGGCGCGTGGAGAAGTGCATCAAGAATCGCGCGCTGCTCAACGTCAAAGAGCTGTTTCTGGTGATGGAGTACATCGACGGCGTTTCGGTGGAGCGTCATCCGCCCAAGACGCTGGAGCGGGCGGTGGAGATCTTCCATCAGACGGCGCAGGCTCTTGCGCACATGCACGAGCGGGGGTGGGTGCACGCGGACATGAAGCCGAACAACGTCGTGGTGTGCGAGGACGGGTCGGTGAAGGTGATCGATCTGGGTCAGTCCTGCCCCATCGGCACGGTGAAGGAGCGCATCCAGGGCACGCCGGATTACATTGCGCCGGAGCAGGTGCATCTGCGGCCGATCACGCCTCGGACCGACATCTACAACCTCGGGGCGACGATGTACTGGGTGCTGACGCACAAGAACATCCCGACGGCGATTCCCAAGGGCGATTCGCTCGTGAATGCCCTGGACGATTCGTTGATTGAGCGTCCCAAGCCGATCAAGCAACTGTCGCCGATGCTCCCGGACATGCTTGCGGAGCTGGTGATGCAGTCGGTGGAGGTTGACGCGGATCGACGGCCCGAGTCGATGCGCTGGGTGGCGGATCGGCTCGGATTGATTCACGCGAAGCTCGCGGCGGAGCGACGCCTGCGGGCCGCGCGAAAGCGGGGCGAGCCGCTGCCCGGGGCGGAGGACGAGACGGGCCCGCTGACGGCCGAGCCGCCGGCGCATGAGAGCGACGACATCGACATTGACGAGCTGATGCGGGGCGATTCGGCGTGACAGAGGGCCTGCCCGCCGCGGCGCGGGACCTGGACACGCGCTCGGCGACGGCGGTGGAGGCGGCGCTGCGCTCGGGAGCCGAAGCGAACCGGAGCGCTGGGTGCCGAAGCGGGTCCGTCGATCACATCACCGGGCCGGGGACGTTGTTGGCCACGGGGGATCTGCATGACAACCCGGTGAATCTCGCGGGGGTGATGGCGTTGGCGGACCTGGAGGGTCGGTCCGACACGCACGTCACGCTGCACGAGGTGATTCACGGTGGATCGTTGATGGGCGGGATGGATTTTTCGTTTCGCGCGCTCGCGCGCGTCGCGGCCATGAAGAGCACGTTTCCGGAGCGGGTGCACGCGTTGCTGGCGAACCATGAGTTGTCCCAGATTGCTGGCCTGGGCGTGGTGAAGGACGGTGTTCGGATGGTGGAGGCGTTCAACGAGGGGATCGAGTACGTGTTCGGGGCGGACGCGGTCGGGGTGCGAAGCGCGGTGGAGGAGTTCGTTCGTTCGATGCCGTTGGCGCTGATCGCTGAAGGCAGCGGGAAAAGGCTGCTGTGCGCGCACAGCCTTCCGGAGGAAGCGCTCATGGACCGCTTCGATTTGACGGTGCTGGAGCGCGCGCTTGAAGCATCGGACTACGCGCCACGGCGCGGCTCAGCGCACTTGATGGTGTGGGGACGCGGGCACGGGGAGGCGCATCTCAAGGCGCTCGCGGCGCGCTGGAGGGTTGACGGGTTTGTGCTCGGGCACGAAGAAGCGGAGCGCGGAATCCGGTTCGTGCCCCCCAACACGGTGGTGCTCAACAGCGATCACGCCCGGGGCAAAGCGCTGATGATCGATCTCTCTCACATCCCGAGCCTGAAAGAGGGTGCTGAAGGGCTTGTCGTGATTTCCGTCGCGCACTGACGGTTCTTCTCGCGACTCGCTGCTCGGATCTTCGCTCCGCGAGGGAAACCCCCGGCGAGCCCGCACGGAACTGTGGAATGCGACGCGATTGCGCGCCGTCGCTGAAGCGAGCGAGGACGGCGTCCGATTGAAGAGCCGCGTCTTAGGGCGCGATCTGAACCGCCCTTCCGGACTGGCCGCGAGTCGGTGCTTTCGAGCGCGGCAGAGTGGGGCGCGACATAGCGATGGGACGCACCACGTCCCGCGACGCGTGTCGCTTTGCAGCGCATGCCGGTGTTGTCGGGAACACCGAGTCGCGCTGGAGCGCAAGCGGCCTCAACCCCGGCGTTGAGGCTGTTCGCTTTTTTGGGAGGTGCCATCGGACCACGAAGCGTCGCCCCGGCGGGCCGACGGAATCGCCCGAGCGGCTGATACGATGGCGGCTGTTGAGGCGGCCGGGGTTTCAGATCACGCGGAGGAGCGGCTCATGACGGCATCAGGGGACACGATCAGCGGGAAGGTGTTGGAGCTGCTTCGGGCGAGCGACCCGGAGGCCGCGGCGATTCTCCAGCGCGAGAGCTCGCGACAGTCGAGGACGATCGAGCTGATCGCGTCGGAGAACCACGTATCGAGCGCGGTGATGCACGCGATGGGGACGTGCCTGACGAACAAGTACGCGGAGGGGTATCCGGGAGCGCGGTATTACGGCGGGTGTGTCCACCATGACGAGATCGAGAATCTGGCGCGCGAGCGCGCGTGTCGGCTGTTCTGCGCGCGGTTTGCCAATGTGCAGCCGCACTCGGGCGCGCAGGCGAACATGGGCGCGTTCATGGCGCTCATGAGCCCCGGGGACACGTTCTCGTCGCTGGTGCTGAAGGACGGCGGCCACCTCTCGCACGGGATGAAGATCAACTTCTCCGGCGTGTTCTACAACCCGGTGTTCTACCCTCTGCATGGGTCGCCCTCGCACCCGGAGTTCGAACGGATTGACTACGACGCGGCTCTGTCCGTGGCCAAGGAACACCGGCCGAAGGTGATCCTCTGCGGCTATTCGGCGTACCCGCGCGTCATCGACTTTGCGCGATTCCGGGCCATCGCCGACGAGGTCGGGGCCTTGCTGGTGGCGGACATTTCGCACATCGCGGGCCTGATCGCGGGCGGCGCGCACCCGAGCCCGTTTCCGCATGCGCACGTGGCGACGACCACGACGCACAAGACGCTGCGCGGCCCGAGAGGCGGGCTCATCTTGACGAACGACGAGGAGCTGGCCAAGAAGATCGACAAGGCGCTGTTCCCGGGGGTGCAGGGCGGCCCGTTGATGCACATCGTGGCGTCGAAGGCGGTGGCGTTCGGTGAGGCGCTGCGTCCTGAGTTCAAGGCGTACGCATCGGCGGTTGTTCGAAACGCGCGCGCGCTGGCGGGAGACCTGGTGGAACGGGGCTTTCGGATCACGACGGGGGGCACGGACAATCACTTGATGCTGGTGGACCTCCGGAAGCGCTCGGAGGATCTGACGGGCGCGGATGCGGAGCGCTGGCTTGAGGCGGCCGGGATCATCTGCAACAAGAACGCGATCCCCAACGACACGCGTCCGCCCAAGACGACGTCGGGGCTGCGCCTGGGGTCTCCGGCTGTGACGACTCGGGGGTTCGGTGAGGGCGAGATGCGGCGCGTCGGCGGGCTGATCGACCGGGCGTTGGCGGCTAGGGGCGATGAGGCGGAACTTGGGCGCGTGAGGAGCGAGGTTGAGGCGTTGTGCGAGGCGTTTCCCCTGCCGGGGCACGCCTGATCGATCGAGGATTGGCGGACGCTCGCGATCGATCGGGCCGATAGATGGGGCATGGCAGAGGGCGAGGCCAAACAGGCGTGCGCGATCCCGTATCGCGTGCTCGAGGGCGGGGCCATCGAGGTGCTGTTCGTTTCGACCTCGTCGGGGCGCTGGTCGACGCCGAAGGGGTTCATCGATCCAGGTCGGAGCGCTGAGGAGACCGCGCGCATCGAGGCGCTGGAAGAGGCGGGCGTCATCGGCACCGTCGGGGAGGAGGTGGGCACATTCGTCTACGAGCGTGCGGGGCGGCTGCACTCGGTCCGGGTGTTCGTGATGCGCGTCGAGCGCGTTCTGGAACGCTGGCAGGAGGAGGGAGAGCGAACTCGGCGGTGGGTGAGCGTGGCGGTGGCTGAATCAGAGGCGTTTCACGCCGATCTTGGCGCGCTGATCGCGCAAGCCGCGGCTTCGCTGTCGGCGTGATGGGCGGCGCGGGGCGTGATTCAGCGGGGTGGTTCTGTGATTCTCCCGCGCTGATCGAGCGCGATGTCGCCTCGGGCCACACACTGTCGGACGCCTTCACAGAGCGCGGCGCACACGGCGGTGGCGAGGTTCAGCGAGCGCTCCTCGGCGCGCATGGGCAGGAGGATGAGCCGTTCGGGATGCGCGTCGAGCAGGCGCTGGGGGAGCCCGGCGGTTTCCTTTCCGAACACGATGGCGTCGCCCGGACGCAGATCGGCGCGCCAGATGGGTACGTGCGCGCGGGTGGAGAACAGCCAGAGCGGCCTGCTGCCCAGAGGGGGGAGATCGAGGCTGGACGCCGCGGCGTCCCATGATTCGTGCTCGGCGGGCGCCAGGCGGGGCCAGTAATCGAGCCCGGCGCGTCGAAGCGCGTGCTCGGAGGTGTCGAAGCCGAGCGGATGGATGAGGTGGAGCGAGCAACCCAGGGCCATGCACGACCGCCCGATATTCCCCGTGTTGTTGGGGATTTCAGGCTCGTGCAGGATGACGTGGAAAAGCGGGTTCATGGGGCGAAGAATGGGGTGGGTGTGGACGGGCGGGGGACGGGGGCAGGACGCAACGTGAATGATGAGGGATGATTTTCCAAAAAGTTCCGGAGCGGGGTTGGCATCCCCGATATACAGGCGCACGAATTGTCTGTCATGACCGTCCCCCCGGACAACAAGGAAGCGATTCGCGACGACATGCGTCGTCGGCTGCGGGAGGTCTATCCCGAGGACGGCAAGCGCTGGTCGTCGCTGGTGTGCGCACGCGTTTCGAGCGAGGCGTTTTTCAATCGCGCCGGGGTGGTGATGGTGTACCTGCCGATTCCGGGGGAGGTGGACATTACGGGCCTTGCGCTCCGGGCGTTCCAGGAGGGCAAAACGGTGTGCGTGCCTCGGGTGGATTGGCGCGCGGGCCACATGATGGCGGTGGAGATTCGCAGCCTTGACGATCAGTTCGTGGAGGAGCGTCGGGGGTTGAAGCAGCCGAGCGGGGGGCGGCCTGTGTGCTCGGACGAGATTGATCTGGTGCTGGTGCCTGGGCTGGCGTTTGACGCGGCGGGTCGACGGCTGGGGCGTGGAGGGGGGTTTTACGACCGATTCCTGTCGGATCCGTTGCTTCGTCGGGGCGGTCTCACGACGACGTGCGGGGTGGGGTTTGAGTTCCAGGTGATTGAGCAGGTGCCCACCCTCGGGCACGACATGCGGGTGGATGCGGTGGTGACGGAGCGGCGTTTGATCCGGGCGGGCTGCTCGAACCGATCAAGCATGTAACAATCGGGTTGGAGCGGGGAGGGTCTGGTGCGCGGGCGGGTGTGCCGTGGCGCGCTCGGCTTCCCGGAGCGAGGCGATCATGGCGCTACCGTCGCAGATGGCTCGGACGACCGAGATGGGTCGGAACATTGGAGGGTTTTCTGGAGGATCGGGCCGGCGACGGCTGAAGCGGCTGATTGCGCCGGTGGCGCTCTTCGTCGCGTCGGCGGGCGTGCTCGGCACGTGGTGGGCGCTGCGCGATGGTCCGTCGGGCGAAGCGGCCACCGCCAACGAAGCTCTGGCACGGGAGACGGGCGCTCTTGAGCGTTCGGCGTCCGGGACGAGCGATCCGCTCGTGGCGACGTTCACGGCGCTGCCGAACGCGAACAAGCAGGCGACGCCGAACAGCGGCGGCGCTCCGCGACCGATCAAGCGCTCGGAGGAAGCGGCTCCTTCGGCCGTCGCGTCGGCCGTTCCGCCCGCGAGCCCGTTGAGCGTGATCGAGATGGGCACGAAGCCCGCGACGCCCGCCACATCGGGCGCAGGCGTGGCGGCCACTCCCGCGAGCGAGCCGACGAGGCCATTGACGGTCACGACGAGCCAAGACGCGGGGACGGCGGATACGACGGGCGCGGGCGGCGCGCCGCCTCAGGAACCGGTGACGGGTTCGCCGATCGTCGCGGCGGCGATGGATGAGGTTGATCGGTTGATCGCGGAGAACCGGCCGGTGGATGCGAGGCTGGTGCTGAGCCGAGCGGTGAGCGCGGCCGGGGCGAGCGAGGCGGAATTGAGCGCGCTTCGGGCGCGCGCGGCGTCGTTGTCGGAGCGATTGCTGTTCTCCGCCACGGCCGCCGCCGGGGATCCGATGACGGAGACGTACAGCGTGACCTCCGGTGATTCGCTGGTGCGTATCGCGGCGAATCGAAAGACGATGACGGACTGGCGGTTGATTCAGCGTGTGAACCGGATTTCGGACCCGGGTCGGCTGCGCGTCGGCCAGAAGCTGAAGCTGGTCAAGGGACCGTTCCACGCGGTGGTGGTGAAGAGCGCGTACCGCCTGGACCTGTACGCCGACGTCCCCGATGGGTCGAGCGCGGGCTCGCAGCGCGTGTACCTCATGTCGTTTCGGGTGGGATTGGGTGAGAACGACTCCACGCCGCTGGGCAGCTTTACGGTGCGAACGAACAGCAAGCTGATCAACCCGACATGGACCAATCCGCGCACGGGAGAGTTCTTCGCCGCGGACAACCCGAAGAACCCGATCGGCGAGCACTGGATCGGGCTC
>CAZWZL010000061.1:0-8465 GCA_964638515.1 uncultured Phycisphaeraceae bacterium
CGCATCGCGTCAGCCATTCCAGGGCCGGGTTCCGGGCTCGCGTTGGGCCTGTGCGCGCTGCTCGCCGCGCGCCGCCGACGCGTCGCCCCTCTCGCGCTCGCCTCGCTCGCCCTCGCCTCCCACGCCACCGCCGGCGTTCTGCCGCCCTCCCACGGCTTCGACTTCGTCACCATCGGCGCCCCCGGCAACCGTGCCACGCTCCCCGGCGAAGTCCCGCACCGCCCGACCCTCGTCGTCGGCGCCGTGAACTACGAGTACCGCATGGCCCGCACCGAGGTCACCGGCTCCCAATGGTTCGCGTTCGTGCAGGCCTACGCGCCTTACGTGGGCGCAGACTTTGGAAACACCGCGTTCACGAGCGGTGCCATCATCTTCCGCGGCTTTGGGCCCGGCGGCGTGCCCTCCTACTCGATGGACCCCGTCTTCAACAACGTGCCGATCGAGATGGGCTGGCGATACGCGGCGCGATACTGCAACTGGCTCCACAACGGCAAGGCGCTGACGCAAAACGCTTTCGCCAACGGCGCCTACGACACCGCCACCTTCACCTTCAACCCCGACGGCACGGCCAACGACCAGCTCGTGCGTCACCCCGACGCGCTCTATTGGATTCCCAGCGACGATGAGTGGGTCAAGGCTGCGTACTTCGACCCCCACAAGCACGGCCTCGGCATGGAAGGCTACTGGCGCCACCCCGGCGGGCAGGACACGCCCCTGCAGGGCGGCCTCCCCGGCGAGCCCGGCGCGCAAACCTCCGCGCCAATCACGCAGCCCGGCTTCCGCCCCGACGTCGGCTCCTACCCCGACGTCTCGGCGCCGTGGGGTCTTCTCGACACTTCCGGCGGTGCGCGCGAGTGGACCTCGAGCGGCTCCAACAACACGCCGGGCGGCGGACTCCGCGTCATCCGCGGCTCTTCGACCGGCTTCGGCGCGAACTACGCCTTCCTCGACCAGATCGACACACAACTCACGACCTCCCCGGCAGGAGCCAATTCCGGACTCCGCATTGCCTCCGCCGTCCCCGCGCCGGGTTCGGGGCTCGCGTTGGGCCTGTGCGCGCTGCTCGCCGCGCGCCGCCGACGCGTCGTGCGTGAACAGTCCGTGCCTCGTGACTGTCTGCTCGATTCTGCTGCAAATGGCTCGTGAAAACGCCCGCCGTCCTCGCGCGAACCACCGCGCGCCGATCTAGAGCGCTCTCGCGATCAGCTCCGCCACCCGCCGCCTCCGATACCCATCATCCTCGGCGATCGTCATCCCCGAGCCCCGCGCTCGCGCGTCCCGAATCTCCACCGGCGCCTCGCCGCGCACATCCACCCATCCCGTCGTCGTGACCGCCGTCGCGCTCTCCGCCGTCATCCGCGCATCCGCCCGCGTGTCGATCCGCGTCGGCGCCGGACCCCCGATCACCACGCCCTCCCGACGCATCGCCTCCGCGCTCGGCGCCGAAGCCCCGATCGTGAACACCGTCCCCGCAGGAATCTCCGTGATCACCGCGCCGCGCTGATTGAACCGGTACTGCGATCGCGTGAACCTTGCGCCAAGACCGCCGCTGAACCGCCACAACTTCCCGTCCGGCGCCTCGTACACCTTCTCCCATCCAACCTCGCGCCGAAGGTCAAGCCGCATGTCCACCTGGCGCAAACTCGTCGAGAGCGGGCCGACGTCCCCGATCCCCGGCTCGACCAGCCTGAACCGATCCTCCGGGATCATCCCGACCCGCGCCCGAGACCCCGGCACCCACTGCGCGTGCGCACCAGCCGCGCACATCCACAATCCGGCGGCGCCAACCGCGACATGACGCCGTATCGCCATAACTCGGCGCACACGCCCCGCAACCGCAGCCCCGCGGCGAACATCTTGGATCCGGCCGGCCATCACACCATCATCGTACCCCCGCCGGGCCGAAATCGCGTTATTTCCCCGCCCGCAGCACCAATCTCCGGGACCACGCCGCCAGCATCGCCGCCATCGCCAACAGCGCCGCCCCCAGGGCCTGGTGCCCCGTCGTCACCGCCACCTCCACCAGCGGCGGCGTCTCCGCCTTTCGATGCGCCAGCACCGCCCACAGCGCTGCCGCGCCCAGCAGCATCTGCAAGCCGAGCGTGTGCATCGTTGCCTTGCCGAGAATCATCAACGGCCCGCGCTCGCGGAACGCGCCCGCCGCGCGGATCCCCGCGCCCACGCCCACCGCGAGCACCAGCACCGAGTTCACCGCGTGCGTGAGCGCCGTGTGCAGGAACCCCGGCCCCGCGTTGAAGTGGCGCGTCGCGGAGCCGAGCAACAACTGCACGATGAGAAAGCCGAGGAACACCGCGCTGATCAGCCTCGGCGAGCCCGGGCGCGCCGAGGCGCGCGCCGGCTCATCCGACGTCCACCGCGCGCTCAGCACGCACGCGATCAACGCCAGCAGCGCGACGAACAGCTGCCCCGTCACGCCGTGCACGAACGCAAGCGCCAGGCTCGGCTCAACGTCCGTCTGCGAGAGCGTCGGCCGGCCCGTCACGCGAAGCCCGCCGAGAACCCCCTGCCCCGCCACCAGCACGAACGCCGCCAGAGCCAGCAATTTGGCCGTTTTTCGCGGGTCTTTCGCCAGCGTCCACACCATCAGCACGATCGTCGTGATCCCCACCAGCACGCCGAACAGCCGGTGGTAGTGCTCGAAGTACACGCCCCCCTCCATGTGCGCGAGCGGCAGCAGGATCATGTTGTAGCCGAACGAATTGGGCCAATCGGGAACCGCCAGCCCCGCGTTCAGGCTCGTCACCAGCCCGCCCAGCACGAGCAGGATGAACGCCGCCGCCGCGTTCACCGCGGCGAACCGCGCCAACCAACTCCCCTGGCCCGCGCGCGCGTCGCGCTTGAACATCGCGCGCCCGAGCGCCGCGCCCGCCATCGCCACCAATGGCGATCCGACGAGCCACGCCAGCACGAGCACCCACCACTCCGCGCGCAACGCGTTCCGCGTCGCCGGGTCCGACAGCATCGAGCCGACCAGCAGCAGATTCAGCAACGCCGTGATGAGCCCGCAGACCGCGGCGCCGCGCCCCACCCTCGCTCCGATCACGAGCTGGATCAGCGCGAACACGCCCACGATCACCATCGGGCTCGCCTGCACCCCCGGCAGCCGCAGCACGAACCCCCCCGTCCACATGGCCACGGCCCCCCCGAATCCGTAAACCAACGCCGCTGAAAAAACACTCTGCTTCGGGAAGTCAGTCATGGCGTGTGCCTCGGCATGATCGGCCAATGTTCGGTGAAGGGGTGATAACCCTGGATTTCTGTGCGATTGGACAGTGTTCGGTCGAACAGTACCATGCCGCCCTCGTTGCGCCCGGGCGTCGGGAGTAGTGGATATTGAAGTCCAGAAAAGTGACCCTTTTCAGCCCGAGATCGATCAAGGGCCCGGGCCGAGACGTTGACGGATTCTCGCGGCATCGCAATCATTGCAGTTTGGCAGCACGACTGAGTGGTCGTGGCTGACGCGCCAGGCGGAGGAAAGGACGACTCGACGTGTCGACGCTCTTCCCGAAATGGACGAACCAGATTCCCACGGCGTTCGCGCTGTCGGCTGGGTTTGCGTTCGTGTTGGTGGTTGCGGGGGCGTGGTACTACGTGACGCCGGATTTCTGGCGTGGCGGGTACATGCCGCAGCAGCCGGTGAATTACTCGCACCAGATCCACGCGGGGCAGTTGGGCATCGATTGCCGGTATTGCCATACGCACGTGGAGGAGTCGTACCACGCGAACGTGCCGGCCATGCAGACGTGCATGAACTGCCACACGTCGGTTGATTCCAAGAGCGGCTATCTGAAGAAGGCGCAGAGCGCGGACGGGTCGAGCCCGTCGGCGCACTGGTCGAGCGTGGACCTGGCCAAGGTCCGGATGGCGTACGCGTCGGAGAAGCCGGTGGAGTGGCGCCGGGTGCACAAGGCTCCGGACTACGTGCAGTTCCCGCACATGGCGCACTTGAAGGCGGGCGTGTCCTGCTTCTCGTGCCACGCCCGGATCGACACGATGCCCGTGGTCTACCAGGCCAAAGGGATGGGGATGGGTTTCTGCCTCGACTGCCACAGGAATCCCGAGGGCCAGGTGGTGGACCCGTCCGAGATCGCGCTGACGGATCTTCGGGCGGTGCAGGAGCAGCTGTCGAGCCCTGAGCAAACGCGGGTTGGCGCGGCGCTTGTGGAGCAGAAGGGGTTGCAGCCGCCGCAGCATTGCGGGGCGTGCCACTACTAAACGGGGCGAGCGTCGAGACGGGCCGCGGCGCAGCGGCGTGGCGAGAGCGGATGGGTGACGGATTACGCGAGCGAACGGGACAGACCATGAGCGGACACGATCAATGCCCCACGTCGAAGAAGGCCGGCCTGCCGGTGGAGAAGCCTCGTCCGGAAGCGGACACGAGCGCGGCGACGGGGCGTGCGTATTGGCGGTCGCTGGACGAGCTGTCGTACACGCCCGAGTTTCGTGAGCGTCTGCATCGTGAGTTTCCCGCGTTTGCGAGCGAGTTGTCTGAGGAGTCTCGGCGCGACTTCATGAAGCTGATGGGCGCGGGGTTGGCGCTCGCGGGCGCGGTGGCGCTGCCGGCGTGCCGTCGGCCCGATCACAAGATCCTGACGTACAACCGCGATCCGGAGCACGTGATTCCCGGGAATCCACTGTTCTATGCCACCGCGATGCCGATGCCGGGCGGGGGCGCGCAGGGCTTGCTGGCCAAGACGCACGAGGGTCGGCCCACGAAGGTTGAGGGCAACCCGCTGCACCCGCTCAATCGGGGCCGATCGGACGCGATGGCGCAGGCCTCGGTGCTGAGCCTGTACGACCCGGATCGATCGACGTCGGTTCGTCATGGCGCCGAGGTGAGCGATTGGGAAGCGTTTGAGACCTTTGCCCGCGCTCACTTCGCGAAGTTTGACGCCAAGCAGGGGGAGGGTCTCGCGTTCCTGGTCGAGAAGACGACGAGTCCGTCGCGTGATTGGGTGCGGGGGCGGATCCGGGCTCGTTGGCCCAAGGCGGCGTGGCTGCCGTACGAGACGATCGATGACGCGGCGAGCCTTGAGGGGACTCGGGCCGCGTTCGGCGAGGCGATGCGCCCGATGTTCGCGCTGGAGAAGGCGAAGGTCGTGGTGTCGCTCGGGCGTGACTTCCTCGGCGAGCCGGGCGCGCTGTCGGAGGCACGAGGGTTTTCGGCTGGTCGTCGGGTGTGGAAGGGCAAGGCCGCGGACTCGGAGATGAACCGGCTGTACGTGGTTGAGTCGATGATGACGATCACGGGCGGCGCGGCGGATCATCGGCTGCGGGCGAAGCCGAGCGATTCGGTGGGGGTGGCGCTCGCGGTGCTGAGGGCCGTGCTCGAGAAGTCGGGCCGATCGGACGCGGCGGGCGCGGTGACCGGGGCGGACGCGCATGGCCACGAGTCCTGGGTGGACGCGGCGGCTGATGATCTCGTTGCGGCGAAGGGCGCGTGCGCGGTGCTGGTGGGCGAGTCGATGCCGGCGGGTGTGCATGCGTTGGCGTGCGCCGCGAACGAGGCGCTCGGGGCGTTGGGCCAGGTCGTTTCCTATCGGACTTGCGGCGAGGACGGGGGCGCATCGTCGCTCGACTCGATCCGCGGGCTCAGCGAGTCGATCGCGCGAGGCGCGGTGGACACGCTGGTGGTGGTCGGCTGCAACCCGGTGTTCGACGCGCCGGCGGATCTTGAGTTTGCGTCGAAGTACACGAAGGCGCCGACGACGATTCACCTGGGCGTGAATCTGGACGAGACGGCGGTGGCGTCGACGTGGCACGTCAATCGCGCGCACTACCTCGAGTCCTGGGGCGATGTCGCGGCGTGGGACGGCACGGTGAGCGCGGTGCAGCCGATGATCGCGCCGATCTTCGGGGGCAAGACCGAGCTTGAGTTCCTCGGCGTGGTGGTGGGCGATGAGGAGCGCGACGGCTACGGGATGGTCCGGCGCACGTGGCGCGAGATGACGGGGTTGAGCGGCGAGGCGTTCGAGAAGGCGTGGCGCCGCGCACTGCACGACGGTTTCCTTGCCGGCTCGGCGCCCAAGGCCGCGACACCGAAGGTGAAGAGCGGCGGCGTTGCGAGCGCGGCCCGGAGCGTGAGTGTTTCGAAGGGCGGGGATGTGGAGGCGATGTTCCTCCCGAACGCGACGCTGTGGGACGGGCGGTTTGCGAACAACGGTTGGCTGCAGGAGTTGCCGCATCCGATCACGAAGGTGACGTGGGACAATCCCGCGATGCTGAGCCCGGCGACGGCGGCGCGTCTGGGCGTTTCGAACACGGACACAGTTGAGGTGACCGTGAACGGTCGCACGGCGCGGATGGTGGCCTGGATCGTGCCGGGGCTCTCGGACGACACGGTGGCGCTCGAGATCGGCCAGGGCCGCGCGACGGGCGGCCGCTTGTGCGTGGGCACGGGCTTCAACGTGTGCGCGATCCGCGAGTCGGCGGGGATGCGGACGGCCTTGTCCGGCGTGAGCGTGCGGAAGGCGAGCGGCGACGCGGTGGATCGCGCGTACGCGGGGATCGTGGCGTGCACGCAGGACCATCATTCGATGGAGGGTCGGGCGCTCATCCGGGAGATCGATCTCGCGGCGTGGAAGAAGCACGGCGACACGGTGTTCGGGGCCAAGGACGCGTACGGGAATCAGCGGGCGTTGGCGCTCGGCGAGCAGCTGGGCGAGATGTCGCACACGCCGGTGAACCGAGATGTGTTCCTGGAGCGGCAGCGGCACGCGTTCCGGCTGGAGGCGCCCCGCGCGGGCGCGAATGCGCGGCAGCAGCAGGTGTACCCGACGGGTCGGCAGCAGTGGGGGATGTCGATCGATCTCACGACGTGCACGGGCTGCGGCGCGTGCGTGACGGCGTGCCAGTCGGAGAACAACATCCCGGTGATCGGGAAGGCTGAGGTCTGGAAGGGCCGCGAGATGCACTGGATCCGTGTGGATCGGTATTTCGCGGGGAGCGAGGGCGATCCGGAGATGGCGGTGCAGCCCGTGAACTGCATGCACTGTGAGAATGCGCCGTGCGAGACGGTGTGCCCGGTGAACGCGACGATTCACGGCCCGGAGGGGACGAACGACATGGCGTACAACCGGTGCATCGGCACCCGGTACTGCGCCAACAACTGCCCGTACAAGGTGCGCCGGTTCAACTGGTTCGATTACGCGACGAAGGACTTCAAGGGTGGGTTCGGGCAGATGGGCAAGGCATTGCCCGAGGGGTGGATGCCCAGGAATGAGGCGTTTGTTCCGCCGCGATTGCGTGCGGAGATCAGCGAGGTGGAGACGTTGCAGCGGAATCCGCACGTGACGGTTCGCAGCCGCGGCGTGATGGAGAAGTGCACGTACTGCCTGCAGCGGATCAATCGGGCGCGGGTGGAGACGAAGGTGCAGGATCTGAAGGGGATCCCGGACGGGTTCTTCGAGGTGGCGTGCCAGCAGGCGTGCCCCACGGAGTCGATTGTGTTCGGCGATCTGAGCGATCCGACGTCGGGCGCGAGCGCGTTGCGGGCGCATGGTCGGACGTACGCGTTGCTGGGTTTCCTGAACACGACGCCTCGAACGACGCACATGGTCCGGCTTCGGAATCCGAATCCTCGGATCCGCAAGCCGATCGAGGACCCGCCCGCGCTGCATCACGGTGAGCATGGGGGGGATCACGGGGGCGGGCATGGAGAGGAGGGCGGTCATGGCGAGGGCCATGCCGAGGGAACGAGGCGGGTGAGCCTGCCGGTGTTGGCGTCGAGCCCTGCGGACGCGTCCAGGCGCGGCGCGTTGGCGTCGGTGCTTTCGGGAGTGTTGTCGTGAGCGCACTGCATCCTGATCGAGTGAGCGCGGAGCGGCTGGCCGGGGGGCTGACGGGCGCGCAGACGTTGGACCCGAAGACCGGAGACGGATCGCTGGTGGAGGATCCGTCGGTGCAGGCGCCGCTGATCCTCGGCGGGCACACGTTCAAGAGCGTGACGGACACGATCTGCGGCTGGACGGAGAATCCTCAGCCGAAGGTCTGGACGCCGCTGTTCCTGCTGGCCGGGCTGGGGGCGACGGTGTGCACGGCGATGGTCGTGTACCTGATCATCACGGGCGTTGGGGTGTGGGGCCTGACGAATCCGGTGGGTTGGGGCTTCGACATCACGAACTTCGTCTTCTGGGTGGGCATCGGCCACGCCGGGACGCTGATCTCCGCGATCCTGTGCATCTTCAAGCAGAATTGGCGGACTTCGATCAATCGCTCGGCGGAGGCGATGACGATCTTCGCGGTTATCTGCGCCGGCATGTTCCCGGGCATCCACGTCGGGCGCGTGTGGTTTGTGTGGATGGTGTTCCCGATTCCGAACTACAACTGGATCTGGCCGAACTTCCGATCGCCGCTGCTGTGGGACGTGTTCGCGGTTTCGACGTATTTCACGGTGTCGCTGCTGTTCTGGTACATGGGGATGATCCCGGACGTGGCGACGCTGC